>CAMKSQ010000001.1 GCA_946415475.1 uncultured Bacteroidales bacterium
CGGGGTATTAGCTCAGTTGGCTAGAGCGATAGGTTCGCAATCTATAGGTCAGGGGTTCGACTCCCCTATACTCCACAAAAAAAGCAGCAGGCTTCGGCCTGCTTTTTTTGTGGGTATAAACCTCTATCCACGTTACCCTCTGCCCAGCCCCTCTCCTCGGGAGAGGGGCTCAAGTCGACCTCCGGCCTCCGAATGTGGTGCCCGGCCTGGTTTTTTTGTGGAGTAATGTGCCCACGTTACCTTCTCGTCCTTGTTTTGGGCCCTTTTTGAGGACGAGAGCCCGGTTCAGGCCTTCTCGTCCTTGTTTTGGGGCAATTTTAAGGACGAGACCATGGCTTTGGCGACGGCGGTGGAGGCGCCGGAGCCGCCGAGGAGCTGGCGGACTTCGGCGTAATCGGCCAGCATTTTTTGTCGATAGGCGGCGTCTTCGGTGATGCGGCGCATCTCTGCCACCAGGTTCTCCAGGGTGAAGTTTTCCAGCAGGAATTCCTTGAATGCCTGGCGGTTAATAATCAAGTTAGCTAGAGACACGTACGGCACTTTCACAATGCGGCGCGCAATGAACGCCGTAAGGGCCGACATCTGGTAACCCACCATTTGCGGCGTGCCGATCAGGGCGGCTTCCAGCGAAGCGGTGCCGGAATTGATGATGGCCGCCTGGGCATGCCTGAGGGCGCCATACGTTTCCCCGAACACCACGTGCACGTACGGGCGTCCGCCCACGTACTTCTCATAATCCTTCATGGAGCGGGACGGCGCCGCCGCCACCACAAAATGGCAGGACGGATTCTCCGCGTGCCACACATCGGCAAACTGCATGAAAGTGGGCATCATGCTGCCGATCTCCATGTTTCGCGAGCCGGCCAAAAGGGCGATATAAGGCGCATCCGGCAGGCCTGTGCGCTGGAAAAACGCCTCCCGGGGTTCCGTCATGGCCGGACTCTGGTCAATAGCATCCACCAGCGGATTCCCCGCGTAGGTAAACGGTACGCCCTTGGACTCAAAATACGGAATCTCGAACGGGAAGATAATGAACAGGCGGTCCACCCAGGCCTTAATCTTGCGGATACGCCCCTCGCGGGACGCCCACACCTTGGGCGCGATGTAATAATACACCTTGTACCCCGCCCCGTGCGCAAACTCGGCAATCTTGAAGTTGAATCCGGGATAGTCGATAAGAATTACCACATCCGGCTTAAAGGCGGCGATATCCGCCTTGCAGTCCTTCACATTCCGGGCGATGGAGAAGCCCTTGAGGAGCACCTCCCAAAAGCCCATCACGGCCGTATCCCGGTAATCTCTTACCAGGCCCTCCCCTGCCTGATGCGCCTTGTAAACGCCGTTCATGAGGTCTCCGCCCCAGAAACGGATATCGGCCGAAGGGTCCTGCGCATACAGGCCCTTCATGAGGTTGCTTCCGTGAAGGTCTCCGGAAGCTTCACCGGCAATGATGTAATATTTCATAATCTGTCCAGTCTGCCAGGCATGGAACAAAGATAGAAAAAAAGGAGCAAACCCCAAAAGAGCTTGCCCCTTGTCTTAAGAAACCTCACGCAGGCTTATTTGAGTTCTGCCAGGTACTTGATGGTGCGAACCATCTGGGAAGTGTAGGAGTTCTCGTTGTCGTACCAGGAAACGACCTGAACCTGATAGGTGTTGTCGTCGATCTTGGAGACCATGGTCTGGGTGGCGTCGAACAGGGAACCGAACTTCATGCCGATGATGTCGGAGCTCACGATCTGGTCCTCGGTGTAACCGAAGGACTCGGTGGAGGCGGCCTTCATGGCGGCGTTGATGCCTTCCACGGTAACGTCCTTACCCTTCACAACAGCAACCAGGATGGTGGTGGAACCGGTAGGAGTGGGAACACGCTGGGCGCTGCCGATGAGCTTGCCGTTGAGTTCCGGAATCACAAGACCGATAGCCTTGGCGGCGCCGGTGGAGTTGGGAACGATGTTGCAGGCACCTGCACGGCTGCGGCGGAGGTCACCCTTGCGCTGAGGGCCGTCGAGGATCATCTGGTCGCCGGTGTAGGCGTGGATGGTGCTCATGATACCGCTCTGGATGGGAGCGTATTTGTTCAGGGCATCGGCCATAGGGGCGAGGCAGTTGGTGGTGCAGGAAGCAGCGCTGATCACAGTGTCTGCAGGGGTGAGGACTTTGTGGTTGGTGTTGTACACGATGGTGGGGAGGTCATTGCCTGCAGGAGCGGAGATGACAACCTTCTTGGCACCAGCCTGGAGGTGAGCAGAAGCCTTTGCCTTGGAAGTGTAGAAACCGGTGCACTCGAGCACTACGTCTACATCCAGCTGGCCCCAAGGGAGCTCAGCGGCGTTGGGCTTTGCATAAATGGTGATCTCCTTGCCATCCACGATGATGGAACCGGGAGTAACAACAGTTTTACCGTCTTCTGCGAGCACAGCGTCCTTATAGTCTACGGTGTGCTTACCCTCACCGAACTTGCCGGCGAAACCACCCTGGGCGGTATCATACTTGAGAAGGTGAGCGAGCATTTTAGGACTTGTGAGGTCATTGATGGCGACTACTTCATAGCCATCTGCCTCGAACATCTGACGGAAAGCCAGACGACCGATACGGCCAAAACCGTTGATTGCAATTTTATTCATATGAAAATGTAACTAAATGGTAAAAATTTCTTACAATTCGTTAAAGCGACGCAAAGTTACAAAAAAATCCGATAATATCATAGATATTAACGAATTTCCTAAAAAAATCTTATTTATGGTTCCCAAACAGGCTCTGTTCCACATAATCGCACAGGATATGGCCGATAAGCGTATGGCACTCCTGGATGCGCGGGGTATCCGCCGACGGTACGCGCAGCACATAGTCGTAGGCATCCATGCCGCAAGCATTGGCGCCCACCAACGCCACGGTGACTATCCCCTTCTCCCGGCAGGCCTCCAGCGCCCGCAGCAGGTTCTGCGAATTGCCGGAAGTGGACAGGCCGATAAAAACGTCCCCCGCATTGCCACAGGCAATAATTTGACGGGCAAACACCTGGTCATAGCCATAATCGTTGCCGATGGCGGTAAGGATGGACGTGTCCACCGTAAGGGCCATGGACGGAAGACCGGAGCGGTTGAGCCGGAACTTGTTCACCAGTTCCGCCGCCATGTGCTGGGCATCCGCCGCGCTGCCGCCATTGCCCGCCCAGAGGGTTTTTCCTCCCTGTCGATAAGTTTTTACCAGCAGATTGGCAACCGTAGCCAGGGCTTGCATCGCCTTTTCATCTTGCAAGTAGGCTTCCATCACTTGGGCGGAGGCCGCCACTTGCGCTTTCACTTGTTCCTTTGTGCATTCCATAGTTTGCAAAGATAACATAAAATCCGTACTTTTGCATACTATGACAGAGAAGAAACCACCGATTTACCTTTATACCGACGGCGCCGCCAGCGGCAACCCCGGTCCCGGAGGATACGGAATCGTCCTTCGCTGCGGCAGCTATGAGAAAGAGTTGTCGGGCGGTTTCTCCTGCACCACTAACAACCGGATGGAACTGCTGGCCGTCATAATCGGACTGGAACAAATCCGCTGGGACAACGCGGAGGTACATGTCTGGAGCGACTCTTCCTATGTGGTAAAGGCGCTCAACGAGGGCTGGCTGGACAAATGGAAGACCATCGGCTTCAAAGGCAAAAAGAACGTGGACCTGTGGCTCCGTTTCGATGCCGTATACAAACGGCACCGCGTAGCATTCCACTGGCTCAAGGGCCATGCCGGCCATCCGGAAAACGAGCGCTGCGACCAACTGGCCGTAGCTGCTTACCATCAACCCAACCTGCCGGAAGACAGCGGCTATCTGGCAGAAAACACACAATTGCTTTAAAACCAAAGAATATGGCACTCCCTAAACTTGTTGTGGGAATCACCCAAGGAGACAGCAACGGCATCGGCTACGAGGTCATCATCAAATCCCTCGCGGACGAGCGCATCCTGGACTCCTTTACCCCTGTCATTTACGGCTCCTCCAAACTGCTGGGCTTTTACCGGAAAACGCTGCACAACATCGGCCCCATGGACGTGAACGTGATTTCGTCCGCATCGGATGCCCGTCCGCGCAAAATCAACCTGGTAAACTGCCTGCCGGACAATATTTACGCAGAACCCGGCCAGAGCACCCCGGAAAGCGCCAAAAACGCCATCGCCGCGCTGGACGCCGCCGTTAAGGACCTCAAGGACGGACAGATAGACGTCCTGGTCACCGCGCCCATCAACAAGCGCGCCATGAATGCAGAAGGCTTCTCCAACACCGGCCACACGGAATTCCTTCAGAAGGAGTTTGGCGTGGACGATGTCACCATGATCATGGTCAGCGACCAAATCAAGATTGGCGTAGTCACCGGCCACATCCCGCTCCGGGACGTTCCGGGAAGCATCTCCCAGGAAGCCATCCTGGGCAAACTGCGCATCATGAAAGCCTCCCTGGAGCGCGACTTTGGCGTGGCGGACCCCAAGATTGCCGTGCTGGGCCTGAACCCGCACTGCGGGGACGGCGGCCTACTGGGCGACGAAGAGCAGAACATCATCCTGCCGGCCGTAAAAGCCGCCCAGGAGGAAGGCATCCAGGCCTTTGGCCCCTACTCCCCCGACGGATTCTTCGGGCTGGGCAATTACAGCCGCTTTGACGCTACGCTGGCCATGTACCACGACCAAGGCCTGGCTCCGTTCAAGGCCCTGGCCTTTGCCGATGGCGTCAACTACACCGCCGGTCTGCCCGTGGTACGCACGTCGCCGGACCACGGCACCGCCTATGAGATGGCCGGCCGGGACGAGGCAGACCCGCGTTCCATGATGAGCGCCATCTACACCGCCATCGACATTTTCCGGAAACGCCTCCAGTACGATTCCTTAATGGAAGGGAGATTGGTGGAGAAATAATTATCGGGCCCCACCCTGCAAAAGGTTGGTTGCATCATTGCAAAAGGTTGGTTTTCAAGTGACCAGCCTTTTGCACGTAAATGGCCCTGGGAATATGCGAGAGGCCGTTCCGCTGTCAAAGGTTGGCGTCACAAAATCCAGCCATTGACAGAACTGCCGCCAACCTTTAACAGAACTGCCGCCAACCTTTGACGACGGACAAATAATTAGGAAATCTGGGAATAATCCTTGGTTTGGTATTTGTCCCGCTTGAGCTCTGCGGCGAGCGGGGCATTGCGGTCCTGGGTGAGGCCCGGATCCTGGTCCAGGATGTGCTGGGCATAGCCGCGGGCATCGGACAGGATGAGCCCGTCCTTGGCCAGGGAGGCAATGTTGAGGCTAATGGGAAGGCCGCTTTGCTGGGTGCCTTCCAGGTCTCCGGGGCCGCGCATCTTCATGTCTTCCTCGGCCAGTTCAAAGCCGTTTTCCGTGGCGCAGAGCAGGTCCAGGCGCTTCTGGCTTTCCTTGGAGACCTTGGTGCCCCGCATGAGTATACAATAGGAGCGTTCCGCACCCCGTCCTACACGACCACGCAACTGGTGCAACTGGCTTAGGCCAAAGCGCTCCGCACTTTCGATGACCATCACGGAGGCATTGGGCACATCCACGCCCACCTCAATAACCGTGGTGGAAACCAGGATGTTGGCGCGCCCAGCCACAAAAGCGTCCATGTTGAACGCTTTTTCCTGCGGCGTCTGCTGACCATGGACGATGGCCACCTTATACTGCGGCAGCGGGAAGGCTTTCACAATTTCCTCGTACCCCAGTTCCAGGTTCTTGTAGTCCAGTTTTTCGCTTTCGAAAATGAGCGGATATACGATGAAGGCCTGCCGTCCTTTGGCAATCTCGTCCCGGATAAAATTGTGCATGGCGTGGCGCTTTCCCTCGCCTACGCACAACGTTTGAACGGGCTTACGGCCCGGGGGCATTTCGTCAATCACGGAGACGTCCAGATCCCCGTACAGGGTCATGGCCAGGGTGCGCGGAATGGGCGTGGCGGTCATTACCAGCACGTGCGGCGGAACGCCCTGCCATCCTTTGTTCCAGAGCCGGGCGCGCTGGTCCACGCCAAAGCGGTGTTGCTCATCGACAATAGCCAGCCCCAAAGCCCGGAAATGCACCGTATCTTCTATGAGCGCATGTGTGCCAATAAGCACTCCGATGCTTCCGTCCTGCAGCCCCGCATGGATTTCCCGGCGGTCTTTGACGCCGGTGTTGCCGGTAAGGAGCGCAACCTTTACGCCCGTGGGCCTGAGGTACTTGGATACGTTGGCAAAATGCTGCTGGGCAAGCACTTCCGTGGGCGCCATGACGCAGGCCTGGTAGCCGTTCCCCACAGCGATGAGGGCACTGAGCACCGCCACCATGGTTTTGCCGGAGCCTACATCGCCCTGCAGCAGGCGGTTCATCTGGTGGCCGCTGCGCATATCGTCACGGATTTCCCGGATTACGCGCTTTTGCGCATTGGTCAGTTCGTACGGAAGCGCGTTGTAGCAAGCGTTGAACGCCTCTCCTACGGCCGGCATATTGAGCCCGACGGCGCTGCGGCTGCGGACGTATTTTTGCTTGAGCAGGGACAGCTGCAGGAGGAAAAGTTCCTCGAATTTGAGCCGATAGGTGGCCTTGGCCAGGGCATTCTGATCCACCGGGAAGTGGATTTGCCTTAACGCATAAGTGAGGGGAACCAGCCCTTTTTCCTTTAAGATATAGTCCGGCAGCGTGTCCTGCAGGGTAGGCAATACGCCTTCCAGGGCCGTGCCGATCAGTTTGAGCATCACCTTGCCCGTGATGCCGGCGGTCTTGAGTTTTTCCGTAGAGGTATATACCCCGGTGAGGACGCCGGTATTGGCACTGTCCGGTGCATCCACTTCCGGATGGACCATGTTGAGCCGCGTGCCAAAAACGGCCGGTTTCCCAAAGAAGATGAACGAGTGGCCGGGAATCAGGCGGGCGTGCATCCACTTGACGCCCTTGAAAAAAACCATCTCCATTTCGCCGCTCTCATCCGCCACGATGACGCTTAAGCGGCTCACCATGTTGTATTTCAGCTTCTCCGCGGGGAGTTCCACGCCGTTCTTGCCGTAGAGGCGGACCTTGGTGACCATGGCACGCACTTGCACCTGGGCCAGGTCCGGATGGATATCGGCAATACGGACAATGCTGCTACGGTCGATGTAGCGGAAAGGATACGTACGCACCAGGTCCCCCACCGTGCTGATTCCCAGCTCGGTTTGCAGGAGTTCCGCCCGTTTGGGCCCCACCCCCGGCAGGTACTGTATGGCCGTATCCAGGTTCATCCTTACAAAGATACAATTTTTTTCTATCTTTGTGGATATGAAACGAATCCTTGCCATCCTCACCATGCTGGCCGCCCTGAGCGCCTGCCAACAGTCTGCCACCTTGTTTGTCGGAACCTATTCGGACGGGTTCTTTGCCTACGGTTTCGATTTGGATAAGGGCGATGTCCTTCCGGGGGAACCCGCCAAGGCACCCATGCCCAATCCGTCCTTCCTGGCCATTGACGGGAACAAGGTGTACGCAGTGAGCGAGATGCCGGACAGCACGGCTTCCGTGTGGGCCTGGCGCTATGGCGGGGGCGGGTTCGAACTCCTGGGCAGCCAGCCCACCGGCCTTCCGAATGGGGGTGAGGACCCCTGCTACGTGTCCACCGACGGCCGTTTCCTGGCAGTGGCCAACTACAGCGGCGGCTCCCTGGCTGTATATCAATTAAAGGACGATGGCGGCATCGCTCCGCTGGACAGTCTGGTGTTCAGCAGCACGGGCGGTCTCGACCTTTCCCGGCAGGACAAACCGCATGTGCATTGCGCTCTCTTTACGCCCGATAAGCAACTGCTGTTCACTGAGTTCAGTGCCGATGCCATCAGCTCGATGGACATTACGCCGCTGGGTGCAACCAACTTCCGGAAACGGGCCCAGTTGCCTGCGGATTTCGGCCCGCGTCATCTGCTGCTGAACGGGAACCGCCTCTACTGCATTGGCGAGCTTTCCGGCGACATCGCCGTGCTCAGTTACCCGGAAATGACCCTCCTGCAAGTGGTGAAGGCCGATGAGGTAGACGCCCGCGGCGCCGCAGACCTGCACCTGAGCCCGGACGGCAAGTATTTATACGCCAGCCTGCGTCTGCAAAACGACGGCGTGGCCATTTTCAAAGTCACAGAAGATGGCCTTCTGGAGAAAATCGCCTACCAGCAGACGGGCAGCCATCCCCGGAACTTCACGGTCCTGGAACAGTGGGTTCTGGTGGCTTGCCGGGATACGGACCAGGTGGAAATCTACCGCCGGGACAAAAAAAGCGGCAGCCTGCAGGATACAGGCCGCCGGATTCACGTTTCCAAGCCGGTATTCGTCGGGATTCAGTAATTATTTGTCCGTCGTCAAAGGTTGGCGGCAGTTCTGTCAATGGCTGGATTTTGTGACGCCAACCTTTGACAGCGGAACGGCCTCTCGCATATTCCCAGGGCCATTTACGTGCAAAAGGCTGGTCACTTGAAAACCAACCTTTTGCAATGATGCAACCAACCTTTTGCAGAAGGGTCTTACTCCGCCTTCATCCAGCGATCCAGCCAGCCAAAGTAGCTGCGGTGCCAATAGAGGGCGTTCTGGGGCTTCAGGATCCAGTGGTTCTCGTTAGGGAACACGATGAGTTTGGACGGTACACCCATCATTTGAGCCGCATTGAAGGCAGCCATACCCTCATCCACCGGCACGCGGAAGTCCGAGCCGCCATGGATGCAGAGGATGGGCGTGTGCCAGTTCCGCACCAGCTTGTGCGGGGAATTGGCATAGTGACGCACGGCAGCGGGCTTGTTGCTCCAGGGAGAGCCGGCCTGCTGCAGGCCGCCAAAGGTGATACCGTCACCGGCAGGACCCGTCTGGCCCTCCGTATAGGCATATTCCATGGGGATGCCGCCATTGTCCCAGTTGGGGAACCACATCTCTTCCGTGGTCATGTACATGTGCTCCTCGTTGAAAATACCCGCATGGGAAATGAAGCAGTCGTACATGTCGCCGTGAATACCGGCCAGATAATAAATGCTGTACCCGCCGTAAGAAGCGCCACAGGCAGCGACGCCACTCACATACGGTTCCGCCTTAATGTTGCGGGCAGCCGTAAGGTAATCCTGCATATTAAGGCCGATATAGTCGCCGGAGATTTCCTCGCACCAGGGCTGGCCGAAGGCCGTGGTTCCGCGCCGGTTAGGCAGCACCACCACATAGCCCTGATGACACATGAGCAGATAATTCCAGCGATAGCTCCAGCCCTGCGAAAGCGTTCCCTGCGGACCGCCCAGGCAAATTTCGATGGCCGGATAGGTCTTGGAGGCGTCGAACTGGGGCGGATAGAGCACCCAGGTGAGCATCTTCTCCCCGTCCACGGTATCCAGCCAGCGGGCCTCGGTCTCGTGCGAATCCAGCTGCGAAAGCAGGTGCTCGTTCTCAAAGCTGAGCTGCTTGATGGAATTATCGGTCACGGCCACCAGCTCCGTCGGGAAATCCATGGAAGCGTAGGTGGTGAGCAGCGTCCCATCCTGCGTCACGCCAAAGGGCGAGCCAAAATCGAACCAAAGGTTATCGGCCGTAAGGCGCACGATTTCAGGCGTTTGGGAAAGCACCACGTTGAAAATACCCTGGAGGCCTTCCGCCAGCGCGGCAAAGTAGATGGACTGGCTGTCCGCCGCCCACACGGGCCCATCGGCATTGTATTTAAAGGCCGATGTCACGTCGCAAATGTCCTCCACCACGGGATTGTCGGTCTGTCCCTCCCCTTCTTCCTCATAGCGGACCGATGCCACCATCAGGCGCACCTTGTCCGCCTCATAGCCGTCGCGCTCCATGGAAAGCCAGGCCAGCTTGCTGCCGTCCGGACTCCAGACGGGGTGCGTATCATAGCCGCCCTTGGAGGTTACCTGGGTGGTCTGGCCCGTAAGCGGGCAATAAATATAGATACAGGTATTGGTCGAGAAAGCATATTGCTTCCCTGCCAGCTTTTTGCAGGAATAGGCGATGTACCGGCCGTCCGGGCTCCAGCAAAGGTCCGCCACATCCGGGAAGGGGCCGTTGGGCAGCTGGAAGAAGGCCTCGTCCTCTCCCAGGATGTCCATGCCTTCGCGAATGACTCCATTGCCGAGTGTAGCCACAAAGCTGTGCGGAATGTCCGTCACCCAGTGGTCCCAGTGCCGATACATCAGGTCTTCCGTGGCATAGGCCTCCGCCTTGGAAAGCAGCGGATCGGTGTCTGCCGGGACCTCCACTGCGCTGTGAACATTGGACACGTAAATCAGTTGGGACTCGTCCGGCGAGAGGAGATAATCGTCCATGCCGGCAGGGATGTCCGAAAGCTGCGTACGCTTGCCCAGTTTGCCGTTTTTGAACGGGGCCTTGTACAACTGGCCGCCCTGCAGGAAGTATATGGCGCTGCCGTCCTGGCTCCATCGGGCCGAAGCAATGCTTTTGCCGTCCATGGTCAGTTGCGTGGGCTCACCGCCCTCCACAGGCATCACAAAGAGGTTGCGCACGCTGCGGTTCTCCGCAATGGAAGTATAGCTGACGCCATACAGGATGGTCTTTCCGTCCGGCGACAGTTGAGGGTCGCTCAGGCGCCCCAGCGAGAGCAGCAGCTCCGGGGTCATGTGCCCGCCTTCCACTTGCAGGGAGGAGGGGCCGATATACGCTTTGTCCGGTTTCATTTCCGTGTTGTTACAGGCAGCGAGGGCCAGTGCCGCAACCGCCGATGCTAAATACTTAGTTTTCATATAATTGTAATGTTTTTTCCAAGGCTTCTTTTACCGCTTGCCGCAGACTCTCCGGTTCCAGGACTTCCAGGCCGGGACCATGCTTGCAGAGCTCCATCACCAGGTTGGGATTGGGAATGAGCCGCAGGGCAAACGTGCAGTACTCCCCTTCCTGCGACACCAGCGTCTGGCTGGGGTGCAGGGGCAGGTCCTGCAAATAGGCGGCTTCCCGCAGGGTGGTCCGGAGTTTTACCAGGACGGGTGCTTGCCCGGCCTCCGGAAGGTACATGCCGTAGCTGGCCTCGAAAGCCGTTTCTACATTGAATCCGCCCGGCATCTTGAACTTGTCACCCGTGCGCTCTATCGCCAGCAGACGGTCCAGGGCGTACACCCGCAGCATGGCGGCCTCCTCACTGTAGGCCACCAGGTACCAGCGTTTGGCGAACTCCCGCAGGGCATACGGACGGACCGTGCGGACATCGGCCTGGGCGCTTAAATACTTGCGGTAGCGGATGCGCAGCACCTCCCCTTCCAGCATGGCCTGCATGAGCACGGTAAGGTACTTTTGGCCCGATGGTACATCCTCCACGCTCACCCTTCCCCGCAGGCGTTCCTGCCCCAGCGTAAGGAGGCTGTTTACGGTGAAGGTATTGATGAGGTAATCTACCGCAGCGCGCTTATCCACAGCACTTTCCGCCGCGTCGATTTTGTACAGGTTGGTACTCCGGTCGCAGGTGATCACGATCCCAAAAACTTCCTCTACGGCGGCACGGTGGTTCAGGAACGAACGGCGGGGGTAAGACTCCCCGAAACGGCTTTCCCAACGGCGCGAAACTTCTTTCCAGGAGAGTCCCCGCTCCCCTGCTTCCACAAAGAGTTGCACCAAAAAGACGTATTTTCCAATAAGTTCCGGTACCATAACTCACAAAGATAACAAAATTTTGTGTAAATTTGCGCCTTAATAGTAGTGTATTAAACAAGAATAAGTTATGGATAATTTCACCCGCAACTACATCGAGGGCTTCATGGGCGAGGTCATTGCCCGCAACCCCGGTGAAAACGAGTTCCACCAGGCCGTGCGCGAGGTGGTGGAAAGCGTAGCCCCCTATGTGACCGAGAATCCGCAGCTCATGGACCAGAAAATCCTGGAGCGCATCGTGGAGCCGGAACGCATCGTCATTTTCCGTGTTCCCTGGATGGATGACCGTGGAGACGTACACATCAACCGCGGCTTCCGCGTGCAGAACAACAGCGCCATCGGCCCGTATAAAGGCGGCCTGCGCTTCCATCCCAGCGTGAACCTCTCCATCATGAAGTTCCTGGCGTTTGAGCAGACTTTCAAAAACGCTCTTACAACCCTTCCGATGGGCGGTGCCAAGGGTGGCAGCGACTTCAACCCGCGCGGCAAGTCAGACGCAGAGGTCATGCGTTTCTGCCAAAGCTTCATGACGGAACTGTGCCGCCATATCGGCCCTAATACGGACGTTCCTGCCGGTGACATCGGTGTAGGCGGTCGTGAGATTGGTTATCTGTTTGGCCAGTACAAGCGTCTGAGGGATGAATTTTCCGGCACCCTTACCGGTAAAGGCCAGGCCTGGGGCGGCTCCCTGCTGCGTCCGGAGGCCACCGGTTACGGTCTGTGCTACTTTACCAGCCAGATGCTGGAAACCCGCGGCCTCAGCTTCGAGGGCAAACGCGTGAACATCTCCGGCGCCGGCAACGTGGCCCAGTACACCGCACAGAAGGCCATGCGCCTGGGTGCCATCGTCCAGACCCTGTCCGACTCCGACGGCTTCATCTACGACCCGGAAGGCATCAACGAAGAGAAGATGGCTTATGTCTTCGAGCTCAAGAACCTCCGCCGCGGCCGCATCAAGGAATATGCGCAGAAGTTCCCGCAGGCCACCTATTATCCCGGCGAGCGCCCCTGGCGTATCCCTTGCGACATCGCCCTCCCCTGCGCCACGCAGAATGAGATCGAGAAGGCCGATGCCGAAATCCTGGTCAAGAACGGTTGCGTCTGCGTAGCGGAAGGTGCCAACATGCCTTCCACCCCGGAAGCCATCCGCATCTTCCAGGGCGCCGGCCTGCTGTATTCGCCCGGTAAGGCCTCCAACGCCGGCGGCGTAGCCACCAGCGGCCTGGAGATGAGCCAGAACTCCATGCGCATGCGCTGGACCTCGGAAGAAGTGGACCAATACCTGCGCCGCATCATGCACGACATCCACGAAGCCTGCCTCAAATACGGCACCGAGGCCGATGGAAGCGTCAATTACGTCAAGGGAGCCAACCTGGCCGGCTTCATCAAGGTAGCCGCCGCGATGAGCGACCAGGGACTCGTATAAAAGACTATGAACAACACGTCCAACCTCATGGCCAAACGGATCCGCCGGATCCTGCTGGTTTGCAACAATTACGACAATTTCTCGCTGGAAGAAGACGGCCGGCTGGACATGCGTATCTCCCACGAGTACGCAGAACTGAACCTGAGCGGCCCGCCCGTCTTTGAACGGGCCTCCAGCACCCGCGAGGCCCTGGAACGCGCCCAGCAGGGAGGCCGATGGGACCTGGTGATTACGTTGTACAACGTGGGCGAAGTGGACGTGTTTGACTTTGCCGCCCGGATGAAGGCGTTCGACGCCTCCACCCCGGTGGTACTGCTCACCTCCTTCTCCAAGGAGGTTTACCGGCAACTGGAGCAGCGGGACCTGAGCCATATCGACCATATCTTCAACTGGAACGGCAGCACGGACCTGATTATCGCCATCATCAAACTGCTGGAAGACAGCATGAATGCCCCGCAGGACATCCTTCAGGGCGGCGTACAGTGCATTTTGCTGGTGGAAGACTCCGTCCGCTACTACTCCACCTATCTGCCGCTGCTGTACAAACTGGTCCTCCAGCAAAACGTAGCCTCCGTGCGCGACGCCCTCAACGAGGAGCAGCAGATTTTCCGCAAACGCGCCCGGCCCAAGATCCTCATGGCCACCAACTATGACGATGCCGTGCAGCTCTATAACCAGTACAAGGAGAACCTCCTGGGCGTGATTTCCGACATCGGCTTCGTGCTCCATCGACACGATAAACCGGAGCTGGAGAAACTGGATGCCGGCGTGGACCTGTGCAAGATGATTCGCCGGGAAATCCCCAAGATGCCCATCCTTATGCAGAGTTCGCAGGAGAGCATGCGTTCCGTGGCGGAAGGCCTTCGGGCCGGTTTCCTGATGAAACGCTCCAAGACGCTTACGCATGAGCTGTCGGAGTATATCGGCCGGGAATTTGGCTTTGGCGATTTTGTCGCCACCAATGACAAGGGGCATGAGACCGACCGCGCCCAGGACCTGCAAGGGGCCGAGGAACTCATCGCCCGGCTGCCGGAAAAGCAGCTGGAGAAGCTCAGGAGCAAGAATTACGTCTCCCGCTGGCTGCTGGCCCGCGGTATCTTCGAGGAAGGTAGCGCCCTCAAAAACACCACTTTCCCTACTACGGAAGCGTTCCGGGAAAGCGCCGTCGCGCTCATCCACGAATACCGCGTGAAACAGAGCCTGGGCGTAGTGGCCCGCTTCGATCCGGCCACCTACAACGACACCATCTGGTTCTCCCGCCTGGGAGAGGGTTCCATCGGCGGAAAAGCCCGCGGCCTGGCTTTCCTGAACCACATCCTGTACAAGTACAACCTGTACGGGGAATGGGAGGGCGTAAAGCTTTCGGTGCCGCGTACGCTGGTAATCGCCACGGAATTCTTCGACCGTTTCATTATCGACAACGGTCTGCAATACGTAATCAATGCCGATATTTCCGATGCGGAACTCCTGTCGGAGTTTGTATCGTCCAACCTGCCGGCGGAACTGATCGACGCCCTGCGCGCCTTTATCCGCGTGGTGCGGAAACCGCTCGCCGTGCGTTCATCGTCCAAACTGGAAGATTCTTATTATCAACCGTTTGCGGGCGTATACTCCACCTACATGATTCCGGCGGTGGAAAACGAAGACCAACAGCTGCGCCTGCTGGCCAAGGCCATCAAGAGCGTGTACGCCAGCGTCTATTTTGCCGCCTCGCGTGGCTATATCACCGCTACGGCCAACGTCATCTCGGAGGAAAAGATGGCCATTATCCTGCAGGAGGTGTGTGGCAGCGAGGAGCAAGGCTTCTTCTTCCCCACCCTGTCCGGCGTGGCGCGCAGCGTGAATTTCTATCCCATCGGCCATGAAAGGTCGGAGGAAGGCATTGTGAAACTGGCTTACGGCCTGGGGAAAGCCGTTGTCGATGGCGACCAGGTGCTCCGTTTCTCCCCTGCCTACCCCAAGCACGTACTGCAAACTTCCACGCCGGAACTTTGCATGCGGGAAACCCAGCAGGAGATGTATGCGCTCAACCTGCAGCCGGAGAAATTCAAGACTTCGGTGGACGATGCCATCAACTTGGAACGCATCCCGGTGAGCGACTGCGACCGCTTTGCCTCGTTCCAGAAAGTGTGCTCCACCTACGACTACGAGAACCTGCGGATGGTCGATTCGCCCTATGCCAAGGGACCCAAGGCCATCACCTTCGCCCACGTCCTGCGATACGGGACGTTCCCGCTGGCTCCCATCGTGCAGCGGCTACTGGATATTTGCGTAGCCGAGATGCAGGGAAGCGTGGAATTGGAATTTGCAGCAGACCTTTCAACGGGCATATTCAACGCCCTGCAAATCAGGCCAATATCGTCCGATAGTTTAAGGGCCGATGTGGACTGGAGGAACATTGATTGTTCCGGCGCGCTCATCACTTCGGAGAGCGCCCTGGGCACCGGCTGGCTGGAAGGACTGAAAGACGTGGTATACCTGAAGGCCTCGGCCTTCGACAAAATGAAAACCCAGGAAATGGCCGAGGAACTGCGGGCGCTGAATACGGAACTGCGGGCGGCCGGCAAACAATACGTGCTGATCGGTTTTGGCCGATGGGGCTCCAGTATCCCCACCCTGGGCGTTCCGGTTGCCTGGAGCGACATTTCCGAGGCCCGCGTGCTGGTGGAATGTGCCCTGCCGGACTTCCGCGTGGACCCTTCCCAGGGCACGCACTTCTTCCAGAACCTCACTTCCTTCAATGCGGGCTATGTGAATGTGGATCCTTACTCCCGCCGCGGCGACGCCATGGACCTTTCCGCCCTGGACGCCCTCCCGGCCGTGTACGAGACGCCCTGGCTCCGCCACGTACAGCTGCCCTCCCCCCTCACCGTCTGCGTCGACGGCCGCGAAGGCCGCGCGGTGATAAAAATTTAGCTATGAAAGAATTCGAGATAGCACAGAAAATCGGCAAGGAACTTACGGACGCACAGCTTCGTGAGGCAGCCGCCAAGGCATTGGGGGTGAAGCCGGAGAAAGTGGGGCACGTGGAAGTGACCCGCCGGAGCATCGATGCCCGGCAGGATATCCTGTACCGGTATCGCGTGCAGGCTTACAGGGACAATGAGCCGTACGAGCCTTATCGTGTAGCGCCCTATCTGGATGTGCACCAGGCTCGTCCCGTGATTGTGGTGGGTGCCGGTCCTGCGGGCATGTTTGCTGCCCTTAAGCTGCTGCAGTTGGGGCGTAAACCCATCGTCCTGGAAAGGGGAAAAGATGTAGAGCGGCGTAAGGTGGATATGGCTAAGCTTTCCACAGAGGGTGTGCTGGATCCAGATTCCAATTATTGCTATGGGGAAGGCGGCGCCGGTGCTTTCAGCGACGGCAAGTTATATACGCGTTCTTCCAAAAGGGGCGATATCCGGGAGGTGCTGCACCAGTTGGTGGCGTTTGGCGCGCATCCTGATATCCTGATCGATGCGCATCCGCATATCGGCACGGACAAGCTGCCGGAAGTGGTGAAAAATATCCGGCATTGCATCGAGGAGCATGGCGGGAAATATCATTTCGATGCGCGGGTGACAGATATTGTCCGGCGCGCGGAGGGTGGTTTTGACGTGCACTGTGGCTCAAGCGTTTATTCCGCTGACCAGGTGATTCTGGCAACGGGGCATTCGGCACGGGATATTTACGAACTCTTCCAGGCCAAAGGCTGGTCGCTGGAGGCCAAGGGATTTGCCCTGGGCGTGCGCGTGGAGCACCCGCAGTGGCTCTTGAACCAGATTCGGTATCATGGTAAATATCAGCCGTTTATGCCAACGGCAGAATACTCTTTTGTGCAGCAGGTAGACGGCCGCGGCGTGTTCTCCTTCTGCATGTGTCCGGGCGGCATCCTGGTCCCTTCTTCCACCGAGCCGGAGACCGTGGTGCTCAACGGCATGTCCAACGCGGCCCGCAATTCCAAATGGGCCGATGCGGGTGTTGTGGTGCAGATTGAACCCGGCGACCAGCCGGAAGAATATACGGGGCCGTTCGCCCTCATGGACTTCCAGCGGGATGTGGAACGGGCCATGTATCGTTATGCGCAGGAGCATGGCGCACGCCATCCGTTCACAGCCCCGGCCCAGCGTATGAAAGACTTCTGCAGAGGACTGGTTTCTAAGGATTTGCCTAAAACATCCTATCATCCCGGAACGGTTTCGGCTCCCTTGCATGAATTGTTGCCGGAACACGTTGCCTCCCGCCTTAGGAAAGTTTTCCCCATGGTGGAACGTGGCATGCGCGGTTACTACACCAATGATGCGCTGCTGCTGGGGGTAGAGTCCCGCACTTCATCCCCGGTCCGCCTCCCGCGGAATCCGGAAACCCTGGAGCATGTGGATGTTCCCGGCCTGTACCCCTGCGGGGAAGGCGCCGGTTACGCCGGTGGCATTGTCTCCTCCGCCCTGGACGGCATCAACTGCGCCGTCGCCGCTGATCGGTAACGCATTGAATATCAGCAAGTTGCTAATAATCCTCGTCACTTTTTGCGACGAGGATTTTGCGTAAAAAGCTCACTATCAGCATGTTAGCAATCACCCCGTGTTGGCGATCAGGACGCTCCGTAATAACAGGGTGATCCGTAACTTATTGATAATCAGAAAGATGCCGAAAATCCTCGTCGCAAAACGAAACGAGGATTATATAGGAACAAGCTGATAATCAGATTGTTAGCGATCACCTAAAAATCCGCCATGCGGGAGACGGGGGCCACATCCAGCGGGGTGCGGACGCCGGCTTTGTACTGGAACCAGCCGGCCACGGCGATCATGGCGGCGTTGTCTGTAGTGAATTTAAACTCAGGCAGATACACGTTCCAGTGACGCTTGGCGCCTTCCTCCAGCATGCGCTGGCGCAGGCCGCTGTTGGCGCTGACACCGCCGCCGATGGTAATTTCCCGGATGCGGGTTTCCTTGGCCGCCCGGATGAGTTTTCCCATGAGCACGTCGATGAGCGTTTTTTGGAAACTGGCACACAGGTCCTCCTTGTTCTTTTCCAGGAAGTCCGGATCCAGCGCCATCTGGTCCCGCACAAAGTACAGGAGCGAGGTCTTAACGCCCGAAAAACTGTAGTCCAGCCCAGGGATATTGGGCTTGGCGAACTGGAAGCGCTCCGGGTCCCCCTGTTTAGCCAGCCGGTCGATCACCGGACCGCCCGGGTAACCCAGGCCCAGCATTTTGGAACATTTGTCGAAAGCCTCCCCTACGGCATCGTCAATGGTCTGGCCCAGAATGTCGTAGGACAGCGGACTGTTCACCCGCACAATCTGGGAGTTGCCACCGGAGACCAGCAGGCACAGATACGGGAACGACGGTTCTCGCACAGGCACACCTTCCTGGCGCACGAAACCGGCCAGGATGTGCCCCTGCAGGTGGTTCACCATCACCATGGGAATATCCAGGGAAAGGGAAAGCGCCTTGGCAAAAGAAGTACCCACCAGCAGCGAACCCAGCAAACCCGGTCCGCGTGTAAAGGCAATGGCCGTCAGGTCACCCGCCTCCACGCCGGCCTTCCTCAAGGCCTCCGAGACAACGGGCACGATGTTCTGTTCATGCGCCCGTGACGCCAGTTCCGGCACCACGCCGCCAAAATCCTTGTGAACCTGCTGAGAGGCAATCACATTGGACAGTAAAACACCGTCCCGGATGACGGCCGCCGAGGTGTCGTCACACGAAGATTCTATTCCCAGAATAATGTCTGCCATATGCGTCGTAAGCAATTTCGATTGCAAAGATAGTAATAAATTACTATTTTTGTAAGTTAATGAGACGTCTGGTCAAAATATTGGCATGGCTGCTGGGCCTGTTTTTCCTGCTTATTCTGGCGGGACTGGTAGCCATTCAATCGCCGCGGGTGCAAACGTTCATCACCACCAAGGTGGTAGAGCGCCTGCGGGACAAGATTGACGCGGACCTGGACATCGGCCTGGTCACCTTGCGTCCCTTCGACGCCATCGTACTGCACGACATCGTCCTGAAAGACCCCGCCCCCGTGGTGAACGGCATGGATACGCTCGGGCGCATCGACAACCTCACGGTCAAATTCAACCTCATGGGCCTGTTCCGGGACAGCGGCATACACGTGCGGCGTCTCAAGCTGGACGGCGGCGTCTTCAACCTCTCCATCGAACCGGACTTTGACGGCCCCACCGGCTCCACCATGAACCTGTACCGCGTATTCCGTATCCAGCCAAAAAAGAGCGACGAACCTCCCCACTGGGGTGACGTGATCAGTGCCAAATTCGTGCAGATCAGCCACTTCACCTTCCGCTACGCCAGCATCCAAGATGCGCTGGAGATGTACGCCAAAGGCCTTTCCTATGGCGATGGATCCATCGACTGGAACGATTTCAACGTATATGTGGAGGACCTCGTCGCCGGCAATCTGGCCGTTAAAGACACCCTCATCACCGGCGAGGTGCAACGCCTGATCGCCCAGGAAACGGGCTCCGGCTTCCGCATCAACATGGCATCGGCCCAACACGTGCAGGTGGGCAAGCAGAATGTCACCATCGACGGCCTGCACCTGCAGAGCGACCACACGGACGCCCACCTGAGCCGCTTTATCATGGACGGCGCCATTGCCGATTACGCCGACTTCATCCACAAAATCCGCCTGGATGCGTACATTGCGGACGGTTCCGTCATCTCCATGCCCACCATCCGCTATTTTGCCGACGGCCTGGGCGGCATCACCTTCGAAGGCCGCCTTCGCGGACACGTAAGCGGCACGGTGGATCAGATGCAACTGGAAGAGCTCCGCTTAGAGGACGATAACAACGACGTACAGCTGCGCGGCCATGGCACCATCGTAGGCCTTCCGGAAATCGAGGATACTGAGTTCGACATGGAGTTGGAACAGTTCCGCTTCTCGATGGCCGGCCTGAACGGCTTCATCAAATCCTGGGCGCCCGGCACCAACTTGAACATGAGGAAACTGGCCCACGGCGAGCACTTCTCCTTCAACGGCCACTTGGCAGGCACCCTGAACAAGCTGAAAGTAAAAGGCAGTTTCCGTTCCCGCATCGGCAATGTCAGGGCCGATGCCACCTTGAAGAACGTTGTCGATAACTACAATCCCATCGTCATCGGCGGGGCCATCCAGACGGAAGACCTGCATCTGGGACGCATCCTGAACACCCCGTCCCTGGGGCCGCTCAGCATGAAAAGCGGCCTGGAAGCCACCCTGGGCGAGAAAATGCACGTCCGGCTGGACTCCCTGAACATCTCCCGCCTGCAAGCGCTGGAGTACGATTATTCGGACATCTCGGCCGTGGGTGTTTACAGCGACGATTCCTTCGACGGGCGCATCATCGCCGCAGACCCCAACCTGAATTTCCTCTTCCAAGGTACCTTCAACCTTTCCCGTAACACCCAGAACGCGCTATATCGCTTCTACGCCTCGCTGGGCTACGCGGACCTCCATGCCATCCACCTGGACAAACGGCCGCATTCCAAAATCAGCTTCCAGGCATCGTCCAACTTCCTGCGCACGGAAACGCGCGACCTGCTGGGCGACATCCACCTGAGCGATATCTGGCTGGAAAGCGAAACCGGCAGGGACGACCTGGGCGATGTCACGGTGCAGGCCCAGGTCAACGACAACGTCAGCCGCATCCGCCTGGAATCCAGTTTCCTGGAGGGCACCTATGTTGGCGATGCCGCCCCCGCCCGCTTCCTCAACGACCTCAAATACCTGGTGCTGCAACGGGATGTTCCCGCCCTGCTGGAGGAAGCACCGGATCCGTGGGAAGGGGCCACTTACAACCTGGAAATGAATGTGAAAGGCTCGCAGCTGCTATGGAACTTCCTGGTGCCCGGCCTGTATCTGGAGAAAAACACCCACATGGCCCTTAATGTCGATCAGGCGGGTCTGGTGACCGCGCAGGTGAAATCCGGGCGCATCGCCTACAACGACAAATTCATCAAGGACCTGCAGCTGGACTTCGACAATGGAGACGCTGCGCAGACCGCCTCCCTCACCGGCAAGCAAATCTCCCTTTCCGGTACGCAAATCCTGAACAACCGCATTTCCCTCTATGCGGACAACAACCAGGTGGGCTTCGGTTACACCTTCGACAACGAGGATCAGGAGAGCACCCACGCAGAACTCTACGTCTCCGGCGACCTGGACCGCGACAAAGACGGGCTCATCGTAAGCGCCCGCACCCTGCCTTCCAACATCTACTACAAAGGGAATGGCTGGGGCATCTCCAGCGGTGAAATCCGCTACAGCAGCAAGAGCTTCACCATCGACAGGCTGATGGCCCGCCACGACAACGAAATCCTGCTGGTCGACGGTGCTTTGTCCCCGGACCGTACGGACACCCTGGCCGTGACCATGGAGAAATTCGACATCGGCCTGCTGAATACCCTGAGCGGCCTGCTGCCCACGCTCGCCGGTCATGCCACCGGTAAAGCCTTGCTGCTCTCCCCCACCAAACCGTCCCTCGGCCTGGTTGCCAACATCAGCTGCGACTCCACCTACATAGCCGGCCATCGGATGGGACAGCTCAATGTCGCCAGCAACTGGGACGATACCGACAAGCGTTTCAACCTGGAAATGAGCAATCTGATGTCCGGGAAGAACAACATCAACGCCAGCGGCTACCTGAAGCCCTCCAACGGAGAGATTCATCTGGCGGCCCAATTGGACCGCTTCAACATGGGATATGCAGCCCCGTTCCTGAAAGACGTCTTCGCCAAGTTCGAAGGATTCCTCAGCGGAGAGGTCGGGCTGGATGGCACCCTGGAGGAGCCGCACTCGAGCAGCCATGGGCTCCGACTGGACGACGGTCTGCTCCAGGTGGATTTCACCCGGGTCAATTACCACGTTTCCGGTCCGCTCGCCCTGGACGATACAGGTCTGCATTTTAACCAGCTGCAAATCACGGACGGCCTGGGCGGAAGCGGTATGCTGGGCGGCAGCCTCCTGATGAACGGGTTCAGGAACCTGGCGCTGGACACCCACATGCAGCTCACCGACATGAAGGTGGTGGAAATCCCCCGAGGCATGAATCCGCTCCTGTACGGCAACGCCACCGCCAGCGGAACGGCCGCCATCACCGGCCCGCTGAACAAGATCCTGCTGGATGTGAACGCCACCACTACCCGTGGCGGAGAAATGCATATCTCCTTGGACGGAAGCTCCGAAGACCGCTCGCGGGAGATGCTCCGCTTCAAAAAGCCTCCGCAGGACGATATCGACCCTTATGAAGTCATGATGGCCGCCCAGACATCGGAAGAGGCCCGAAGCGACCTCCAGCTGAGACTCCGGATCCGCGCCACCGAACAGATGCAGCTTCATATCGACGTGGATGCTGAATCGTCCCTGAGCGCCCGCGGAAACGGCATCATCAACCTCGAAAGCCGCCTGTCGCAGGGCACCTTCTCCATCAACGGCGACTATGCCATCTCACAGGGCTCGTTCCTGTTCTCGGCCATGAACCTGGTCACCCGCAAATTCACCATCCAGGACGGCAGTACCATCCGTTTCAACGGCGATGTCATGAATACGGACCTCAACGTGCATGGCCTGTACACCACCAAAGCCAGCCTGTCCAACTTACTGGCCGATGGCAGTGCCGGCAACCGCCGCACCGTGAACTGCGGTATCACCATCACCGGCAAGCTGAGCAATCCGGAGATGAGTTTCAGCATCGACATCCCGGACCTGAACCCGACCACACAGGCACAGGTCGATGCTGCCCTGAATACGGTTGACAAGGTGCAGAAGCAGTTCATTTACCTGCTCATCGCCAGCAACTTCCTGCCCAGCGAAGAGTCCGGCATCAGCACCGCCGGCGGCTCCAACGTCCTGTTCTCCAACGTGTCCAGTATCATGTCGGGACAGCTCAACAACATTTTCCAGAAACTGAACATTCCGCTGGACATGGGTCTGAACTACCAGACCACACAGGCGGGCAGCAATATCTTTGACGTGGCTCTGAGCACGCAGCTGTTCAACAACCGCGTCATCGTGAACGGTACGGTGGGCAACAAGAAGCAAATTGACGGCACATCCACCAATGAAGTGGTGGGTGACATCGACATAGAAATCAAACTGAACCGCAGCGGTTCCATCCGCATAAAACTGTTCAGCCACTCGGCCGACCAATACACCTCCTACCTGGACAACAGCCAACGCCATGGCGTCGGTTTCTCCTACCAGCGGGATTTCAACTCCTTCTGGACCTTCCTGCGCACCATATTCATGGGACAGAAAAAACGGGAGGCCCTCATATCACAGGATATGCTGGGAGTCGGACGGCAGCATGTGTATTCCGTGAATGAAGACGGAAAAATAGACGAAGACGAATGACCTACGGAAAATTATACCTGATTCCCACACCGCTGGGAGACGGAGCACCGGAAAACGTGCTTCCGGCACCGGTTTTCGCCCTGCTCCCTACCCTGCACCGCTTTGTGGTGGAGGAAGTGCGCACGGCACGGCGTTTCCTGTCCGCGGCCGGCCTCAAGGGCCACATCGCGGAACTGGAATTCCACGAACTCAATGAGCATACGGCCCCGGCGGAAGTAGAAAAGTTCCTGCACCTGTTCGAGGACGGCACCTCGGTGGGCCTGCTTTCGGAAGCCGGCCTGCCCGCCGTAGCGGACCCGGGGGCACTGCTGGTGGCGCTGTGCCATCGACATGGAATCGAAGTGGTTCCCCTCGTCGGGCCCTCGTCCCTGATGATGGCCCTGATGGCATCCGGCCTCAACGGCCAGTCGTTTGCCTTCGTAGGCTATATCCCGGCCAAAACGGAAGAGCGCCGTGCGGCCCTAAAGGCCCTGGAGAAACGCTCTGCGGCTGCCCATCAGACGCAAATCCTCATCGAAACGCCTTATAGGAACGATTCCCTTTTGGCCGATATGCTCCAATCCCTCGGCGGCAACACGCGGCTTTGCGTAGCCGCCAACCTCACCTGTGAAGACCAATTCATCTGCACCCGGACGGTGGCCCAGTGGAAAGCCTCCCCTGTCACCGTGGGCAAACGGCCGTGCGTATTCCTGATACTTGCATGAAGATAGCTTTCAACACATTAGGCTGCAAACTCAATTATGCAGAAACGGCCACCTACGAGCGCGGCTTCATCGCTGCCGGCTGGGAGGTGGTGCCGTGGACTGCCGCTGCCGATGTGTACCTGATCAATACCTGCGCCGTGACGGAGACGGCGGAGAAGAAGTCCCGCAACCTCATCCGCCGGGCGCACAAGACCGCCCCGGATGCCCGGATCGTGGTCACCGGCTGCTACGCGGAACTCCGCAAAGAGCAACTCCTGGCCCTGGAAGGCGTGTGGCAAGTATTCGGTGCCAATGAGAAACAACAGATAGTTCCCCAAACTCTTCTTATAGCGGAGGCGGTTTCGGATGCAATACCCTCCGCAGCGAAAAATAGCGTTTTTGGTGCATACAGCTCCGGTGAAGAGCGGACCAGGGCATTCTTGAAGGTGCAGGACGGGTGTGACAACTTCTGCGCATACTGCACGGTGCCTTACGCCCGCGGACGGAGCCGGAACATTCCAATCTGCGAGGTCGTGAAGATGGCCCGGAACATTGCGGCAGAGGGCGTGAAAGAAGTGGTGCTCACAGGCGTGAACACCGGCGACTTCGGACGCACCAGCGGAGAAAGCTTCCTGGACCTGCTCAAAGCCCTCAACGAAGTAGAAGGCATCGAGCGGTACCGGATATCCTCCATCGAACCCAATCTGATTACCCCGGAAATCGTGGACTGGATTGCCTCCGGCACCAAATTCCAGCGGCATTTCCACATTCCGCTGCAGAGCGGCAGCGACACCCTGCTCAAGCGGGTGGGCCGGCGGTACGACACTGCCCTCTTCGCTTCGCGCATCGACTACATCCGCCAGGCGATGGAGCGCCCCGGAGAGCCCCGCGTTTTCTTTGGCATCGATGTCATCGTGGGCCTGCCCGGGGAAACGGAAGAGCTGTTCCAGGAAACTTATACCTTCCTGAAAGAGCGTATCAAACCCGCATTCATTCACGTATTCCCCTACTCCCGCCGGCCGGGAACGCGGGCTGCGGAGTGGAAAGACCAGGTGCAGGACAGCCTCAAGACTGAACGCGTCGCGCGCCTGGAAGCACTGTGCGAAGAGCTGCACACGGAATTCGTGCAGGCGCACAAGGGCATGCACGAGACCGTGCTGTGGGAATCGTCCGAAAAAGGCGGACTCATGGGCGGCTATACCGGAAACTACATCCGCGTGGAACGGCCGTTCGATGCCGCCCGCGTAAACCAATTGGAGGAGGTTGTGCTATGACCAGACTGACTTTCCTTGGGACCGGTACTTCGCAGGGCGTGCCCATCATCGGCTGCCAGTGCCCGGTGTGCAAAAGCGCCGACCCGCGGGACAAGCGCTTCCGCTCAGCCGCCTTCGTGCAGTTTGACGGCCTTAACATCCTGGTCGATGCCGGTCCGGATTTCCGCTCCCAGATGCTTGCACAGGGCATCTCCCACCTGGATGCCATCCTCCTCACGCACAACCACAAAGACCATACGGGCGGCCTGGACGATGTCCGCTCCCTCAACTATATCGACAGGAAAGCCGTCGAGATCTTTTGTGAAGAACGGGTGCTGCACTCGCTCCGCGTGGAGTATTCGTATGCCTTTGAGGAGCATAAGTACCCCGGTTCGCCGGAGTGGCATGTGCACCTGATCGACGAGCGACCTTTCCGCGTGGACTCGCTGGAAGGCACCGGCGACCTGGAATGGGTGCACGACAAAGGCTATTTTTACCGCCAGCCGGACGGGAGCCTCAAATCCTCGGACAACGCCGTGGTGGAAGCGCCGCACGATCGGCCCAACGTCATTCCCATCCGGGGCATCCACGGACAGATGCCGGTACTGGGCTTCCGTTTTGGGAACATCGCCTATATCACCGACATGAGCACCCTGCCGGAGAGCGAGCTGGGCAAACTGCAGGGACTGGAACACGTAACCCTGAACACCGTGAGCTACCACCCGCACCACTCCCACTTCTCGCTGGAAGAGGCTTTGCGGCTGGCCGATAAGATTGGCGCCAAACACACCTGGCTTACGCATCTTTCGCATGCGTTCCCCAGCCATTCCCAATTTTGTAAAGAACTTGCCATCCGTTGCAAGGAAATGGGCATCCGTTCTGCGGTGCAGCCCGCCTATGACGGACTAACAATTGAAGCATTATGAAAAAATTACTGACCTCCCTCCTGATTCTGCTTCCCTGCGCCCTGTTTGCCCAGGAGCAAGTGTACAATTTCTCATTCGATACCTGGAGCAAATCCAAAGGCGCCTGGGACCTGTTCCCGGAAAACGCCTCCGAAAAACAGAAAGTCTGGGGCACCGTGAACCACGGCACCAGTTTCCTGGGCATCAACACCACCGTCCCGGAATACGAGCATGTGGCCGTTAAAGGGAAAGGCAAGGCGGCGGCCAAAGTGAGCAGCCGTTCCATTATGGGCACCTTTGCCACCGGCAACCTGTACACGGGTAAATTTGTCAAAATCATCGGCATGTCCGGAGCGGAGATGTACCACGGAACGCCCTTCAAGGGACGCCCCAAGAGCCTGTCCGGTTATGTGCATTACCAGCCCGGAAAAATTGACGCCGCCAAAGCACCGTACAAGGACCAGAAAGGCAAACTGGACAAAGGCCAGATAGAGATTGCCCTCTATAGCTGGAAGCAGGCGCGCCACTTCCTGTCCACCGACGGTCCCAGTACCCCGGCCCAGAAAGACCCGGATATTGTGGCCTATGGTTCCCTTGTTCTGGATAAGGACACAGGCGGGTACATTCCCTTTACCATCGACCTGAAATATGTCAACGACAAGGAGCCCGGCTACCTGTTCATTGCCGTCCTGGCCAGCCGCCTGGGCGAGTTCTTCACCGGCAGCAGCAAGTCGGTCATTTACGTGGACGAATTCCAATTCAACTACTAAGCTTTTATGACCCAGGAAGTTATCCAGAGCATCGACAGCATTCAGGTGAGCCTCAACGCCGGAGGCATGAACACCATCAATATTATTCTGGCGCTGGTGATGTACGGCGTGGCGCTGGGCATCAAACCGGCCATCTTTATAGAGGTGTTCCGAAAGCCCAAGAGCGTGCTGCTGGGCATGCTGTGCCAGTTGGTACTGCTGCCAGCCTTCACCTGCCTGCTGGCCATCGCCTTAACCGGATGGATTTCCCCGATGATGGGTCTGGGCATGATCCTGGTCGCTTCCTGCCCCGGAGGCAACATCTCCAATTTCATGAGTTCGCTGGCCAAAGCCAATGTGGAACTGTCCGTCTCGCTGACCGCCATTTCCACCGCGCTGGCCGTCGTGCTTACGCCCTTTAACTTCTGGGCCTGGGGGTCGGTTTATCTGCATTCGGCCGCCGTATCGGCAGAAATTCCTACGCTGGTGATTCCCCTCTGGGACGTGTTCAAGACCATCTTCATCCTGCTGGGCATTCCGCTGGTACTGGGCATCCTCACCAGTCATTATCTGCCCAAGGTTGCCGCCGCCCTCAAAAAGCCCCTGCAGTGGCTTTCCATCATCATCTTCATTGCCATGGTGGTGCTGTCGTTCGGCAGCAATATCGACGCCTTCCTCAAGTGCATCCGCTACATCTTCCTGGTGGTGCTCATCCACAACGCGCTGGCGCTGAGCATTGGCTTTGGCGTGGCATCGGCCTTTAGGGTTCCCTTCCGCGACCGCCGTACGCTCACCATCGAGACCGGCATCCAGAACAGCGGACTGGGCCTGGCACTCATGCTGGGAACCAGCCTCTTCGCCGGCTTCCCTCCCCACGGCGGCATGCTGGTGATTACGGCCTGGTGGGGCATCTGGCACATCATCTCCGGCCTCACCGTCGCCACTATCTTTAACCTGACCAGACGGGCCGATGTCTAAGATTTGGCAGCATAACCGGCTCTATAGCCTTGGACGCCTGTACGTAGATTGGTGTACGAAGAACAGCTACCGCTACCTGCGCTACCGGGGCGCGGATTTGCCCCAGGATGGCGCCGTCATCATCGCCCCCAACCACACCAACACCCTCATGGATGCGCTGGTTATCCTGGCTGGCCGCAAGGACGCCACGGTGTTCGGTGCCCGGGCCGATCTTTTCCGCCGGCCGGCTGTAGCCCGGGTGCTGCATTTTCTCCGCATCGTGCCGATGGTCCGTCAACGCGACGGTCTGGAGCACGTGAGCGAGAATTACGCCACCTTTAATCAGATTGACGATGTGCTGTCACATGGCGTGCCATTCTGCCTGTTTGCGGAAGGGACACACCATCCCGGACGCACCCTGCAGCCTATCAAAAAAGGCATTGCGCGGATTGCATTGCATAGCGCACAAACGCGCCAGACCTGGGTGGTGCCTACGGGTATCAACTACAGTGACTTCTATCATTTCCGGAGCGCCTGCGAGGTGCGCTATGGAGAGCCGCTGGATATCAATGCCTTCGTCCGAGCGCATGATGGGCTTACGGAAGCGCAGCTGCTGCAGGAACTGCGGAGCCATATTGAAGCACACATGGCGGCAATGGTGGAACCGGCAGGACCCGCCTCCGAGAAAGCCCACCCGCTCCTGCTTTTGGTCTGGCCCCTGGCTGCGCTGCTCACGCTGCCCATCTGGGGCACGGCAGAGATGCTCTGTTACAAGATGAAGGACAAAGCCTGGTGCAACAGCATCCGCTGCGCGAGCCTGGTGCTGCTCCTCCCCCTCACCCTCCTTATCTGGGGCATCATTTGGGGCTTTATCCTTCCCTGGACCTGGACGCTTTCCCTTTTGATCTGCACGCTCTTCTCCTACCCCGTCTTTTACGACGGCCTCCGCATCCTTCGCCTGAAACGGAACTAGCTGACTTTCAGATAGATATAATAATGGACGGGTATCGAATTGATACCCGTCCATTTGAGTAAAACGCTGATAAAGAGCGTTTTGTGTTCCAGGCTAGAGCTTCGGACCAGCTTTTACGAGGGCCTTACCGGCCTTGTTGGACTCGTACTTGTGGAAGTTCTTGATGAAGCGACCGGCCAGGTCTTTGGCCTTCACTTCCCACTCTTCCGGCTTGGCATAGGTGTCGCGAGGATCCAGGATGCCGGTGTCTACGCCTTCCAGCTTGGTAGGAACCTTGAAGTCGAAGTACGGGATCTGCTTGGTGGGAGCCTTGTCGATGGCGCCGCTCAGGATGGCATCGATGATACCACGGGTGTCGCGGATGGAGATACGCTTGCCGGTACCGTTCCAACCGGTGTTCACCAGATAAGCCTTGGCACCGCTCTTCTTCATCTTCTTCACCAGTTCCTCTGCATACTTGGTAGGATGCAGCTCCAGAAAAGCCTGGCCGAAGCAGGCGCTGAAGGTAGGAGTGGGCTCAGTGATGCCGCGCTCGGTACCGGCCAGCTTGGCGGTGAAACCGGAGAGGAAGTAGTACTTGGTCTGTTCCGGGGTAAGGATGGAAACCGGAGGCAGTACACCGAAGGCATCGGCGCTCAGGAAGATCACCTGCTTGGCTGCCGGACCGTGAGAAACGGGACGGACGATCTTCTCGATGTGATAGATAGGATAGCTGACGCGGGTGTTCTCGGTGACGGACTTGTCGTTGAAGTCGATCTTACCCTGGGCATCCACGGTTACGTTCTCCAGGAGAGCGTCGCGACGGATGGCGTTGTAGATATCGGGTTCGGATTCCTTGTCCAGCTTGATGACCTTGGCATAGCATCCGCCTTCGAAGTTGAACACGCCCTTGTTGTCCCAGCCGTGCTCGTCGTCACCGATGAGAAGGCGCTTGGGATCGGTAGAAAGGGTGGTTTTACCGGTGCCGGAGAGACCGAAGAAGATGGCGGTGTTTTCACCGTTCATGTCCGTATTGGCGGAGCAGTGCATGGCGGCGATGCCCTTGAGCGGGAGGTAGTAGTTCATCATGGAGAACATACCTTTCTTCATTTCACCACCATACCAGGTGTTCAGGATAACCTGCTCACGGGAGGTAACGTTGAAGGCCACGCAGGTTTCGCTGCGGAGACCCAGTTCCTTGTAGTTTTCTACCTTTGCCTTGGCAGCGCAGTATACTACGAAGTCAGGCTCCTGGTCGAATTCCTTCTGGTTCTGGGGACGGATGAACATGTTGGTCACAAAGTGGGCCTGCCATGCAACCTCCATAATGAAGCGAACCTTCATGCGGGTATCTGCGTGGGTGCCGCAGAAACCATCCACCACAAAGAGGCGCTTGCCGCTGAGCTGCTGCTGGGCGAGTTTCTTCACCACTTTCCAGGTGGAGACGCTCATCTTGTGGTTGTCGTTGGGATAACCCTCGGTGGTCCACCAGATTTCGCCGGGTTTGCCTTCCTTGGTGGTGTTGTCGTACACGATGTACTTGTCTTTAGGGGAACGGCCGGTGTAAACGCCAGTCATTACGTTGATGGCGCCCAGTTCGGTCACCTGACCTTTGTCATAACCTTCCAGACCGGGTTTGGTTTCCTCATTGTAGAGGACTTCGTACGTGGGGTTGTACAGGATTTCCTTAACGCCCTTGATGCCGTACTTTTTGAGATCGATGCTTGACATAAAATATCTAGAATTAATTGTAACTTCTATCCCGCAAATTTAGTGAATTTCTACCGCTTTTCCAAGTGGGCATCCAGCCTTTTTTGAAGGCCCGGAGCCAGTGACACATTCTCCAATTTTTCGGCCTCTTTCAGCCAGCGCTGGCTCAGCTCATAATCTTCCATCAGGTAGAAGGCCTGGGCAATGTTGTAGCAGGCACAGGCGCGATGCAGTGCATCGCCCCGCTTAACCAGTTTGGACCAGCAGTCTACCGCAGCGGCGAACTTGCCGTCCATCACCTGCAGGATGCCATCGATCCAAGGATCGGAGCCCATATCGAAATAATAGAAACCGAACCCCTCCGTAATCCAGGTGGAAAGGAAACGCTTGCTGATGCGCTCCCCTACCACATCGGCCTCCTTGGCCAGGCTGCGTAACGCTTTTTCGCCCAGGGCTTCCTGCGTCAGCATGCCATTGTTGTACACCAGCGTTTTCAGGACAGCAGAACCGTTGAAGCTGTGCACCTTGTCCTGACTCATGCTGTCGTACACATCCAGGTGGGTCTTGATGGGAACATTCACAGGACACACAAACGCGGAATCCACGGAAGTGGCGTCCTTGGCCACCTGGTTGGTCTCCGGTGCAGGTATGCCCAGATTGGTTTTAAGGACGAAAACCACGTCCCCGCCGGTATCCATCACCAGCGAATGCATCAGGTCCACCGACATGCTGTCCAGCTCCGGCAGGTGGTAGATACCCACCTTTTCCTCGCCGCCAAAATAGTCACTCTCCAGCGAACGGGCCAAGGACGATGCCGCCTGGCGGTCGAAAAGTGAATCCACAGGATTGGTTCCGTCCCGATACACGATGGAAATATCTTTCCGGGAAAGATTCAGGCCGGAAGAAGAAGGATTCCGCACGTCCATATACAGCGGATATATCTGCGGAGAGCAGGATGCAATGAGCAAAACTACGGCAAAAATCCAGGAATGTTTCATATCACTTGTGCTGTAAGGTCATACTCGTCGGCACCGGTAATGCGCACCTGAAGGAATTCACCCACAAGGGAATACGGTTCCACGCCGTCAAACGCCTCCGGGGTGTATTTCACCAGGATTTCGCCGTCCACTTCCGGGCTTTCGAATTCGCTCCGGCACACCAAAGTGCCTTCCACGAAATCATCCACCAAAACGCGGACTTCCGTGCCGATCCGGGACTGGTTATATGCAAGAGAAATGCCACGCTGCTCCTCCATGAGCAGGTCCAGCCGCTTTTGCTTGGTTTTGGCCGATATGCTGTCGCGATAGTGCTCCGCGCCATAGGTCCCCTCCTCCTCTGAATAAGTGAAAGCGCCCATGCGCTGGAAGCGGGCTTCGCGGACAAAGGCCAGCAGCTCGTCAAAATCTTCCTGACGCTCGCCGGGATGTCCCACGATGAGGGTGGTACGCAAAGCAACGCCCGGCACCCGTTCACGCATGCGGCGGATGAGTTCCCTTGTCCAGGCACCGTCCACATGGCGATGCATCTTGTCCAGCACCCGGTCGCTCACATGCTGGAGCGGGATATCCATGTATCGGCACACCTTGGGATTGCGCGCCATCTCTTCCAGGACATCCTCCGGGAAATCGGCAGGATAGGAATAATGGATGCGCAGCCACTCGATTCCCTCTACGCCGGAAAGCTTGCGCAACAATTCCGCCAGCGCACGCCGTCCGTACAGGTCCAGGCCGTAATACGTGGTGTCCTGGGCGATGACGATGAGCTCCCGGATGCCATTGGCCGCCAGTTCTTTGGCTTCTTCCACCAGCTGTTCCATGGGAACGGAACGATGGGCGCCGCGGATAAACGGGATGGCACAGTAGGAGCAACGCCGGTTGCACCCTTCGGAAATCTTGAAATAGGCGTAGGGCTTGTTCCCTTCCGTAAGGATACGCCGGAAGGATTCCTCCGCCTTATACTTGCAGCCCAAAGCCTCCACCAGCGGAGCCAGGTCCCGTGCACCGAACCACCCATCGACCTCCGGAATGAGGGATGGCAGCTCGGAAGCATAACGCTGGGACAGGCATCCAAAAACGAGCAGGCGCCCCACCTCCCCTGCCTTTTTGCGCTCCGCGCAGGCAAGAATGGTCTGGATGCTCTGCTCTTTGGCATCGCCGATAAAACCGCAGGTATTCACCAGGAGCACATCCACCGGACGGGACTCCGATTCCGGGACCAGCTCATAGGCCTGCTGAACCTGGAACAGGAGATGCTCCGTATCGACGGTATTTTTGGAGCACCCGAGCGTTATGACCTGCAGCGTGGGCATTTAAGCTTCCTCCTTGGCGGCGGCTTCGCGGTCCTCGTCGGTCATGAACTCCAGCGAAGCGTACTTGCGGAGTTCGTTGTACCACTCAACAACCTTCTTCATGTGGGACACATAGAAGCGGTTGGCATCGTAATTGGGCAGGGCCTTGGCGAAGAGCGCCTTGAGTTCTGCATCGGCAGCCTTGGCGGACGGAGCTTCCTTATCACCCAGCACCTCGTGCATTTTGGTGAAAACCTCCGACAGCTTCACTTCCCCTTCCTCCGTATAGATGGAGATATCTTCCAGGGTGGTGATGCCGGCGTTGGCGGCGAAGTTGGCGCGCTTTTTATCGGAAAGGGCCTCTACGATGGCACCGGTGCGCGACTGGGCGATATAATTGAACAGTCCGTGCTGACCACGGATAGAAAGGGTTTTTGCGAGATCGGTTTTCATGATATAGTTTGGTTTCAAAATCTTACAAATATAGTCATTTTTTCGGAAAAAACACGGCGTCTACGGCCCTGCGAAGTTGCTCAGGCGTACCGTCATTTTGCAGCACCGTGTCGATGCCATCCATGGGCATCTGCTGTGCGTCCATCCGGCGGATCACCTCTTCTTCCGACAGGCCGTCACGGGCCATCACCCGCTGCAGGCGGACCTCCCGCGGCGCCGTCACCAGCACTACGCGGTCTGCCAGGCCGTTGAAGATGGGTTTGGAAAGGATAATGGCCGATTCCAACACCACGAAGGGCGCGTCGTCATGCGCCTCCCGCCAGCGGAGGAAATCTTCCAGCACGGCGGGATAGACCAGTGCCTCCACCCGTTCACGGGCATCGTCATCGGTAAAAATCACGGCAGCCAATGCCTTCCGGTCCAGCTTTCCGTCCGTGGTCCGGAGCGGCATGCCCAGCGCCTTTTCCAGGGCCGGCACCAGAGAGGGGCTCTCATCATAAAGGGCCTTGGTGCGGGCGTCCGAATCATAGACAGGAATGCCCCGCTCACGAAGCAGGGCGCTTACAGCGGACTTGCCGCTGCCGATGAATCCGGTTAAGAAGATGGTTTCCATCAGCGGAGTTCCACGCAGTCAAACACTTCCGGTTCCACCCGGTAGTCCAGTACACCGGCGGGCAGACGGATGGTACGGGCGGCGCATCGACCTGTAAGGGAGGCATTGAAGTCCTTCCAGTCCACATACAGTTTGAAGGCAGAGACAGGGTCCTTGGCCAGCGGGAATGCACAGCGCATAACCACCTGTGCCGTAGGAGGATACACCTGGATTTCACGTCCGGCGGGAGCATTCCATACCTCGATGGGGACCGTGGTCCGCAGCTCCACGAAACGGGATACGGGCAGTTCGAAACTGACTTCCTCGGTGGACAGCCGGACACCCTTGATGGAGGCAAGGCGCAGCACACCGTGCTGGGACTCGTGAACGTCCGTCAGCAGCAAACGGGAAGCCACCACTTTTTCCACGGTCTCCAGATGCTTGTCATCGCCATATACGGTAACCGAATCCGGCATAATGCGGAACGGGCCGCTGGGCATATACTGGGAGCGGCACACCACACTTTTGTGCACCTCTACCGGCACCCGCTTATGGTTCTCGGCCGGGAAAATGAATTTGAGGGTATCCGAGATAAATGCCTCCACCTGAGCACCTTCACCGAAGAATTCGTTGACGTAGGAGTTGATGGTACTACCTATAAGACAATAGGTGTGAGGCGCCGTATTGCGGAGGTCGGCCTGGTCGAAGGGAACCACCACCACGGCGCGCTCCTTGCGGCTGCGCTCCCGCAGCAGGCGGAATCCGTCCGTACGGCAGCGGGCACTCACCACCACGGTGTTGGTGGACTCCAGTCCGTGCCCCTCGATATTGCACTGGGCCACTACAGGTACGCTGATGGTACCCGAATATTCCTTTGAAAGATTGGTCAGCACCCAGATGAATACAGCCAGAAGCAGGGAAAGAATCATGATAATCCCTTCCCCGTTCCAATTTTTCACTTTGGCCCTGATGCTGTCTTTCAGGGACATGGCCTTACTTTTGTTCGGCGTCGGAATAATCCTTCACCAGGCCCTGCTTGTCCACGCGGAGTTTCACGTCACCATCGACACGGATGAGGACGGTCTTTTCGCTCACTTCCACGATTTCTCCGTAGATACCGCCCACGGTGACCACTTTGTCACCTTTCTTGAGGGCGTTGCGGAATTCCTGCATTTCCTTCTGCTGTTTGCGCTGCGGACGGATCATGAACAGCCACATCACCAGGATGATGGCACCGAACATGATGATGGTGGGCCAGGCGCTGGGCTGCTGGGCGGAACCATCGGCAGGGGCAACAGCGGGACCCATCAGAAGGAGGGTGTACAATAGCTTCATACAGTTTTGTTAATTATGCCCTTGGCCATGCGGTCTTTGATGAGACGGTCCAGCAGACCGTTCACGAAACCGCGGCTCTTGGGCGTTGAATAATATTTGGAAATTTCTACGTATTCGTTGATGGTGACCCTGAGCGGAATATCCGGGCAGGTTTCCGCTTCTGCCAGGCCCATGGAAATAAGGACAATGTCCGTGGTGTACAGACGATCCTGGTCCCACTTGGAAACGGAGCCGGCAATCAGGTCATAATACTCTGCATACCGGCCGTAGGCGGCGGTGAGCAGGGAGCGGATGAACTCGTGGGCGTCGCTCTGGTACAGCGGAGGATAGGTCCACCGGCCCGTGCGGCCCATCTCTTCCAGGGAGCGGACAACGCAGCCCAATACGTACGGGAGGTCGTCGGACCAATGGATGGAAAGGTCCTCCAGGATGGTCCAGAGGGTTTCATCGTCCTCAAACTCGTTCTCGAACACCTGCTTCCAGAGGGCGGCGTCCTTGACGATGGACTGCTCCGGATCCTGCATGTAGGCCTGGTAGTACAGGCGGGTTTTCAAGTTCTCGTAGAGCGTATGCACGAAGGCGTCGTTCTGGTCCCAGGACAGCTTCTTCTTTTCCAGAAGCTTCTGGAAATCAGGGTCCTGTTCCAGCAGGGCGGCGATGCCGTTGCGGACGAATTTGAGATTAGGATGGAGTTCCTCCTCGGTAGGATTGAACTTGGTACGGGCCGCTTCCGTACGGCGGGCGGCTTCCTGCGTGAGGGCCGGAATTACCTCCAGCATATACAGATAAAGGTCGCGTGTAGCCTCACAGGAGGCTTCAAGGCTTCCGAGCGCCTCTTTCAACGTAAGGTCCGGATTTTCCGCGTATGCGTAAAGGACCTTGAAGGCCTTGATTCTTAGGATGCGGCGATTTAGCATGATGTCAAATAAATTTCAGGCAAAGTTAGTGTTTTTTAATAAAAATCCCTACATTTGTAATCAGAAAACATAAAAACGAACAAAGGTATGTACAGTGAAGATTACGAGCGCGCCCACGCTCAGGAGAGAAATTCCGAGGATGTGTACTCCAAGCCGGTCCGTGCCGGTAAAAGGACGTACTTTTTCGATGTAAAAACTACCAAAGGCAACAACGACTTCTATCTCACTATAACCGAGAGCAAGCGCCGCCAGGAAAGGGACGGTTCCTTTACTTACGACAAACACAAGATTTTCCTCTATAAAGAAGATTTCGAAAAGTTCCAGGAAGGGCTTCAGGATGCCGTGCGCTATATTCTGCACGATTTACTGCACGACCAGCCCATCCGCCAGTATCCCTCCCGTGAGGAGCAGGAAACATCGGAAGAAGAGTTTTAATGTTGGAAACCGGCACGCCCCTGCCGGTTTTTTCGAACCTGTCTCCAGCCCTATGATTCTCCTGAAGAACATTTTGCATGAAAACCGGCGTACGGACATCCTCATCGGGGATGACGGACGCATCAGCCGCATCGGCCCTGCCCTGGAGCAGCTCCCCGGCACGGATGTGGTGGATGGTACCGGCTATGCCGTCATTCCCGGCTTCATCAATATGCACACCCACGCCGCCATGATCCTGCTGCGGGGTATCCACGAGGACCTTTCCCTGTACGACTGGCTCAACAACATCTGGAAAATCGAGGCCAAACTGGACCGCGAATTCATTTACTGGGGCACCAAGGCAGCCTGCCTGGAAATGATTAAATCCGGCACCACCACCTTCAACGACCAATACTGGTTCTCCCCGCATGCCCGGCAGGCGGCACTGGACGTGGGCCTTCGCCCCGTGGTGTCGTTCATCTTCCTGGATTCCCACAATCCGGAACTGGCCCGCAAGCAGCGGGAAGCCTGCCTGCGCCTGTATGAGCGCACGCTGGACTGGGCCGGAGAAACGCCCTTCGCTATCTCCATCCACTCGGTGTACACGGTTTGCCAGGAGAACATCCTCTGGGCCAACCAGTTCGCCCTGGACCATGGCCTCAAAGTGCACCTGCACCTGGCGGAAACCCGCGCGGAGGATGAGGACTGCCGCCACGCCCATGGCGGGCTCTCCCCCACCGAATACTTCGAGCAGCTGGGCATCCTGGGGCCGCACGTCATCGCTGCCCACGCCCTGCATCTCTCAGACAACGACATCCGCATCCTGGGAGACCGCCGCGTAAACTGCGTGCACAATATCGACTCCAACCTCAAACTGGCTTCCGGCTTCCGCTTCCGGTACAACGAGTTGCGGAATGCAGGCGCCAACGTGTGCCTGGGCACGGACGGAGCTGCATCGGCCAATAATATGGACATGCTGGAGCACATGAAAAATACCGCCCTCCTGCAGAAGGCCTGGCGCCACAATCCGTCGGCCATGCCCCTGAAGGAACTGATGGATTGCGCTACGGTCAACGGGGCCAAGGCCCTGGGCATCGACACCGGCGTCATCCGCGAGGGCGCCTGGGCAGACCTTTCCCTGGTCGACCTAAACAACACCGCTTTCCTGTCACCGGGCTCCCTGGAAGCCAACCTGGTGTACGCCGCCCACAGCGACGTCATATCTTCGGTGATGGTGAAAGGAAAATGGGTGATGCGGGACCGTCACGTCCCCGGAGAGGAAGAAATCCTGGAAGGCGCCCGCCGCGTTTTGTCACAAATCTAACCACATTACTATGGATCCAAGAATAGAAACCATCAATGCGATTACTGCCCGCCTGAAAGAGCGCATCGAAGGCCGTCAGCCGGAACTGGGCATTGTCCTTGGCAGCGGCTTGGGAAGCCTGGCAGAATCCATCGAAAATCCTATCGTCGTCCCCTACCGGGAACTCCCCGGCTTCCCCGTTTCCACCGCAACGGGCCATAAGGGAAACTTCATCGTGGGCACCCTGGGCGGCAAAATGGTCATCGCCATGCAGGGCCGTATCCACTTTTATGAGGGCTATAGCATGGACAAAGTGGTGCTGCCCATCCGCGTCATGATCGGCTGCGGCATCAAGCGCCTCTTCGTTTCCAACGCCGCCGGCGGCACCAACCTCGCCTTCCATGTGGGAGACCTCATGATTATCCGCGACCACATCAACCTGTTGCCCAACCCGCTTATCGGCCCTAATTTTGACGATTTCGGCCCGCGCTTCCCGGACATGACCCGCCCGTACGACCCTGCCCTCATCCACCTGGCCATCGTCACGGCCGCAGAGGAAGGCATCCAGTTGCAAAAAGGCGTGTATGTGGGCGGCACCGGCCCGTCCTATGAGACGCCCGCGGAATACAAGTACTTCCGCACCATCGGCGGCGATGCCGTAGGCATGAGTACCGTTCCGGAAGTCATCGTGGCCCGCCACGCCGGCATCCCGGTGTTCGGCATGTCCGTCATCACCAATGAAGCTCATGACGATTATGCCGATGATTACGAAAACGACGGAGAAGACGTGGTAATTGCCGCTAACGCCGCCGCTGACAAAATGACCCGTTTAATCACGAAAATGATTGAGAAACTATGAATTACGCAGACACCATACACCTCGCATCAGACTATATAAAGAACCGTCTGGACGGACGCCAGCCGCTGTTTGGCATCGTCCTGGGAAGCGGACTGGGCAAACTGGCAGACCAGATTGAAGACCCGCTGGTCATCCCCTACCGGGATGTGCCCGGTTTCCCGGTGAGCACGGCAATCGGCCATAAAGGCAATTTCATCGTGGGAACGCTGTCCGGCAAAACCGTGATTGCCATGCAGGGCCGTATCCATTATTATGAGGGCTACGGCATGAACCAGGTGGTTCTGCCCATCCGCGTCATGGAAGTACTGGGCATCAAATACCTGTTCGTCTCCAATGCCGCCGGTGGCACCAACCTGGCCTTCCATGTAGGTGACCTCATGATTATCAAGGACCATATCAACCTGCTGCCCAACCCGCTTATCGGCCCTAATCTGGAAGAATTCGGTCCCCGTTTCCCGGACATGACCCGTCCGTACGACCCTGCCCTTATCCGCAAGGCGGAAAAGATTGCCGCCAAGGAAGGCATCCGGCTCCAGAAAGGCGTATATGTAGCCTGCACCGGCCCGTCCTATGAGACGCCCGCGGAATACCGCTACTTTGCCACCATCGGCGCCGATGCCGTGGGCATGAGCACCACCCCGGAGGTTATCGTGGCACGTCACGCCAACATCCCGGTCTTCGGCATGTCCGTGATTACAGACGTTGCCCGCGCCACCGACGATGACGACTACGTCACCGACGGCGAAGCCATCGTCAAAGCCGCCGACGCCGCCGCCGACAAAATGACCATCATCTTCAAGAAACTCATCGCGCAACTGTAAACCGCGCATTGATATGTCGATGAGGGCGTCCTAAACATCAGGGCGCCCCATTTTTTATCCTCAGGCAAAAAAGTTTTGAAAAAATGGGGGTTAGGAACTAAAAGTTTGGAAGTTTTTTCGTATATTTGCATGAATAGTGCTAAAACCGGCCATGCTGGAAGATATTAGAAAACAAATAGAACAGCTGATTGCCCGCTATGAGGCTGAGAAGGCAGAGAATGAACGTCTCCGCCAGGAGTTACATGCGAGTGAAGAAACCGGGAAGGCCCTAAGGAAACAGATTGATACACTGGAATCCGAGATAGAAACCAAAAAACTTGCCCAGGCTTTCTCCAATGGCTCCCCCAGCCCGGAGACAAAAGCCAAGGTGGACACTTTAATCAAGGAGATCGATAAGTGCATCTCCTATTTGGAGGAAGCGTAGTATGGACCAAAAAATCAGCGTAAAGATTGCCGGTCGCCTCTTCAACCTCACGGCCAGCACTCCGGAAGCGGAGCAGCTCTACCGTGAGGCTGCGGAAACCATCAACAAACGCTTCGCCGCCTACACCCGCAGCCATCCCGGCAAAAACGTCTCAGACCTGCTGTCCATGATAGCCCTCAACGAGACCGTTCTCCGCTTAAAGCTGCAGATGGACCTGGAAAGCCAGAAGCAAGACGAAAAAGCCCTGGCAAGTGAGTTGGAACGCTATCTGAAGGACATACAAGCATAGCCGTCACCCATCGAAAGCTGAAATCAACACGTTTCAACACGCCGGGTAGACTTAGGCCGGGGATGACAGGCCCCTTGTTACCGCAATGGAATTCTGTGCACGCACAGGACGCGGGATCTCAGCAACCGGTCGGCTCCCAAATCTTATTCCGATAAGATTTTCTGACTAGATGCTGGCGGCTCTTTTATCAAGCAGTTTCCTTGCAAAAGGAGGCTGCTTTTTTTGAAAACACTAACACACAATATATACTTTATGAACATTACAAGCTTACTTATCGGATTAGTCGCCGGTGCAATCATTGCCCTGGTAGCGTACATATTCATCCGCCGCTCTATCCTCAAGGGGAAGCGCGATGAAATCCTGGAAAAAGCAGAACTGGAAGGCGAAAAAATCAAGAACGAGCGCATTCTACAAGCCAAGGAAAAGTACCTCTCCCTCAAGAGCGAACACGAAAAGATGGTGAACGAGAAAAACATCCAGCTCCGTGAGGCGGAAAACCGCATCAAGCAAAAGGAGAACACCCTGAACCAGAAACTGAACGAGGCGGACCGCAAGAACAAGGAACTGGAAGCCCAAAAGGCCACTGCAAAGGCCCAGGAAGAGGTCATGAAAGAGCGTGAGGCAGAATACGAGCAGCTCCGCGGACAGGTCATCCGCCAGATTGAAGCAGTGGCCGGCATGAGCGCCCAGGAAGCCAAAGCCCAGCTCGTTGAGAGCATGAAGGCAGAGGCCCGTTCAGAGGCCCAGGCCTATATCAACGACTGCCTGGACGAAGCCCGTCTGAACGCCGCCAAGGAAGCGAAGCGCATCGTCATCAATACCATCCAGCGCACCGCTACGGAAACCGCCATCGAGAACGCCGTCACCACCTTCCCTATCGAAAGTGACGAAATTAAAGGCCGCATTATTGGCCGCGAGGGCCGCAATATCCGCGCCCTGGAGGCCGCCACCGGCGTAGAATTCGTAGTGGACGATACCCCCGACGCCATCCTGCTGAGCGCCTTTGACCCGGTCCGCCGCGAGGTGGCCCGCCTGGCCCTGCATCAGCTGGTCGTGGACGGCCGCATCCATCCCGCCCGCATCGAGGAAGTAGTCACCAAAGTGCAGAAACAACTGGAAGAAGAAATCCTGGAAACCGGTAAACGCACCTGCATCGACCTGGGCATCCATGGCCTGAGCATGGAACTGGTGCGCCTCATCGGCCGCATGAAATACCGTTCCTCCTATGGCCAGAACCTGCTGCAGCACTCCCGTGAAGTAGCCAATATCTGCGCCATCCTGGCCAGCGAACTGGGCCTGAATCCCAAGATTGCCAAGCGCGCCGGTCTCCTGCACGATATCGGTAAAGTGTCTGAGGAAGAGCCTGAACTGCCGCACGCCCTGCTGGGTATGAAACTGGCGGAGCAGTATAAGGAAAAGCCGGAAATCTGCAACGCTATCGGCGCTCACCATGAGGAAACGGAAATGACCTCCCTCTACGCTCCCCTGGTGCTGGTGGGCGACGCCATCTCCGGTGCCCGTCCGGGAGCCCGCCGGGAAGTGATTGAGAGCTACATCAAGCGCCTGCGCGGCATGGAGAACCTGGCCGGTTCCTATCCGGGCGTTACCAAGGCCTATGCCATCCAGGCCGGCCGTGAGCTTCGTGTGATCGTGGGTGCCGAACAAGTGAGCGACCACGACGCCGAGGTTCTTTCCGGAGACATCGCCCAGAAGATCCAGGACGAAATGACCTACCCGGGTCAGGTGAAAATCACCGTCATCCGCGAAACCCGTTCCGTCGCTTACGCCAAGTAAATGGATAACCTGGCCCCGCTCATTGCAGACCTGGCGCTGATTCTTATCTGCGCCGGCATCATGACGCTGATTTTCAAGAAATTGAAACAGCCGTTGGTGCTGGGCTACATTGTGGCGGGCTTCATCGCCAGTCCCCATTTCACCCTGACGCCTTCCGTGATGGATGCAGCCAGCATCCATGTGTGGTCGGATATCGGCGTCATCTTCCTGCTCTTTGCATTAGGGCTGGAATTCAGCTTCAAAAAGATCGTCAAGGTGGGAGGGCCGGCCATTATCGCCGCCCTTACCATCATCATCGGCATGATTTTCCTCGGCTTCGTCGTGGGATCGGCCTTCGGATGGAGCAAGATGGACGCCCTGTTCCTGGGCGGCATGATCTGCATGAGCTCCACTACCATTATCTATAAAGCCTTCCAGGACCTGGGACTCTCGCAAAAGAGGTTCGCCGGGCTGGTCATGAGCATCCTCATCCTGGAGGACATCCTGGCCGTTGTGTTGATGGTCATCCTTTCTACGGTGGCGGTATCGACCAACTTCGAAGGCGGCGAACTGGTCATGAGCATCTTGAAACTGGTGTTCTTCCTGGTTCTATGGCTGCTGGTGGGCATTTACATCATCCCGCTCATCCTCCGCAAAACGCGCTCGCTCATGAACGACGAAACCCTCCTGGTGGTGTCGCTGGGCCTGTGCTTCATGATGGTGGTGATCGCCGCAAAAACCGGATTCTCCGCCGCCTTTGGCGCCTTCATCATGGGTTCCATCCTGTCGGAGACATTGGAGGCAGAGCATATCGAGCGCCTGGTAAAACCCGTCAAGGACCTCTTCGGTGCCATCTTTTTCGTGTCGGTGGGCATGATGGTGGATCCTGCCATGATCGGCCAATACTGGCTGCCCATCCTCATCATCACCATTACGGTCATCCTGGGCCAGTCTTTCTTCGCCACGGTAGGTGTTCTGCTCTCCGGACAGCCCCTCAAAACCGCCGTGCAAAGCGGTTGCGCGCTCACCCAGATTGGAGAATTCTCCTTCATCATCGCATCGCTTGGTGTAGCCCTCGGGGTAACCAGCAACTTCCTCTACCCTATCGTAGTGGCGGTTTCGGTCATTACCATCTTCCTTACGCCCTACATGATACGCCTGTCGGGACCGGCCTACGGTTTCCTGCAGTCGCACCTGCCGACAAAGCTGCTCTCTTTCCTGGAAAGCTACGCAGGATCAGCCGAGCCCAGAAGCGGAGCGGACAACACCTGGAGACAATATCTTGGCAACGTCATCAGCGCGGTGCTCATTTATGGGATTCTGTGCATCGCCATCTGCATCATTGGCTTTACGGCCCTGGTGCCTCTGGCCGAAAGATGGATACCGGGCATCTGGTCGCACGTCGTAGCGGCCTTCGTCATCCTTGCCCTCCTGGCGCCTTTCCTGCGCGCGATGATGATCAAATACAACAAGTCGGAGGAATTCAGCACCCTGTGGGAGGAAAGCAAATCCAACCGCGCCCCTCTGGTGGCCTCGGTGGTCATTCGCATCCTCCTGGCCATGGGATTCGTGCTATACACCCTGGCGAGGCTGTTCCATGTGTCGGTGCTCCTGATTCTCCTGCTTGCCCTATTGGTCATCGGGTACATGCTCTTCAGCCGCTGGGCAAAGCATTCGGCGCACCGGCTGGAAGAAACCTTCATGACCAACCTGCGTTCCAGGGACATGCAGGCCGAGCAGGCGGGACAGAAAAAACCGGAATACGCCTCTCGCCTGCTGGACAAGGACCTTCACCTGGCCGATTTCGACATCCCTGCTGAGGTGGACTGGGCCGGCTCCGAACTCTCCAGCCTTAACTTCGGCCAGCGCTATGGCGTGCACGTGGTCTCCATCATGCGAGGGAACCGCCGCATCAACATTCCCAAAGCCAGCACCCGCCTCTTCCCCCAGGACCGTATCCAAGTGATTGGTACGGATAAAGACCTGGAAATCTTTGGAAAAGCCCTGGAGCGCCACCAGGACGACAGTCCGGAAAACTGGAGCAACGACGAGATGGTCCTGCGCCGTCTGATTATTGGTCCTACCTCCCCCTTCCTTGGGCTAAATCTGGTTCAGGCGGGCATCCGTGACAAATACCACTGCCTGGTGGCCGGTATCGAAAAGCCGGACGGCACCCTCCACGTACCCAACGCCCAACTCCCGTTTGAAGATGGCGACATCCTCTGGCTGGTGGGCGAACATAAGGATATCGACGCCCTGATGGGCGAAAAATACTAACCGCGTATGAAAACCCGTTTTCTCCTTTCCATCGCCCTCCTGTCGGGCCTCATGCTGTCTTGCACGCACAAACTCAAAGACGGCGACTACACCCTTACGGTGCTCTCTACCAACGACGTTCACGGCACCTGGTTCGACTCCACCTATGTCGATGGCAAGGTGCGCAAGTCGCTCTTCGCCATGAACTACTACATCGACAGTGTCCGTACGGCCGATGGCTTTGGCAACGTCCTGCTGGTGGACGCCGGCGACTGTCTGCAGGGAGATAACGCCCCGTATTACTTCAACTATGTCGATACGATTACGCCGCACCTCTTCCCCCGCCTGCTGGAATACATGCAGTACGATGCCGTCGCCATGGGCAACCACGACATCGAAACCGGCCATAAAGTGTACGACCGCGTGGCGGCGGACCTGAAACGCGCCGGCGCACCGTTCCTGGCAGGCAATGCCATCCGCAACGACAACGGGGAGCCCTACTTCCCCCTGTACAAGATGGTGGAGAAAGCCGGACTGCGGATTGCCGTTATCGGCTATAACAATGCCAACATCAAAGCTTGGCTCTCTGAGGAACTCTGGAGCGGCATGCACTTCGTTTCCATCGCCCAGATTATCCAGGCCGATGTGGACAAGGTGCGCGCCAAGGAGCATCCGGACGTAGTAATCGCCGCCATGCACTCCGCCTGCGGCCAGGGAGACGGAACCGTTCTGGAAGCGGAAGCCCTGGATGCCTTCAACCTGGTAAAGGGTGTCGATTGGATTATCTGCGGCCACGACCATCGTCCTTATGTGGAGACGCGTGACACCTGCGCGCTACTCAATTCCGGCAGCCACAGCCGTTATGTGGCGCACGGAAAAATGCACCTGAAGGTGGAAAACGGCCAGATTGTGAGCAAATCCTTCGAGACCGACCTCATTCCCGTTAAAGCGGAAAAGGCCGATCCCGTCATGCGCGAATATTTCCGCAAAGATTTTGAAGCGGTGCGTGACTTCACGCTTCAGGAAGTGGGTATCCTGAACACGGAACTGTACACCCGCGATGCATACAAGGGCATGTGCGATTACATGAACCTCATCCACACGCTGAGCCTGGCGCAGGCCCCGGCACAGATTTCCTTTGCCGCTCCCCTCACCTACAACGGCCACGTAAAAGCGGGGACGCTGGTTTTCAACGACCTGTTCACCATCTATCCGTTTGAGAATCAGTTATATGTAGTGAGCATGACCGGTGCGGAAATCCAGAAGTACCTGGAGGTTTCCTACGACAAATGGATTTGCACCATCTACAAGCCCACGGACCACGTGCTCCAGATTCAGAGCCGGGACGATCCCCGCACCCAGCAGCGCGGCTGGTCGTTCGTAAATCGTGCCTACAACTTTGACTCCGCCGCCGGCATCAACTACACGGTGGATGTCACCAAACCTTTCGGCAGCCGCATTCAGATCAGCTCCATGGCCGATGGGACCCCGTTCCAGGCGGAGAAGACCTACAACGTAGCCATGACCTCCTACCGCGCCAGCGGTGGCGGCGACCTGAAGGAGGCCGGCATAGACACAGACCAGATTGACCAGCGCATCGTGGCCCGCTATCCGGAAATCCGGAACCTGCTGTACGACTACCTCATGGAGAACGGCTCCATCGACCCGGAAGTCATTGGTAATCCGGCAGTGATTGGTAAGTGGGAGTTTGTTCCCGAGAAGCTCGCCCGTCCCGCCCTGGAGCAGGACATGGCGCTGCTGTTCAAACGCTGAATCCCCAAGTCCCTCCCCCGAGGGGAGGGGTTTCGGGAGGGAGTAACGTGGATGTTTTCATGCAAAGATGAAGGGATTTAGCCTCTAAATCCCTTCATCTTTTGCATTAAGGAGCCCGTTGCTACGCCCTTCATGAGCTTGCGGGTTCCTTCAAACTGCTTCAGCAGCTTGTTCACATCCGGAACGGAGGTGCCGGATCCGTCTGCTATGCGCTTGCGGCGGGAACCGTTGATGGCTTCCGGATGCTCGCGCTCGTACGGGGTCATGGACAGGATAATGGCTTCCGTGCTCTTGAAGGCATCGTCCGGAATATCGACATCCTTGAGGGCCTTTCCTACGCCGGGAATCATGGAGGCCAGGTCTTTCATGTTGCCCATCTTTTTCACCTGCTGGATTTGCTGATAGAAATCCCATAGCGTGAACTGGTCTTTGGCCAGTTTCTTCTTGAGTTCGCGGGCCTGTTTTTCGTCGTACTGCTCCTGTGCTTTCTCTACCAGGGAGACCACGTCACCCATGCCCAGGATGCGGTCTGCGATGCGTTCCGGATGGAAGACATCCAGCGCCTCCAGCTTTTCACCGGAGCTGACGAACTTGATGGGTTTGCCCACCACGGCCTTGATGGAAAGGGCCGCACCGCCACGGGTGTCGCCATCCATCTTGGTGAGTACCACACCGTCGAAATCCAGGCGGTCGTTGAAGGCCTTGGCAGTTTCAACGGCATCCTGACCGGTCATGGCGTCCACCACGAAGAGGGTTTCCGTGGGCTGGATGGCCTGGTGCAGGGCGGAAATCTCGTCCATGAGCTGCTGGTCCACGGCCAGACGGCCGGCGGTATCGACAATAACTACACTGAAGCCTTCCGCCTTGGCTTTGGCGATGGCAGCCTTAGCAATCTTGATGGGGTCCTTCTCCCCTTCCTCGGTGTAAACCGGCACGCCGATACTTTCTCCCAGCAGGATTAACTGGTCGATAGCGGCAGGACGGAACGTGTCGCAAGCCGCCAGCAGCACCTTCATGCCACGCTTGGACTTGATATGCAGGGCCAGTTTGCCGGAGAAAGTGGTTTTACCGGAACCGTTGAGACCGGCCACCAGCACAACCGCGGGATTCCCCTTGATATTGATGTCCTGGGCCTGGGAGCCCATGAACTCCGCCAACTCGTCGTGGGTGATTTTCACCATCATCTGCTGGGGCTTCACGGCAGTGAGCACGTTGGCACCCATGGCTTTCTCCTTCACGCGGTCGCAGAACTCCTTGGCCACTTTGTAGCTTACGTCGGCATCCAGCAAAGCCTTGCGGATATCCTTGACGGTTTCTGCAACGTTGATCTCGGTGATTTTACCTTCACCCTTCAATATTTTGAAAGACCGTTCCAGTCTTTCGCTCAAGTTCTCAAACATATCAAATCCTTTTGAATAGCCTACAAAGATACGGATTTTGGCGGAAGAATGGAAATCGACAAAAAAAATTGGCCCAAAGGACGTTGTTTTACACGAATCGGTAGAAAAGTTCCCGAAAAAATTCACGTTTCTGAATCTGCGTTCCGGGAAAGTCCCCTACCTTCGCACTGGACCGGACACGGTGTCCGGCCGGTAAAGATTTGTGCTGTATGAAATTGAAAAAACTCTGGGTGATGCTCCCGCTAGTGGCCGGACTCACCGCCTGTGACGACTTCTCGGCCCTCAAAGGGCTGAAAGAGCAAGGGGAACTCCGCTGGGTGCTGGACAAAAGCATCGACACAAAAGCGACGGAAGAAATTCCCGACACCAACGATTTTCTTCTCACCATCCGCGACGGCGATGGCAGTATTCTGTACGAGGGAAACTATGGCGATTCTCCCCAATACCTGAAGGTGGATCCGGGCAGTTACACCATCAGGGTGATGTCTATTCCCTTTTCCGCACCGGCTTTTGCGCGCCCGCAATACGGAGATGAACAAGTGGTAGTGGTATCGGCCGGACAGAAAATCACCGCGCACCTGAACTGTACGCTGCAAAATGCCGGCATCCGCCTCAAAATTGCACCGGATTTCCTTACCACTTTCCCGGACGGCGTGCTTTTCGTCAGTCAAAACAGCGTGAAGCTCAAGTACACCTACACGGAAAAACGCATCGCCTATATGTTTCCGGGCAAGGTTTCCGTCATCCTGTACAACAACGCCCAGGACCAGACGCTCTTCACCCGGGAGCTGGAGCCCCGCGAGATTCTCACCGTGAGTATATCTGCCCCGGCCAATGGCAGTGCAAGCGGTCAGGTGAAGGTAGCGGTCGATACCTCCAAGGTGTGGTCCAACGAGCAGTATGTCATTGGTGGTGACAATGACAGTGGCAGCGGGAACGACGGCGGCGAATGGAAAAATGCCATCGCCGTGGGAGATGCCTACAAGCACGTGGGTGAGACCGGTGTTTGGCTATACGGCTATATAGTAGGCGGCGATTTGACATCGGCCGGAAAGTCGGTGAAGACGGACGGCATCAGCAAAAACACCCACATCGCCCTGGCGGAGCGCTCTTCCATTACCGCCAAAGAAGACTGCGTGGCGGTGGAACTGCCCAAGGGTAGCGTACGCGACGCCCTGAACCTGGTGGGCCACCCGGATTTACGGGGCCGACGGGTCTATGTAAAAGGAAATATCGTAGAAAGCTACTTTGGGACGACGGGCCTGAAGGGCACTTCCGAGTATCACCTCAATTAGAGCTGGCGGTAGAACAGCCGCATGAAATGCGAGCCCATCTCGTAGTACCAGGTGCGGCTGTCTCTCCAGCTTTCCAGCGTCCACTCCACGCTGTCCTTGCCGTCTTCCAGGAACTGTGATTTGCCATAAGCGGCAATTTCCTTATCGTAGATAAAGCAGTTTGCCTCCGTATTGATAAAGAAACTGCGCATGTCCAGGTTAGAAGCGCCGACAATGGCCAGACAATCGTCGCAGACCAAGCTTTTGGAATGGATGAACGCGCCGCTGCGTTCGAAAATGCGTACGCCTGCCGCCAGACATTCGGCATAGACCGAACGGTTGGCCGGGCCGATAAGCGGGGTATCTACCTTCTTGGGCAACATGAGCCGTACATCCACCCCACGGAGCGCAGCGCTCTTGAGCGCATTCAGGAACGAGGTAGGTGGAATAAAGTACGGCGTGTGGAGATAGACATAGTCACGGGCGTTCTGCAGAATCCACTCATACCCCAGGAGTGTAGCCGGATGCTGATTTTCCGCAGCGTCCGTCACCACCTGCATGCACTTGTCCTTGAAAGGCGCATCCCAGGTAATGGAATCGGGCAGCGGGAAATAATACCGGAGCGGATGGCTCAAGCGTCCACCGGAAGACACCCAGCTGTCGATAAATGAGGCCTGCAGGCGTGCCACTGCCGGACCTTCTATGCGCAGGTGCGTATCCCGCCACTTGTAGAAGTAGTTGTCGTTCAGGTTCATGCCTCCGGTGTAGGCTATCTGGCCGTCTATCACCACAATTTTGCGGTGGTTCTGGCAGTTGATGCGCATCAGGAAAGAGCGGAAACCGTTGCGGATATGCGTATAAGGCAGCACCTCCATCCCCTCTCTGGCCATATTGCGGAAATAGGAACGGGGGATGTTCCGGCCGATCATGTTGTTGTTCAGGAAACGCACCTCCACCCCTTCCTTCACTTTCTGCAGCAGGGCATCACGCACTTCCATACCGGCTTTATCGTTGCCAAAACGGAAATATTCGATATGAATGAATTTCTTCGCCTTGCGGATGTCCTCCAGGAGAAGTTCCCGCTTGCGGAGGCCGGAAGTGATGATTTCCAGGGAATTGCCTTCGTACACCCGGTTGCCGTCCCCGCAAGCGCGAAGCATCTGTGCCAAAGGATGAAAACGCGCGTCCACCTTATCAAGGTTACTCTCCGGGAACAATTTATGTTCCAAATCCTCAGGCATCTGTTCGAACAGCTTAAGGGTACGGGCATGCAAACGCTCACGCACGACTTCCCGCCTGTAGTTGATCCCAAACAGGCAGTAGGCAATCAGGCCAAGAACGGGTAACAGGGCAATGAACAACAGCCATAGAACCTGGACATCCGCTTCCTTCTCTCCGCGAAGGATCTGCCAGATGATACCCAGCGCAAGGATAACACGCAAGATGAGTCCTATGATTAGTGTAAGTGGCATATAATTTGCGAATTTACGGATTTTCCGCGACAATACCTATTTTTGTTGTATCTTTGCACGATTGAGAGCATCGAGGAATGAAAAGTTATCTGAAGAAACTGGAAGAACAAATACGGCTCCGTGCCGACAAAATCGCCCTGTGTGACTACGGCGGCGAAAGCTATACCTATGCACAAGTGGCAGAGCAGGTGGAAAAGTTCCACATCTTTTTCCAGGCTGCCGGTATTCGCAAAGGGGACAAGATTGCGCTCTGTGCCCAGAATTCGGCCCGATGGGCCATCGCCTTCCTGGCCGTAAACACTTATGAGGGCGTCATCGTCCCCATCCTGCCCAACTATACGCCGGAAGGTCTTGCCCAGCTCATCCAGCATTCGGACAGTATCTTTCTCATTGCCGATGCACCCATCTGGAAAAGCCTGCGCGAGTATGAGCTCCCGCTGCTCAGGGGCGTGCTGGATGCCCGGGAATACAAGTTGCTCGCCTGTATGGACGAGCGGCTGCAAACTGCCTGGGAGGACAAAGAAAAGTTGTTTGAAGAATGCTACCCGGAAGGGGTCGGCGTGGACGATATCCACTACCCGTACAACCCGGATGCCGTCGGCATCATCAACTACACCTCCGGTACCTCCGGAGACCCCAAGGGCGTCATGCTCCGTTACGGGTCCATGTCGGATATCGTAGAATATTGCCAGCAGCACATCCACAATGCGCCGGTAAACCTGGTATCCATGCTGCCGATGGCCCACATCTACGGCCTGGCCATCGAATTTATCTATCCCTGCTGTACCGGCTTTTCCATCCACTTCCTGGGGAAAGCACCCTCCCCTTCCCTTCTCATCCAGGCCATGAACGAGGTGAAACCGTACCTGATGATTACGGTACCGCTCATCATGGAGAAGATCTATGCCAACCTTATCCGGCCGCAATTGAACACCCGCTCGGCCAAGGCCATCAGCACCATTCCGGGTCTTCGTTCCTCCTTTTATCGTTCCGTCGGCAAAAAATTGCTGGCCACCCTGGGCGGAAACCTGCACACCATTATCATTGGCGGTGCGCCGCTTAGCTGGAAGGTGGAAAGCGTGCTCAAAAAGATTGAACTGCCCTATGCGGTGGGTTATGGCATGACCGAAGCCTGTCCTCTGCTCGCGTTTGACATGCCGGACGGCTATGCCCCCGGTTCCTGCGGAAAGCCCATTCACGAAATTCGGATAGACTCTTCTGAGCCAGACCGCATTCCCGGTGAAATTCAGGCCAAGGGTCCCAACCTCTTCGTCGGTTATTACAAGAATCCGGAGGCGGAAAAACAGGCATACACGGCAGACGGCTGGTTCCGAACCGGAGACCTGGGCATCATGGACGAAGGCGGCAACCTGTTCATCCGCGGCCGCATCAAAGCGCTCATTCTCAGTTCCTCCGGCCAGAATATTTACCCGGAAGAAGTGGAGCAGGTCCTGGCCCGGCATCCGCTGGTAGAAGAATCCCTGGTGGTGGACCGCGATAACAAACTGGTGGCCCTGGTGTATCCCAAAGCGGACTCCGTTAAAGGAGACGATGAAGAAGCCGTAGCGGCGCTGTCAGAGGACATCCGCAAAAAAAGCAATGACCTCCTGCCTAAATTCAGCCAGATTTTTCAGGTAGAACTGGTGGACATGCCCTTCGAGCGCACCGCCAAAGGCAGCATCAAGCGCCATCTGTACCAATAGGTATTACTCCAGATACCGTTTCTGCAAGAGGAGACAATCCTCATAACTGATTTCCATAGCCTCCTCCAGGTAGCCCTGGATGGAGCCCCAGTTGGCGTCGATGAGGTCCAGTGCGTGATTGAAATTTTTCACGCTCACGCCCATGAAGGCACGGACCACCTCCTCTTCGTCTTCCCCGCCGCCGGCTGCACGGACTTCCGCACACAGACTTTCCACCAGGGGCCGATAAGAGTCGTTGGAGCGGTCGAAATCTTCCAGGATGGTGGCACGGTCTGCGCCCAAGGCGCCCAGAATGAGCGCGGCGCCAATGCCGGTGCGGTCCTTGCCCTGCGAGCAGTGCCACAGGATAGCGCCCCCTTCCGTGTCCAGCACCAGGTTCATGAAGGTAGCATATTGCAGCTGTGAGAATTCACTCAATATCAGGGAAGGATAAAGTTCGCGGGCCTTTGCCTGAAACATTTTCATGAACGACAGGCGGACGATGTGTTTGGGCAGGTTCAGCCATGTTTCCTCCGGGATGGCTTCCCCACTCTCCTTTTCTGCCGAAGTGTCCAGCGTAGGGAGTGTAAGATAAATGGCTCCGGGGATGGCGCGGTCCGGTTGCAGGGAAGCTTCCGGAATGGAGCGGAAATCGAAGATGCGTTTGAGATGGAATTCCTCCACGAGCCGCAGGACATCCATATCCGTGACATCGTGCAGATGGGCCGTACGCAGCAGCAGTCCGTGTTTTACGGTTTTATTCCCGATTTTTATTCCGCCTAAATCGCGGGCATTGATAATTCCCTCAAACATGAACGCAAATATAACAAAAAATACCTATATTTGTATGTTGCAACCAAGAAAGACTATGGATACCAAAAAGCCCTTCGTCATTACTATCAGCCGGGAGCTGGGCTCCGGCGGACGTACCATCGGCCGCAAACTGGCCGCCCAGTTAAATGTACGCTACAGCGACAAAAACCTCATCCAGGACCTCCGGGAAAAGTTCAAGCTGTCCACCTATGAAATTGAGAAAATCAAGGGGACCAAAAAGAACTGGCTCACGGAAATGCTGGACATCGTGGCTCCCGTGCCCAATTCCGGCGCCTTCATTGGCTTCGAGGCCAACAAGGGAGACGACTGGAAACTGAACAAAGTGAAGGCGGACGATATCTTTGAGGCCGAGGCAGAAATCCTGAAAGGAATCGCTGCAGAAGGTTCCTGCGTCATCGCCGGCCGTTCGGCTTTCTTTGTGCTCAAGGACCATCCCAACAAGCTGGATATCTTCATCCAGGCTCCGCTGGAAAAACGCGTAGAGCGAGTCATGGAAAAGCAGAACCTCACTAAGGAAGAGGCCCTCACCGTCATCGAGTCGGTAGATAAAAGCCGCGAAACCTACGTGCAACGTTATGCCGGCACCAGCCGCTACGATGTCCGCAATTATGACCTGGTCCTGAACACTGGCGACCTGTCAGACGAAGATGCCGTTGCCTGCATCCTCAAATTCATCAAATACGCAACCAAGTAATTAGCGCCCGCAGATATTCTTAAAGTTGCAGATGGCGCAGGTTCTTGCGTCCTTCGTGCGACGGAAGGGCACCGTTACATCGGTCATTTCGGAGAGCATGTCCCGGAGTTTCTCCCGCATCAGGCGGATGAACTCCGGGCTTTCCGCTACATCCGGCAGCGCCCCGGTATAGAGACGGCCGGTACTGTAAATGGAGTTGAGCACCTGCGCTCCCTTCAGTTTAGGATCGGCATGGGCCAAAACGCCGTACACAAAGAGCTGGAGGGCAATTTTAGGGCGGCCGTTGTTGGATTCGCCAAAGAGCTTTTCCACCACGGAAGCGGCATTCTCGTCCGTAATGAGGATGTCATCGTCCTCCACCTTACCGGTCTTATAATCGACAATACGTACTTCTCCCTCCTTGTAGCTGTCCATCCGGTCGATATACCCCTTGATGCGGAAACCATCGAAGGTGGTTTCCCGGCGCTGTTCCAGGCCGATGATACGGAAGCCCGCCGAACCGGCATTGGCCAACAGGTTTATGTCATGTTTTAGCGTAGCACGGACATAGCCCAACAGCACTTCTTCCAGCACCAGGTTGCGACCGCTCACCTCCACGCTGTGCATTTCCTCCAATACGGCAGCCCGGATAAGACGCCTGAGCTTGTCCATATCTTTTTCGGTGGCTACAAGATAAGCCGGCGTTACCAGGTCCACGTCGTAGAGTTGCTTCATCACTTTGTGGAACACGTTGCCCAGCATACCGGCATCCAGCGACTCCGCCACCTCATCGTCCACCTGCAGTTGCTCTACGAACTGGTAATAAAAGCGCGCCGGGCAGTACAGGTAACTTTGCAGTACCGATGCCGACAACACCCCGTTCCGGATGGCCTGTACATGGGTCTCCGTCTTGGGGATGGTATCTTCCACGGTGACAGGATGTATGGGGGCGCTTGCCACCAGGCGCTCCAGCGGCAGATGGAAATGATACTCCAGCTGTTTGATATAGCGGCTCTCCTCCCCCGACTTCAGGCCTTCCGTGCGGCTGTCGTACAGGAGCCACACATGTTCCGGCCGCTGGATCATGCGGTAGAAATAATACGCCCATACGGCATCCTGGTACTCATAGGTGGGCAGCCCGAATCCTTTTCTCAGTTCCGGCGGGATAAAGGACGATGAGAAACTCTTCCGCGGGAACATGCCCTCGTTGGCGCTCAGGATAACCAGATTCCGGAAGTCCAGCGCACGGGTTTCCAGCGGGCCCATCACCTGCAGGCCCTGCAGCGGTTCTCCCCGGAACGGCACCGAGATGCCCTCCAAGCTGGCTTCCAGCAGGCGCAGGTGCGTAGCCGGCAGCAGTTCCAGGTCCGTCTCCAGGAGGATATTCAACTGCGTATGGCAGCGTTTGGCAAAGTCCAGTTCCAGCAACATGTCTCCAGTGGCCGATAACTGCCGCCCCACCAGCGCCACAACGTCGGAAAAGTAGCGCTCCACCGCATGGTTCTGTTCCACAGAGGCCAGCGCAGGATCCGTCACCCCCACCTGGAAGAAGAGGTCCAGCACCGGACCGCCCTGCAAATCCGCCAGGGGGATAAAGTATTTGGCATCGGCCTTAACGCGGGCCACGATGGTCTTTTCCTTCTCAGACAACAACTCCCGGAACAGGCCGGAACCGAACACCTCCCGTACCGTCCGATGGTAGAAATACCAGCCGTCCGGCCGATGCCGCAGGCGCAGTTGCATCTGCCCCAGCGCCTGGAGCAGCGTATAGACCGAACTGCCGCGCATGGGATATCCCATCGTCACGTTAATATTGTTATGCTGTGGCGGAATGGAATTGAGCAGCGGCAGCAGCAGGCTCTCGTCCGGAAGGACAAACGCCGTCTCCACATCACTCGAGGCCCGGGAAGCCTGAAGGATGTGCCCGGCCAGCTTGGCCTGCCCCACGGAAGAAGGCACGCTGATAACGGTAATCCGGGGTTTGCCAAGGCCTTGCGGGTCGATTGGGAAGGCCTGCGGGAATTCCTGCACGTTCTTTCGCATGAAGAGCGACGCCTTGTTGGCCGGATCCTGGATTTCCGCACTGACAAAGTCCCAGACAAACTGGGCTAAGCCGGCATCCCGCATGCGCGAGAGCAGCAGGCGCTCACACTCCGTAAGCGCATTCAGGCCCACGAAAACAAACTGTTTGGTTTCCGGAAAAACGGGAGAGAGGATATCCACGGCCGGCGTTCCGCCTTTAAGGGCATCCGCCAGGCTGCGGTACACCATACCCTCGTACGCCATGCCTTTCTCCTGCATACGCGCACGGAACTGCGTATATAGCGGGAACAGGAGGTTCCACAGTTTCACAAAGCGGTTCTTAATCTCACTCTCCTTCCCTTCCCGAAAGTGCGAGAGGAACTGCTCGATGGCAGCCCGCTGGTTACCGCTCAGGTAATCGAAGGAATCCTGGATGGCCTTGAAATCCGACACATTCCGCAGCAAATCCTCCGCATTCACCAAATATTTGTCGATGTCGTCGAAATCCTGCAGAATAACATCGCCCCAGAATACAAACTCGTCCAGCGATTCTGCCTGCGGATTGAGTGAACGGTAGCAGTCGTACAGTTCCAGCAACAGCCGGAGACGGTCTGTCACGTTTACCTTATATACCGCGTAGAAGAAGTCGTTGATGGTGTACATGGGCGGGACCGGAAGCGGAACACCCCCGCCCTGCTCTTTCACCCTCTCTCCCAGATACTTACGGAAGAAAACCATCGACCTTCGGTTGGGAAAGACGAAGCAATGTTGCCGTATGTCCGGGGCCTGGAAATAGTGCGCGGCCACCTGCGAGAGAAAAGGTGTCATACTTTCCGCTAAATTAGCAAAAATATCCGAATTTTGTTTATATTTGTAAACGGAACTTTCTTTTGAAAGATTCAAAACTAAACACAATAAAAGGAACTGATATGAAAAAGAAATTCAGATGTCTGGTGTGCGGATACGTACACGAAGGCGACAATCCCCCTGCAGAATGCCCTGTGTGCCACGCCAAGGCAGAAAAATTCGTTGAAATCAAGGAAGAAGCCGGCAAGCCCCAGTGGGCCTGCGAGCACGTAATCGGTGTTGCCAAAGGCTGTGACCCGGAAGTTTGGGCTGGCCTGCAGGAGCACTTCACCGGCGAATGCTCCGAGGTTGGCATGTACCTGGCCATGAGCCGTCAGGCCGAACGCGAAGGCTACCCGGAAATTGCCGACGCCTTCAAGCGTTACGCTTTTGAAGAAGCGGACCACGCCGCCCGCATTGCAGAACTCCTGGGTGAGGTTGTCTGGGACACCAAGACCAACCTCAAGAAGCGCTATGAGGCCGAAGCCGGCGCCTGCGAAGGCAAGCTGGCTATCGCCACCAAGGCCAAACAGCTGGGCTACGACGCCATCCACGACACCGTCCACGAGATGGCAAAAGACGAAGCCCGCCACGGGGCAGGCTTCTTAGGTCTTTATAAACGCTTCTTCGAGAAGTAATCCCTATCGAATCTCAAGCATGTAAGGCAGCCGGGCGTAAACAGCGCTCGGCTGTTCTTTTGTCAGCTCCTTGGCGGCCTTGGCAATACCGGCGAAAGGCGTATCTGCAAGGATGGCGGGCTCCTCGGGCCCCTGGCCGAAACTCATCAGCAGTTCTTCCATCATGGTGAGCGGCTGCGGGTAACCCACAATCGTGTACTCGTCGGAAGAATGGAAGTCTGCCAGGGCGGCAGCGTATGCGATGGCATCTTCCAGCGTGCCGATTTCATCTACCAGACCAATCTCGAGGGCATCGACACCGGTCCATACACGACCCTGGGCAATCTCGTCCACACGGGCGGGCTCCATATTACGGCTGGAGGCCACCAGGTTCACGAAGGATTCGTAGATATCCTCCACGGAAGCCTGCATGTAGGCGAGTTCATCCTTGTCGAAGGGACGCATGAGCGAGAACATGTCGCTGTGCTTGTTGGAGCCCACAGACTCCACGCCTACGCCCACCTTCTTGGTAACGGCGGAGAATTCCGGGATCATGGAGAACACGCCGATGGAGCCGGTAAGGGTGGTGGCGTCCGTATAAATCTTCTGGCAGCCGTTGGAAATCCAGTAACCGCCGGAAGCGGCATAGTCACCGTAAGAGGCTACCAGGGGCTTTTCTTTCTGGAGAAGATCCAGTGCGGTGCGGATTTTCACCGAAGCGGAAACGCTGCCGCCAGGAGAGTTCACGCGGAGCACCACGGCCTTGACGGTCTTGTCTTTACGGACCTGGTCGATTACCTGGACAAAGCGGTCAGCAGACACCTGACCGTACTCCTTGCCCTCAACAATCTCGCCATCGGCATAGATAACGGCCACGTTATTGCGGCCAGGCATCTCCTGCACACGTGCGGAAACATAGTCGGCAAAGGGCATCAGGCCCAGCTTCTCCACTTTTTCCACCTGTGCCAGGGTGCAGAGTTTCTCGATCAGAGCCTCATGGTCCACCAGTTCGTCAACGAGACCGCAATACAGGAAGTCTTCCGGCTGAACAAGGGCCAGATCGTCCACCAGCTGGTTGAAGGTTTCCTCGGAAATGCCACGAGACTGGGCGATAGCGCTGGAGAAAGCCTTCCAGCAGGAGCTGATCAGCACCTGGTACTGCTCCCGGTTCTCCGGAGAGGCTGTGGAACGGATGTACATTTCACCGGCGCTCTTGTATTTTCCGTGACGAATGAGCTGCATATGCAGGCCCACCTTATCCAGCAGGTCTTTCAGGAAGATGAGCCGGGCAGACAGGCCGATGACCGTGGCGTTGCCGCCATGCTGGGAGCCCATATAGATTTTATCGGCAACCGTAGCAAGATAATAGGAACCATTGCCCGGATTCTCCGTATAGGCGATAATGGCCTTCCCGCTCCTGCGGAATTCGGCCAGGGCAGCCCGCAGTTCTTCCACCTGTGACATACCCATCGACATTTCGTCTGCGCGTAAAAGGAGATATTTCACGCCCGGGTCCGATGCGGCGGCGCGAAGGGCAACCACGGCGTCATGCATCCCGATGATGGGATTCATGTCGAAGGAGCCCAGGGACATGAGGTCCATGCCCTGCGGCATCTGGGCCTCCTGGCTCTGTTCTGCCAGGGTGAAAGCGCTCATATCAAAGTCCAGCACGCCCTCACGGGGCAATGAAGGTTTTCCGCTCGCCAAAGCAGAGCCCACGAAGATGAGCAGCAGAAGGATGCGCAGGATACGGAGTACGATGAAGCCGCAAATGACGGCCAGCATGGTTTTTACAAACTCTTTCATTTTATTATAATACTAATTCGGTGGCTTGGTTCCAGGAGATGTTCTCCTTATAATAATTGTTCAAATAAGTGGAGCCCATGGACGGTAGGTACATGGACAATCCGCATACGCGTAAGAGGGGGATGCTCAGGAAATCGTCCGTTGCGGCCTGATACACGATGCATTGGTTCAACGCATCGTCCAGACGCGCTTTCTGCTGTTCAGTAATACCCGCCTGCACCAGAATGTCCCGGAGGTCATAGAAATAATGACGGTCCATGCGGAAATAGCCTTGAACGGAACTTCCGCTCATGGTATTCAAAACGAGCCGATAAGCCTGGAACAGTTCCTTGCAAACCGCTTCCAGAGCCGCCATCTTGCGGGTATCTACCGCCGTAATGGTAGCGCTGCGGTTGCTTCCCGTCTGGGCGTTGTAATACTCGAAGTATTCACGGCATACGGCAACCGGATCCAGCGGTTTGGCAAACAGATGGCTGGTGATGTCCTTGTAGTTGAAGCCGTCTGCCAGCACTTCCGTAGGCGAGAAACCAACGATATCGGCCTTGTCCTTCAGCGCATGAGCAACCTCTACGCATCCGGACAGGCAGGCGTCTATCAGGCAGTAGTCCAGATGCATGGGGATGGCATCGGCAAAGTCTTTCAGGGGCAGTTCCGTACCGCCGGTGGGCGTTTTATCCTGGCCGATGGAACGCAGGCTCCAAACGCTGCCGGAGGTTGGCTCAAACTTAGACGGGTCTGAATAATACCCGGGCGGCAGCCAACCGGAGCCGTGCGACGAGAATACTACACCGTAGCTTTGGGCAGGGAAGTTCTTTTGCGTTGCCGTGAGGGCTTCTCGGATGGTCTCCTTGGTGCAAAGCTGGGTGTCGCCATCCCAGACAAGAATGGTATCCCGCTGCACTTCCCCATCACGGTTGGCCCACAAGCGGTAAAGGATGGGCGCACTAGGAGTTGCATAATCTCCCGCGCTCTTGGGAAGGCGGGCCAACACCAGCAGGACGTCGGAATTGAAGTAGGTGCCTTCCGGGAGGTAGCCGCTCTCCAAATCCGTCAAGTCTTCCGTAAGATAGCCGGAGAGCGAGTTGTAGCCGGCCGAAATCATTACCATTACCCGGCGCGAGGGCATGGAATAACTGCGCTCCGTACCGGTCCGGGAACCATTGTCCGCCCCACTGAAGCCTGGCTCAAAGCCGGCATCCTTGTTACAGGCGGTCACTACAAGCAGTGCCGCCAGCAAGGTCCATATTAGCCTTTTTCCCATAATCTACAAAGTTAAGGATTATTTTTGTATATTTGCACATTATGAAGAATTTAGCCAAAATGATCTTATGCGGAAGTGCCGCCCTCATGGTGGCCGGCTGTGATGCGCCCGAAAAAGAGAGTGCAGCAAACGATTTCAAGTACACCATCGATTCCTTTGCGGACCTCAAAGTCATGCGCTACCGCATTCCCGGATGGGAAAACCTGAGCCTTCAACAGAAAGAATACGCCTTCCATCTTGCAGAGGCCGCCAAATACGGCCGCGACATCCTCTGGGACCAGAACTGCAAGGACAACCTGCGTGTCCGCCATGCCCTGGAGGCCATTCTGGAGAACAGCAGCATCGACACAAAAACGCCTGAGTACCAGGACTTTCTCGTTTACGCCAAGCGCGTATTCTTCTCCAACGGTATTCACCATCATTACGCAGAGGATAAAATCTTCCCGGCCTGCGACAAAGCGTATTTTGCTTCGCTGCTGGATGCCGCCGGTGTAGCCGGTGCTGCAGAACTGCTGGATATCATCTACAACCCGGCCGTATGGCCCCAGCGCCGTTCCACGGAAACTTCTGGGGACTTGGTGAAACTTTCCGCCGTCAACTTCTATGAGAATGTCACGCGCGAGGAAGTGGAGAATTACTACGCCGGCATCGTGGACCCGACCGATCCGGAACCCATTTCCTGGGGTCTCAACACCAAAGTGGTCAAGGATGCAAAAGGCAAAATCGTAGAACTTCCCTGGAAAATCGGCGGGCTGTACTCCCCTGCCTTGGAGAAAATCTGCGAAGAGCTGGGCAAAGCCCGCGAAGTGGCGGAAAACGACATCCAGAAGCGTGCCCTGGGTATTCTCATCGAGTACTATAAGACCGGAGACCTCCACAAGTGGGACGAGTTCAACATCGAGTGGGTAAAGGACACCATCGGCACGGTGGACTTCATCAACGGTTTCATCGAAGACTACAATGACCCGCTGGGCCGGAAGGCTTCCTGGGAGGGTTACGTGAATATCAAGGACTTCGAGGCTTCCAAGCGCACGGAAATCCTGAGCGCCAACGCCCAGTGGTTCGAGGACAACTCCCCGGTGGATCCGCGCTTCAAGAAGGCAACCGTGAAGGGCGTCAGCGCCAAGGTGATCAATGCCGTCTGCCTCTCCGGCGACAGCTACCCTTCCACGCCCATCGGTATCAACCTGCCCAACGCAGACTGGATTCGCAAGGAGCACGGCTCCAAGAGCGTCACCATCGCCAACATTACCCATACCTACGACTATGCCGCGCAGGAGCTGCCCACCAGCACCCTGAAGGAATTCGCCTATGATAAAAAGGAGATCGAGCTGGCCAAGAAATGGGGTACCGTTGCCGATGAAATCCATACGGACCTGCACGAGTGCCTGGGCCATGCTTCCGGTCAACTGCTTCCGGGCGTAAGCTCCACCGCCATGGGCGAATATGCATCGGCCCTGGAGGAAGCCCGCGCAGACCTCTTCGGCCTGTATTATACGGCCGATCCCAAGATGGTGGAACTGGGCATCATGCCGGATCCGGAGGCCTACAAGGCCGAATATGCCAACTATATCCGTAATGGCCTCATGGTGCAGTTCACCCGCGTAGAACTGGGCCGTCCCAACACGGAAGCGCACATGCAAAACCGCAAGCTGGTAGCCGAATGGTGCTACGAGAAGGGTGCCAAGGACAAGGTCATCGTCAAGAAGGTTAAAAACGGCAAGACGTATTTTATCGTCAAGGACTATGTGAAACTGCGTGCCCTGTTTGCCGAGCTCCTGGCGGAGATCCAGCGCATCAAGAGCGAAGGCGATTATGAGGCCGGCAAGGCGCTGATCGAGACTTATGCCGTCCATATCGACCCGGAACTGCATAAGGAGGTGAAAGCCCGGTACGAGGCCCTCAACCTCAAACCTTACGGCGGTTTCGTGAACCCGGAAATCCAGCCGGTCTATGCAGCGGACGGCACCATCACCGATTACGTCCCCGTTTACACGGACGATTATCTGGGCCAGATGCTCCTCTACGGAAAGAAATACGGGACGTTGTAGTCCCTGTCATACCGAGCGAAGCGAGTGTATCTCATGATACTGCAGGATTACAGAAATTACCTCAGGTTAGAACGAAGGATGTCACCCAATACGGTGGCATCCTATTGTCATGATATAGAGGGATTTCTGGCTTTTTGTGAGGTGGAGCCCCGCGTGGTCACCACGGAGGATATCCAACGCTATCTGGGGAAAGTAACGGCGGAAGGCCTGTCCAAACGCAGCACGGCCCGCCTGGTAAGCGCTCTGCGCAGTTTCTTCAGCTGGTGCGTGGAAGAAGGTGAAATCAAGGAGAATCCCTGCGACCGCATCGACGCGCCCAAACTGGGAAAATACCTGCCGGAAGTGCTCAGCGTGGACGAAGTCACGGCCATCCTGGAATCGGTGGACCTGAATGCTCCCTATGGGAAACGCAATCGCGCCATCCTGGAGGTACTGTACGGCTGCGGGCTGCGCGTAAGCGAATGCGCCGGCCTCCGCATCTCGCACGTGCACCTGGAGGAGGGTTTTGTCGATGTCATCGGCAAAGGAAACAAGCAACGCCTGATCCCGCTGGGAGAAATGGCCGCAGACGCCATCCTCGCCTACCTCCCGGAGCGGCCCTCCCCTGCCTCTGCCGCCTGCGAGGACTTCCTTTTCCTCAACCGTTTTGGAAAGCCGCTCAGCCGCGTGTCCCTGTTCAACCTGGTAAAAGAGCAGGCCATGGTTGCCGGCATTCAGAAAGAAATCTCGCCCCACACCTTCCGGCATTCGTTTGCCACGCACCTGATAGAAAACGGGGCTGATTTACGTATTGTCCAGGAAATGCTGGGCCACGAGAGCATCCTCACCACGGAAATCTACACCCACATCGACACCTCCACCTGGCACAGAATGGTCCTGGAGCATCATCCGAGGGCATAAAAAACAAAAAAACCGGTCTTTGGCAATGCCTTGGAACCGGTTCTTTTGACGTGTACTAAAACCTAAACCTATAATATAGATGCAGAAAAAAACAAAACGTTGCAGAAAAATTTAAGATTCTGCAACGTTTTCTTGTTTTTCCGCTTTTTCTGCCTTGGGACGCGTGTTCAGGGTGTTCATCGCGCGGCCTATTCCAATGGTGGAAACATCCTTGATTCCCTGGATAATGCGGGCGGCAAGTTGCGGAACTTCCGCCTTTTCTTCATCGGACAACGGCCCTAACACGTAGTCCACCTGTCTTCCCCGTGAGAATTCATTTCCGATACCGACCCGGATACGGATCCACTGATCGCTTTCCAGCTTATCCGTAATATCCTGCAGGCCGTTGTGGCCGCCGGAAGATCCGTTGGCCCGCATACGCAGGGTGCCGAACGGCAGGTTGATATCGTCAGAAATGACAATGAGGTTTTCCATGGGAAGATGCAGCTTCTGCATCCAGTAACGGACCGCATTGCCGCTCAGGTTCATGTAGGTGTTCGGCTTGAGCAAGACGAACCAGCGCCCTTTGAAAGAGACCTCCGCCACGTCGCCGTAGCGGTCGGTCTTGAAAAGGACATTGGATGCCTGAGCCCAGGCATCCAATACCATAAATCCCATGTTGTGCCGGGTATTGGCGTATTCTGCGCCAATGTTCCCCAGCCCTACAACAAGATACTCCATTTTTACTGAGCGGCCTTAGCAGCTTCCAGAGCGGCCTGCTGCATGGCACGGGTGGTCTTCACGGAGCAGATGATGGTGTTCTTGTCGGACACAATCTGCAGGCCCTCGAACTTGAGGTCACCGGCGACCATTCTCTTGTCCAGCTCCAGCGGAGTAACATCGATGTCCAGCTGATCCGGGAGGTTCTTCATGAGAGCGCAAACCTTCAGGCTGCGGGCGCTCTGGGTGAACTTACCACCAGCCTGTACACCCTTGGGGTGACCGGTGATGTTCAGCGGAACAGCAATGACGATGGGCTTAGTTTCATTAACGGCGAGGAAATCCACGTGCAGGCAGTTGTCCTCTACCGGGTGCCACTGATACTCATGAGCCACGGCGGTGTAGGTTTTGCCACCCAGCACCAGGTCCACGATATAAGAAGCGGGCGTGTGGGTAAGACCCTTCAGCTCTTTCTCATCGACAGTGAAAAGGATGTTGTCCATACCGGCACCATAGAGGTTGCAAGGTACCAGACCCTGAGCGCGGAAGGCCTTAAGAGTGGCCTTGTTGCCCTTCTGGCGGATTTCGCCATTCAGCGTAAAATGCTTCATTGTTTTGTAAAATTTAAAATGTGTTACTCAGTGCGATTTTCACGCACCCCATTGCACCAAAAAACCTTTGCGGCTTTTTTAAGCGCGCAAAGGTAATCATTTTTTACTAATTTACAAAACCTTGGCTTAGAAACTGGTAGCAATTCCCAGGAAGTCGTCGGCTTTGAGGGCGGCGCCGCCGATGAGACCACCGTCGATGTCTTTCTCGGCGAAGAGTTCCTTGGCGTTGGAGGGCTTGCAGGAGCCACCGTACAGGATGGTCATGTCGTCTGCCACCTGGGCGCCGAACTTGGCCTCGATGACGTTGCGGATGCAAGCGTGGATTTCCTCTGCCTGAGCAGCGGTAGCGGTTTTGCCAGTGCCGATGGCCCAAACGGGCTCATAAGCGATAACCACGTTCTTCATGTCCTCGGCGGAGAAGTTGTAAAGGACGTTCTTGGTCTGGGCGGTAACCACCTCGAAGTGCTTGCCAGCCTCACGCTCGTCCAGATTCTCACCTACGCAGAGGATCACTTTAAGACCGGCGGCGAGGGCCAGCTGGGTTTTCACAACCAGCTTCTCATCCGTCTCACCATAATACTGACGACGCTCGCTGTGGCCCAGGATGGTATATTCACAGCCGATGGAAGTGAGCATGTTCACTGCCACTTCACCGGTGTAAGCGCCTTTCTCATGGTCTGCGCAGTTCTGGGCGCTGAGTTTGACCTTGGAGCCTTTCAGGACATCGGCCACGCAGGCCAGATGGGTGAACGGCGGAGCCACTACCAACTCTACATTGGCCGGAAGATCCTTGGCTTTTTCTACAACAGCTTTTGCAAGTTCGACACCTTCGGGAACGGTGGTATTCATTTTCCAGTTCCCTGCTACAATAAATTTTCTCATATACTAAAATTACTTAACAGACATAACTGCCGAAGCGATGGAATTGAGTTTTACATCCACGGAGTCCGCGCGGGAGGCCAGGATGCAAGGAACCTTGGTACCTACCAGGAAGCCGGCCTGACGAACGTCCTTGGCGAGTTTGGAATTGGTCTTCCAGAACACGTTGGCGCTCTCGATGTTGGGGAACAGCAGGCAGTCGGCGTCGCCGGCCACAGGGCTCTTGAGCTTCTTGATTTCCACGGATTCCTGGTCGATAGCCACATCCAGGGCCAGCGGGCCGTCACCGATGGCCTTGATCTGGCCACGGTCGCACATCTTGGCCAGCATAGCACCCTCCACGCAGGCGGGCATGCTGTCCAGCATTTGCTCGGAAGCGGCGATGAAGGCGATCTTAGGCTGGACGATACCGAAGCTGCGGGCCACGCCGGTAACAAAACCGGCCATCTTCACCTTCTGGCGGAAATCCGGAGCAGGGATTACGGCCATATCGGTAATGAAGATGAGCTTGTGATAATTGGGGTTCTCGATAACGCCCACGTGGCTCAGGAGGCCCTTGGCGGGCAGCAGGCCACATTCCTTGTTCAGGATGGCGCGCAGGAACTTGTCCGTGGAGCAAAGGCCCTTCATGAGGACATCGCCCTCGCCGTCGTGGACCATGCGGACGGCCTCTGCAACAGCCTTGAGTTCGTCCTTGATATCCACGATGGTGAATTTGTCAACGTTGATATTGGCGGCCTTGCAAACCTCTGTGATGAGATCGGAGTCGCCCACCAGGGTGACCTTCACAAAACCCATATCGCTGGCCAGAGATGCAGCCTCAATGGTGTGGGAGTCCACGCCCCAGGCGGCGATCATACGTTTGCAAATGCCTTTTGCCTTAAGTTCGGCAAACAAATCGTTGAAATTGGTAATCATGATTATTCTTGGTTTTCTAGTACTAAATGCATGGTGTCACGGGCAATCACCAGTTCCTCGTTGGTGCAGATGAGGGCGGCCTTTACCTTGGAGTCTTCCGTGGTGATGATGGCGTCCTCGCCGAAGGCCACGTTGGCTTCGTAGTCCACCTTGAGGCCCAGGTAGGAGAAGTTCTCCAGCACGCGGCGACGCAGACGGCTGTTGTGCTCACCGATACCGCCGGTGAAGATGATCAGGTCTACCCCGTTCATGGCTGCCACATAGGAGCCGATATTCTTAATGATATCGTAGGTGTATTTCTTGAACACGAGTTTGGCCTTGGGATCGCCGCCGTTGGCGAGTTCGTCCAGCTCACGGGCATCGGAGGTTTTGGTGGAAACGCCCAGGAAGCCGGATTTGCGGTTGAGGATGTTGGTCATCTCGTCCGGATCCACGCCCAGCTTCTTTTCCAGGTACAGGACGGCGTTGGCGTCGATATTACCCACGCGGGTACCCATGATCATGCCCTCCAGCGGGGTGAAGCCCATGGAAGTATCTACGCACTTGCCATTCAGGATGGCGCAGATGGAGCTGCCGGCGCCCAGGTGGCAGGTGATGATCTTGGAACTGTTGATATCCAGGCCCGCGAGTTTGGCGCCCACACCGGCCACGAACTGGTGGGAGGTGCCGTGCGCACCGTAACGACGGACGCGGTATTTTTCATAGTATTCGTAAGGGAGACCATACATGTATGCGTACGAAGGCATGGTCTGATGGAAGGCAGTGTCGAACGTAACCACCTGCGGCACGGAAGGAAGGACCTCCTGCATGGCACGGATACCCAGCAGGTGGGCCGGATTGTGCAGCGGGGCGAAGTCTGCGCAGAAGGTAATCTTGTCGATTACATCTTCATCTACCAGCACGGAACCGGAGAAGAAGTCTCCACCCTGCACGATGCGGTGACCCACGGCCTCAATGTCCTCCAGGGACTTGAGCACGCCCGTCTCCTTGTCCGTAAGGGCGGCCAGGATGAGCTGCATGCCCACTTTGTGGTCCGGGATGGGAACATCCTTCACCTGTTTCTCGCCCCCGGCGGGAGCATATTGGAGAATGCCGGCAGGAAGGCCGATCTTTTCGCAGATACCCTTGGCAATAACGTCGAATACGTTATCGTTCTTCATGTCCAGAAGCTGGTACTTGATGGAAGAACTGCCGCAGTTGATAACAAGAATAATCATAATTATGTGATTTTAAATTATTGTTCGGTATATCTTTGCAAATATACAAAATATATTTGGTATTTTTGCATGTATGGTTGAGGCGAAGGGCATAGAAACGCTGTCGGTCTCGTTTACGGCAGGCGTCATTCTGGGGGCAATGCTCTCCGGCAGCACTTTCTTGCTCCCCTGCACCCTCCTGATACTCATCGCCCTCCCCTGTTTTTTGCAGGAAAAACTGGTGCGTCTGCCTGGGGCGCAAAGCCTGGGGATCCTGGTACTAACCTTTCTTCTGCTGGGTTTGTTCTGTGCCTGGAATGCCCTGCAGCCGGGCGTGGGCCTGCATCTGCGGGTGCAGGATTGGGCCGATGGGGCAGTGGGCAAGCTCCGGGCGCTCATCGACGCGCTCCCCTTCCGGGACGTGGGAACGCCGGCGCTCCTCAAGGCCCTTCTTACCGGCGACCGCAGCGGCCTTTCGCGGGAGACGGTAGCGGCGTTCCGGGCCAGCGGCGCCTCGCATGTGCTGGCGCTCTCCGGCCTTCATATTGGCATTATTTATTTGATTTTTGACCGGCTGACGCGGGTGCTCGGACGATCGCCTGCCGCCCGGCATATCCGTTTCTGGCTCATTGTGCTGGGAGCGGGCTTTTTTACGCTCATGACGGGGGCGGGCGCTTCCATCGTCCGGGCGTTCCTGTTCATCACCATCAACGAGACGCTGCGCCTCCTGGGGCGGCCCCGGAAGGCCGTACGGGTGCTCTGCCTGGCACTCATGGTGCAGCTGGTCCTGGACCCGGGGGCCATCCGCGAGGTGGGCTTCCAGCTCAGTTACCTGGCCATGGCGGGCATTTTCCTCTTGTTCCCGGTGCTGGAGGCCTGGTATCCTGCGTCTGTTTCCTGGGATCCCATGCGGAAGATTTGGTCCATGGCCGCCCTCAGCATCAGCTGCCAGCTGTTCACCGGTCCGCTGGCCTGGCTGCGCTTCCACAGCTTTCCTAGGTACTTTCTCCTCACCAATTTACTGGCCCTTCCCCTTACTACGGCACTCATGGCCACAGCCGTCACAACGGTAGTTCTGGGGGCCCTGGGCTGGTGCCCGGACCTCCTTTTTAAAACAACCGACGGCCTTTGCCGCCTGCTGGTATGGGTATTGGAAATTATTGCCTCAATGTAAAGCCGGGGCTGGCCCATTCTGCCATGCCGCCGTTTTCCGTGGCGGTGATGAGGTAGCCTTCCAGGGCGGGCGTGTCCAGGATGAGCTGTTGAGCAGCTTCCAGGCCGGCCACCATGCACCAGGTGGCAATGGCGTCTGCCTCTGCGGCGCTCTCCTGTGACACCACCGTTGCACTGAGGAGGGTGTGCTGCACAGGGTAGCCTGTGAGCGGATTCACCGTATGGGCGAATTTTTGCCCGTCCTTGATGTAGAACTTTCTATAATTCCCGGAAGTAACTATCCCACAAGGTTTTCCCTCCGAGCTCCAGATGCCGTCCAGTTCGTCCGAGGGGACCTCCGGCTGGTCAATGGGCCTGTCCACCCCAACCGACCAGGGTTTACCGGAAGGATTGAGGCCGTCGCACCAGATTTCGCCAATGTCCACCAGCATGTCCTTGACCCCTATCCGGTATAGGTAGCGGGCGATGACGTCGCAGCTGTAGCCCTGGGCGATGGCGTTGTAGTTGAGCTGCGGGAAGCCCACATCCGCAGGGTTCACCTTGCCGTCCCTGACGGGCAGTTCTGCAGGAAGGAGGCGCATGCCGCAGCGCTCCTGCAGGGAACGAATCTCTTCCTCCGAAGGGAATTGCTGCTCACGGAAACCGAAACCCCAGGCGTTGAACAGCGGACCTGCAGCACAGTCCACTAATCCGCCGGAACGCTCCCAATACTGATAAGCGCAACGGTACATGTCCAGGAAAAGCGGCGTGGCCGGGACAGCCTCCCCCGCATTGAAACGGGACAGCAACGAGCGCTTATTGTACCCGGAAAGCGTGGTGTCGATTTGCAAAAGTAAGGCATCCACGCTGTCCCGGATGGTCTCCACCTTCTCCCCTACGCCCTTCATATTCAGCTTTATGGTATAGGTGCCCCCCTGGGCAAAGCCCTGGATTTGGACATAGCGGCCTCGGGAAGGCACGCAGGCCATCAGGACAAGGAGGAGAAGAACCGGCAGGAGTTTTTGCATTCTTTGGCAAGTATTTTGCACAAAAATACAAAAAAATACCGATATTTGCAGGTTAAGACAAGACAGCTTATGAAAATCAAAATAGCCATTTTGGCACTGGCTTTTGCCACCGTTCTTGGTGTCGGATGCAAAAAGACCACAACCACCACCACAACAACGCCTTCCCTGGGCGGTTTATGGATGAGTGCCCAACCCCAGTTCGTCCAGTATGGAGAGGAGCAGGAGTTCCGCATCTATATCGACGATATTTATGTGTCCGACAATACGGATCCGGGAAAGATGGGCGTCTATTGGCAGGTGTCGGGCTATGCACGCGACACGACCACACGGGACGTAGACAAATCCAATCCGGCTTACTATTTTACGCCAGAAGACCCTGGCACCTATACCGTCACTGCCACCCTTTATGCCCTTAACGGCAATTACTACAGCGCCACCTCCAGCGTCACGTTCCAAGCCATCGACCCGGACACGGCCATGGACGGAATTGAAGGAACCACGGAAGACATCTACTTTGACGAATACGAAATCGAGATGTACACCGCCCACATTGGAAAACACACCTGGATGGCCCAGAATCTCTTTACCTTGGAGCCCGTCGGGCGTTCCTACCAGGACAGTGACGTAGTGGCGGACCTTTTCGGTCAATACTACTCCTGGGAGGAAGCCCAGGACATCTGCCCGGATGGCTGGCGCCTGCCCACCGCAGCAGAATTTGACGAGGACCTGGGTAATATTTCCGGAGAGTTGATGGGCAAAGTCCGCTTCCTGGATGTAGAAATGTGGCCCTACTGGCCGGACGTGGTCATCACCAACGAGACCCTGTTCAACGCCATCCCCGTGGGCTACATGGACCTGGCCACCTCCAGCCAGGCGCGCGGTTATAAGGAATACGCTGCATGGTGGACCAGCGATGACGTTGCCGAGGGTGATGAAAGTTTGGGCGTTTTCCGTTATATTTACTGCGAAGAACCTTACGTAAAAAAAGGCAAGGGAAGCAAAGAATCCCTCGCTCTCAATGTACGCTGTGTGAAAGAGTAATTAACGCAGATCCGTTACGATATAGTCTTTGGAAAGCGATTTTTCGTCCATCGAAAAGTCGCTTTTTCCTTTGGGCTCCATGAACACGATGTCCGTCAGAAGGAAACGGGCCCGGGTATCCGTATCCAAGTTGAGCGTAACATCCAGATAGGCGGCCCCGGAAGCGTTCACCTCCATTTTGTCCATGTGCTGTCTATATGAAGCGATAAACAGCGCCGGATTGGTGAAGAGATCTTCCTTTTCGACAGACTCGATCACCACCTCCTTAGCCTCCCGGTCCAGGGACCAGCGGGTGTTGCCGTCGCTGATGACTTCCAGGCCCAGGCCTTCCAGGATATAGGCATTGTCTTCCAGGATGACGTCACCGTCCGTAACGGGGTTGAAATCTGCGCCGTTTTTGGCCAGCGAATAGGTATAGTGGAACGTGACCCGGTGCTCTTGCACCTTGTCCAATAAAGGAATGCTGCCCTGCGCCCAGGCGCCAAGACAGCACATTCCACAAACGATGAGGCTAATCAGTTTTTTCATTCATCCGGGTTCATGAAGTGCTGCAGGACCTCGTCCAGTTCCGCCATGTCTTTCACCAGAACCTCACGCGGCTTGGAGCCGTTCTGCGGGCCCACGATGCCGGCGGCTTCCAGCTGGTCCATTACACGTCCTGCTTTTGCATAACCCATGCCAAGCTTACGCTGCAGGTCCGAGGTGGAGCCACGCTGGTTCAGAACCACGGTGCGGGCGGCTTCCTCGAAGCGTTCGTCCAGTTTGTTCATGTCCACCATGCCGCCGCCACCCTCTTCGCCTTCCGGTGTAGGAGGCTCCGGCAGGTAATACGGCGTATTGTAGCTCTTCTGGTAACCGGTTTGTTCCGCAATGGCGTTGGTCAGGTCCACGATTTCGTCATTGCCGATATAGGCGCACTGCACACGTTCCATGTCGATACCGGTGTACAGGAGCATGTCACCGCGGCCAATCAGCTTATCTGCGCCCGGCTGGTCCAGAATGGTGGAAGAGTCGATACGGGAAGTAACGCGGAAAGCGATACGCATGGGGAAGTTGGCCTTAATAAGACCGGTAATCACATCTACCGTAGGACGTTGGGTGGCCAGGATGCAGTGCAGACCGGCTGCACGGCCCTTCTGGGCCAGACGGATGACGGAGGTGGTAATCATGCGGGCCTGGGCCTTGGCTTCCGGCGTACCGCCGCCGGCCATGGTGAGGTCTGCGTACTCATCGATGATCACCACGATATACGGCATAAAGTGGTGGCCTTCGTCTGCGCGGAGATGATGGTCTTTCCACTTGCTGTTGTAGAGCTTGATATTGTTCACATAGGCCTTGGACAGCAGCTCATAACGGGCATCCATTTCCACGCAGAGGGAATTGAGGATGGCAGCGGCGTCCTTGGCGTTTTTGACGATGGCCTTGTCGGCTTCCTCCTGCTCGCTGGCGGCGTTGGGCAGCACGGCCAGGTAGTGGTGCAGCAGATGTCCGTAGGAGGAGAATTCCACCATCTTCGGGTCCACGAACACGAATTTGAGTTCCGAGGGATGTTTGGAATACAGCAACGAAGCCACGATGACGTTCAGACCCACGGATTTACCCTGCTTGGTAGCACCGGCCACCAGAAGGTGCGGGGCATCGGCCAGGTCGAATACCTTCACCTGCTGGGAAATGGTATAGCCGATGGCGACGGGCAGTTCCGCCTTGCTGTCGCGGAAGGCGGTATCGTTCAGGAGCGCCTTCAGAGGCACGATGGACGATTTGTCATTGGCCACTTCGATACCCACGGAATCCGACAGCGTGGTGATACGTACACCCTTGGCATTCAGGGAAATACCGATATCTTCCTGCAACTGCTTGATGGCGGAAATCTTGACGCCGGGAGCAGGATACACCTTGTAAAGGGTGACGGTGGGGCCCACGACGGCCGTTACATCACGAACCTGGATCTTGTAACTGGCCAGGGTTGCGCGAATCTTGTTGTTGTTGCGGCTGAGCTCATCCTGCGACACTTCGTGGCGGGCACTGGTATAGTCCCCCAGAATGTCCAGTGAAGGCGTCTTGTACTTGGGCAGGCCATCCGGCGGATCCAACCTGTTGTCGATGGGCTTGAGCGGCTCTTTCACTTCCTGTTCCAGGGTGTCGTCCGTCACCACGTTCAGGCTGGGTTCTCCCTCCGCCTGCGCAGTATCTTCTGCTTCTGCTGGGGCTTCCGCATCGGCATCCTCTTCCACCTTTTCCGGCTTGGGACGACGCTTAAAGATGTTCCGGGGCTTCTTCTCTTCCACTGGAGCCACATCCGTGGTTTCACTGGTGACAAAGGATAAGGCCGGGGCGGGTTCCACAACAGGTGCTACAGCAGCATCGGCACCTTCCGGCGATTCCTCCCCCTCCCCAGTAGCTGAACGCTTTCCCATAAGCAGCGAGGCAAAACGGGCGCTCAGGCAATAGAACCAGAAAGCGAGCAGGGCCAGCAGAATGACCGCCGTGATGATTTCTCCCAATTTAGAGACCAAGAAACCGACTACCGCGGCTCCGGCACGGCCGCCCAAACCGCCGATGAAGGCATACTCCCACTTGGTAAGCATGCCCACCATGGCCAGTATCCAGGAGAGGATGAAACTGAGCGAGAAGCAGCCGTAGAACCACTTTTTGAGGCGGATGGGACTCTCCTTCCACAGGAGTTTGACGCACCAGGCCATGAGGAAAACCAGGATGCAGAATGCGGCCAGTCCGAAGCTCTCCGTTACCAGGAAATGGCCCATGGACAGGCCCGAGGAAGCCGCAGCGTTCTGGATAGCGGGATCCGTGGCCATCAGCGCACTTTGGTCCTGTTTCCAGGTGAACAGATAAGAAATCACCGACACGGCAACCGTGAGGGTGAGAATAAGAACAAGAAAGATACCCGCGTAACGGATACCTGTCTGCTTGCGCTCTGAAAGGCTGTTCCAGTATTTGGTGACAGGATTCATTTCTTCTTGTTTTTACTGCGGTAATTCCGGTTGAACTTGCCGCCCTTGTTTGCCTGGAAGCCCAGATTCATACCCGGCCGGTTGAAGTTGGCATCGGCCGATATTTTGGATAATTCCAGCCCTTCGGGAACTTTTACCCGGCCTCCGGAGAGGCGCTCGATGTCCTGGAAGATGGTGGCATCGGCCACGGTATCCTTGTTCCAGATGAGGTACTGCTGGCGCATATAGATGGCCAGGGACCGGATCATGGCGGTTTTTACCTCCCCTTCCGGTTCAGTGGCAATCAGGTCCAGGATGCTCTCGATATTGCGGCCGTAATGACGGGCGCGGATGGGCTTGGTGTTCAGGGGAATGGGGTCCGGGCGGCTGTTTACCACCTCCGGAAGCGGCTTGGGAAAAGGTGCATCTACGTCCAGGTCATACCCGGCGATGATGAACAGATGGTCCCAGAGTTTCTGGGCGAAATTGTCCTGCTGGTGCACCTGCGGGTTCAGGCTTTCCATTACCTTGACAACGGCATAGGCCTGCTCCGTACGCTTGGCGCGGTCCGGGATTTCCTTTAACTGTTCTACCATGTGGAGCACATTGCGGCCGTATTCCGGCATTTGCAATTTTTCCACTTCCGTATTGTAATAAAGCTTAATAGTGTTTTCACTTGCTTCCATAGACGCACATTCTCTAATTAACCGGATACAAAGATAGTGAAATTATCGTCTAAATACCAAAGGTATCCGCTAACTTTTTCGTAGCCCATCTTCCTGTATAACTGCATGTAACGGCCTACCTGCCGGACATAGCTTTCTTTTTGCGCACCAAATTTGTAGTCGATGACCTCTATCGATCCATCCGGTTTGCATATTACACGGTCCGGGCGGTATTCCAGGCCGTCCGGTCCCAGGATGGCGGCCTCTTTCCAGACGACATTCTCCGGAGCGAACCAAGCCTTCTCCTCCACGCTGCGCAAGCGTTCCTGCAGGAAGGCCAGCGTAGCCTCCTGTTCGCGCGCAGGCAGTTCCCCGTCCTGCACGGCCGCCGCAACAGCCGCAGGCAGGTCTTCAGCCGTGTCGATACGGGCCAGGATGCCGTGCAGCACATTGCCTCGGATACGACGGCTGGCCTCCATGCCCGTGCTGCCATCGGCCCCAAAATAGTCAGCCGCTTCCGGGCTCACTTTCAAGCGTTTACCACTGTTGGCCGGATACGACTGATAGCCCATAGGAAGCACGCCGGCGCCTTCCTCCTCCCGCTTGAGCGAACCCAGCGGATAGGGCTCCCCTGTCATGAACTCGCTGCCGCCCACAAAACTGTACAAGAGCTGCGACATGTTCTTCCAGCCGTTGGATTTTTGCGGCGGCGGGCTGGCAATCACCTTAAGCCCGTATTTGGCACGCGTCAGCGCCACGTAAAAGACATTGATATTGTCGATGGCCTCCAGCCGGCGTTCCCGCTCATAGTCCGCGCCGAAGAGGGAATCGGCCGCATTCTCGTCCAGTCTTACCCGGTACACACCGTCGGCATCGTGCTCCAGCGCCGTACCCTCCACCGCCGGTTTGCACCAATACGGAGAGGCCTTGTAGAGCGTCACTTTTTCGGCAAAAGGAACAATCACAAAGGGAAATTCCAGGCCCTTGGACTTGTGGATGGTCATCACGCGGACGGAATGGCCGCTTTGGGGCGATGCAATCTTGGGGTCTGCCTCCTCCCAGCTGCGCAGGAAGGCGTTCAGGTTGTTTCCGCCAGTAGCCGTCCAGTCCTGCAGGTAGTCCATAAACGACTGGATATAAGGGATTTCCGCCGCAAATGTTTCCGGGGCCGATGCCTGCAAGTCCCGCAGCAGGCCTTCTGCCAAATCCGGCAGCGAATGGTAATGTTCCGGGATTTGCACGTCCATGCTCCGGGCCAGATAGCCGGCCACGGTAGGGCGATCCGTCTCCACGGGCGCATCCAGCAACGACAGCTGGGACACCAGCCGGCGCACGGTGACGGACGTTTTCACAAAGAGGGAATCGTCCGATACCACCGGGATGCCGTTCTCTACCAAAAGAGCTGCCACGGCAGCGCCTTCAGCGTTTCCGCGCACCAAGATGGCGACGTCTTCCCACTGACCTCCCCGTTCTTTAACCTGCTTGATGGTTTCCAGAATCTGGGCCATCTGGTCTTCCACAAAACACACCTCCACCGACCCCTTAGCCGAGTCATGGAAACAAGGCGACTGGGCCACATCAGCATATAGTCCCTGGAGGCCCAGCTGCTCCGCCGCATAGGCGAAGAAAGCATTGTTGAACTCCACGATGGCCTTGCAGGTACGGAAGTTCTTGACCAGGCTGTCCGTCTGTACCTGCGAAAATTCCTGCTCCAGACGGCCGCCCAAGAGTTCCCAATCGCCGCCGCGCCAGCGATAGATGCTCTGTTTTACATCACCCACCACCAGCGAGTCGAAGCCGCTGCTGTCGCTGTTCTGGAGCAGCGGACGGAAGTTTTCCCACTGGATGTCCGCCGTATCCTGGAATTCGTCCAGCAGGAAGTCTTCATAGCGCACGCCCAGCTTCTCGTAAATGAACGGGGTGTCCGTTCCGTCGATGATGCCGCGGAGGATGGTGTTGCTATCGTCAATGGACAGTACGTTTTTCTCTTTCTGGATGTCCGTGAGCGCCGCACGGAGTTCGCTGATAACGCCCAGTCCATATAATTGGGGCAGGAGGGTCTGCGCGGTGACATAGACCTTATAAGGCTTGTCCCAACAGTCCATGAACGCCTGCAACGGGCCGTCCAGCACGCCCTCCACCCGCTGCCGCAGGGTCTGTTTGCTCTTGGCGAACCACTGTTCCGGGTCCGGCGCCTTGGACAGGAAACTGTCCGTGGGCTTTTTCACGGGCGCTTTATCGTCCTGATAATTATACAATTGCTTCAGGAAACCGCGGTTGCTATCTTCTGGTGCCACGCCCGCTTCCTGCAGCACCTTCAGGCAGGCCTGTGCCGCTTCCGTCACCTGTTTCCGGAAGGTCGATATCACCTCCCTGCAGGTAGTGCGAAGCGCTTCCAGTTTCTCCCGCGGGAAGTTCCCCTCCCCTTCCGGCAGGCTCTGCAGGCTTTGGGCGACCTCCTCCAATCGGCCTTCCAACGAGAAACGACCCCGCTGTTCCAGGTCCTCCTGGACGCTGCGGGTGAGCCATTCCAACAAGGTGCGGTCACTTTCCGAGAGGTTGTCCAGCACGCGGTCCACCCCTTCCTGCACCAGCGCATCCCGGTCCAATTGCACCTGATAGGTAGAGAACTGGCCAATTTCCCGGGAGAAAGCGCGCAGGGTTTGCTGGAAAAAGCGGTCGATGGTGGATACTGCAAAGGCGGAATAGTCGTGCAGGATGCCCGTGAGCTGCTGCTGCGCCCGTTTTTGCAGGCTGGCTTTGTCCGGCAGGATCGAAGGGACAAAATCCTTCAGATACGGGGACGCCTCCGGATTGCGGGACAATACGTACAACTCCTGAAGGATGCGGCGTTTCATCTCGTCCGTGGCCTTGTTGGTAAAGGTTACCGCCAGTACGTGACGATACGCATCCGGCTTCCCACTCTGTAGAATGAGCCGGATGTATTCCCTGGCCAGGCTGTATGTTTTGCCGGACCCCGCCGACGCCTTCAGAATCTTAATCATATCTTACAAAGATACGCTTTTTCCGGCTCTGTTGCAACAAAAAAAAAGACGCCCGGTTGGACGTCTTTTTTGGTGCGCTCTTAGGGACTCGAACCCTAGACCCGCTGATTAAGAGTCAGCTGCTCTACCAGCTGAGCTAAGAGCGCATTCAGACTGGTGTTATGTCTTTGTGACCCGTTCGGGGCTCGAACCCGAGACCCCAACATTAAAAGTGTTGTGCTCTACCAACTGAGCTAACGAGTCTCCTGTTTTGCGATTTCCCGTAAACGGGATTGCAAAGGTAGTAACTTTTTTGGAATCCGCAATACTTTTTTCGAAAAATTTCTACGCGGAGTATTCTTTGATGTGCTGCTCCTGGGAAAGCCGGCAAATCAGAAGGCGGTCTTTGGACTGCGAAACAATGTATCCGTCAAGTCCTTCCACTACGACGGTCTTCTCTTCCGCCGTATGTACGATGCAATTGCTGCAGTCAAAAAGGCGCACATCTTTGCCGACAACCGTATTGCCGTCCTCGTCCGCCTTCAGGTGCGTCATAATACTCCCCCAGCTGCCCAGGTCGCTCCAGGCGAGGTCTTCTGCAATCACATAGATGCGCGGGCTTTTTTCCATGACGGCATAGTCGATGGAGATTTTCTCGCAGGTGGGGAACAAACGGCGAAGCTCCTCCTGCTCCTTGGGCGTGAAGAATGCGGGCTGCAGTTCATCCATCACCGCGGCAATCTGCGGAGCGTAGGCACGGAGTTCCGTCACGATGGTTTTCACGTTCCACACAAAGATACCGGCGTTCCAGAAATAGTGGCCGTCCTCCAGGTATTGGATAGCCGTATCCAGGTCCGGTTTTTCCTTGAATTCGCTCACCTTAATCAGCTGACCGTGAAGCGCTTCCGTAGCGTGGATATAGCCATAGCCGGTCTCCGGACGGGTGGGAGCGATGCCCACGGTAACAATGGCGTCCCGCTCTTCCGTGAATTCCAGGGCCTTGGTGATGGTTTCCGTAAAGGCCTCGGTTTTGAGAACGAGGGCATCGGCAGGAGTAACCACAATATTGGCCTGAGGGTCCTGCATCTGGATTTTCCAGGAAGCGTATGCGATACAAGGGGCCGTATTACGGCCTTCCGGCTCCAGAAGGATCTGGCTGTCCGGAATATTCGGCAGCTGCTGCTTTACCAGGGAGACGTATCTCTCACCGGTTACCACCCAGAAATTCTGCGGCTGACATACGGCTGCAAAACGGTCCACGGTGAGCTGGATCAGGCTGCGACCCACTCCCAATACATCAATAAACTGCTTCGGAACATCCGGCGTAGACAGCGGCCACAGCCTGCTGCCAATTCCCCCGGCCATAATAACTACGTGTGTACTCATGCTTTCAATCTTGGAGATACAAAGATACGAAATTTCGCGGAATATCTAATTACGCTCCCCTTCTCCCCTCTCTCCCCTTTGCGGCCTGGTATATAACGCACTGTATATCATATACTTAACACAATAAACGGGGTCGATCCCAAGCGCCGTATGATTGCTTAACTCAAACACTCTCAGGCGTTTACGTTCCAGGCGGGCATCGCAAGAACTTATACACTTGTCTGGCTGTAGCATCCGTGTTGTCCTTCAGAAATGCGAACAACTCTCTTCTTTTGTCTTCCGACCAGGCCAGAAAGTCGTGTACATCGGTACGGCATACATGCGTTTGAATCAACTTGGACATCTGTCCATATACCTTGTCATCCCACCCGACAAACTCTTCCTTTATTTCATATTCAGTCCCTTTGCTTGCATGCATGGCCTCCAACATTGTTTGATAATCACCAAAGTACGCAATTGCCGCATCATACTCAATGTATTGGTATGCCGATATAATATAGTCCGCCAGTTGGTTCTTTTCTACATCAGTCAGTTTGGCTGTTAATCGCCGGATGGCTGCATAACTCATAGGCAATTCCGCTTTTCTAAAAGCCTGTACTTCACGGATTGCCTGCCTCATGGGATGGGTGGCATGTTCCAGTCGAAGTTTTTCTGAAAAGGGATGCTTGCTTTGAAAATATGGCAGGAAAGACCATCGATAACCCTCCGCTACTGTAGACAATTTTCTCTCCGGACCATTATTCCCCAGGTAAATCAAATTGGAGCGTACATCCTTACTACCCGACTTGGGCGCACTTCCAAATGGCCTGAGCAGTGGTTCGTTTCGATGACATAACGCATTGTGCGCCCGCGCAAAATGACTAGTATAATCCTGCACGAATGCCTCTAGTTCTGATTTCTTATCAGCAACAACACTTCCATGCAGGTGATCTGGCATGAGTACTTGCGAAAGTACGCTCACAGCATGCCTGCGCGAAGCGACACTGATGTGGGTAAAACACACCAGATAATCACTGACCGAGTAAAAAATCAGTTCTCCATTAACAGTTTTCTGGTAACAGTGATTCACGGCTCCAGCTACAAATCGTCTCTTCTCTTTCATAAGCCACCATGGCAGGGATTTATCTGCCACGCATAAAGGTAGATGGATGCCTTGAGAAAAAGAAGAATCGTAAAAATCATTTCTGAAAAAAATCACGTTTTTTACGATTCTGCCGTTCTCCCCCATCATTTCGGAGGAGAATAGCGCTTTGCGCGCCTGGTACGTAAGTAACTGATTATGTGTCGATTAAACGATTGAACGGGACCCAGAACGGGCACCATTCAGCGCGTTAATGCGCTGTGTTACAAGATGTTACGTGACAGGGCTTTCTGTGGTGCTAGGGCGTAGAGTATTTCCTGGCATAGGATACTCCATCTTGTGCCATACTATGGAAAACTCGACGGAAAATCTGTATCTTTGGAACAGAAAACTACGCTGCAAATCTAAGGTTTGTTCCCATGCGAGTCTATGCCCTCATATTTTTGCTTCTGCTGACTGTGGCTTGCCAGCCCAAGCCCTACGGGCCCGTGCCTACGGAAGCGCAACTGCGGTGGCAACAGATGGAATACAACATGTTCGTGCACTTCGGTCCCAACACGTTCAGTGGGGTTGAATGGGGCAGCGGAGCGGAACCGGAGGATCTTTTCAACCCCACGGAGCTGGACTGCCGGCAGTGGGCTGCCACGGCACGGAACGCCGGCATGAAAGGCATCATCGTCACGGCCAAACACCACGACGGCTTTTGCCTGTGGCCTTCCCAGACCAGCACGCACACGGTGGCGCAAAGCAGCTGGCGCAATGGGAAGGGCGATGTCCTCAAAGAACTGTCGGAGGCCTGCCGTGAGTATGGCCTGGGCTTCGGCGTGTATCTCTCGCCCTGGGACAGAAACCATCCTTTATATGGTACGCCTGCGTACAATGATTCATACGTGGCCGCTCTCCAGGAAATCCATGATGGCCGATACGGTCCTGTCTTCGAGCATTGGTTCGATGGTGCCTGCGGAGAAGGTCCGACGGGCAAACTGCAGGTGTATGACTGGCCGACTTTCTTCGGAACTATGCGTCATCTGAGCCCGCAGACCATCCTTTTCAGTGACATCGGACCGGATTGTCGATGGGTGGGCAATGAGCAAGGCCGTGCCTCCGAGACTGCCTGGAGCCGCCTGGACACGGAAGGCTTCACCCCCGGCGCAGGCGCTCCACCCATAGATACGCTGCAGCGGGGCAATGTGCACGGGACGGCGTGGGTGCCGGCAGAAACAGACGTTTCCATCCGTCCGGGCTGGTTCTGGCGGGAATCGGAGACGGCGCAGCTGAAATCGACAGAAGCCTTGTTTGACATATGGCTTACCAGCGTCGGACGGAATTCCGTTCTGCTATTAAACGTTCCTGCCGATACCCGTGGACGCATTCCTTCGGCCGATTCCCTCCGCCTGATGGAATTCCGCGCCCTGCGGGAACGGGTGTTCGGAAACGATCTGGCAAAGGGTGCCCGGCAGCGCCTGCGTGGCAATACCCTGGATATCCAACTGCCGGAAGATCGGACCTTCAATCTGATAGAACTCCGGGAAGATATTTCGCTGGGACAGCGCATCTACTCCTTCCAGGTAGAGACGGAAGAGGACGGCAATTGGACCGTGCTGGCGGAGGGAACAACTATCGGCCATAAACGGATGCTTCCCGTTCCCGAGTGCAGCAGCAGTCATCTCCGCGTAAGCATCACGGGCGCATATGCTAAGCCGGTACTCTTAAACGCAGCCTTATATCGGCGATAGTCCTGTTGCGTAACAAGCTATAAGACAGTCCATTAAACAACTGAACGGGACCCCAAACGGGCCCCGTTCAATCGTTTTATCGACACGTAATCAATCACTTACGTGCCAGGCGCGCAAAGCGCTATTGCTCTGACTGGAACTCCAGCAGGTCTCCCGGCTGGCAGTCCAGCGCTTTGCACAGGCTTTCCAAGGTGGACAATCGCACGGCCTTTGCCTTGCCGCACTTCAGGATAGAGAGATTGGCTGGCGTGATGCCCACTTTCTGTGCCAGCTCGCCGGAGGACATTTTCCGGCGTGCCAGCATAACATCGATATTGGTGATGATGGGCATAAGCGCTTACTCCTGAGCCGTTTGCTCGTCCGGTTTCTCAGCCTTTCCCTTCAGGTACGACGGCAGTTCCATACCGGCCATCTTGAACAGTTCGTCAAGCGGAGGTACGCTCTTCATCATACCGGAAATGAAGTTGGAAGTGGCGGTTTTTCCGTCGGCGCCGTTGCCGGTATCCCAAACGGTTACCTTGTCGATATTGATGCCCTTGACAGCCTCTACCTGGGTCTTCACCAGTTCGGGCAGTTTGTCGGCAATCATCATGAGCACAGCCTTCTGGGCGTCGCCTTCCGCGGCAGTTACCAGGTTCTTGAAACCGTCGGCCTGCTTGGTGAGGATTTCCAGCATACCGCGGGCCTGGGCGTCCATTTTGGCGTAGATGGCGTCGGCTTCACCCTTTGCCTTGCGGCGGATCTGCTCGGCTTCTGCCTCGGCTTCGATGATTTTCTTTTCCTTGTCGATTTCGGCAGCAACCACGATGTTGGCCTTCTGCGTGGCTTCTTCACGGGCAGCACGGGCCAGTTCGGCGTCGCGCTCACTCTGATAGGCCTCCTCGAGGGCCTTGGCGGCCTGCACCTTTTCTGCCGCAACAGCCAGGCGGGTTGCCTCTGCCGTCTTCTGGCGGCGCAGGGCATCGGAATTGGCGATTTCGATCTTGGCGTTGTTTTCACCCTTCACGGCGTCCGCATCGGCGGCTGCCACGTTGATACGGGTGTCCTTATCGGCCATGGCCTTACCGGTTTCACCGTAACGGTTCTGCTCGGCCACGCTCTTTTTAGCATCGTTGATAGCTTTAGCTGCGGCTTCTTTACCCAGAGCCTCGATATAGCCGGATTCGTCACGGATATCGGTGACGTTCACGTTGATCAGGCGCAGGCCGATCTTGCGGAGTTCCGCCTCCACGTTGGTGGAAACGTTGGCCAGGAACTTGTCGCGGTCCGCGTTGATTTCCTCGATGTCCATGGTGGCGATCACCAGACGGAGCTGACCGAAGAGGATATCCGTGGCGATGTTCTGAATGCTGTCTACGCTAAGGCCCAACAGGCGCTCGGCGGCGTTGGTCATGCTCTCCGGCTCAGTGGAGATACCCACGGTGAAGCGGCAAGGGACATCGACGCGGATGTTCTGCTTGGACAGGGCGTTGGTAAGGTTGCATTCGATGGAGATGGGCTTGAGGTCCAGGTAAGCGTAGTCCTGGAAAACAGGCCAGATGAAGGCGGCACCGCCGTGTACGCACTTGGCAGAGGCCGTGCGACCGGTTTTACCGTAGATAACCAGGATTTTGTCCGAAGGACAGCGGCGATAGCGCCTGAGGATGGCCGTCAGCGTTACAAACAGCACGGCCACCAGAATGAGAATCAGGGTCAGTGTAGGCATAATTTATACGGTATATGAATTAATTTCTTCTACTAAAACGGTATTGGCGTCCAGAGCATCCACCACCCGGATGGGAGTGCCCGTTTTGAGGACGGTCTCACTCTCTGTGAGGGCGTCGTATTCGCGCACGCTGCCGGCAATGGTGATTTGCACCTTCCCGGAGCCACCGCGTGCGGCCGGAATGGTCAGATACACCTTTCCCTCGCAGCCCGCCGCCTGTTTTTGCACGTTGATGTTGCCGCTCTGCTGCATGGAGGAGAGCAACTTGAACAAGTACATGACGGCCATCACCAGCGCCACGCCGATGAGGGCGGAAACCAGAATGAGCAAAACCGGCGAGGAGATGCTGGCCTGCAGCAGGATGGCACTCCAGCCAAAGCCCAGACAGAAGTTCACAAAGTTGCGGAACGTGTACAGGTTGGCGCCGGTGTCGATGTTGGAGAGATCCGCCCCGTCCATGCTGGTATCTACGTCCACGTCGAAATTGGCGTCGGTATCCGCCCCGATAAAGGTGAGGATACTCTGGATGACAAATATCAGGGAGGCAGACAGGGTAACCACCCACAGGATTTTCATAACAAGGCTGAGTTCAGCCCACCAGGTAGCAATCATAAGGCTTTAGTGTTTGGTTTGTTTTTGCAAATATAGTAAATAATTATCGAATTGCAATAAAAATTTAAAAAATTTGTACGCTGGTCTTATTACCCAGTTCTTTCCGACAGATGTGCCGTGTTACATGACTCGCTGAGTATGCGCCGATTAAATGATTGGACGGGGTCCCAAGCGGGCCCCGTCCAATGTACTAAAGTGCTAATAGGCAGCAAGTTGCGCACCAGGCGCAAACCGCTACAACGCCTCGCCGAAGAATTTCAGGTGGAGCGGAAGTACCCAGGTCCAGTAAGTCCAAGTGTGGGCTTCCGGAGAATAGAGCACCACGTACTTGTGTCCCGAGTCCTTGAGGGCGGCGACGAATTCCTCCGTGGCAGGCAGGAATTTGTCCTGGAGACCGCAGGAGACCACAATGAGTTTGGGGGCATCGCCACAGATTTCCTTGATACGTCCCAGGCGGTTAACGGCCGACTGCGCCGCCACCACCGGGTCCTCGATATCCTCGACTCCCAGGATGGCGGGAATGATCTGCCGGGAGCCGCCGGAATGATGCAGGGCCAGGATACCGCTCATGGAGCCGGCACCGCGGAAACGTTCAGGATGGTCCAGGAACAGGTTCATGGCACCATGGCCACCCATCGACAAGCCGTCAATGAACGTCTTTTCCGGCGCAAAACCATAGCGGGCATCCAGCAAGGGCCAGCACTCCTCCCAGAAGAAGCTGCGCCACTGCATGTTTTCCGGATTGGCGTCGTTCAGGTACCAACTCTTGTAAAAGCCGTCCGGACAGACGATGCGGAAACCGGTGGCGTCGCACACGGCCTGCAGGTCCATGTGGCGGCCCCAGTCGGCATAACAGCCGCTGTAGCCGTGCAACAAGAAGAGCGTAGGCAGTTCCCGGGCCATGATTTGCGAGGTCGGTGAGTAGACCAGCACGGAGTCATTGCAATGCAGGTGCTCGGAAGAGAAAACCACCAGCTCCTGGGCTTTTAACGGCAGCAGCCCCAGCATGAGGGCTGCTACCAGTGTGAATAAACGTTTCATACGATTAATAGCCAAAGATTTCTTCCAGGGATACCTGCTTCACGGGACCCAGGGTCTTGAGGAAGTCCATATCCAGATCCTTGGTGTCGCCCAGGATGGCATAATGATAGGTCCGGCCCTTGATCCACTTGGCGTGGGTGGCGCGGAGGTCATCCATCGTCAGGGCGTCCACTTTCTCGAAAATCTGCTTCTCACGCGGCTCAGTGAGCCCCAGTTCCTTGGCGTTCAGATAGCTGTAGAGGACACGCTCGCCCATTACGCGCTGGGTGCGGAGTTTTCCAAGGATGGCAGCCTTGGCGATTTCCAGGTTCTCGGGAGCTTCCTGCAGGGTTTCGATAATCTCGTCAAAGCCTTCGCAGGCCTTCTTGAGTTTGTCGTTCTGCGAGGCGATATAGGCCCGGAAGGAATAAGTGTCATCCGTAAAGGCAGGGTCCGACAGACGGGCACCGGCGCCATAGGCCAGGGCACGGGATTCGCGCATTTCCTGGAACACGATGGCGTTCATACCGCCGCCGTAATACTCGTTGAAGAGCTCGATGGCCGGATCTTCCGAAAGATCCAGCTTCTCTCCCCTATCCGAATACTGCACGTAGTTGAACTGACGGGCATCGTAATGGGCTATAATCACCTCCTTGGACGGGGTGAGCTGCTTGATGGCATGCGTCTTCACCAGCGGCTGCAGATTCTCCGCAGGATGGACTTTCTCCAGCATTGCCTTCACCTCTTCCAGCGAAGCGGGACCATAATAAAGAATGGTGTGCTGCTTGCCCAGCAGTTTCTCACCCGCGCCAAGCACCTGGGCCGATGTCAGGGCCTGGAGCTGCTTGTTGTTGAGCGTACCGGCTTTGATATAGTCGGGACCATAGGTCAGATAGGTCTGCAGGGCGCTGCTGCAGGCGCGCTGGTTCTTCTTGGCATCGGCCCGGGCGCGCAGCAGGTCCGCCTTCAGTTCTTCCAGAACGGCATCGTCCGGCTGGACGTTCCGCAGTTGATACGCATAGGTCTCCATGGCATCGGCCAGGTTCTCGCTGAGGCCGGAAACGGAGATGACGGTGGTGTTGCCGCCCACGCGGAAGGCCTGCGAGCAAGCCAGGCTGTACATGCGCGTAGAGAAGTCATCCAGGCTGTATTTCTCCGAGCCCAGATAGCCCAGATAGTCAGAGGTGACTTCCAGCACAGGGTCGTTATCCGAGCCACAGTCATAACGGAAGCTCAGCGTGGCGATATCATTCTGCACATTCTTCTTGTACAGCAGCGGCAGGCCCTTGAACTCGCTCACGGTCATGTCCTTTTCGAAATCGACAAAAACAGGGTCGATGGGAGCAGGTTCGGAAGCGGCAATCTCCGCCAGGAAGGCGCTCTGCTTGTCCCGGTTGGTGGCGATGGGCGTAATCTTGGGCGCGTCGATCTTCTTGATGCTCTTGTCCTCACCCAGGTGCTTGAACACCACGGCGTAGCTCTCCGGTTTCAGGTAGGTGTTGGCCCATGCGACGACATCGTCCTTGGTAATTTTGCCGATGCGGTCCAGCTTGCCCACTTCCCATTCCCAGGAGGTGCCGTTGATGAAGGAGTTCATGAACTGGGATACGCGGGAACGGTTGGACACCAGCCCCTGCATATGCTGCAGCTTGTAATTGGCCTTGGCAGCCTCCACCAGTTCTTCGGAGAATTCACCCTTGCGCAGTTTCTCCACCTCTCCAAGAATGAGGTCCAGCACCTGCTGCAGGCTCTGCCCCTCCTTGGGCATGGCTTCCGCCAGCATGAGACCCCAGTCAGAACGATTGTACGGGAAGAAACCGCCGCCCAGGAAGGCCTGCGTATTCACCAGGTCCAGGTCCACCAGACCGGCATTGCCGTTATACAGTACGGAACTCACGATTTCGGACAGTTCGCTCTCCGGGAAACTTGCCCCGGGAGTACGCCAGCCCAGCATGACGAACTCAGCGTCATAACCGTACACATCCTTCACCTTGGGAGCGGCGATGGGGTCTTCGGCCGGAATGCTGCGCTCCGGAAGGGCCGGATTGGGTTTCCACGCGCCGAAATATTTTTCGATGGTCTTCACCATCTGGTCCGGGTCGAAGTCGCCGGAGAGGCAGATGGCCACGTTGTTGGGTACGTAGTACGTATCTTTCTGATAACGAATGGCTTTAAGCGAAGGATTCTTCAGGTGATCCTGCGTGCCGATCACCGTTTGCGTACCGTAGGGATGGTGCACAAAGAGCATGCTGTCCAGGGCGTCGATCGCCTTTTCGCTGTCATCCGTGAGGCCCATGTTCTTCTCCTCATACACCGCCTCCAGTTCCGTGTGGAAACCACGGAATACGCAGTTCATGAAACGATCGGCCTGAATTTTGGCCCAGTTCTCCACCTGATTGGAGGGAATTTCCTCCACGTAGCAGGTTACGTCGTTGCTGGTGAACGCATTGGAGCCTTCCGAGCCGATGATGCTCATGAGTTTGTCGTACTCATTGGCGATGGCAATCTTGGAGGCCTCCTGGCTCACTTCGTCAATCTGACGGTACAGGGCATCGCGCTCGGCCGGGTCCGTAAGGGTGCGATACACCTCATACAGGCTGTCGATTTGGGCCAGAAGCGGTTTTTCCGCCTCATAGTCCTGCGTGCCGAACTGCTCCGTTCCCTTGAACATCATGTGCTCCAGGTAGTGGGCCAGACCGGTGTTGTCGGCCGGGTCATCCTTACCGCCGGCATGGACGGCAATGTAAGTCTGGATGCGGGGCTCATCCTTATTCACAGTCATGTACACCTTGAGCCCGTTGTCAAGCGTGTAAATTTTGGCCTGCAGCGGGTCCCCCTTCACGCTCTCATACCGCGGACCGCAAGCCACGGCCGCCAGGGCCGCCAGCACAAAAAGGAAAATTTTTCTCATAGACTTATAGATTTACTTATGAACTAACGAATAACTACCTAGACATAAACTTTACAAAAATACATAAAAATAGTATCTTTGCACAATATTTCTCCTCCGATTTTTGGAATCGGAGGCCGTAGGCCGACAAAGTCCCTTCCCCGAGGGAAGGGATTTAGGGAAAGGGTAACGTGGGCGATTTAGGAGCGCCGGCTTGTGCGGGTATTGTGATGAGACTGAATAACAGATAAGATTTATATATGAAGAATTTCGTAGAAGAGTTACGCTGGCGCGGCATGATTCAGGATATCATGCCCGGAACGGAAGAGAAACTGATGGAAGGCCCGCAGGCGGCCTACGTGGGCATTGACCCCACGGCCGATTCCCTGCACATCGGCCACCTGGTAAGCGTTATGATACTCAAGCATTTCCAGAGCTGCGGTCACAAGCCTTACGCCCTGGTAGGCGGTGCAACCGGCATGATCGGCGACCCCTCCATGAAAAGCGCAGAGCGCAATCTCCTGGACGAGGTCACCCTCAACCACAACGTGGCCTGCCTCAAGGCCCAGCTGGCCCGCTTCCTGGACTTTGAATCGGACGCCCCCAACAAGGCGGAACTGGTGAACAACTATGACTGGATGAAGGACTACAGCTTCATCAACTTCATCCGCGACATCGGCAAGCATATCACCGTCAACTACATGATGGCCAAGGATTCCGTGAAAAAGCGCCTCTCCCGCGACAGTTCGGAAGGCATGTCCTTCACCGAATTCAGCTACCAGCTCATGCAGGGCTATGACTTCTACTGGCTGTGGAAGAACAAGGGCTGCGTGCTGCAGCTGGGCGGCTCCGACCAATGGGGCAATATCACCACCGGTACGGAACTTATCCGCCGCATGGACGGCGGCACCGCCTTCGCCCTCACCTGCCCGCTCATCCGCAAGGCCGATGGTACCAAGTTCGGTAAAACGGAGAAAGGCAACATCTGGCTGGATGCAGAGCGCACCTCGCCTTACGAATTCTACCAGTTCTGGCTCAATGTAGCGGACGATGACGCAGAGCGTTACATCAAAATTTTCACCCTGCTGGACCGTCCCACCATCGAAAGCCTCATCGAGGAGCACCGTCAGGATCCCGGCCAGCGCAAACTGCAGAAGGTCCTGGCCAAGGAGGTCACCATCATGTGCCACGGGCAGGAAGCCTATGACAACGCCCTCGCCGCTTCCCAGATGCTCTTCGGCGGTAACTCGGAAGCCCTGAAAAAGCTGGACGAGCGCACCTTCCTGGCCGTTTTCGGCGACGTTCCTTCTTTTGACATCGACAAAACGGAACTCCCCTGCAACATCCTGGACCTGCTGGCCGTCAAGACCGCCATCCTCCCCTCCAAGGGCGAGGCCCGCAAGATGGTGCAAGGCAACGGCATCGCCATCAACAAGGACAAGGTGACGGACATCAATGCCGATGTTACGGAGGCCGATATTGTGAACGGTCACTACATCCTGGCCCAGAAGGGCAAGAAGAACTATTTCATTATCAACGTTAAATAATGGAAAAACCTGCCAGCACAAGGCAACTCAAGGTTGCCCGCGAAATCCAGAAAGACCTGGCGGAAATCATCCGGGCCAAGGGCATGGCCATCTTTGGCGGTGCCCTGGTTACCGTGAGTGAAGTCCGCGTGAGTCCGGACCTGTCGGTGGCCAAGGTGTTCGTGAGCATCTTCCCCTCGGACAAGCAGCCGGCCGTCATGGAATGGTTCCAGGAGAACAACAAAGCCCTCCGTGGAGAACTGGGCCACGTGGTGGCCAAGCAGTTCCGTATTGTTCCGGAGCTTATTTTCCTGCTGGACACCACCCTGGATTATGCGGAGCATATTGAGGAACTCCTGAAAAAGTAAGATACACTCGGCCCTCGGCCTCGGTATGACAAGACTGCCGCTCAGAATAGCCATCCGCTACCTGGTTTCCCGGAAATCGTACCATGTCATCAACATGATTTCGGGGATAGGTGCTGCGGGCATGGCTATTGGTACTGCGGCGCTCATTACCATCCTCTCCGTTTTTAACGGCTTCGACTCGCTTGTAAGTCAATCGCTTACGGATGCCAATCCAGACCTGGTCATCAAACCCGCCAGCGGAAAAGTTTTCCAGCCGGACAGCCTGGCGTGGCTGGTGGATGACCCGTCCATCATCCGGCTTTCCAGCGTGCTGGAGGACCAGGCCTTCCTTTCCTGCGATGGAAAACAGGGGCTGGTGCTGGTAAAGGGAATCGACGAAGCCGGCGAGGAAGAATCGCCCCTGCAGGGACACATGATAGACGGCATCTGGCAACTCCATCGCGGAGACCGTCCCATGGCCGTTGCCGGAGCCGGACTGGCCGCCCAACTGGGCCTGAATCCCCGTTTCCTTTCTCCGCTGGAGCTCCACTACCCTTCCCGTACGGACGCCATTTCGCTGGCCAATCCCGCCGCTTCGCTTCGCTCGGCAAAACTGGGGCTCTCCGGTGTGCTGTCCATCAGTTCGGAACTGGACAACAAACTGCTGGTCGTTCCCATCGCCACGGTCCGGGAGCTGCTGGCCTACGAAACGGAAATATCGGCCTTGGAAATCTGGAGCGCACCGGGTAGTGCGAAAACGGTTCAAAAAGCCTTGCAGGAACGGCTGGGGGCCGCATATCGCGTGCTCGACCGCTACCAGCAAAACGCTTCGGTGTACAAGATGATGCGCTACGAGAAGCTGGCCATTTACGCCATCCTCATCTTCGTGGTGCTCATCATCGCCTTTAATATTTACAGTTCGCTGCGGATGCTCGTCATCGAAAAGCAGGACGATATCGCCACGCTGCGCAGCCTGGGTGCCACGGATGGCCTGGTGCGCCACATCTTCCGCCTGGAAGGCTGGCTGGTGTCCCTGCTGGGCATGGCCGTGGGGCTGGTTATCGGCATCGCGCTGGTGCTGGTGCAGCAGGAATTCGGCCTGGTGCCCATGCCGGGGAATTTCGTTGTCGATACTTACCCGGTGGTGCTGCGCGCCTCGGATATCCTGTGGACCGTCGGGGGCGTTGCACTTATTGGCTATCTGATGGCCCTTCTCCCCTCTCGCAAGATATGAACCCCTCCCGGAATATGCTGTTCGCTTGCCTATGCCTTCTGGTATTGGGCGGGCTGGATTTGCTGACGGGAAACGGGTTCAACATTCCCTCGGAAGCCATTCTGTGGAAACTTCGCTTGCCGCGCATGCTAACAGCGGTGGTGGCCGGTGCTGCGCTGGCGCTCTCTGGCGCCCAGATGCAGGCCATTTTCCGCAATCCCCTGGCCGATCCGCACCTGATGGGTGTATCCGGCGGTGCAGGGCTGGGTGCCGCCGTGGCAGCCTTGGCGGTAACGGGACTTGGTGCGTGGACCGGCGGACTGACACTGGTATCGGCCGCTTTTGTAGGCGCCCTGCTCACCGGCTTGGTGATTACGGCTGTCGCGGCACGGACGGAATCCACCACTACCCTTTTGCTGGTGGGCGTCATGCTGGGCTTCGTCCTGAGCGCCGTCAGTTCCATTTTGCAGTATTCGGCCGGCGAAGAAAGCCTCAAGCTGTTCTACAGCTGGATGGCGGGCAGTTTTTCCGGCGTTTCGTACACCGGGCTGGCCTTTATGACGGCCATGCTGCTGGCAGGTCTGGCGCTGGCCTTGTCCCAGATGAAGGCCCTTGATTTGATTCTCTTTGGCGATGCCTATGCCGCCCTTAGCGGAGCATCGCTCCGAAGCCTGCGCTTCCGCATCATGTTGGGCTGCGCGCTCACCACGGGCGCCGTCACGGCTTTCTGCGGACCGCTGGGCTTTGTGGGCATCGCCGCACCGCATATTGTGCGCCGTATCACGGGGACATCGGCCCACCGGACCGTTTTGCCCGGTAGTTTGGTGGCCGGAGCTTGCCTCGCCCTTGCCGGAGACATTCTCGCTCATGTGGGTAGCACGCCTCTTCCGGTTGGCAGCACGCTGGCGCTCATCGGCATTCCGCTCATTGTAGCCTTACTATGGAGGAACCGCCTATGATGCTGGAAGTCAGACAATTGCGCCTCGCCTATGGCTCACGTATTCTTGCCCCGGATGTCAGTTTCCATCTGGAAGGCGGCGAATGCGTCCTCCTTGCCGGTGCCAATGGTTGCGGGAAAAGTACCTTACTAAGAACGTTAGCCTGCGAAGGTATGTATGCCGAAACCCTCCGCTTCGCTACGTCCCTCCCAGTGCGCAACGCGCCTGCCGGCGCGGCTGTGGGCCCCTCCCATTCATGTGGCCATGGGCGGCCACAGGTTCCGGCACACACACCTTCTCCGGCTAAATGTATTCTTATCCCTACGGGAATTCCTAAGGTAAAGGGATTTACGGTGGAAGAATTTGTTCGGACGGGGTGCTTCCGGGAAAGTGACTGGGCGGGACGCTTGTCGACAGAGACGGAGCGGCGGTTACAAGGCGCGCTGGATTTGCTGGGACTCCGTGCCCAGGCCGGGCAGGACATCTCCACCCTCAGTGACGGCGAGTTCCAGAAAGCGTGCATCGCCGTGGGACTGACCCGCCGGGCCGATGTCCTCCTGCTGGACGAGCCCACCGCCTTCCTGGACGTAGAGAACCGCGTGATGGTGCTGCGGACGCTGCGGAAAGTGGCGCAGGAGACCGGCATGGCCGTCCTTTTCTCCTCGCACGACCTCCACGACGCCTTGCAGGTAGTCCATCGCGTACTGGCTTTCACCCCCGCCGGCACCTTCCTGGAATCGACACAAAAAAACCGCCCGGAAGTACTCCGAGCGGCCTTTCCTATACTAAAAAACGCCGGACTGTGAAAGCCTGGCGTTTGGGTACTGGGTAGGAGAATCGAACTCCTATTGCGAGATTGAGAATCTCGAGTACTAACCGTTATACGAACCCAGCGGTTGGGAATGCAAAGGTACAATAATTTTTTTATTCTGCAAATTTTTATTTCAGGAACACGAAGAAAACGGCCATAATCATGCAGAAAAATGCGGCAAGGTGATTCCACTGCACCGGCTGTCCCTTGAACATGAAGGTGACAATCACCGTGAAAATGGTGAGCGAGATAACCTCCTGAATCACTTTTAGTTGCATCAGATTGAACGGTCCCCCGTTGCCCTGGAAACCAATCCGGTTGGCCGGAACGGTAAGGCAATACTCAAAGAAAGCGATGCCCCAGGAGAACAGAATGATGAGGATAAGCGGCCAGCCCGTGGAAATTTTCATTTCCTGCAGCTTAAGATGGCCGTACCACGCGAACGTCATGAATACGTTCGAGAAGATGAGCATGATAATGGTCCAGAAACCTTGCATATTAAATTTGTAATTGGGGCGCAAAGTTAGTAACTTTGTATGATTAAACAAACGATCACATGACTCTTATTAAATCCATCTCCGGCATACGCGGAACCATCGGTGGTGCTCCCGGCAACGCCTTAACTCCTGTCGATATTGTTAAATTCACGGCCGCATACGCCGCTACCCTGCCCCAGCGAAAACCCCAGCCCAACGGGGAACGCTATAAAATTGTGGTAGGAAAGGACGCCCGCATGTCCGGCGACATGGTGGAACAGTTGGTGGTAGGCACCCTTGTGGGCTGCGGAATCGACGTAGTCAAATGCGGCTTCGCTTCCACTCCCACCACGGAAATGGCCGTCCTGTTTGCCAATGCGGACGGCGGCATCATCCTCACCGCCAGCCACAACCCGCGCCAGTGGAACGCCCTTAAACTCCTGAACGAGAAAGGCGAATTCCTCACCGCCGTAGAAGGTCAGGCCGTTCTGGACCTGGCAGAGAAAGAAGACTTCAACTTTGCGGAAGTGGACCAGCTGGGCAATATCGAAGAAGAAGATTTCACGGACCAGCATCTGGATGCCGTCCTGGCCCTGCCGGCCGTAGATGTAGAGGCCATCAAGGCCGCCCATTTCACTGTGGTTGTCGATGCCATCAACTCGGTGGGCGGCATCATCATGCCTCGCCTGCTCAAACGGCTGGGTGTCAAGTGCATCGGCCTTAACTGCAACCCTACCGGAGACTTTGCACACAACCCGGAACCGCTGCCCGCCAACCTGGTGGACCTTTGCGGGACTGTCAAAAAGGAGAAGGCGGACCTGGGCGTTTCCGTAGACCCGGACGTGGACCGTCTGGCTTTCATCTGCGAGAACGGAGAACCGTTTGTGGAAGAGTATACGCTGGTTTCCGTGGCAGACTATCTTTGTGAGATTGCGGAGAAAGAAGGCAAGCCCATCGCCACGGTATCCAACCTCAGCTCCACGCGTGCCCTGCGCGACGTCACGGAGAAGCACGGCGGCAAGTATTATGCAGCGGCCGTGGGTGAGGTGAATGTGACCACCCTCATGCACAAGGTGGGCGCCCTGATCGGCGGTGAAGGCAATGGCGGTGTCATCTATCCTGCCATCCATGCCGGCCGCGATGCCATGGTAGGCGTCGCCCTGTTCCTGAGCAACCTGGCCCACAAAGGCCTCAAGGTGAGCGAACTCAAAAAGACCTATCCGCAGTACTTCATCGCCAAGAACAAGATCCAGCTCAGCGACAGCGCCCTTATCGACAAAATCCTGAGCGAGCTCAAGCGCATCTACGCCAAGGAGAACATCAACGACATCGACGGTGTCAAGATTAACTTCGAGGCCAACAAGACGTGGGTGCACCTGCGCAAGTCCAACACGGAGCCCATCATCCGCATTTACTCGGAAGCCTCCACCATGGAAGCGGCGGAAGCCCTTGGCAATGAGGTTATTGCCGTAGCCAATCAAATCATCGGTTAATGTTCTCGTTCCGTACCACTCCCTTAGAGGACCAGCTGGACAAAGCCCTGCGGGAAGGCAAGGTGGGGTGTTTCTGTACGCAAAACTGCTGGGACACCGCCCGGGGTCGATGGATGTGGGATATTTTCCGCGAGCGGGGCAACCTTGTCACGGTATTCAACCCGCGCGAGGCAGAACTTACGCCGGGCACCAACCACGTTGTCTTTGAAAGCGACCAATTGCAGGCACTGGATGCCGTCGTGGTGGAAATCCAGGACGTAGGCGTGCGGTATTTCAACTACACCAAAGACGTGATGCAGCTCATGGAGATGCTCAAGTTGCTTGGTGACGACGCCCCTTCCTTATATATAGTAGACCACATCAACCCTTCCGGCCGCGTGGTGGAAGGCTCCATTCCGGCGGTCGCCGGGGAGATGTACGTTCCCAAGGTGGCGCATCGGCACGGTCTTACGCTGGGAGAACTGGTGAACCTGTACGCCAGCGAGATTGGCGCCAAGTTCCCTATCCACGTGATATCGGCCATGGCAACGGATGCCAACCGGCAGCTGATGCCCTGGACCATCGCGCCCGCAAGCGACATTCCGGGCCTGTTCAGTTCCTATCTGTACAGCGGCGGCGGCCTGTGGAACAACACCACCCTTACGCCGGGAATCGGCACGGCAAGGCCCTACGAATATATCGGCGCGCCGTTTGTGAAGCCGCTCCGGCCGGAGGAACTGCCGCAGGCGCAGGGTGCCCTGCTCAGACCTTGTTCCTTTACTCCTGCTGCGGGTCGATATGCCGCCGAGCGTTGCTTTGGCTTTCAGATCATGCTGCTGCCCGGAGAACCCTACCACAGCCTGCTGCATACGCTGCACCTGATGCGCTGGTTCCGCGAACACTATTCGGCCTTCGAATTTGAGCCGGCATTCTGGACCAAACTGGCGGACCCGGTGCTGGAGGCCTACCTCAAGGAGGAGATTGGCTTTGACGTAGTACAGGAGCACGTAAAACTGGAAGAGCAAAAGTGGATCCGCAAAGCCAAGCGCTACACGCTGTACGACGATCAACCGTATAGGATGAAATAGGAGATACGCTTTATTTTGGAAATCCAAAAAGATTTCTTATCTTTGCGGTCCAAAATTGTTAACAATTTAAGTTTTTACGTGAAATGAAGAAAGGAATTCATCCCGAAACCTACCGTCTTGTAGCTTTCAAGGATATGTCCAATGACACCGTCTTCGTCACCCGCAGCTGCGCTCCCTCCAAGGAGACCATCACTGTGGAAGGCGTAGAATACCCGCTGGTGAAGCTGGAAATTTCCAACACTTCCCACCCGTTCTACACGGGCAAGGTGAAGCTGGTGGACACCGCCGGTCGTGTGGATATGTTCTATCAGAGATACAAGAGCCGCAAAAAATAAGTTTTGCAGCCAACAAGGTTCAGCAACCGGTTTCCCACAGTGGGAGACCGGTTGTTTTTTTAGCTCTCCCCTCTTAGCATTTTTTCTCTTTTCTCCAAATTCTGGCAAGGCTTGCCAAAATATGGAAACGGTTCCAAACGGGTGTAACTTGCCAAAAACTTTAAAGAGAACCGTTATGAAAAGACAAAAAAACCATCGGCAACTGCTTTGGGAAGAAGCAACCGGACACTGCATCTACTGCGGGCACCCCGTGAAACTGGAAGAAATGGAAGTGGATCACATCGAGCCCCTCAGCCTGGGCGGCAGCAACAGCATGGACAACAAAGTATGCTCCTGTCCCCACTGCAATGCCAGCAAAGGCCGGCAAACCCTGGAGGAGTTCATCGGCAGCATGAGCGCTAAGGAACGCAAACGGTACAGCAACCGCATCAACACCCTTGTGGAGCAAGGGAAAATGGACTGGATAAAGGCCGATGTACTGGATCCGTACACCAAAGAAAACTGGGACAGCGACTGGGACGATGACCCGGATACTGACAGTTTGGCAGAAGAAGACAGGCTGGCAAGCATTTTGATAAACCTCTCTGCGGAAATTTGTATGCATTATGGCAGAGAAAAAGAAGAAAGATATAACCGAAGGGGCTGACGGAAAGAAATTGGCAGCCCTGGAAGCCCGTGTAGAAGGCCTTAACGAGCAGTTGGAAGAGGCCAAGAAAAAGGCCGATGACGCCAAGGCAGACTACCTGCGCCTGATGGCAGAGTTCGATACCTTCCGCCGCCGTACGGCAGAAGAAAAACTTGCCCTGGTGAGCAGCGCCTCGGCCGACACCATCAAGGGACTTCTCCCCATCCTGGACGATTGCGAGATTGCTCTGGCCAACCTGGAGAAGAGCGCGGACAGCGAGGCCGCCAAGGAAGGCACCCAAATGATTTTCAACAAGTTGACCAGCTACCTGAAAGGAAAAGGCCTGGAACGCATCGAGGCCAAGGGAGCAGACTTCGACACGGAACTGCATGAGGCTGTCACCACCTTCCCCGCCCCGTCGGAGGAGCTGAAGGGCAAAGTGATCGACGTCGTCCAAACCGGTTATACCCTGGGCGGAAAAGTTCTCCGCTATGCAAAAGTTGTTGTAGGAGCATAACGCTATGGCAAATAAAAGAGACTACTATGAGGTATTGGGCGTAGCCAAAACCGCCTCGGCCGACGAAATCAAATCGGCCTACCGGAAACTGGCCCTCAAATGGCACCCGGACCGTTGGGTAAACGGCACGGATGCGGAGAAAAAGACCGCGGAAGAGAACTTCAAGGAAGCGGCCGAGGCCTATTCCATCCTGAGCGATCCTGACAAACGTGCCAAATATGACAAGTTTGGCTTTGCAGCTGAACAGATGGGCGGCGGCGCCGGAGGATTCGACTTCGGCGGCATGGATATCAACGATTTCCTGCGCAATGTCTTCGGTGGTAGTTTCGGCTTCGACTTCGGCGGTTTCGGTGGCGGTGGATTCGGCGGCTTTGGCGGAGATAGCCAGCCGCGCACCCTGCGCGGACGCGATATCCGTACCAGCGTCAAACTCACTTTGGAAGAGATTGCCACAGGCTGTGAAAAAGAGATTTCCCTGGAGCGTGCCCGTCCCTGCCCGGACTGCGGCGGCAAAGGCGCCAAGAACAACTCCGACATCAAAACCTGTCCCACCTGTAACGGCCAGGGCCGCGTACGCCAGCAGGCGCGCGGCCTGTTTGGCATGACATACACCGTTGGCGTATGCCCGCAGTGTCAGGGAGAAGGCAAAATCATCAGCAACCCTTGCCGCCGTTGCAACGGCACGGGTCTGGAGCGCCGCCGGGAAACCGTAAAGGTACGCATCCCGGCCGGTGTAGAGAACGGCATGCAGCTCACCATTCAGGGAGAGGGCCATTCCGCACCGCACGGAGGCGTCAACGGAGACTTGCTCGTGGTTATCAACGAAGTCCAGCATCCGCAGTTGCAGCGGGATGGCAACAACCTCTTCTTCACCCGCGTCATCTCTGTGATGGATGCCATGCTGGGTTGCGAGGTCTCTATCCCCTGCCTGGATGGCAGCTATAAGGTAAAGGTGGAGCCCGGCACCCAGTCCGGCACTGTAGTAAAACTGCGCGGGAAGGGTCTTCCCAGCGTTCAGGGCTATGGCCGCGGCACCGGTGACCTGTATGTCAAATTCCTGGTTTGGGTTCCCCATAAACTCTCCCGCAGCGAGAAAGAAGCCCTGGAGCAAATGCGCAGCAGCAGCAGCTTTACACCGGACCTTTCCCGGGAAGACAAAGCCACCTTCGACAAAGTGAAGAATATTTTCTAAATTTTTCTTGAAAAGTTTTGGAGGTTTGCAAAAAATTACTACCTTTGCAGTCCCAAAACAAACGCAACCTCTTGTAAGGAGCCAAACCGCAATGTTGCTTAAAGGATTTAGAAATTATGGATTTGATTAAAATTGCAGAGCAGGCTTTCAATAACGAGAAAGCAGCCTCCTATCCGGAGTTCAAGGCCGGTGATACCATCACCGTTACCTACAGAATTAAGGAAGGTGATAAGGAAAGACTTCAGAAGTTCCGCGGTGTCGTTATCCAGATCAGCGGTCAGGATGCATTCACCAAAACTTTCACCGTCCGCAAAATCGCCAGTGGCGTGGGTGTAGAAAGAATTTTCCCTTTCCAGTCCCCGTTCATTGAGAGCATTGAGGTTAACAAATACGGTAAAGTGCGTCGCGCACGTATCTTCTACCTCCGTGACCTCACCGGCAAGAAGGCCCGCATCCGCGAGAAAGTCTACGCTGCTGAAAAATAAGGAAGCGGCCTAAAGGCCCTCCAAAATGGCTCCATAGCTCAATTGAATAGAGCATTTGACTACGGATCAAAAGGTTACAGGTTTGAGTCCTGTTGGAGTCACTTCAAAACCCCGTCTGAAGTGTGTGTCAGACGGGGTTTTATTTTTTCTTGCCCCACCGTTGCCCACGGAGATGGGCCGAAAGTAATTGACCAGGCTCGGGGCGCCCTTTATAATATAGAGCAGATTGTGCACTTGACAGAACCGCGAAAAATCGTATCTTTGTAAGTCATAATGAAATAGAATGAATCTGAGTGGTATTATTGTAGGCGCAGCCGTTTTCCTGAGCATTGGCATTTGCCATCCGGCCGTCATCAAAATGGAGTATTACTGGGGCAAACAGTCCTGGTGGGTGTGGCTGGTGGTTGGCTTGATGTGTGTTGCAGCCTCCCTGCTGGTAAATAACCAGATTGTATCCACCATCATCGGCGGATTTGCCTTCTCCTGTCTATGGGGAATCCACGAGATGTTTCTGCAGGAAAAACGTGTCCTGAAGGGCTGGTTCCCGGAAAATCCCAAACGACACGCCTATTATGAGCAGAAGCGGACAGAATTGGGCATCAAGCTTTGAATATCTCATAAACATTTGCTAACTTTAAGGTCGCATTAAAACTGTGAACTATGAAGCAACTGATAGAATGTGTTCCCAATTACAGCGAAGGACGAGATAAAAACGTTATCGACGCCATTGTAGCCGCCATCCAAACGGTAGAAGGCGTTAAAGTACTGGATGTAGACCCCGGCGAAGCCACCAACCGTACCGTGGTCACCTTTGTAGGTGAACCGGCGCCCGTTTGCGAGGCCGCCTTCCGTGGGGCCGCCAAGGCGCAGGAACTCATCGACATGAGACAACATCATGGGGCCCATCCCCGCAGCGGTGCCACAGACGTACTGCCCCTCATTCCCGTTGCCGGCATCACGCTGGAGGAATGCGCGGAACTGGCCCGTAACCTGGCCAAACGGATGTGGGAGGAACTGGGTATCCCCTGCTACTGCTATGAAGCGGCTGCCTTTAAGCCGGAGCGCAAGAACCTGGCCGTGTGCCGGGAAGGTGAATACGAAGCCCTTCCGGAGAAGATGACGGACCCTGCCCGCAAGCCGGACTTTGGCGGCAAGTGGGACCTGGTAGCCCAGAAAGCCGGTGCCACCAACGTGGGCGCCCGCGGGTTCCTGGTGGCGGTCAACTTCAACCTCAACACAACCAGTACGCGCCGCGCCATGGCAGTGGCCTTCGATGTCAGGGAAAAAGGCCGCAAGAACCCGAATGGAGAAGGCTGGATTCCCGGCTCCCTCAAGGGCACCAAAGCCATTGGCTGGTACATCGACGAATATGGCATCGCCCAGGTGTCCATGAACATTACGGATATCGACACCACTCCCCTGCACGTGGCTTTTGAAGAGGTGTGCGCCAAAGCCGCCGCCCGCGGCCTGCGCGTCACGGGAGCGGAGATTGTGGGCCTGGTGCCCAAGCGCGTATTGCTGGAAGCCGGTCGCTTCTATCTGGAAAAACAGCAGCGTTCCCTGGGTATCAGCGAAGAGGAAATCGTAAAGATTGCCGTCCGCTCCATGTCCCTGGATGACCTCAAGCCCTTCAATCCCAAGGAAAAAGTCATTGAATACCTTCTGGCCGATGAGCCGCATGGCCTGGCCCAGATGACGGTGGAAGGCTTCACCCGCGAGACTGCCAGCGAAAGCGCCGCCCCCGGTGGCGGATCCGTTTCGGCCTGCATGGGTGCCTTCGGCGCTGCCCTGGCCACCATGGTCGCCAACCTGTCCGCCCACAAGAGAGGCTGGGATGACCGCTGGAAAGAGTTCTCCGACGTAGCCGAAGAAGGACAAAAGCTGGTGGACGAACTGCTGGCCCTTATCGACGAAGATACTGCTGCCTTCAACCGCATCATGGACTGCTTCTCCATGCCCAAGGGCACCGATGAGGAGAAGGCCGCCCGGGATGTCGCCATCGAGGCAGCCACGCTCTATGCTGCCCAGGTGCCTCTCCGCACCATGGAGGCCGCCCTCAAGGCCCTGCCGCTGGCGCTGCAGATGGCGCAGAAAGGAAATCCGGCATCGGCCTCAGACGCCGGCGTAGCCGCCCTGGCCGCCGTAGCCGGCATTAAAGGCGCCCGCCTGAACGTGCGCATCAACTGCGCCGGGCTCAAAGACAAAGCACCGGCCCAGCCCCTGTTGGAGCGAGCCGATGCCATCGTCGCAGAAGCGGTCCAGTTAGAAGCGCAGGTGCTCTCCCAGGTGGATCGTTAAATCTCCGGATGCTCTTTCCGTATCTGGTCTGTCCAGGTGCGGAAATCGCTCCAGCGATAGTAGTTACCCTGTACGGGCTTCAAGTCCGGCAGGGTAGCTTCGTTTTCATTCAGCACCACCTTGAAGAGAATATCGTTCTGCCGGTTCTTGTAAAAGACGAACAGGAGGGTGCCCGCCATGGGAATGTTGTAGTTCTGGAACCAGTATTTGGCATCGTCCGGGTTCTCGGGGATGGTGCCCATCTTGTTTACATTCAGCAGGGTTACCAATCCTTCCAGGATGTAGTCGTGACCAAAGCGCAAGTGCGCGGCACGGTTAGGATCACCGAAGGAGGCTTCGGCCTTGTTAATAATGTCTTCCAGCAGAGGGAGGACACCATAACGGGCGGTGATGTCACTGTAGAAGGAGTAGTAGTTGGCGGCTTCCCAGAACTTCAGGCGCTGGTCATCGGTTAGGAGGTCGTCGAAAAGGGGCTCCTTCTCATAATTATGGTATCCGCAGAGAAGCTCAAAGAGCTGGTCCAGGAAGCTTTCCTCGGCTTTTTCCTCCATCGGCTTAATGAAACTGCTGTCCGTGAACAATTTATCCAGGACTTCCTGAGGATTGCAGGTACGGTTGAAGAACGCCTCGGGAGTTTCTATCGCGGGGGTATCCTTCTGGCCTTTGAAGGTGCGGCGGATGGCACGGGGAGCGCTGGGCGGGGCGATGATGCCCATGCCCATGTGGTCCGACTGCATGCGGATTTGCAGTTTGGGATTCCCGCTCATCAGGCCCGTATTGAAAGCGCCCATGCTCACGATGCAGCGTTGGCCCGTAGAGGAAAGGGCGTCCACTTTTTTGCGGCCCTTGAACACCTGCGGGAACTGCTCATAGACATAAGTGCCTATAGCCAGGTGCTGGTCGAAGCCTAGAGGAACCAGGTCTCCGGTATTGATGTACGGCTCCTGATAGAAGGCTTCGTACTTTTTGGCAAACTCCTTCCCATAGGGGGTAAGGACATCCTTCTCGGCGGCCTTCTTGAAAACGTCGCGGATGAGGGTGTAGGTTTCGGAATTCCAGGCATAGCGGGACCCGTGGCGGCCATAGTGGCTGATATAGAACGGTTTGTAACCGCTCGGGGCCTTGGAGAGGGTGGAGAATTCGTCCAGCCGGTGGGGGCCTTCCATGCCGTAGGACTTGCGGACATCGGACTGTACTCGGTCTAATACGTCATATTGCTGGGCTTGCAGCAGCATGCAGGACAGAAGGATGCCTGCCGATAAGGTCATTAGTTTTTTCATAGATTCAAAGATAACCATTTCCTTGACTATCTCCAAAAGAATAACTAACTTTATGGACTTAAACGAAAACACTGGAACTATGACCTTCCAAGAAGAAATTCTGCTTGGTATTCCCGCGCAGTTGCCGGAAGCCAAGCCCTACGACAAAGAGATAAACCACGCTCCCAAACGCAAGGATATCCTGACCGCAGAGGAAAAGGTGCTGGCGCTCAAGAACGCGCTCCGGTACTTCCCTGAGGCACTTCACGCACAACTGGCGCCGGAATTTGCGCAGGAGCTGAAGGAATACGGACGCATCTACATGTATCGGTATCGGCCTTCTTATAAAATGTACGCCAGGCCGATAGACGAATACCCCGCCAGGAGCCGTCAGGCGGCGGCCATCATGGCCATGATCCAGAACAACCTGGACCCGCGCGTGGCCCAGCACCCGCACGAGCTCATCATCTACGGCGGCAACGGCGCCATCTTCCAGAACTGGGCCCAGTACCGGCTGGTGATGCAGTACCTCGCTACCATGACCGACGAACAAACGCTGGTAATGTACTCCGGCCATCCGCTGGGTCTCTTCCCCAGCCACAAGGATGCCCCGCGCGTTATCGTGACCAACGGCATGGTCATCCCCAACTACTCCAAGCCGGACGATTGGGAGCGCTTCAACGCCCTGGGCGTGAGCCAATATGGCCAGATGACCGCCGGTTCCTATATGTATATAGGTCCCCAGGGCATCGTGCACGGCACCACCATCACGGTGATGAACGCCGGAAGGAAGGTGCTTCAGGGCAGGAGATCCCGGATCGAGTCCGGGATGAGGAAGGAGGATTCCCTGAACGGTCTCCTCTTCGTTACCGCCGGTCTGGGCGGCATGTCGGGCGCACAGCCCAAGGCCGGTAACATCGCCGGTGTGGTGAGCGTGACGGCAGAAATCAATCCCAAGGCTGCCGAAAAACGCCACCAGCAGGGCTGGGTGGACGAATTGCATACAGATTTGGACGAACTCATCCCCCGCATCAAAAAAGCAGTGGAAGCCAAGGAAGTGGTCTCCCTGGCCTATGTAGGCAACGTGGTAGACCTGTGGGAACGCCTGGCGGCAGAGGACATGCATGTGGACTTGGGAAGCGACCAGACCTCCCTGCACAATCCCTGGGCCGGTGGCTATTATCCCGTAGGCTACAGCCTGGAAGAAAGCAAGCGCCTGATGGCAGAGGAGCCGGAACGCTTCAAGGAAGCGGTACAGGCTTCCCTCCGCCGCCATGTGGCCGCCATCAACCAACTTGCCGATAAAGGCATGTACTTCTTTGACTACGGCAACGCCTTCCTCCTGGAAAGTTCCCGCGCCGGGGCCGATGTCATGAAGGCGGACGGCACCTTCCGCTACCCTTCCTACGTGCAGGACATCATGGGCCCGATGTACTTCGACTACGGCTTCGGTCCCTTCCGCTGGGTGTGCATGAGCGAAAAACCGGAAGACCTGCAGAAGACCGACGATCTGGCCGTGAAGGTGCTTTCGGAACTGGCCGCCCAGTCGCCGGCAGAGATCGCCGGACAGATGCGCGACAACATCCACTGGATTCAGGAAGCCGGCCGTAACCATCTGGTAGTTGGTTCCCAGGCCCGCATCCTGTACGCAGACTGCGAAGGCCGCACCAAGATCGCCCTGGCCTTCAACGAGGCCATCCGCAGCGGTGAAATATCGGCCCCCATCGTGCTGGGCCGCGACCACCACGACGTCTCCGGCACGGACTCTCCCTTCCGCGAAACCTCCAATATCTATGACGGTTCCCGTTTCTGTGCCGATATGGCCGTACAGAACGTCATTGGCGACGGCTTCCGCGGCGCTACGTGGGTGAGTATCCACAACGGCGGCGGCGTTGGCTGGGGCGAGGTCATCAACGGTGGCTTCGGCATGGTCATCGACGGCTCCGAGGACAGCGCCCGCCATATCCGCGAGATGCTGTTCTGGGACGTGAACAACGGCATCGCCCGCCGCAGCTGGGCCCGCAACGAAGGCGCCCGCTTCGCCATCGAACGCGAAATGAAACGTACCCCCGGCCTCATCGTCACCCTTCCTAACGAGGCCAATGATAACCTAATCAGAAAAACTTTACAATAAGCGTATGCATTCCATCTCATCGGAACATCTTTCCCTGGAACGGGTAAAGGAGATTATCGACAATCATGAAAAAATGACGCTTTCGCAAGAGGCCGTGGAGGCCATTGTGAAATGCCGCGAATACCTGGACCGCAAAATGGACGACATCGGGCGGCCCGTCTATGGCGTCACCACCGGCTTTGGCTCGCTGTACAACGTGACCATTCCCAAGGAGGACCTGAGCCAGTTGCAGCACAACCTGGTGATGTCGCACGCCTGCGGCGCCGGCGAAAAAGTGCGTCCGGAGATTGTGAAACTGATGCTGCTCCTGAAGGCACAGTCGCTCTCCTACGGCCATTCCGGCGCGCAGCTCATCACGGTACAGCGACTCGTAGACATGTTCAACGAGGACGTTCTGCCCATCGTCTACCAGCAGGGCTCGCTGGGTGCCTCCGGGGACCTGGCTCCCCTGGCCCATCTGAGCCTCCCGCTCATCGGTCTCGGTGAGGTGCTGTATAAAGGAAAAGTCCGCCCGTCCGCCGATGTCTGGAAAGAGCTGGGCTGGGAGCCTATCAAACTGCAGAGCAAAGAAGGACTGGCGCTGCTGAACGGCACGCAGTTCATGAGCGCGCACGCCATCTGGAGCATCCTCAAGAGCATGCGCCTAAGCCGCTGGGCAGACCTGATCGGTGCCATGTCGCTGGATGCCTACGACGGCCGCATCGAACCGTTCCTTCCCCTCACCCACCTGCTGCGGCCGCACAAGGGACAGATTCTCACCGGAAAGAAATTCATGGAGATTCTGGAAGGCAGCGAACTCATCCGCCGGCCCAAGGAACATGTCCAGGATCCCTACAGCTTCCGCTGCATCCCGCAGGTGCACGGCGCCGTGAAAGACAATATCATGTACGTGAAGTCGGTCATCGAGAATGAAATCAATTCCGCCACGGACAATCCCAATATCTTCCCGGACGAGGACATGGTCATCTCTGCCGGCAACTTCCACGGAGAGCCCATCGCCATCCCCATGGATTCGCTGGCCATCGCCATGAGCGAGCTCGCAAGTATCTCTGAAAGAAGAACTTACCAGCTTATCCACGGACTTCGCGGCCTGCCCAAGTACCTGGTCACAGAGCCCGGCCTCAACAGCGGTTTCATGATTCCGCAGTACACCGCCGCCAGCATTGTCTCCCAGAACAAGGGATTGTGCTGGCCCGCCTCGTGCGACTCCATCCCCTCTTCGCAGGGTCAGGAGGACCATGTTTCCATGGGCTCCAACAGTGCCACCAAGCTGGTACGGATTGTCGATAATGTGGAAACGGTGCTGGCCATCGAGCTGTTCAACGCCGCCCAGGCGCTGGAGTTCCGCCGCCCCGCCAAGAGTTCCCCTGTCCTGGAGCGCATCTTTGCCGATTATCGCAAGGAGGTTCCCTTCGTAGTCACCGACACCTACATGCATCCGCTCATCGAAAAATCGGTCCTGTTTATCAGAAATGAGTCTTATTTATAATATAGGTCGATTGGTCGGCATCCAGCCGGAGGGCGTGCTCCGGCTGGAAGGACCGGCGCAAGGCCAGACCGGAGTGCTGGAAAACGCCTGGCTCCGCATCAAAGACGGCCGCATTGCCGATTACGGAAAGATGGCCGATCTGGTCGGCCATGACGAGACCGATGCCGTCATGCCCGACTCCGATCGGGCATCTATCGACGCGCGGGGCGGCATGGTTTTGCCCGGCTTTTGTGACAGCCACACGCATGTGGTGTACGCCGGCAGCCGCGACGGCGAATTCCTGGACAAAATCAACGGCCTCAGCTACGAGGAAATCGCAGCGCGGGGCGGCGGCATCCTGAATTCTGCCCGCCATCTGCAGCAAATTTCCGAGGAAGAGCTGTACAACCAGTCAATTTCGCGCGTACGGGAGATGATGGCCAAAGGGACGGTGGCCATGGAGATAAAGAGCGGTTACGGCCTGTCACCTAAAGCAGAACTTAAGATACTTCGGGTCATCCGGCGCATTGCCGAAAACGTGCCTGCAGCGGTACGTAGCACCTATTTGGGCGCTCATGCCGTTGGTCCGGGATACACGCACGAGGAATATGTGCAGATGGTAATCGACCTTATTCCGGAAGCGGCTGAGCTGGCCGATTTCGTAGACGTGTTCTGCGACGAAGGATTTTTCACCGTAGAGGATACGGACCGTATTCTTACGGCGGCGAAGGGAAAGCTCATTCCCAAGATTCACGCCAACGAGCTGGCGGTGAGCGGAGGCGTCCAGGTGGGCGTCAAGCATAACGCGCTTTCCGTGGATCACCTGGAGCGGACCACCGACGCAGAAATCGACGCATTAAAAGGAACGGAGACCATGCCCACCATGCTGCCCGGCAGCTCCTTCTTCCTGGGACTCCCCTACGGCCGCGCCAAAGATTATATCAAGGCGGGGCTGGGCGTTGCACTGGCCAGCGACTACAATCCGGGCTCCTCGCCCAGCGGAGACATGCGCTTCGTGATGGCCCAGGGTTGCATCAAGATGCGCCTCACGCCGGTGGAAGCCTTCAATGCCGTCACGCTCAACAGCGCGTACGCCATGGGACTGAGCCGGGAATACGGTTCTATCACTGTGGGTAAAAAGGCGGCGCTCATCCTGACAGAACCGGGTTGGGATTTGACCAAACTGGCCTATCAGTATCAAACGCCGTTTATCCGGGAGATTATTCTGTAATTTCGTCAAATACGGCAGGAGCCAATGGCCGGCAGTTGTACTGCGAGGCCATGGATTCGCCATAGGCACCGGCGCTCCGGATGGCAATGAAATCGCCCCGATGGCATTCGTCCAGCAGGATGTCCTTTCCAAAGACGTCGGAACTCTCACAGCAAGGTCCCACCACGTCGTAGGCCTGCTCGGCACCATCGTAGGACAGATTCTCGATCCGATGATAAGCGTGGTACATCGCCGGACGCACAAGGTCGTTCATACCGGCATCGACAATGGCAAAACGCCGCGCCAGCCCTTCCTTAACATATAGCACCCGGGTAATCAAGGTTCCGCAGGGGGCGACAATGCTCCGGCCCAGCTCAAAATGAACCGGACAGCTTCCCAGAAGGTGCCGTTTGTACGTGGCGAAATAGGCGGAAAAATCGGCGATGGGCAGGTGGTTGGGATGTCCGTATTCGATGCCCAGACCACCCCCAACGTTGATATCTTCTACCGGGATTCCCCTGCGGGAGAGCCGCTCCACCAGATTGTTGATACGGTTACATAGGGCCACAAAATCCTGCATCTCAAGAATTTGCGAGCCGATATGGAAGTGCAGGCCGCAAAAGTGGATAGACGCAAGGGACATGGCCTCGGCAGCCACATCCTCTACCATGCCGTGGTAAATGCCGAACTTATTTTCCGCCAGCCCAGTGGTAATGCCGGCAAGGGTGTGCGCACCGATATCCGGGTTTACCCGCAGACTCACCGGAGCCACCACGCCTTTCTCGGCAGCAAGGTGGGCGATGACCTTCAGTTCCGCCAATGACTCCACATTGAAGCGGCCGATGCCCGTCTCCAGGCCCAGCTGGATTTCCCAGTCGGCCTTTCCCACTCCGGCATACACGATTTTGGAGGGCGGGAAACCGGCATCCAGGGCAGCCTGCACTTCCCCGCCGCTGACGCAGTCCGCACCCAGACCGGCACGGGCAATCTGACGCAGCAGGACGGGATTGTGATTCGCCTTCACGGCATAATGAACCACCCACGAGGGCTTGTCGCACAACTGTGCCTGAATGGTATCCAGGGTTTGTTGCAGAAGAGCGGTGTCGTAGTAGTAAAATGGCGTTTGAAGGGCCTGGAAGCGGTCTATGGGGAAGGTTCCTTTTAGCATTCCGGGAACAGATTACGGCTAAGGGCGCGGAGCGCAGCGGCCTTGTCCTCCCCTTTCACCAGCAATGAAATGTTGTAATTGCTTCCACCGTAACTGACCATACGGACAGGGATGTCTGCCATCGCAGCCAGTACGCGGGACTCAAAGCCCAGGTTCTCCCAGTCCATATCCCCCACGACGCACACGATGCACATGTCAAGGTCCACCGTTACAGTACCATATTTTTTAAGGTCGTGCACGATTTCACTGAGGTAACGGGTATCGTCCACAGAAACGGACACACCGACCTCCGAAGTACAAATCATGTCGATGGGCGTGCGATAGCTCTCAAAAATCTCAAACACCTTGCGAAGGAAGCCATGGGCCAGGAGCATCCGCGAACTCTTGATCTTAATGGCAGTAATGTTATCCTTGGCCGCCACGGCCTTGATGGTTCCGGTATCCGGACGGTTGTCGATAAGCGTTCCGGGTGCATCCGGCTCCATGGTGTTTTTCAGGCGCACCGGGATATTGGCAAACTTAGCCGGCTGTATACAGGTAGGGTGCAGAATCTTGGCACCAAAATATGCAAGCTCCGCAGCTTCCTCAAAGTGCAGATGGCGCACAGCCGACGTGCCCTTGACAAGACGGGGATCGTTGTTGTGCATGCCGTCGATATCGGTCCAAATCTGGATTTCTTCCGCTCCTATAGCAGCGCCGATAAGCGAAGCCGAGTAGTCACTGCCGCCCCGCTGGAGGTTGTCCACCTCCGAATGGGCGTTGCGGCAGATATAGCCCTGCGTCAGGTACAAATCGACCTTTTGGGAAAGGAAAGGCTTTAAATGGGTCGATATATAATCCTGGTCCGGCTCACCGTGGGCATCTGTTCGCATAAACTCCAGTGCCGGGACCAGCAGTACATTCACTCCCTGTTCCTTCAGGTACAGCTCCATCATGCGGGTGGAAAGGATTTCTCCCTGCGCCAGGATCATTCGCTCCTGAAGCGGGCCGAAGAGTTCCCGCGTGGCCGAGGAGATTCCCTCAAAACAGGAGTGGATGAACTCCCGGGCCGTGGAAAGCGATTCTTCCGTAGCGTAAAGTTCGCCGATGGTTCTTAGATACTTCTCCTCCAGCCGGCCGATGGTTTCCCGCGCTCCGTCCGGATTGCGGTTATACAGATATCCGCAAATTTCTACAAGGGTATTCGTAGTGCCCGACATGGCCGACAACACCACAAAAGGATGATTCTGGGCCTGCACCAGCGTAGCAACCTGTTTCATTCTGGCAGCCGAACCAACCGACGTGCCGCCAAATTTCATAACTATCATGTCTGCGTCCGTTTTTGAAACGCAAACATAATGAATTATTTACACACTTACAAACTAATGTGCACCTTTGCGGTGGCTGAAGAGCCGCTGTGGGAGCTCCATAGCCAGGATGATGCCCAGCACGATGGCAATGGCCACCTTCACGGCCATAAGACCGCTTTGAAGAGACATGGCAAACGCTCCGGAAGTGAGGTAATAGGAGAACCAGAAAATACCGGCACCCGGCACCAGCGTAAAGATACCACAGATGATGAACACCTGCGCCGGACAGCGCGTAGGAACGGCCGAGAAACGGGACAGGAGGCAAACTACCAGCGCTGCAGCCAGCGAGGCAATGGGTGCGGAGCCCCCGCCAAGTCGGACCACCAGAAGATAGACCATCCATCCTGCCACACCTACCAGACCGGAAACCCAATACTGCTGCCTGTCAACCCCATACAAGACGGTAAAGCCCAGCGTGCCGATAAACGCCGCCATCGCCTGCCAGAAATAGCTGGCTGTTTCGGGGCTGGCCGTGACGCCGGTCAACCGGACCATGCCTCCGAAAAAGGCACCGTCCAGCATAAAGGCCAACGACACGCCCATGGCAATGCAGAAGAATCCCAGCATGGCATCCGTCAGGCGCGTAAGCCCGGCCAGGTAATCCGAATTGGCCAGGTCCCGCACGCCATTGGTAAACGGGACGCCCGGAATCAAGGGCATAATTGCGCCGATGATAATGTCGCTCAGGCTGTCTCCCAGCCCCAGGCGCCAGCACGCAATGGATACCAGACTGGCGATCATGGCATTGGAGATGCCGCCGACAATCCGGGACAGGTAGCGCGAACTGATAAACTGAATGTAAAAGAACAAGACAAAGCCTGCTATACATGCGGCGGCACAATCCGCAAAACTTCCCCCGAACACGGCCGAGAAAGCACCGGCACTGAAGGTGGTGGCCAGAAGCTGCTCCCAGATGGGCTTAAGGGGCATATTCTTAATTTGCTCCAAACGCTCGCGGGCCTCCTCCAGAGAGCATCGACCCGCAGAAATATCGTAACTGAGCCGGTTGACGGCCGTCACCCTTGAGAGCTGCGTGGCACGGATTGGAATAAAAGCGACATTGGCATAGGTCGATGCCTGTCCGCCGGACTTGTGCACTTTCTCTGCCTTCCCACTGGTGAAAATCCCGTTGGAGAGCACAAAGAAATTACCGGAATTGACCCCGAAATGCGTTGATATACGGTTCATTATATCCTCCACACGGGAGATCTCCGCTCCATTCTCCAACAGAATATGTCCAGCTTCGGAAGCGACCTCCAATACCTCAGCGAAATCCGGGTTTTGTTCCATAACCTTGTTTTTATCCGTGCAAATATAGTATTTTTATGAAAATATATTTTGCCAATTAAGAAAAAAGCCGTACATTTGCGTTCCAATCTTCTGGATGTGGCGCAGTTGGTAGCGCACCTGGTTAGGGACCAGGAGGTCGCTGGTTCAAGTCCAGTCATCCAGACCAAATGAAAATCAAGCACTTGCAAATAAGCTGGTGCTTGATTTTTTTGTGCCAGTCGCACTTTTGGATATAATTGACATTTTCGGTTGGTGAAACACCAAGTAAGTATTTGATTTATTATATTTATGACTACTTTATTGAAACGTTTCAATAAAGTAGTGATATGCCGAAAATAAGGAGGCGCCAAAGATCACCTTTATTTGCCACGTTGACGAATAGAATGCATATATGGCCGATTGTTTGTCAACACGGCAACGAAATCGCTTTATGTGGCATAAATTACTGCCGTGTTGACGTATAGAAGGCCGTACAATGGTGTTTTTACGTCAACGCGGCAAAGGTGCATTACGCAGCTCGGTGGCTACGGCTCGCCGCTGCGGTGGGCTCCGTAAAATGGCCCTCCTCGCGGCGGCCGTCACCAACCACAAATGTCACAATCACCAACCTTTTTTGTCAATTATACCGGATGAAGTGCGAAGGGAAGTTGATGCCGCGGTAGCCCAGGTTCCATTCGATGGCACGGAGGGCCTTGCGGGCCACTTCCTCCGGCGGCAGGATGCTGTATCTGCGGACGGTGGCCATCTGTTATGTGATTGCGGCGCCCGTGGGCTGGCTGGTAGTGAGGTATTACCTGCAACAGTTCGCGCACCGCGTGGGCTTTATGCCGTCGGTGTTCCTGCTGGCGCTGGTGATTGTGGGGGTGCTGTGTTCGGCCGTGGTTCTGTATCACTACCTCAAGACCGCCCGGATGAATCCGGCGGAGGCGCTGAAGAATGAATAATCGCTGTTTAGATGCAAGGAATTGCGTTTTTTGGGATTATATTTGTACAACAATTTGAATGATCTGATGAGAAAGATCTTAAGTTTTGTTTGCGCGGCGCTGCTGGTGGCAGGACTATGTGGATGTGAGAAGATTGATGTGAATAAGATTGATGTGAATAAATTGGAAGGCACATGGTCTGAACAGTATGACCCCAACGTTTTTGCAATGGATGGCTCCGTGGAGTACACCTTTGATGGAAACGGCCACTATCAGATGCATTTCTATGACGCTCTTAGCGGAGAGTCTCACGACTACAGCGGCCACTATGCCATCGACCTAATTAACAAGGGCACTATTACCATCAATCCGTCGATGTCGGACTTCAGCAAAGTCACCTATAAGCTTGTGAAACTGACATCAAAGGAGATGGAGTGGCAGAAGGAAGGTACGACCTATTCTGTTGGAACCTGGGGCTCTGATTACCGGCATTTTGTGAGGGGAAAGTAGATCCTTCGGCTTCGCCCCAGGAGGACATTCCTTAGAAAGACAGAACTGCCGTCACGTTGAGGTGGCGGCAGTTCTCTCGGTTAAATGACAAGGCGTCGACTTCTTATGCGATGCCCATCAAATCAAAAAACATCAGAATGGTTTCATCCTCCGGCTCCGGAATGACCAGCGGATTGAAATCACACTTGGAGTAGAACTCTTCAGCATCCAGATAGGCATCAACGGTCAGGTACCTGCAACCCGCCTTCGGGTCACGATAAAACCAACCCTTGATAAGGTTCAAGATGTCTTTCCCTAATCCAGTATGCTGGGCTTCCTTGCTAACAGCCAGACGGCCAATCTTCAGTGCAGGATAGGACGAACGTCTTTTTGCGTTTGGAATCTTCCTGGATAAGCGGTTCCATATCACCGGATCTGCAATAGATCGTTCGATCTTGTCATAGAGAAGACTGAAGTAGGCCAGAATAATATGGGTATCGGCATCCTCAACAATATATGTCTTGGCAAGATGCTCACGTTCATACATGGCTGCATTGGGTGCAGCAGTACCGGTTTCACACAAAAAACCGTTCAAATCTGCTTTGCCACAGTCGAACGGCTTCAGTGTATCAGTAGACGGCTGGAAAGGTCTGATTGAGATACTCATAGGGCGAAGGTGCAGCACTTCTTGAGTCTCTCATAAGCTTCCCACATCTCCTCTTTCTTCTCCTCGGAAAGGGGAACGACGTTGTGGGCCGCCATTTCGAAGCGGTAGGCATCCTCGTCATAGAGGACGGGCGTTTCTTTGATTGGTTTTGCCATAATTCGTTTCTCCTTTTTTTATGTTCCCGCTCTATAGATGCAGGGAACTATGCAAATGTAACATTTTTTCTTGTTAGCATTGCAAAAAATATGCAATTATAGTATTTGAAATCGTCAATAAGTCCTTGACGATTGTTTGCAGTGCGTCTATGACGAGTCCCGTCTCAATCATAGATTTCATTGAGGGGCTTAGTCCAAATTGCAAGATGTGTGTTTGTCGGACAAACACCTGTTTACGAGAGGTCGATATCCGTTTCTTCGGCCATCTTTGTAGTGCTAAACTTGGCCAGGGACCAGGAGGTCGCTGGTTCAAGTCCAGTCATCCAGACACAAAAAAGCACCTGCGTTTTGCCGGTGCTTTTTTTGTATCCTTATTTCAAGTTGATAATGATAACCCCGTTGGCGCCGCGGGAGCCGTAGATGGAAGTGGCGCCGGCATCTTTGAGGATATCGATGCTTTTGACATCGTTGGGGTTAATCCATTCTAAGGAAGAAACGGCGTTACCATCCACAATGAACAACGGATCTGAGCTGCCATAGATGGTACCGACTCCCCGGATGACGATTCTTTGGCCCTCCACCTGCACACCGGGACATTTACCTTGAATCAGCTCATAGATGTCCCGATAGGTCGATGTCGTTTTTTCGTCCAGGGGCACGCTGGATATCGACGTGGCCAGGTCTCCCCGGGCCGCTTTCCCATAACCGATATCCACTACCTCCGCACTGCGGGGGATGTAGGGATCGGTGCTCCGCGTGGAAACGCCGCAACTGCAAGCGAGTACGCCCAAAGAAATAATCTGTAATATTCGTTTCATAAGCGCAAAACTAATAAAAAAAATCACAAGAAAAAACAGTATCTTTGCATTACTATGGGAGTTTACAGAGAAATAGGCCCGGAAGAATATCAGGACCTGCAGGACAGAATCCTCTATGAGGACAACCATCTTATCGTGTTCAACAAGCGCACGGGGGAAATTGTGCAGGGAGACAAAACCGGCGACGAACCCCTTAGCGAAACCCTCAAGGCCTTTATCGCCCAACGGGACAGCAAGCCCGGTCAGGTGTTCATGGGAGTCCCCCATCGCCTGGACCGCCCCGTGAGCGGCGTCACCCTTTTCGCCAAAACTTCCAAAGCGCTGGAACGCCTGAACGAGATGCTTCGCAAAGGAGAGGTCCACAAAACCTACTGGGCCCTTACGGCCGGCAAACCGCCCAAGCCCAGCGACACCCTCACGGATTTTCTCACCCGCAACGAGGCCCAGAACAAGTCCTACGTAAGCAAAAACGGCAAAGAAGCCCGGCTTAAATACACCCTCATCCAAAGCACGGACCGCTACTATCTGCTGGAGGTGGAACTATACACCGGCCGCCACCACCAAATCCGTTGCCAGCTCGCCCACATGGGCTGTCCCATCAAGGGGGACCTCAAATACGGAGCAAAACGGTCCAACCCGGACGGCGGCATCTGCCTCCTGGCCCGCCACATACAATTCATCCACCCCGTCAAAAAGACCGAGGTGGATGTAACCGCCCCCGTTCCGGAGAGTTGGAAAGGGGTACAAGGGTAAAACGCGTCCGCTGCCGATTTTAGTTAATCACTCTTTTCAGCTTTCAGGTATTTTCGCCGGACCCGGGAACACCAGTGGCTGGGCGGCTCCCCCATCACGTTCTTGAAACTTTGAAAGAACGAAGTGGTTGAGTGGAAGCCCGACAACTGGGACAGGTCCGAGATCCGCAGACTCATATTGTTCCGGTACAGTTCCATGGCATACATCACCCGATAATAGTTGACGTATTGCCTGAAGTTACGGCCGGAAAAATGATTGATGGTCTTGCTTAAATACCCTTTATTGGTATAAACCGCATTGGCCAGGTCCTGGAGCGAAAAAGATTCCACCAGGAACGGCCTGTGCTCGGTCATATACCGGCAACACCTGTCATACAGCAACTGATCGATCGCCGACATTTCACAAGGGATGGACGGAAGGTCCTCCGCTCCGGATTTCTCCAGAACGGATTTTAACTGTGCCTCTTTCTTATGCAGGTGTTTGAGCAGGATAAGTCCCGCCGCTACAGCCAGCACCAGAAGAAAGGCCAGGAACAAGGATAACAGGTTCATGGGCTTTTTCGGGGTGGGCTGCGCGGACGCGTTTCCCTATGTCAAAGAACACTATTTTTTGATGGTTTCGAAGCCTTTCCCGTATACGCCATTGACGGAGCTCACGGAAAGGAAGGCATTGGAGTCGATGGATTTGATATACCGCAGCATCAGGTTCAGGTCTGTCTTGCGGGTAAGGACCATGAGCACCTTGGTATCCTGCTTGGTGTACCAGCCCTTGCCGTCCAGCACGGTGACGCCGCGGTGCATCTCCTTGGAGATGGCATCGGCAATCTTTTCATATTCCTTGGAAAGGATGAACAGCTGTACGCTCTGCTGGGAACCGGAGATGTACATATCCAGCACATAACTGTTCACGGTTACCAGAATAAGGCCGTAGAGGATGGTGGTAATCTTCTCTGCCAGCGGCATCCTGAAGGTGATGGGATTCCCGGCGGCATCCAGCACCGGCTGCCCGGTCATGGGGTCCAGCTCCGGCACAAAGGAAGGCACGAAAATGGAAGAGCCGATAATGATAAAATCCAGGAACAGAATCACCTTGCCCGGCGACACATTGTGGTACTTGGTATAAATGAGGGCAATAATGTCCGTACCGCCCGTGGAACCGCCGTTGGAGATACTCATTCCTATGCCGATACCGGTAATGATACCGCCCATGAGCACGCTCAGGAGCTTTCCGTTGTCTATGGCCAGGGTTTTGATGATGGTCACCGGAATGAGCCCCGGCAAAAAGCGCAGGGCCACAGAGGCCAGCACAATGGCATAGATGGTTTTGGCGCCAAAGCCCATGCCCAGAATCACTATTGCGGCAACGATGAGAACAGCGTTGAGGAAGAAGTAGCTGTAACCCATCTGGATGGTGCCGTTGGTAGCATACTGAATCATGGAGCTGATACCCGAAACGCCCCCGCCGATGAGGTTGTTCGGAATCAGGAACATGGACCATCCCGTCACGTAAATGAGGATGCCCAGTGTGACCAGGAGCCACTCCTTGACCTGCGTCAGGATTGATTTCTGTAAAAAAGCTGAAGGCATATTATTTCTTCTTTTTCTTGGTAAGTCCGGTTTTCATTTCGTCGAAGCCCTCGCCAAACACATTGTTGGCAGGCACTACGCTCACAAAGGCTTTTGCGTCGATATCTTTGATGGCTTTGGTGAGTTCCGGCAGCTCTGTCTTGCGGATGAGGACCAGCAGCACATCGCGCTCCTCCCCGGTGTACCAGCCCTGGGCCTTGAGCGCGGTGACACCCCGCTCCATCTGATGACAGATATAGTCGCCGATCTCCTTCTGCCGGTTGGAGAAAATGTGCACCTGCACCGTAGAATCCTTACCCAGCAGGATGAGGTCCAGCACATAGGCGCAAATACCCATGGTGATGTAACCATACACTACATCCGTGAAGCAGTGTCCGGGGACAAAGATAAGGAGGGTAATGACGATAAAGTCCGCAAAGAGGTAAAAACGACCTACGGAGATGGGCCAGAACTTATTGACGATGAGCGCCAGGATATCCGTTCCGCCGGTGGAGCCGCCACGCATGATGATGAGCGCCAGGCCCACAGCTTCCAGCAGACCGCCGATGATGGGCACCAGGATGCCGTCGCCCACGTACAGGATCTCCCCTTCCACCGACCACAGGCAGCGCATGCTTTCACTGCCCAGCAAACGGAACAGCAGCGTGGACAGTATGATGGCATAGATGGTCTTGATGCCGAATCCCTGTCCCAGAATGAACCAGGCCAGCACCAGCAGCAACACGTTGATACCAAAGTACCAGATATCCACGGAGACCCCTGTCACCATGGCCAACAAGGCCGATGCACCTGTAAGGCCACCGTCAATCATATTGTTGGGCAGCAGGAACGACTGCCAGGCCATCACAAACAGGATAACGCCGATAGTAATGACGATATAGTCGAATACCCCAATGAGAAACTTCTTACTCATCGCTTACTTTTTCAAAACCACATTCACAATACGTCCGGGAACTACAATCACCTTGGCGATGCTCATGTCGCCCACATACTGGGGCGTCTTCTCGTGCGCACGCACGGCAGCCTCCACGGCCGCCGGAGCATCCGTAGCCGGCACCTCCAGGAAGAAACGCGTCTTTCCGTTGAACGACACCGGATATTTCACCAGGTTGTCTGCGGCCAGATCCTCCCGGTATTCCGGGAAAGCGGCGTACACCACGGAAGTCTCATGGCCCAACTGGTGCCAGAGTTCCTCGGCGATATGCGGTGCAAACGGGCTCAACACAATGGTGAGCGGTTCCAGGATAGCCCGCTTAGAACAGCTTCCCAGCTCATTCAGAGCAATCATGAAGGCCGATATGGTGGTATTGTAGGAGAAATGCTCGATATCCTCCTGCGCCTTGCCGATGAGCTTGTGCAGGGCCTTGAGTTCGTCCCGGGTGGGTTCGTCATCCGTCACCAGCCACGTGTCGCGGTCCCAGAACAGACGCCAGAACTTTTTGAGGAAACGGTTGACGCCGTCGATACCCTTGGTATCCCAGGGCTTGGCCTGCTCGATGGGACCCAGGAACATCTCGTACAGACGCAGGGTATCGGCCCCGTAGGTATCGCAAATCTTGTCCGGATTCACCACGTTGTACATGCTCTTGGACATCTTTTCGATGGCCCAGCCGCAAATGTACTCGCCATTCTCCAGCACGAATTCCGCATCTTTGTAATCCGGGCGCCAGGCGCGGAAGGCCTCGATGTCCAGTTTGTCATTATAGACGATATTCACGTCCACGTGCACCGGGATGGTCTCGTACTGGTCCTTAAGGCCGGCGCTCACGAACTTGTTGGTACCGGGGATAAGGTATACAAAGTTGGAGCGGCCCTGGATCATGCCCTGGTTGATGAGCTTGCAGAAAGGTTCATCCTCGCACACATAGCCCAGGTCATACAGGAACTTGTTCCAGAAACGGCTGTAGATGAGGTGACCGGTAGCATGCTCCGTACCACCCACATACAGGTCCACGTTGCGCCAGTAGGCATTGGCATCCTTGCTCACCAGTCCTTCCGCGTTCTGCGGATCCATGTAGCGCAGGTAATAGGCACTGGACCCGGCAAAGCCCGGCATGGTGCTCGTTTCCAGCGGGTAGCCATTGTACGTCCAGTCCTTGGCGCGGGCCAGCGGCGGCTGTCCGTCCTCGGTAGGCTTATACTGGTCGATCTCCGGCAGCGTAAGCGGCAGGGCCTCCAGCGGCAGCGGCGTAGCAATGCCCTCCTTGTAATAGATGGGGAAAGGCTCTCCCCAGTACCGCTGACGCGAGAAAATGGCGTCACGGATGCGGTAGTTAATCTTACGATGACCAATCCCCTGCTTTTCCACATAGTCGATGGCGGCAGGAATGGCCTCCTTCACGGTGAGCCCGTTCAGGAAACCGCTGTTGCACATGATGCCTTCCTTGGCATCCAGGCTTTGTTCGCTCACATCGGCCCCTTCAATCAAGGGAATAATGGGCAGGTTGAACTTCTTGGCAAAGGCATAGTCGCGGCTGTCGTGGGCAGGAACGGCCATGATGGCGCCGGTTCCATAACCCGCGAGCACGTATTCGGCAATCCACACCGGCACTTTTTCTCCGGTGAGCGGGTTGATGCCGTAGGAGCCGGAGAACACGCCCGTAACGGCCTTACCGGCAATGCGTTCACGCTCCGTCTTCTTCTTCACCTGCTCCAGGTAGGCATCGACCTCGGCCTTTTGGTCCTTGGAGGTAAGTTTCTCCACCCATTCGCTTTCCGGAGCCAACACCATGAAGGTGACGCCGAAGATGGTATCGGCACGGGTGGTGAAGATGGTTACGTCGTGCTCCTGACCGTCGCAGGTGACCTTGAACACCATCTCAGCTCCCTGGCTGCGGCCAATCCAGTTGCGTTGCATCTCCTTGAGGGAGTCCGTCCAGTCCAGTTTATCCAGACCGTCCAGCAGACGGCCGGCGTAGGCGCTCACGCGGAGCTGCCACTGGGTCATTTTCTTCTGGAATACCGGGTGACCGCCGCGCTCGGAGAAACCGTCTTTCACCTCATCGTTGGCCAGCACAGTTCCCAGGGCCGGGCACCAGTTCACTGTGCTTTCTCCCTGATAGGCAATGCGATAACGCATAAGGACCTGGGCCTTTTCTTTCTCAGAGAAGGCCTTCCACTCCCCTGCCGTAAACGCTGCGCCCTCACTGCAGGCGGCATTTACAGCGGCGCTTCCACCCTGCTCGAAGGCCTTTACCAGGTCCTCGATGGGGCGTGCTTTCTGGAGCGTATTATCGTACCAGGAACCAAACATCTGCAGGAAAGCCCACTGGGTCCATTTGTAGTAATCCGGATCCGAAGTGCGGAACTCGCGGTCCCAGTCAAAGGAAAAGCCAATACGGTCCAGCTGCTGCCGGTAACGGGCCACGTTGTCACGCGTGGTCTTTTCCGGATGCTGACCGGTTTGGATGGCATATTGCTCTGCCGGCAGTCCGAAGGCATCATAGCCCATCGGGTGCAGCACGTTAAAGCCCTTCAGACGCTTGTAGCGGGCAAAGATATCACTGGCGATATAGCCCAGCGGGTGTCCCACATGCAAACCCGCACCGCTGGGGTACGGGAACATATCCAACACGTAGTATTTGGGTTTGTCCGACTTGTCGGTAGCATGGTAGGTCTTATTCTGGGCCCACCACTGCTGCCATTTGCGTTCGATCTCAGAAAAATTATAGTCCATAGTCTAGTTAATCGTCTTTCCGTTAATGCCAAACTTTCCTTTACTCTTGGTCAATTTAAACTCCACCGCGATGGTGAGAGCCACCTTGCACTTTTTCCCGCGGTGCCGGCCGGGACGCCATTTGGGCGAGGCGGACACCACACGCAGGGCTTCCTCGTCCAGGCTCTCGTGCACCCCACGGGCTATTTTCACGTCCCGTACCTCTCCTTTCTCGTCGATGATGAAGTCCACCAAGACGCGGCCCTGGATGCCATTATCCTGTGCATACTTGGGATATTTCAGGTACTGGTACACCCAGCGTTCCATGAATGCCGTGGGATCCGGTGAGTTCAGGAACATGGGCTTCACATCCACATCGCTATACGCATACACCCCTACGGCCGCCTTCGCTGCGGAAGAGGTAATGCTTTCCCGGAACATCGGACGCGCGCCGTTGCACAGACGCTGCACAAAGCTGTAGATGTACTCCAGCTCCTTCTCCATCCCATTGAAGTCCACGATGGAATAGGTATCGCGGCCCGTGCCATGTTCTGCATATCGGCCCGTAGTGAACACCACCGAGGGAATTTCCTTGTCATAGAAGACCACATGGTCCCCGGGATATATCTGCTGAGCCGTGATTTCCGCCTGAACGGGCAACAGCTCGCCTTGCATGGAGTTGATGAGCGCATTCAGGTCGATATTGGAGGCGGTATAGGCCCAAAAACCGTTTTCCGCCGTTCCCAACATATCCAGGTTCACCATGGCGTCTATCTGGGCGGCATCGGCGGCAAAAGCCCGGTTCAGGAAATACCAGGAACCGGCAAAGGTTTCACAGGAGCTGCCAAAGCCCACAAAGAGGATGCTCCGGCGCAGCAAGGTCCGTGAGTAAGACAGCCTGCGGGCCAGTTCCAGCATGAGGGCCATTCCGGAGGCATTGCCGTTGGCGCCGGAATAAATGCGCACCTGCTTTTCTCCATCGACCGTAAGCGTATCCGTCCCCAGGTTGTCCATGCGGGCACCGATTACTATATAGTGCTTGTTCAGCTCCTTGTCCCATCCTTCCAGAAGGCCGGTTACATTGCGCGATGTGAGGGTGTCCCCTCCTACTGCCACGCCAAACGTATTCCCGGCGCCCAGGACATCGATGCCGTAGGCCTTCAGTTGCTCTTCCAGATAGGCGGCAGCCATCTTTTCTCCTTCCGAGCCGGCCTTGCGGCCTTCCAGCTGCGCGCCGGCAAGATAAGCCACATGCTCCTTCAGGGCCCGGACCGTCTCTGAGTCATCCAGGTCCTCCAGGGGGCTTCTAAACTGTGACCACGCGGGAATAAACGCGAAAAGCGCCACCACGGCGCTGAGGAAAAATCGTTTCATCATTCGTTCACCAGAATCCAGCCGTCCTTGGGGCAAATGCCCATTCCGCGCATCGTCTTAAGGGTTTTTACACTTTCGTTGAGATTGTTGGACGGACAAACGCCCACTGCCAGCAAGCCATTGCGGAAACTGATGATGGTGCCCGTGTATCCGGCCTCATTGCAGGCCGTGAGTTTGCGTTCCGCATAGGAGCGCCCACGGAAAGCGCCCACGATGATATAATACTTGCTTTCCAGTTTGGTAGTGAACAGGCCGCCCATCTTGGACGGGTTCAGGATGGTGCCCCGGGTTTGGGCGAGCGAATCCAGCAAATAGGTTTCCAAGGCAGCCAGCGAGTCCGCCATCTGCTTTTCTACGCGCTGCAGCGAATCCAGCACGGCCTGATGACGGGCTTCCTCCCGGGCAATACGCTCCTGACGGATTTGCTCCACCTGGGCCGATGTAGGCCGTCCTGCCAGGGCGCGGACAAAGTCACACCCCGTGACAAAAAGCGGCGACATCGCTACCATGCACAATATGAGGGCTTTTTTCATACGTAATCCTCCTTAATCTGCAAAAATACGCTTTTTTCCAAAATCAAGCCAAATAAAAATTGTATATTTGTAGTAGAATCATGCGCGAATGAAAAAAACGGTAAAGCTTGAAGCCATCGACCCCATTGAAATTTATGGAGCAGGCAATCGAATCCTGAGCGAATTCTGCTCGTACTTCCCCCATCTGAAAGTGGTCGCCCGCGGCGACGAACTCATCCTGGAAGGCCAGGAAAGCGACATTGCGGAGTTCAACATCCGCTTTGCCCAATTGGTGGAAAGGCGTCATCACAAGATGAATCTCACCGTGTACGACGTAGAGGATATTTTCTCCGGCAACAGCAACGACCGTTTCCGCCTGGACGGCAACGCCATCATCGTGTATGGCACCGACGGCAAACCCATCCGCGCCCGCGGAAAAACCCAGCAGGAGCTGGTCAAGGCCTATTTCAACCACGACCTCATCTTCGCCATCGGCCCGGCCGGTACCGGTAAAACCTACATGGCCATCGCCCTGGCGGTACGCGCGCTGAAAAACCGCGAAATCAAGCGCATCATCCTCACCCGCCCCGCCGTAGAAGCCGGCGAGCGCCTGGGCTTCCTGCCCGGAGACCTCAAGGACAAGCTGGACCCGTATCTGCAGCCCCTCTACGACGCCCTCTCGGACATGATTCCCGCCAAAAAACTGCAGGAATTTATGGGCGACGGAACTATCCAGATTGCGCCCCTCGCCTACATGCGCGGCCGCACCCTGGACAAGGCCTGCGTCATTCTGGACGAAGCCCAAAACACCAACCTGGGGCAGCTGAAGATGTTCCTCACCCGCATGGGCACCAGTGCCAAATTCATCGTTACCGGAGACGCCACGCAAATCGACCTGCCCCGGCGGGAAGACAGCGGCCTGCTCACCGGCATCCGCCTCCTGGAAGGCATCAAGGGCATCGCCACCATCCGCTTCACCAACGAGGACATCGTCCGTCATCCCCTGGTCACCAAAATCGTCAAGGCCTTTGACGAAAAAACCTCCGGCCCCAAGGCCGAAGGTTAATCCAAAGGGGGAAGTCCCCCACTCCGTCTAAAATACGGATTTTACTGTGCCAGAACGGCTTCCCATTTCTCGTAGTCCGCTTTGTACTTGGGATCTACGCCACGGAGCTGGAAGTTCAGACGCTTGAGATAGTCTGCGCAGGCAGCCTTCACATCCGGGTTGGAGCTCACATTGTAGCACTGCTCGAAGGGAGCCAGGGCGCCAATGTACACCTCGGTGAGCTGGGCGCTGAGTTCATCGTACTTCTTGTAGTCACGTACATCCAGGGCATTGATCTGCTCTACAAGGTCCTCGCCTTTCTTGAGGGCGATATTGGCCATTCCATAATAAGCCATATCGTACTTGGGATCGATACCGAGGGCTTTTTCGTAAGCAACCTGGGCAGCATCATAGTCCTTTACACCAGCCATGATGTTACCTTCTACATAATAGAGGGAAGGGTTGTCCGGCATAGCCTTCTTGGCCTCGTCCAGCAACTCCACAATCTTCTTGGGATCCTCGTTGGTGGTGAGGTACAGGTTGATGAGGTTGGTCAGGATAGAAGCATTGTCCGGGTACTGGGTAAGACCGGTAGCCAGATAGTTCTTGGCACCCAGGGTATCGGCCTTGGCCAGTGCACACTCGGAGAGAGAAGCATAAATGTTACCCTCGGAGGTGAAGCCATGGTCCAGGCACTTGTTGTAATACTCAATGGCGCGGTCATAGTTATGGACAGACAGGGCGGTAAAGGCGCAGTTGTAAGCGGCGTCATCGTTGCGCACGGAGCACGGAGGAACGGCAGACCAGTCTGCAGCGCCCTTGAACAGGTCGCTGGCCTTGACCATGTCGCCCAGCTGATAAGCAGTGAAAGCGTCGTTGTAGTAATCATTGGCAATTTCCTGCAGCTTGGGATCGATGTCCTTATCCTTGGCGCCGAGTTCGAAAGCCTTCACATAAGCGGCGGCAGCCTCACCCAGCAAGTCACCGGGAACGGACGGATGGGTCACCTCAACGATAGCCAGAATACCGGCCTGATTGAAGTATACGTTCACATGGGAAAGCTCATGTTTCTCGAAGGTGGCACCCTGAAGGGTCACATTGGTAATGGAAGCAGCCTTTTCCTTGTTCATGAGGGAGAAGGTGGCTTTGTCGATACCCGTGCTCACGTTGGTGGTAGGGTTGGCATACGCAGCCATGTAGGCCTTGCCCAGGTTCATCCAGGTGGCCGGCTTGACGTTTTTCTTGGCATCTTTACTGGCCTCCAGAGCCTTATCTACACCCTTCTGCAGGTCTGCATCGGGTTTTTGTGCATACGCCAGCTGCATGGAGCAAACCAGCGCGAGAGCAAAAAACAGTTTTTTCATATTAATAATGGTTAATTAGTTATTCATTATCCTGGGATTCCATGTTCTGGGAGTCGCCACCCTCTGCCGGAAGCTCGGTGCCTTCTGCGGCCTGGCTTTCTTCCTCGTCGCTATGGGCGACCACGGAAACGGCGGCAATGGCGTCCTTTTCACGGATGTTGATGAGCTTTACGCCCTGAGTAGCACGTCCGGCCACACGAATGGTGGAAACGGGCATTCGGATGGTCATACCGCTCCGGCAGATAATCATCAGGTCATCCTCGTCCGTGACGTTCTTGATGGTTACCAGGGCGCCGGTCTTCTCCGTGATATTCAACGTTCTGACGCCCTTGGCGCCACGGGAAGTCTGGCGGTAATCCAGCGGGTCTGAGCGTTTGCCATAACCGTTCTCCGAGACGGCAAGTACCTGGCGTTTGCCGGCGTCTTCCGCCAGGGGATCATGGCATACAACACCTACCACGTAGTCCCCTTCAGCAAGATTGATGCCACGGACACCGGTGGAGGTGCGGCCCATAGCACGGGCTTCCGCCTCATCGAAGCGTACGCAGCGGCCGCCGTGGGCAGCAATCATGATGTTGCAGCGGCCGTTGGTAAGCAGCGCGGCCAGCAGTTCGTCATCCTCGCGGATGTTGATGGCATTGACGCCATTGGTGCGCGGGCGGGAGTAGGCTTCCAGGGAAGTCTTCTTGACCACGCCGTTGCGGGTGAACATCATGATGTAGTTGTTGTTGATAAACTCCTCATCCTTGAGCGTTTTCACGTTCAGGTAGGCACGGACGCTGTCATCCGGGTCGATCATGAGGATGTTCTGGATGGCGCGGCCCTTGGAGGTGCGGTTGCCTTCCGGAATTTCGTATACCTTGAGCCAGTAGCACTTGCCCTTCCGGGTGAACAGGAGCATGGTGCTGTGGGTGTTAGCAATATAAATGTGCTCGATGAAGTCTTCGTCACGGGTGGCGCTGCCCTTCATACCCACGCCGCCGCGGTTCTGGGTGCGGAATTCCGTGAGCGGGGTGCGCTTGATGTAGCCCAGGTGGCTGATGGTGATGACCTGGTCTTCATCGGCATAGAAGTCCTCGGGGTTGAATTCGTCTTCCGAGAGGGTGATTTCCGTGCGACGGGCGTCTCCGTAGCGGGCCTTGAGGTCCTGGGTCTCCGTTTTTACCACGTTGAACTGTTCCTCCACCGAGGCCAGGATCTGGTTGCAGCGGTCGATGAACTTCATGAGGTCATCGTACTCGTTCTGCAGCTTTTCACGCTCCAAGCCAACCAGCTGACGCAGACGCATTTCCACGATAGCGGCAGCCTGGACGTCCGTGAACTGGTAGCGGTCTACCAGCATCTGGCGGGCTTCGTCAATGCTCTTGGATTCGTAACGGATGATATGGACGATTTCGTCGATGAGGTCCATGGCCTTGAGGAGACCTTCCAGGATGTGGGCGCGCTTCTGAGCTTTGTCCAGCTCGAACTTGGTGCGGCGCACTACAACCTCGTGGCGGAAGTCCACGAACTCCTTGATGATTTCCTTGAGGCTGAGGGTGCGGGGACGGCCCTTCACCAGCGCCACATTGTTGAACGAGAAGCTGGACTGCAGCGGGCTGTACTTGAACAGCAAGTTGAGCACTACGCCGGAGTTGGTTCCCTGCTTGAGGCGGATGACCACGCGGGTTTCTCCGCGGGAGCTTTCATCGTTGATGTAGGAAATGCCCTCCACCTTTTTCTCATCGGCCAGCTGGGCGATTTTCTCAATCATCTCCCGCTTGTTCACCATGTACGGAATTTCCGTGACCACGATGGTTTCACGGCCATGGTCGTCTACCTCGATTTCCGTCTTGGAGCGGATGACCACGCGGCCGCGGCCGGTTTCATAGGCTTCCTTGATGCCGGAAACGCCCATCACGATGCCGCCCGTAGGGAAATCCGGGCCCTTGATGTAGTGCATGAGCTCATCCGTGGTGATTTCCGGATTGTCGATGTATGCGCAGATGGCATCGCAGCACTCGCCCAGGTTGTGGGGAGCCATATTGGTGGCCATACCCACGGCGATACCCGATGCGCCGTTCAGCAGCAGCAGCGGAGCCTTGGTGGGCAGTACAGTGGGTTCCTCAAGGGTATCGTCGAAGTTGAGGGTCATGTCCACGGTATCCTTGTCCATATCTCCCAGGACGTCTTCCGCCATCTTCTGGAGTTTGGCCTCCGTGTAACGCATGGCAGCCGGCGAGTCACCGTCTACCGAGCCAAAGTTACCCTGGCCCTTCACCATGGGATAGCGCTGGTTCCATTCCTGGCCCAGGCGCACCATGGCGTCATATACGCTGGAGTCTCCGTGGGGGTGGAACTTACCCATGACCTCACCCACGATACGGGCGCTCTTCTTGGTTTGTCCGTTGTAGCTCAGGCCCATGTTGTCCATGCCGAACAGGACGCGCCGCTGTACGGGTTTGAGGCCGTCACGGGCATCCGGCAGGGCACGGGAAACAATCACCGACATGGAATAGTCGATGTATGCGGTGCGCATCTCATGGTCTATTTCCACCTGCTCGATGTAGCCGGTTCCGGGCACTTCTTCCAACTGATTCTTCTCTTCGTTATTGTCCATTTTATTCGATGAAATTACTTATCTTTATAAACATACAAAGATAAGAAAAAAAATTGATTCCGACAACCCTAAAATTGGCTTATTTTGACGATACGTCCACCCAGCGGATATCGCTGTCCCGGCGCCACCAGGTGAGCTGGCGTTTGGCGTAGTGGCGCGTATTGGCCTGGATGTGGCGGACGGTGGTTTCCAGGTCATATTGACCGTCGAAGTACTCGAAGAATTCCCGGTATCCCACGGTTTGCAGGGCGGGCAGGTCCCGGTACGGCAGCATGGCGCGGGCCTCCCCTTCCAGCCCCTCTGCCACCATCTGCTCCACACGGGCGTTGATGCGCTCGTACAGCTGCTCCCTGGGCCGCTCCAGGCCCGTTTTTACAATCTTGAAATCCCGCTGCTTGAAACTGCGCGTTTTAAAGGAGGAGAAAGGCTGGCCGGTGTACATGCTCACCTCAAGGGCGCGCACCACCCGCTGGCCGTTGTTCATGTCCAGTTCCTCGTAGGAAACGGGGTCCAGTTCTTTCAACTGTTGGGCAAGCACTTCCACCCCTTCCGACTGCAGGCAGTCCATCAAGTGACGGCGCAGCTGCAGGGGCACCTCCGGAAAATCGTCCAGACCATAACAGAATGCGTCGATATACAGCATGGACCCGCCGCACATCACCAAATGCTCATGGCCCTCCGCAAACAGGCGGTTCACAAGCTCCAAAGCCTCAACCTCATAGATGCCCGCCGTGTAGTTCCGCGTAATGGGAACCGTGCCTATAAAATAATGTTGCACTGCAGCCAGTTCCTCTTTCGAGGGTGCTGCAGTGCCAATGGTGAGTCCTTGATAAATTTGGCGGGAGTCGCAGGAGATAACGGGAGAGCCAACTTCAAGCGCACGTGCAATGGCATAGCCGGTTTTGCCGACAGCGGTGGGGCCCAGTATAATCTCCAGCGTTTTGGGCATGCCTATTCTTCGCCCTCTTCAAAGATTTCCTTGCCGTCTTCGTCCTCGTCCTCCTCCGGCTCATCGTCGAAATCTTCATCGTCCAGGTCATCGTCTGCCTCTCCGGGGAGATAACGCTGGCGGTCCGGAAGGTCCTCGAAGGCTACATAACCGTTCTCGAATTCCACGGGATTGGGGCCTTTGCTTTCTGCCAACTGCGGGAAGTCCGGCTGCACGGCCACGCCTTCCGCCTCCCCTTCCACGGTGATATTCACACTCTTACGATTGGTAACGTCGTAGAAATACACGAAATCCGTAGCACCGGCCTTGATTACCTTTTCCAGGGAAATTTCATCCACGGTACCGGAGCCCAGGTCGAACAGGCCGTAACGGCCGACGACAGAACCGGTAATGTCCAGTGCCTTAAACATGATGATAGCGTCCTGAGGGAACTCAAGATCCGACCTGATCTGTTTATGAAGGGTGTACAGCGTGGTGGCGCCGTGCACGTTATATACTCTGAAAAATCCCTTGATACCTGAGAGGGTTACTCGCAGTTTGAATACCATACTCTAAACACTTCTTTTTTCGGTAACACAAATATACGGCTTTTTTCCCGTTCCGTTGCAAATTATTGCAAAAATCACTAATTTCGTGTCGATGGAAGAAGCATTCGACGCATATCGTTCCCTGGCGGCACCCTCGGAAGGCCTGTTCAAGGACAACGGGTCCCGGTTCATCGCCCTCGCCTACCCCGTAGAGACGGAGGAGGAGGTAAAGAACATCGTCGCAGCCCTCAGAAAAGAGTATCACGATGCTCGGCATCATTGCTATGCTTATCGGCTTGGATATCAGGGAAATATCTTCCGCGCCAGCGACGACGGAGAGCCCGCCGGAAGCGCCGGGCGTCCCATCCTGGGCCAGATAGACTCCGCCGGCCTGAGCGACGTCCTCGTAGTGGTGGTGCGTTATTTTGGTGGCATCAAGCTGGGCATCCCGGGGCTCATCCGGGCCTACAAAACTTCTACGGCGGATGCCATCGGCAACGGACAAATCGTCACCAAAATTGCCGGAAACAACTTCAAGGTTCATTTTGAATACTTGTCCATGAACGCCGTCATGAAGGTGCTCAAGGACATGGACCTGACGCCGCGGGCGCAGGATTTCGGGGAAAGTTGCACGCTGGAAGTGCGGGTGCGGCTGTCTTCCGTGGCAGATTTTAAAAATCGGCTGGAAACTTTCGCAAAAATAGAAGAAATATAGGTTTTATGAATAAAAAATCTTAACTTGCAAGACCATAATTAATATACTAAAACACCATGCCAAAAAAAGTTCATGTTTTTAATGCCGGCCCCTGCCTGTTGCCGCAGGTCGCCATCGACAATACCATCGAAGCCTTAAAAGATTTCAGCGGTACCGGAATATCCCTGTTGTCCATCAGCCACCGCACCAAGGAGTGGGATGCCGTCATGGACGAATGCCGCGCCCTGTGGAAGGAACTCCTTCATATTCCCGACACGCACGAGGCCGTGTTCCTGGGCGGAGGCGCATCGCTGCAGTTCCTGTATGTCGCCATGAATTACCTGGAGAAGAAAGCAGCCTACCTGGATACCGGCGTATGGGCGCACAAGGCCCTCGTAGAGGCCCAGGGCATCGGTGAGGCCTATGCCATCGCCTGCTCCAAGGACAAGAACTACACCTATATTCCCAAGGGATTCGAAATCCCTGCAGACCTGGATTATCTGCACATCACCACCAACAACACCATTTACGGTACGGAAATCAAGACGGACATGGACTGCCCCTGCCCGCTCATCGCAGATATGTCTTCGGACATCATGTCCCGCCCGGTGGACGTGAGCAAGTATGACCTTATCTATGGCGGTGCCCAGAAGAACGTGGGACCCGCCGGCGTCATCTTCGCCATCATCCGCAAGGAATCCCTGGGCCGCGTGACGCGCCACCTCCCTACCATGCTCAACTACCAGACCCACATCGACAAACTCTCCATGTTCAACACCCCGCCGGTGTTCGCCATCTTTGTCATGAAAGAGACCCTCAAGTGGATCAAGAGCATGGGCGGCGTAGAGGCCATCCAGAAAATCAACGAGAAGAAGGCTCAGCTCCTCTATGACGAAATCGACCGCAACTCCCTGTTCGTAGGCACCGCCGCCAAGGAGGACCGTTCCCTGATGAACGTGTGCTTCGTGATGGCTCCCGGCAAGGAAGAACTCCAGGACGAATTCTTCGCCTTTGCCAAAGAGCACGGCATGGTGGGCATCAAGGGGCACCGCAGCGTAGGCGGTTTCCGCGCCTCCCTGTACAACGCCTGCCCCATCGAGAGCGTCCAGGCCCTGGTAGACTGCATGAAAGAATTTGAAGCCCTCAAGAAATGAACATCCTTTTAGCAACCCAAAAGCCCTTTGCCGCAGCCGCGGTTAAAGGCATTACCGATATCCTGGAGGCCGCCGGTCATAAGGTAGCCAAATTGGAGAAATATGCGGAGCAAAGTGACCTGGTCGCCGCCGTGGCCGACGCAGAAGCCCTCATCATCCGTTCGGACAAAGTGACGGAGGAAGTGATGGCCGCCGCCCCCAAGCTCAAGATTGTGGTGCGTGCCGGTGCCGGCTTCGACAATGTGGACCTCGCTGCCGCCACTGCACGGGGCATCGTGGTCATGAACACCCCCGGCCAGAACTCCAACGCCGTGGCGGAACTGGCCCTGTGCCTGATGATTTTCATGGCCCGCACCCAGCTTACTCCGGCCACCGGTTCCGAACTCCTGGGCAAGCGCCTGGGCGTACAGGCCTATGGCAACGTGGGCCGTCTGGTGGGCCAGAAGGCCAAGGCCCTGGGCATGGAAATCTGCGCCCTGGATCCGTTCCTCACGGATGAGCAAATCATTGCCGGCGGTGCCCAGCCCGTCCACTCCGTGGAAGAGCTCTATGCTGCATCGGATTACCTTTCCATCCACATCCCGGCCCTTCCCTCCACCATCAAGAGCATCGGCTATGACCTGGTCACCCGCATGCCCAAAGGCGCCACGCTGGTGAATACGGCCAGAAAGGAAGTCATTGACGAAGAAGGGCTTATGAAGGCCCTGGAGGAGCGCACAGACCTCAAGTATGTGACCGACGTGATGCCGGACAACTATGCCGCCATGCAGGAAAAATTCGGCATGCGCGTTTTTGCCACTCCCAAGAAGATGGGCGCCCAGACGGCAGAGGCCAATGTAAACGCCGGCCTTGCCGCTGCACGCCAGATTGTAGACTTCTTTGCAACAGGCAATCGTAAATTCCAAGTAAATAAATAATTATGGTACGAGTAAAACCGTTTGCGGCCATTCGCCCGCCCAAGAATCTGGTAACTGAAGTTGCCGCTCCCCCGTATGACGTCCTTAACTCGGAGGAAGCCCTGGCCATGGCCGGAGAAAAGAGCCTCCTGCACATTACCAAGCCGGAAATCGACTTTTCTCCCATCGCCGACGAACACGAACAGCGCACCTATGACAAGGCGGTAGCCAATTTCAAAGCCTGGAAAGCCAAAGGCTGGCTGGTTCAGGACGAGAAAGAAAAGTACTATGTCTATGCCCAGACCATGGGTAACCGCACCCAGTATGGCATCGTCCTGTGCGCCCACACCGACGACTACGAGAAAGGCATCATCAAGAAGCACGAACTCACCCTGAAGAAAAAGGAAGACGACCGCATGATCCACGTGCGTAACCAGAACGCCAATATCGAGCCCGTCTTCTTCGCCTTCAAGGACCACGCAGAACTGAACGGCATCATCGCCAAGACCGCCGCCGGCGAACCCGAGTACAAGTTCGTGGATGAGAACAACTTCACCCACACCTTCTGGGTAATCAGCGACGACGCCGTCATCAAGCGAATCACGGAAATCTTCACCAACGACATCGACGCCTTCTATGTGGCCGATGGTCACCACCGCACCGCCGCGGCCGCCCGCGTGGGTGCCGAAAAGCGTGCCAACAATCCTCACCACACCGGCAACGAGGAGTACAACTACTTCATGGCCGTGTGCTTCCCGCAGAGCCACCTGGCCATCATCGACTACAACCGTGTGGTGAAAGACCTCAACGGCCTCAGCACCAAGGACTTCTTCAAGGCCCTGGAGGAGGATTTCGTGGTGGAATGCAAGTGCGACTGCACCAAGGACGGCGGCAAATGCGAGTGTGAGTATCCCTGCCACTGCAAGTGCTCCGAGATTTATCACCCCAGCGGGCTGCACAACTTCTCCATGTACATCGAGGGCGTATGGTACAGCCTCACCGCCAAGCCGGGCCGTTACAATGACAACGACCCCATCGGTGTGCTGGATGTGACCATCCTCTCCAACCTGGTACTGGACAAGATCCTGGGCATCAAAGACCTGCGTACGGACAAGCGCATCGACTTCGTTGGTGGTATCCGTGGCCTGGAGGAACTCTCCCGCCGCGTGGATTCCGGAGAAATGAAAGTGGCCTTCGCCCTGTATCCGGTGTCCATGGACCAGCTCATCAACATTGCCGATACCGGCAACATCATGCCGCCCAAGACCACCTGGTTCGAGCCCAAGCTCCGCAGTGGCCTAGCCATCCACTCCCTGGACTAACCCCCATAGCACCACACCAATACTCACGCTTACATTAAGCGAATGTTTGGTCCCCTGCTGAGGGATTTCGAGTGAAAAGTCAGCGGCGTCTACAACTTCCTGTTGTACGCCGCTGACTTCGTTTCCGAAGACCAGGGCGTACTTGCGGCCGTGCTCCCGCCGGAAGTGATCCAACTTCACGGAATGGACGGTTTGCTCCACGGCCGCTACGGTATAGCCTTGTGCCTGTAATTGCTTCACAAGGGCCACCACGTCTTCCACATGCTCCGATGGCACGGATTCTTCTGCACCCAGGGCCACTTTGTGGAGTTCCGGAGACGGCGGGACGGGACAGATACCGCCCAGGTAGATTTTGTCTACGCCAAAGGCATCGGACGTACGGAAAGCGCTGCCCACGTTGTGCGCGCTGCGGATATTGTCCAGCACCAACACCAGTCCGCTTTCCTTCCGGTGGCGATATTGCTCGGCCGTCAATCGACCCAACTCAATATTGAGAAGTTTTCTGTCTTTCATGTTGCAAAGGTAAAGGTTTTCTCGTAAATTTGTAGAAATATAACGCACGTAAAATACTAACCACTTAATATGAAACGCGATACTCAGCTTTTTGACCTTATCAACAAGGAACAGCAGCGCCAGGCCGCCGGTCTGGAACTCATTGCATCAGAGAACTATGTCACCGATGAGTTGCTGGAAGCCATGGGCTCCGTGTGCACCAACAAATACGCAGAGGGCTACCCCGGCAAGCGCTATTATGGCGGGTGCGAGGTCGTGGACCAGATCGAACAGCTGGCCATCGACCGTCTGTGTGCCCTGTATGAGGCAGAATATGCCAACGTGCAGCCGCACTCCGGTGCGCAGGCCAATATGGCCGTCACCATGGCCATCCTCAAACCTGGCGACACCTTCATGGGGCTGGACCTTTCCATGGGCGGCCACCTTACGCACGGCTCCCCCGTCAACGCTTCCGGCATCCTGTATCATCCGGTGGCTTACGGGCTCAACCCGGAAACCGGTCGCATAGACTATGACCAGATGGAGCAAAAGGCCCTCGAGTGCAAGCCCAAGCTCATCATCGGCGGCGCATCGGCCTACTCCCGCGAATGGGACTACGAGCGCATGCGCGCTATCGCAGACAAGGTGGGCGCCATCCTGTGGATAGACATGGCCCATACCGCCGGCCTCATCGCCGCAGGCCTGCTGAAGAACCCGGTAAAATACGCCCATATCGTCACTTCTACCACCCATAAGACGCTTCGCGGACCGCGCGGCGGTATCATCCTCATGGGCAAGGATTTCGACAACCCGTGGGGCCTCACCACACCCAAGGGTGAGATTAAGAAGATGAGCGCCATCCTGAACTCCGCCGTGTTCCCCGGCATTCAGGGCGGACCGCTGGAGCATGTGATTGCCGCCAAGGCCGTGGCCTTCTGGGAGGCTGCCCAGCCGGAATACAAGGCGTACCAGAAGCAGGTGGCGGCCAACGCCGCCGCCATGTGCCAGGCCTTCTTGGACAAAGGCTACAAGATTATTTCCGGCGGCACGGACAACCACCTCATGCTCATCGACTTACGCACAAAATTCCCGGATCTGACGGGCCGCGTTGCGGAGAAAGAACTGGTCCGCGCGGACATCACCGTGAACAAGAACATGGTGCCCTTTGACAGCCGCAGCGCCTTTGCCACCTCCGGCCTTCGTATCGGCACGCCCGCCATCACTTCCCGCGGCTTTGAGGAAAAGGATATGGTGCAGATTGTGGAACTGATCGACCGCGTGCTGGAATCGGCCAACAAACACTATGAAGCCCTTACCGCCAAGGAGCCCACGGAGGCCCAGACGGCAGAGCGTATCGCCCACAAACTTATTCTGGACGAGGTTAAACGCCAGGTCCACACCATGACCGCGGAAAGACCTCTGAACCGCTATTGATTATGAAAAAGCGTATTCTTCTTTTAGGCTGCGTGTTGGCTTTTGTAGCCTGCACCCCCGGTACGCAACCTGTAAAGCCGCTCATCCCCTCCGGCACCACGCCCACCACGCCTTCGCAACCGGAACAGCCGGGACAGCCGGATGCCCTCAAGGTGGATGTAACCACTGGAGCAGCCAGTGATTTGACCGCCTTCTCTGCAACCCTTAACGGCAGCAGTGCCGGCGCCAATGCCACCATCCGCGAGGTCGGCTTTGAATGGGGCCCTACGGACCAGATGACCTATACGGAACAGTCCAGCGGCACCACCAGTTTCAGCGTCCAACTCCTAGACCTGGAGCCGCAGAGCACCTACTGGTATCGGGCCTATGTCATTCTCCAGCGAGACAATGAGATTAAGACCTTCTACGGGGAAAGCCGTTCCTTTACTACGCAGGCAAAGGACACGCCGTCTTCCTCTTCCGTTCCTGCCTGGGCAGAGATGCCGGTAGTAAACGTCAAGGAGAAGAACAACTATCTGGTCAGCAGCGCGGACGAGAATCTGTATATTGCCTGGCACTACAGCCCGGATGTCAAAGGGCCCGGCAACAAGCCAGCCCGCAACTATACGGTGTGTTTCAGTGCGGAAGACCACTGCCCCCTGTGGGTAGCGGCGCCACGGCACAGCATGTATGTGGGCAGTTCCGGACGCACAGATGCGTACAAAGCCGATCCTGACATCCCCTCCGACATCCAGTACAAGTCCAAATCTACGGGCGGCGGATGCAACAAGGGCCACATGCTGGGCTCGGCGGAACGCACGTGCTCGCGTGCCACCAATGAGCAGGTTTTCTATTACAGCAACATCGCCCCCCAATTGAGCAGCGGCTTCAACACCGGAGGCGGCGGATGGAACATCCTGGAAGATTTTGTAGACAAACAGATGTGCAAGGATACCCTCTACGAGGTACTGGGTTGCTACTTTAAACAATACAAAGACGGTTATGGGAAATCAGCCTCCCCCGGAAAAATCTCCTTTGGCGGGCGTTCAGACGTCTCCATTCCCACCATGTACTACTATGTGCTGCTCCGTACCAAGAACGGAGACACCGGCAAACGGGTGCAGGACTGCAGCGCCTCGGAGCTCAAGTGCGTGGCTTTTGTCCGTGCCCACAGCAATGACCTCAAGGGGCAAGCCGTGACAAGCAAGGAACTCATGTCGGTAGAAGACCTGGAGCAGTTAACGGGAGTCACCTACTTCCCCAACGTTCCCAATGCCCCTAAGAGCACCTACTCCGCCGCAGACTGGGGGCTGTAGCCTGGAATATAAGTAACTGTCCATCAATATTATAGATTCATGGACGGGAGCCCACAGGGCCTCCGTCCATTTATTTAACCCCCTGAGAATGAGGGAATTCCATATCAGGAATATCCATATTTTTTCTTATCTTTGCAGCCTAATGTACTTTAACTGAACCTGTTTAATATGAAAATGAACATTCCCCTGATGGCCACTTTGCTGGGTCTGTCCCTGATTGTGTGTCCCATCATGTACCTCTATGTGGGTCCTGCGCTGGACGAGGTGCAACTTTCTACCCTCAAAACCCTGGGCATAATTTGCGCCTGCAGCGCTATCTATTGCTTTGTGGTGGGTGAACTTACCGGCAACAATTCCCAAATGGACAAGCTTTGGAGCCTGCTGCCCATTGCCTATACCTGGATTATCGCCATCAATGGCGGCCTGCAGCTCCGTCTGGTCGTGATTGCCATCCTGGCCACCCTCTGGGGCTGCCGGCTCACCATGAACTTCGCCCGTAAGGGTGCTTACAAACTCAAGTTCTGGGAGGGAGAGGAAGACTATCGCTGGAGCGTGGTGCGCAGCGGTGCGCCGTTCAATAACAACCGCCTGGCATGGGGTCTTTTCGACCTTTTCTTCATTTCCATCTACCAGAATGTGTTGGTCCTGATGACCACCTTCCCGGCCCTGGTGAGCATGAATTCCACCGTACCGTTTGGCTGGATGGACGTCATCGCCGCCGCCCTTATGTTCTATTTCATTCTGCACGAGACCATTGCCGATGAGCAGCAGTGGGCTTTCCAGACCACCAAGTGGAAGATGATCAATACGGGTCAGAAACTGGAAGATTTGCCGGCTCCGTATAACAAGGGATTTAATACGCACGGCCTCTGGAGCCGCAGCCGTCACCCCAACTATCTGGGTGAGCAGGGCACCTGGTGCGCCCTTTATCTCTTCTCCGTCGCTGCCGGCGTAGGTGTCTTCAATTGGAGCATCATTGGCGCGCTCCTGCTGATTGTGCTCTTCATGGGCAGTTCCGCCTTGGCAGAGGAAATCAGCTCCGGGAAATATCCGGAATACGCGAATTACTGTCAGTCAGTTCCCCGGTTCTTCCCTTGGAAGAAATACAACGGATAAAAAAATGCGGGCCTCAGGACCCGCATTTTTTATTTAGCTTTGATTAGGTATTCCGTGGAGATGCCTCCGAATTCTTCCAGCACCATCCGTTTGAGTGTGCCGTTTTTCAGGTAGTCCAGCTCCATGCCGGAATAGCCCTTGGGTTTAACCTTGCGGACCTTGATGACTACGTGCTTGCCGCCGTCCTTATTGTCCGAAACGGTGCAATCCGCATCCAGTTCTTCCGCAATTTCCTTGTATTTTCCGGCAAGACCATAGATAATGGCGTTGCTCTCTACCTTGATGGACTTGTTATTCTCCCGGTTGATATCCATTGCCACACCGCGCAAATCCATACGCAGGTAGGGACCGTCGATAATGAAGTAGTCGCCGTCCGGTTTGGTATAAAGCATGGCCAGCTGGTCGGGGGCGGTGAAAGAAATGGTGCCCTCGCTCTTGATGACGCGGCCGGAAATCTTCAGTGTTTTAGCCTGGGTAAATGTGCCTTCCAGGTTCTGTGCTCCTGCGGCAATACCGCAGAGAAGCAGCGCAAATGTAAGGATTTTCTTCATAGCAAGGACAATTTGCTGCAAAAACAATGCCCGCGCGATTTTGACATTTTGTCAGTTTCCTGCAACGGGCGCGATTGTTGATAAGGGGAAATTGATTAATTTTGTATTCATGCAATTGAAAGTTACCGAGGACCTCAATCTGGTCATTAAATACGCGCGGGAGGAAGCCATGCGCACCGGCAGTTACGGCATTGGCCCGGACCACCTCTTTTTGGGCATCATCCGCCACGAGGAAAATCCGGCGTTCAAGGCGCTGCAGGACCTGGCCATTGAGCCGGCAGACCTCAAAGCCTTTATCGACCAGCGCATTTTCACAAACGAGACCATCCCGTACGAGCAAATTGAGAACATCAGTTTCTCTCGCCAGGCGCAGAACGTGCTCAGTATCACCGTAATGGAAGCCACCCGGCTCAAGAGCCCGGCGGCCGCCCCACAGCATTTGCTGCTGGCCCTATGCCGTACCACGGAAAGTTACGGGCAAGTGTACCTGCGCTCGCACGGTGTCGACTATGGCCGCCTGCTGGCCTATATGGAGGACGAAGGTCTCCTGCGTCCCCAGCAGCCGGAAGGGGAAGAAGAAACGCCCAAGCAGCCCTCACAGGGGCCGGAAGAGGAGCCCGCAGAGGAGAAAAAACTGGACATTGAGGAGTTTGCCTATGACCTCACCCGCGCTGCCCGCGAGGGCAAACTTGACCCGGTGGTAGGCCGCGATACGGAAATTGCCCGCGTCATCGAGATTCTGGGTCGAAGGAAAAAGAACAACCCCATGCTCATCGGCGACCCTGGCGTGGGCAAGAGTGCCATTGTAGAAGGCATCGCCCAGCGCATCGCCACCGGAGACATCTCCGCCGCACTGGCAAAAAAACGCATCCTCTCCCTGGATATCGCTTCCGTAGTCGCCGGAACCAAATATCGTGGCGATTTTGAAAAACGCCTCAAGACCATCATCAAAGAGGCCTCGGAGAACCCGGACCTCATCTTGTTCATTGACGAGTTCCACACCATCGTGGGAGCCGGCGGTGCTTCCGGAAGCCTGGATGCGGCCAACATGCTGAAGCCGGCGCTCGCCCGTGGAGAGTTCCAGTGCATCGGCGCCACCACGCTGGACGAATTCACCAAGATTGTGGAGAAGGATGGCGCTCTGGACCGCCGCTTCCAAAAGATTGTGGTGGAATCTACGGACGTTCCGCAGTCCATCGCTATCCTGCAGCAACTCAAGCCCAAATACGAGGAGTTCCATGGCATTACTTATACGGACGATGCCATTGAGGCTGCCGTACGCCTGACGGATCGCTATATTACGGACAAGTCGCTGCCGGACAAGGCCATTGACGCCCTGGACGAAGCCGGCTCCATGGTCCGCCTGTCGCTGGCCAAAAAGAAAGGCCGCAGCAACGTGGTAGAGGCCGAGGATATCGCCTCCGTGGTGTCCAAAATGACGGGCATTCCGGTTAACAAGGTGGCCGAGAGCGAAGGCAACCGCCTGGTAAAAATGCGCGAACGCCTCAAGCAGCGCATCATCGGCCAGGACGAGGCCGTTGAAAAGGTGGTGCGCGCTATTCAACGCAATCGAGCCGGCCTCAAGGACCCGCACCGGCCCATCGGCACTTTCCTGTTCTTTGGCCCCACCGGCGTCGGAAAGACGCAACTGGCCCGTTCGCTGGCAGAGTATCTGTTTGACAGCGAGGATAATTTGGTGCGCATCGACATGAGCGAGTACATGGAGAAATTCAGCGTGTCGCGGCTGATTGGCGCGCCTCCGGGCTATGTAGGTTATGAGGAGGGCGGTCAGCTGAGCGAACGGGTGCGTCGCAAACCCTACTGCGTGGTGCTGCTGGACGAGATTGAAAAGGCCCATCCGGATATCTTCAACCTGCTGCTGCAGGTGATGGACGAAGGCCGCCTGACAGACAGCAACGGCCGAACGGTGGACTTTAAGAATACCATTGTGATTATGACTTCCAACGTGGGCAGCCGCGAGATGGAGGAATATGGAAACGGGATAGGTTTTGCCACAGCGGGCAAGAACGTGGAGATGGACCGGCGTTCCGTGGTAGAAAAAGCGGTGAAGAAGGCATTTCCGCCGGAATTCATCAACCGTGTGGATGACCAGGTATACTTCAACTCCCTGACCAAGGAATCCATTGAGTCCATCATCGACATTGAACTCAAGGACCTGCGGGCGCGTGCGTTGGAAGCCGGTTACAAGCTCACCATCACGCCTTCCGCCAAGCGTTTTATTGCCGATGCAGGCTATGACCCTGCCTACGGTGCCCGTCCGCTGAAACGGGCCGTAATGCGCTACGTGGAAGACCCTGTGTCCGAATTCATCATTGGAGACCGCATCCTTGTGGCCAGGCAGAAAGGCAGCAGCGCCGTGCGTACCCTCCGCGTGAGCCTGTCTCCGGACAAGGAATCCACCGTAGTGGACCTGAAGACGGAGTAACGGCGGGCCGGCGGCGCACTAGAGGCTGGCAGCCTGCTCGAATTCCAGATCCAGATCGCTGATAATATCCTTCAGGGCCTGGAAAGAAGTGGTGGAAGAAATCATGTTTCCGAGAGCGTCGATGTTGAAATCTGTGTTGCGCATGGTACTGTTCTTTTAAGTTTCTGGTGCAAAGATACAGCCACCATGCGCCAAACCATTGCGCAAGCAAAAAATTTTTAGACCTTCATTTAATAAAAGGGATAACCATTATGGAATCAGCCCGATAAGAGACTTACACCCTTCTTCGGGGAACTTGTCATGATGGACAAGGTTGAACATAAAGGGAACCCTCACAGCATAATAAGCCAGTATCTTACGTGTGTACTCGCGAAGTGCTGTCGGGGCGCTCGTCCCCAGGTAAGCCGGAAGAAAAGCGTCCCAGAATGAGACCAGGGTCTCCTGGGTAAGATGCAGAAGGAAATCGGCCCGATTATCTCCTAAATTGTGAGTGATGGTCCAGAACCAGCCCAGGTCCCACTCGGGGGCTCCATAGCCGAACTGGCCGATGTCAATCCACAGCGTACGATTGCCATCCGTGATGATATTGCCTATGTGGAAGTCTCCATGAACACAGGTGGAGGGCTCCTGAATCTTGTCAAGGAAAGCCAAGGCGCGCTTCCTGTACTCCGATGTCACGGCATCGCTGCTGAGATAGAACGAGTGCAGCACTTCCCTGATAGCGGGGATCCTGTCAGTGTCGGGAGCTGTGGCGTGCAGCTCCAGGGCGGCCTTGGCAAAGGCCTCGACGAGCTCAGGCATCTTCTCCGGCTCCTGAGACAAGATGCGGGCAAAAGAACGCTTCCCGGAGATGAACTCGTACTCTGCTCCTAGGTGCTCGCCGTCCGTGACAAGCCTGTAGGGTTTAGGGGTAGGGATACCCAGGTCATAAACGGCCTGCGCCACCTTAAACTCTTCAATGGCCATATCGGCCTCAAAACCGCTCTTGTAGAGCTTTGCAAGGGAATTGCGGCTGTTGTGCTTATAGGTAATGGCGGTCCCCCCTTCTCCTGACTGCCGGTATTCGTCCAGGTTAATAGATTCGCAGTGTTGCATAACTCGTGTATTGAAAGTCTGTGTTTTTATGGTGTTTATGCGAGAATTCACGGGTAGCAATCAATATCCGTAAATCAGGCCATATTTGTCATGAAGGCTCTTGAGCTTTCCGTTGGATTTCATTTCCCGGATTGTCTCGTTAACCTTCTTCAGAAGGTCCTCCTGCCCTTTCCGCATCAGGACACCTATCTGCCCTCTGTTAAAAGGCTGGTCCAGAAGCGGGGCCGAGAGCCTGGTATCGTTATTGACATACCAAGGAGCCTCCGTGATTTCTGTGATCATCACATCGGCCTCCCCCTCTGCTATTTGGTCTGGGATATCCTCATTCTTCCCATAAACAATAAGAGTACACAGGGGAAGATTCTCCCGGGCGAACGTCTCGTTGAGGCCTCCCGGATTGACCATCACCCGGACATCCGGTTTATTGAGGTCTTTGAGCGTCTTGTATTTTGACGCATCTTCCCTCCGGCAGAGGATGGTCTTACCGTTGCAAAGGTAACCTTCGGACATGTCCATCGTCTCCTGCCGAACATCCGTGATCGTGATTCCGCCGATGGCGAAGTCAAACAGTTCCGCTTTCTGGACATCTGCTGACAAGGTTGGCCATGAGGTGGGGACATAACTGATGCTTACGCCCAGGCTTCCTGCAATCTCCCCTGCCACATCAATCCCGAATCCCCAGTACTCTCCGGTCCCCGGTTCCTTGTAACTTAATGGCCGATAATCCCCCGTCGTACCGACAAGAAGGGTCCCCCGTTTTTGGATCTTATCGAGCGTTGGCGTGCTGGACACTCTTTTTTGTAATCCGCAGCCAATGGCTAAAAAGCACAAGATAAAGACTGGAAGAATTGTCAGGAGCAATCTTTTCATCGTTCAATTTTGTTGAGTTTCATTGAATTTTCTTCCCGAACGGAAAAATGGAGCCAATCGCCATCTTGAAATGCTGCATGCCCCAGGGAATGCCGATGATGGTGATGCACATCAGCAGCCCCACAAAATAGTATATGAGGGCGATGAGAAGACCGCCCAGTACGAGCCAGAGAATATTTCCAAGAAAGTTCATAATGGTTTGATGTCTTCTTTCTTAATCGTTAATACAATTTCTTTTTGACACTCCAGCTTCCCATTGTCTTGCCTCGATACTCTATGGTCCGAAAGTCGAAGACCTCGAAGCCCAGTTTCTTGTAGAAAGCGATGTTCTTTTCCGAATTGGTGAAGAACACCAGTTCCTCGACTGTTTCTCGGGGAACCAGTTGGTGAAGTACTCGTAGTCATCGAAAGCCCGGGTGGCCACCTCCGCCGCCTCCCGGAGCTCCCGGTGCTTCATCCTGCCAAACGTGAGATTCATCCTAGGAATTGATAGCTATTTAATTAACTGATAAATTTAGCAAAAATCCGCCGATTGCCCAAATTCATCCGAATTTTCTTCCCGAACGAAAAATGTAGCCGGGACTGGAAGCATCGGCGGGAAGATAAATATATTGGATGCCTCTCTTGGGGATGTCAAAGGTTGGTAACACATTTGCGAAAGGTTGGTTTTTAAGATACCAACCTTTTGCGCTCAATGGGGCATTGAAGGCACTCTGGTGAATTTTACGTGTCAAAGATTGGCTCCTCAAAAACCAACCTTTGACAAAAACATGACCAACCACTTACGGCATGGCATATAAAAGAGTCTCTGATACCACCTCAGCACCCCCTGGTATTCTTTAAAGCGACAGGGGGCATTCAATGAAATGCCATTGCGTTACAAATACAGCGCATGGGTATTTTTGATTTCGTCCATCACGAAGGAGGAGAGGATGGAGCCGATGGCGCTGATGTTGCCCAGGACGTTGATGATGAACTCGTTGTAGTACTTCATATCGGGCGCGTAAATCTTTAACAGATAGTCGTATTCGCCGGAAATGTTGTAGCATTCCACCACCTGGGGGATGTCCCGGATTACGGAGATGAAGTCCCGGGCTACGGCGCGGTTCATCTGCTTGAGCTTCACGGAACAGAATACGGTGAATCCCCTACCCAGCTTTTCTGCATCCAGCACGGCCACATACTTTTTGATGAAGCCGCCCTTTTCCAGTCGCTTCATGCGTTCGAAAACGGGCGTGGTGGAAAGGTTCACGCGCGCAGCCAGCTCTTTTGTAGTAAGTCTGGCGTTCTCCTGCAACGCCCGCAGGATTTGCAAATCCACCGCATCCAATAGCACTTCACTCATAAGAATAATATTCTAATAAAACCTGTAAAACCAGTATAATTTTTCTATTTATTCCAATTTATACAGCAAATATAGGAATATTTTCCAAATATTTTTAAACTCTTGTACGTTTTTTCCAATCACGGTATCTTTGCAATCCGAAGGGGGTATAGGTACCCAAACCGTCGCTTCGCGACCCCTCCCAAATCGCGACACGCCGTCTAACGACGTTGCGGCTGTGGGCCCCTCCCTCTTACACGGCCGAGGGTGGCCATGGGTTTGGGTACCTACACCCCCTTCGGAAAAACAATAAGACTATAGACTAGACCATGGCAAAGATTGACACATTATGCGTACACGCCGGATACAGCCCCAAGAAGGGCGAACCGCGGCAGCTCCCCATCATCCAGAGCACAACCTTTAAATATGAGACATCGGACCAGATGGGCCGCCTGTTCGACCTGGAAGAGTCCGGTTATTTCTATACCCGTTTGCAGAACCCGACGGTAGATGCCGTGGCGGCGCAAATTTGCACCTTGGAAGGCGGCGTGGGCGCTATCCTCACCTCCTCCGGCCAGGCGGCCAATCTCTTTGCCTGCCTGAACATCGCAGGTGCGGGCGACCACATCATCGCCGCAAACAACATCTACGGCGGCACTTTCAACCTGCTGGGCGTTACGCTGGCCAAATTCGGCATCGAAGTCAGTTTTATCAAGGCCGATGCCACCGACAGCGAGATCCAGGCCGCCATCCGGCCCAACACCAAACTCGTTTTTGGCGAAACCCTCTCCAACCCCGGCGTAGAGGTGCTGGACATTGCCCGTTGGGCCGCCGTCGCACACAAAAACGGCCTGCCGCTGGTAATCGACAATACCTTTGCCACGCCTGTCCTGTGCCGTCCGTTTGAATGGGGGGCCGATATCGTCACACATTCCACCACCAAATATATAGACGGGCATGGAACCAGCGTGGGCGGCGCCGTGGTGGACAGCGGCAACTTCCCTTGGGAGCAATACGCCGAAAAATTCCCCGGCCTAACTACGCCGGACGAATCCTATCACGGCCTCACCTATACCAAGAAATTCGGAAAGGCTGCGTTTATCACCAAGGCCGTCACGCACCTGATGCGGGACCTGGGTAGCACGCAAAGCCCCCAGAATGCCTTCTATCTGCACCTGGGCCTGCAGACGCTGCACCTCAGAATGCCGCGCCACAGCAGCAGCGCCCTTCAGGTGGCCCGCTGGCTGGAGAACTGCCCGGACGTGGCCTGGGTACACTACCCCGGCCTGGAAAGCGACCCGCACCACAACCTGGCGCTCAAATACCTGCCGGACGGCTGCAGCGGCGTGCTGTGCTTCGGCCTTAAAGGCGGCCGCGCGTTCGACAACCGCTTCCTGGATGCCCTGAAACTGACCACCATCGAAACGCATGTGGCCGATTGTCACACCTGCGTGCTGCATCCGGCATCGCACACGCACCGGCAGCTCTCCGACGAGCAGTTGAAAGCCGCCGGTATCGCCCCGGACCTTATCCGTTTCAGCGTGGGCCTGGAAGCCCCCGAAGACATTATTGCAGACCTTGAACAGGCCCTGGCCGCAGCGAAAGCATGATACGACAAGAGATTACGATTAACCTGAACCTGGAATGCGGCGGCGTTCTGGAAAAAGCACGCCTCGTCTTCCATACCTCTAAAGGTAGCGGCAAGGTCATCTGGATCTGCCACGCCCTTACCGCCAACAGCGACCCTGAAGACTGGTGGCCGGAGATGGTGGGACCGGGCAAGACCATCGACACGGAGAAAAACCGCGTGGTGTGCGTGAACAGGCTGGGCAGTGCGTATGGATCCGAGGGACCGGCGCGGGAGAATCCCGCCACCGGGAAACCCTGGATGCTGGACTTTCCGGATGTAACCATCCGCGACACCGTACAGTCCTTCGATGCCGTGCGTAAACATCTGGGCATCGAGAAAATCGACCTTTTGATCGGCGCCTCCAACGGCGGGTTCGATGCCATAGAATGGGCCATCATGCAGCCAGATGTGTTTGACCGCTGCCTGCTGCTGTGCACGGCGCCCCGCATCTCCCCTTTCCTGGGCGCCACGGTGGAAGCCCAGCGCATGGCCCTGGAGGCCGATCCCACCTTTCGCGAAGCCCGTTCGCTGGAAGGTGGCAGGAATGGACTCAAATGCGCCCGCGCCCAGGCGCTCATCAGTTACCGCTGCTTCAAGGGATATGGACTTACCCAGGCCGAAGAAGACCCGGACACCCTCTTTGCCGGCCGCGTAGCCTCTTACGAGCGCTACCAAGGCGAAAAACTGGTGCGCCGCGGCTTTGACGCCTACTCTTATTACTGCCTCTGCAATGCCCTGGACAGCCACAATGTGGGCCGCGGACGGGGCGGTGTGCAAAAGGCCCTGCAGGGCATCAAAGCCCGTACAACGGTGGTCGCCGTGGACAGCGACCTCATTTTCCCGCCGGCAGAAAGCCGGCAGTGGGCCGCCTGGATTCCCGGTGCCCAATATGTAGAAATCAGTTCCAATTTTGGCCACGACGGCTTCCTGCTGGAGACCGCCAAATTATCGGCCCTTATCCTATAAACTATGCAAGTACTCAAATTCGGCGGCACTTCCGTTGCCAATGCGGAAGCCATGCTTCAGACCATCCAGATTGTTCAGAAGGCCCTGGAGGCCGATCGCACCATCGTGGTGAGTTCCGCCATTAGCGGTTGCACCGACGGGCTCATCGAGTTGGGCCGCCTGGCTGCTTCCCGTGACGAAGCCTACAAAGAGCGCCTGGCTTTCTGGCAGGAAAAACACCACGCCATTATTGACAAATTGCTGCCGGACGGTTACCGGAACAAGACGCGGGGCACCGTGGACGACCTCTTCGGCCAGCTGGAAAGTATCCTGCAGGGCGTATTCCTGCTGGGCGAGCTCTCCCCCACCAGCCTGAGTGCCGTGCAAAGCTTCGGCGAACTCTTCTCCACCCGTATCCTCACCGACAGTTTCCTTTCGCAAGGGATTGCGTGTCGATGGCTGGACGCCCGCGAGCTGGTCCGCGTGCGGGACGGCGTGGTGGAAAGCGCGGAGACCTACCGGCGCGTGCAGGAGGCCGTTGAGCAGCATACGCGGGCGGAGTTGTTCATCGTCCCGGGCTTTATCGCCCGCGACCAGGATGGCAAGGTGACCACGCTGGGGCGCGGCGGTTCGGACTATACCGCTTCCCTCTTTGCCGTCGGCATCCACGCCCGCCGGGTGGAGATTTGGACCGATGTCCCCGGCATCATGACTGCCCATCCGGAGGTGGTGCCGTCGGCCCGTCCCATTCCGAATATCTCCTATCGCGCCGCACAGGAACTGTCCCACTTTGGTGCCAAGGTGATTTACCCGCCCACCATCCAACCCGTTGTGGCTGAGGGCATTCCCATTTACGTAAAAGACACGTTCCACCCCGACGAACCGGGCACGCTGGTGGAGAAAAATCCGCCGCGGGCACAGGGCGGAGCCATAGGTATTGCCCATTCCCACGGTCTGGCACTCATCTCGCTGGAAGGCAGCGGCATGGTAGGCGTTCCGGGCTTCAGCTCCCGCCTGTTCGACGCCCTGTCCCGTGCCGGCATCAACATCATCCTCATCACGCAGGCCTCGTCCGTGCACTCCATGTGCATCGCCATTGCTGCGGCCGATGCGGAGAAAGCCAGAAGGGCGGCCGATGCCTGCTTCGCCTACGAAATCTCGCTGGGAAAACTGAATCCGCTGCGCGTGGAGAAGGGCTTTTCCATCGTCTGCGTCATCGGGGACGATATGCTGGGGCACAGCGGTGCCACCGGTGGCATGCTGGCTGCCCTGAGCCGTCACAGCATCCCCGTACGCGCCACCGCCCAGGGTTCATCGGAACGGAACATCTCCGTCATCGTGCCTTCCGAAAGGGCCGATGAAGCCATCCGTGCCATCCACCACGAGTTCTTCGACCGTTTTACCAACCAGATTATTCCCTTGTTCATTGCCGGCTACGGCCGTGTGGGCAAGGCGCTGGTAAACATGCTGCTGGACAATGCGGCCGCTATCGCCAAGCGTTCCGGCAAAGAGCTCCGCGTGTGCGGCCTGGCCCGGAGTACGCGCTATATTATCGACACGGAAGGCATCGACCTGGCCCATGCCGGTGACCTCCTGGAGGCGGGCACTCCCGGCTCCTTTGTGGATGCCCTGTGCGAGCTTTCGCTGGAGAATTCCCTTTTCATCGACTGTACGGCCAACGAGGAACTGGGGTTCCGTTATCCGGACCTTTTCCACAGCGGCTATTCCGTGGTGGCCTGCAATAAGATTCCCTTCTCCGGCACCTATGCCCAGTTTAAAAACCTCCAGCTGGAAGCCCACAAGGCGGGCGTTTCCCTGCGGTACGAAACTACGGCCGGTGCGGCCCTGCCCGTCCTGGTGACGCTGGACCGCGTGGTGCAGAGCGGCGACACCCTGGTACGCATGGACGCCGTGCTCTCCGGCACGCTCAACTACCTGCTGGACAATTACAAAGGCACCGATTGGGAGGCCCTGGTGGAAGACGCCCGCGTCAAAGGTTACACGGAGCCAGACCCGCAGGTGGACCTCTCCGGCAAAGATGTCCTGCGTAAAATCCTCATCCTGAGCCGCCAGGCCGGCCTTCCGTTGGAAGAGGCCCAAGTGAGGCTGGAGCCCATTCCTGCCGATATCGAGCAGCGGTACAAAAAAGCCGCAGCCTCCGGAAAGAAGCTGCGGTATGTAGCGTCCGTCGATGCTGAGGGCCACGCAGTAGTGGGCTTGCAGGAGGTGGGACCGGACAGTCCGCTGTATAGCCTCCGGGGCACGGACAACGCCATTCTCATCACTACAGGCGACTATCCCTCCCCTATGCTCATTCAAGGCGCCGGTGCCGGAACGCGCCAGACGGCCGGCGGCCTGCTCAACGACATTATGCTGAGTCTTTAATCGACAAAACACATTTCATCCAGGAGATAGCCCGCATGGCCTATCTCCTTTATTATGAACAGGATATAGCGGACATCTAAAGAGATGTTGCGGCACACGTCCGGGTCGAAGGCCAGGTCGCTCAGGGTGCCCTCCCATACGCGGTCGAAGTTGATGCCGATCAGGTTGCCGTCCGCATTCAGGACCGGGCTGCCGGAGTTGCCGCCGGTGGTGTGGTTGGTGGCCAGGAAACAGACCGGCTGGTCCTCGTGGCCGCCTTGGGCGTAAATATCCCGCAGCGTCTGGGGAATGTTGTAGTCAAAAATGTCCGGATTGTCCTTTTCGATGATGCCGCGCAGCGTGGAAACCGGATGGTAGTAGATGGCATCGGCAGGCCGATAGCCCTCCACATGGCCATAGGCCACACGCAAGGTGAGGTTGGCGTCCGGATAGAAGGCCTTCTCGGGCTCGAACTCCATCTGCGCACGCATATAGTCGCGGTAGGTTAACTGAAGGGATTCATTCAGCGAACGCACTTTGCTAACGATGGGCCCGGCGAAAAAAGCGTCCAGGGCATCCGACAGCGCACGGGCATCCTCCTCGCTGGCAAAGACATCGTCCTTCCAGGCCTCCATGCTGTCGTATTCAGCCCGCTTCTGCAGGAAATACGCAGGCTTGTAGGCGTCGTCCAAATTCTTGTCGAAGGCTTCCATCAGCGCCACGAAGGTTTCCTCGTCGATGGGCTGGTAGTAGTCCTTCATGTCGAAGGGACGGCCGGAAACCATGCGCAGGCGTTCGATGCTGCGGACGGTCTCGTTGTAGTATTCATAGGCCCGATACAGGGCGTTGCGCTCCTCATAGAGATAGGCCAGGTTGTCCAGCACGTCCTTGTACTGCGTGCCGCGGGCCCACTCCCGGAAACGGGCTTCATAGGCCTGCTTGGTGGCGACGGTCTTCATCTTTTTGAGACCTTTCTCCTCCCCTTGCCACTTCTTCCAGGCATTGGCCACACCCGCGTATTTGCTGGAATACTGGATGCGTACGGCCTGGCTCTGGTCCATGTACTTCTTCATGATTTGCAGCCGCATGGTACGCAGGGCAATTTTTTCCGGATCCGACACCTGGGAGATGTATTTCACAGCCTCCGAGTGCACATATTCCTGCGTGCTGCCGGGGCAGCCATAGACAAAGGTGAAATCGCCTTCCTTCACACCCGCACGGGAGATTTTGAGGGACTTCTTAGGCGTGTACGGGACGTTGTCTTCGCTGTAATCCGCAGGCATATTGTCCTTGCCGGCGTAGATGCGGAAGATGGAAAAGTCACCGGTGTGACGGGGCCACATCCAGTTGTCCGTCTCACCGCCAAACTTGCCGATGGAGGACGGCGGAGCACCGACCAGCCGCACATCCCTGTACTCACGGAAGACAAAGAGGAAGTATTGGTTGCCATAATAAAGGGCCTCCACGCTGGCCTTGAGGCCATTGCCATCCTTCACAGCCTGCTCCTTGAGCTTGTCACTGTTTTTCTTGACGATTTTAATACGGTCCGCCTCATCCATTTTTCCCGGCTTGTAGCCTTTGAGTACCAGGTCGGTCACATCTTCCATCCGCTCCAGGAAGCGTACAGTGAGCCCCGGGTTGGGCAGTTCCTGGCTGCGGTTCAGGGCCCAGAATCCGTCCTTGAGGTAGTCGTGCTCCACGGAGGAATGCTTTTGGATGTAGCCATAGCCGCAGTGGTGGTTGGTGAACAGGAGGCCTTCGTCGCTTACCAGTTCACCGGTGCAGCCGCTGCCGAACAGTACCACGGCATCCTTGAGGCTGGCCTGGTTAACGCTGTAGATGTCTTCCGCGCTGAGTTTGAGGCCTTTAGCCTGCATATCCGTAATGCGCTGGGAGATGAGGGCCGGGAGCCACATGCCTTCATCGGCCTTAAGAGGAAACAGGGCGACGGCCAGAAAGACCGTCAGGAGGAACGTTTTCTTCATGACGATGTGTAGATTATTCTTCGGGGACAGAAGTGAGAGTTTGCATATTCCCGACAATGGGTCTTTTGCAAATATAGGAAAAATAATTTATATTTGTGTTTTAGAAGAACCACATGCACTATGAGAATTCCCGAATCTGAACTTATTATCAACGGAGACGGCTCCGTATTCCACATTCACCTGAAACCGGAAGAACTGGCCGACAACGTTATCATGGTAGGCGATCCCTCCCGCGTGGACATGATCGCCGAGTATCTCACGGACATCGAGTTCCGCCATGCTTCGCGTGAATTCGTCTCTGTAACCGGTAAGTACAATGGCAAGCGTATCACCGCCCTGTCCCATGGTATCGGCCCGGACAATATCGACATTGTTATGACCGAACTGGATGCCCTGGCCAACGTGGACTTCAAAACCCGCGAGGTAAAGCCGGTACACCGCGCCCTCAACATCCTGCGCATCGGCACCTCGGGCGCCCTGCACGCAGACATTCCGCTGGGCAGCTATGTGCTGGCACACATCAGCGTCGGCTTCGACGGTGTCATGAACTGGTACGCCAACCGCGAAAAAATCACCATCCCGGAAGTGGAAGAGGCGTTCAAAAAGCACATGAACTGGAACCCGTACCTCCCTTCCCCGTACTTCGTGAAGGCCTCCAACAAAATCATCGACCTCATGAAGGACGTTACGCTTAAGGGTGTAACCATTTCCGCTCCCGGATTCTACGGTCCTCAGGGACGTATCGTCCGCCTCCCGCTGGCCATGCCCACCATGCTGGAAGACGTAGAGAGCTTCCGCTTCTCCACCGGTGGCGAGGATTACCGCATCACCAACTTTGAGATGGAAAGCTCTCCGCTGGCCGGTCTGGCCGCCCATCTGGGCCACCACGCCAGCACGGTTTGCTGCATCATCGCCAACCGCTACCTCCAGAGCTCCAACCCGGACTACAAACCGGCCATCCGCAAACTGGTGGAACTCTGCCTGGAGAAAATGTCCACGCTCTAGCCGCACCGGCGCAAAACGAATTGCCGCGATTGCAAATGACAATGTTCAGCTGCAGTCGCGGCTAATAAAAATAGACCATGAACGAAATCAATACCGCTTACGTGTCGGACAAGTACCAGTACACCATGGGAAAGTCTTATCTGGACTGTGGAAAAGAAGGCCAGATTGCCGTGTTTAACCTCTTTTACCGCAAGGCCCCGGAAAACAACAACTGGGCCGTAGTGAGCGGCACGGAGGAAGTGATAGAAATGGTCCTCAAACTGGGCACGGAGCCGGAGGAATTCTATGAGAGATTCCTGCCCGGAGATGAGTACAAGGAGTTCCGTAAGTACCTGAGTACCATGAAGTTTACGGGCGATGTGTACACTATGCGGGAGGGTGAGATCGTATTCCCCAACCAGCCCATCGTCACGGTGGTGGGACCGCTGGTGCAGGCCCAGGTGCTGGAAACGCCCATGCTGTGCATCCTGAACCACCAGATGGCCGTGGCTACCAAGGCCTCCCGCGTATGCCGTTCCACGGACAAGCCGGTCTCTGAATTTGGTTCCCGTCGGGCACATGGTCCCTGGGCGGCGGTATATGGCGGCAAGGCAGCCCAGATTGCCGGCTGCGCCAGCTCCTCCAACATCCTCACCGGCGCGTTCAACAACGTCCCCTCCACCGGCACCATGGCGCACAGCTTCATCACTTCCTATGGCAGTACGGTAGAAGGTGAACATCAGGCATTTACGGATTACATCAATACGCACCGGGGAGAGAATATCATCCTCCTGATCGACACGTACGATACCCTGCGCTGCGGCATCAAAAACGCCATCCGCTCCTTCAAGGAAAACGGCATCGACGACAACTACGCCCCCGGTTACGGCATTCGCCTGGACAGCGGAGACTTGGCTTACCTCTCGCAGGAAGTGCGCCGCATTCTGGACGAGCATGGCCTCACCAAGTGCAAAATATTCGCTACCAACGGGTTGGACGAATACCTCATCACGGACCTGGAGCGGCAGGGCGCCCGCATAGACAGTTACGGCGTGGGCGATGCCATTGCCACCTCCAAGGCGGCCCCTTGCTTCGGCAATGTGTACAAGCTGGTGCAAATAGACGGTCAGCCGGTTCTCAAGCGTTCGGAAGACAAGATTAAACTCATCAATCCCGGCTTCCAAATCACCTGGCGCATATCGGCCCTGGACAAGGAAAAGGGCAACGCATTGGACGGTTACGTTTTCAAGGCCGATGTCACCTGCCTTCGCGGAGATGCCACGGACCTGGCCATCCAGCACGGAAAAACCATCACCATTCGGGACGAGTTTGACTCCTTCAAGACCAAGACCTTCGAGGAGGGGCATTATGACGCCCGGCCGCTCCAGCTCCAGTCCATCAAGTCGGGAGAGCGGATCGCCCCGTATTATGACCTCCAGACCAAGAAGGCTTTCTATCAGGACAACCTGCGCCACTTCTCACCGGCGGAGCGCCGCCTGATCAACCCCCACTATTACAAAGTGGACATCTCCGATGCCCTCTACGACATGAAGATGTCCATCATTGGAAAATTGGTGAAGGAAATCGAGTCCTTTGAGATTTAGCTCGCGGTTGCCTTCTCCTGCCCCTTGAACACCAGGTAGTAGCCGATGGGCATTACCAGGACGATGAGGAAGATGGATAGGATGGTGCCGAAGCAGATGATTACGCCCATGGGCTGCCAGAGAAGGTCGGCCGAGAGAATCATAGGCAGTACGCCCAGTGCCGTGGTGCAGGAGGTAAGGAAGATGGGACGGACGCGGCGTTTGCCAGCTTCCATGGCGGCCGTGCGGACATCGGCACCGTCTTTAAAGCGCTTGTCTTCCGCATATTCATACATGAGGATGCCGTTGCGCACCACGATGCCCACCAGCGAAATGAGGCCCAGGGCGGCGGTCATGCCAAAGTCCAGGTTGAAAATCCACATGCCCAGGAAGGCGCCGAAGAGGCATAAGGTGCTCATGGCCATGGTGAGCAGGGCGATGCTGGCCTTCTTGAAGTGGAACAACAGGAAGACAAACAGGATGAGGCACGCCACAAAGAAGGCAAAGCCGATCTCCGGCCCCAGCACGGAGTTCAGCGAGGAAAGACCACTGTACTCCACGTGCGCACCTTCCGGTAAATCCAGTTTGTCGATATACCCTTTCATCTCCTTCATCACCCGCGGCTGGCTAATGCCCATTTTGGTATCGGCATAAACGCTTACGGCAGGTTCCCCGCCCCAGCGGTGCAGTTGCGCCACGTGCCAGTCCGGCTCCACCGACGCCACTTGTCTGAGCGGGATACTGACACCCGGCAGGGCCGATGTCACCATCTGATCCCCCAGCACGGTATAAGGCATATCGCCCTCCAGACCGTCGGCGTACAAGGTCACAGGCAGGGAGCGGCCGTTTTCCCAGACAGAAGCGATGGTCTGTCCGTTGAACGAGCCGGCCAGTTGCAGGGAAAGCAGACCGCGGTTCACACCCAGGCGCGGCGCCTCGTCCTCGTCCAGGCGGATGTTCACCGTGGGCTGCAAATTGTCGTTATCGGCATGTACCCACTTGAGTTGCGTGTCCATCTGGTTCATCCGGTCCCGAAGGGCATCGGCAGCGGGATACAGCGCCTCGCGGTCCTCTCCTTTGAGAATCACATGCACCGGCGCCTCTACCAGCTGGTAGTCCATCTGCTTGATGCGGAGCAGCGCGTGCGGGAACAGGTTCTCCCGGTTCTCGTATTCGTGCAAAATCTCCACCGTAGCATTGTTGGAGACCGTTTTAACAATCACTTGTGCCGATGCAGGCGAAGGAATCTTGGGCGCATAGGTGGCGCTGAAACGCGGCACGCTCACATTCAGGTAGGAGGATACTGAGACCACCCGTTCATCGGCAAGGAAAATCCGCTCCAGCGAATCCGTCACCTCACGTGTGCGCTCCATGGAATTGCCGCCCTCCAGCTCCACCTCCACGCAGAAGAAATCCCGGTTGGCCTTGGGCACCATCTGGAAGTTGAGCGTAAGGAACATGAGGACGCCCAGGGCTATGGCCGTCAGGGCGCCGCAAACCGTCATATACGGATGCCGGAAGCACCAGGCCTGCGCCTTGGCGTAAGTTTCCTCGATGAAGCGGAACAGTTTGGACTGAAGGCGGGCCACCAGGTTTTCGTTGCCCCGGTGCGGCTCGCTGATGAAGCGGGTTTCCAGCGACGGAACCATCGACACGGCATAGACCAGCGAGAGCATGAGCGCGACCAGGATAACCCAGGGGAAGAATTTCACGAAGTCCCGCATGTAGCCGCTCAGGATCACCTTGATGGGGAAGAACATGAGCGAGATGGCCAGCGTAGCCACAAAAGTGGGCATAAACAGCTCCTTGGCACTGGCGCAGGCCGCATCCAGGCGGTTCATCCCCCGCCCCAGCTTGTCCATATAGCCATCCATGGTAATGATGGAATCGTCCACAATCATACCCAGACAGGTTATCAGGGCCGCCAGGGTGACGGTATTCAGTTCGATACCGGTAAAGTACATGATACACAGCGTCATGGCTGTGATGATGGGAAGGCCGGACGATGCGATGAGCGCGCTCTTGAGCGGAAACAGCAGGAGCATCACCAGCACCACCACCAGCATAGCCACCACCAGGTCGCGCATAAAACTGAAGACGGAGTCCCCTACCACCTTGGGCTGGTCCGTCACCTTGGTAATGGTAACGCTGTGCGGAAGCTCTGCACGGAATTCCTGCAGGACCTGGTCCACTTCCCGGCCAAAAGCCGTGATATCGTTTCCGGGCCTGGATTCCAGCGACAGGACGACACAAGGGGTTCCGTTATAGATAACCTCCTCGTCAGCAGCCTGATAGCGACGTTCGATACGGGCGATATCCTTCAGGCGGACCACGTCACCGGCCGGGCTGGCAAACACTACGCGGTCGCCAATCTCCTGCTCCGAGGTAATGGCCGGGTCCACATGGATGGGCGCATGCACATACGAGGCGTCAAAACTTCCGCCCGGAATGGGCATGGACGATGTCTGGTAATTCAGCAGCAGCGTAGCAAGGTCGATGCCATAAGCGCTCACCCGGTCCATATCCACGTGAACGGCAATCTCGTCCGGGCGCGTGCCCAGGATTCTGATGCTGGAGAGCTTGTCGATGCGGCGCAGGCGCTCACTCAGGACATCGGCCAGTTCCTCCAACTCCCCGTATCCCTTGTCAGTAGACTGGATGGAGAGCATGATGGCCGATAGAGCGGTGAAATCATCCAGGGCAGCCACGGCCAGCACACCGGCCGGCAGCAAAGCCTTTTCCTGTTGCAGGCGGAGCCTGATTTTGGACCAGACCTCGTCCTTCTTGGACATGGGACAATTCAAGTCCGCGTAAATATAGCAGATGCCATCCTTGCTCACTGTGTGTGCACTGCTGCGGACCACTTCCTTAAACGTAAAGAGGGTTTTTTCCAGCGGCTTGGCCAGCTGGTCCTCCACCTGCTGGGCCGTGGCGCCGGGATAGACGCCCACAACCAGGCCCTGCTTGATTTCGAAGGTGGGAAATTCGTCCTTATTGATCCGGCTTACTCCCCAGATACCCAATACACAAAGGGCCGCCACAAGAAGATAGACCACCTTCTTGTGGTGGATGGTCCAACGGACCCATCCCGCGATTCCCTTCATGTACTGGCCTACTTCCATGGGCTATCGGATTGTTTGTACCCGCATGCCACCGGAGACCTTACGAGTGCCTTCCACAATCAGCAAGTCCCCTTCCTTGAGGCCGCTCTCCACAATAATGTTCCGACCGCTGTATCCGCCGATGACAATATCTTTCCGTATCACAATCCCCTGCTCCACACACCAGACATAGCGGCCCTCGGCGCCGGTGCGGACGGCACTGGCCGGGCAGAGGATATGTGAGCTGGAGGGCATCAGAACGCGTACCTTGCACACCATGCCGGGCAGGAGCGACTTGTCTGTTACCCGTGCCAGGCAGTCATAAGCATGGGACAGAGGCTGTCCCACCACACCCTTGGATTCCAAGGTGGCCTGGAAGGTCTTTTCCAGGGCGGGCACTTCTATCTCCACGGCCATGCCGGGGTTCAACTGAAGGATTTCCGCTTCCGGAACCGGAAAACGGACATAGGTGCCGTTCCGGTCCAGCACTTGCACCAAAGGCTGAAGGACATCGGCACGAATCCCTTTCTGGGCATAAACCTCCCCGATGACACCGTCGAAGGGAGCCTTGAGGATGCCTTCTTCCAGTGTTTGGCGGGCAGCAGACTGGGCGGCGCGTGCCTGGGCCAGCTGGGTTTCAATTTCCACCACTTTGACATCGGCCACGGCGCCACCTTCCTTTAACTTCTGGATGCGCTCGAAGCCGTCCTGTGCCTGTGCGAGCGAGGCACGGGCCATGTCGAAGGCTGCATTCACCTGTTCTGAATACACGCGGGCCAGCACCTGGCCCTTCTTGACGCTTTGGCCTTGCTTGACAGGAATATCCAGCAGCGTACCGGCGTACGGGGCCGTGATGACGGCGGAGCCGGTGGCCTCGGCCTTGCCCACATACGAGGCCATCACGTGCGTGGTCTCGGCGGCTACGGGAGCCACTTTCACCGTAACCGGCTCGGAATGAACCGGTTTTACGCGATGGCCGCAAGCGGCAAGGGCCAGAACGGACAGAAGGAGGAGAATTCTTTTCATCAGTCCAGATTGTCAGGATCGGTAACGGCACTGCCCTTACCCATCAGGTACGTTTTCATGAATTCGTTGATGTCGCCGTCCAGCACGGCCTGGGTATCGGCCGTATTGTAACCGGTGCGGAGGTCTTTCACCAGCTTGTACGGGTGAAGTACGTAGTTGCGGATCTGGGAGCCCCACTCGATGCGTTTCTTCTGGCCTTCCAGTTCCGCCTGTTTTTCCTGGCGCTTCTTGAGTTCAATGTCATACAGGCGCGATTTCAGGATGAGGAGGGCCCGCTGGCGGTTGTCCTGCTGACTGCGGGTTTCCGTATTTTCCACCATGATACCGGAGGGGATGTGGCGTACGCGCACGCCGGTCTCCACCTTGTTCACGTTCTGGCCGCCATGGCCGCCGCTGCGGAAGGTGTCCCACTCCAGGTCACCGGGATTGATTTCGATATTGATGCTATCGTCCACCAGTGGATAGACGAATACACTGGAGAAGGTGGTCTGGCGCTTGCCCTGGGCATTGAAGGGAGAGATGCGTACCAGGCGGTGCACACCGTTTTCCGCCTTCAGGTAGCCATAGGCATAGTCCCCTTCCACCTCGATGGTGCAGCTTTTGATGCCGGCTTCTTCGCCTTCCAGCAGGGACGTGACGGTCATCTTGTAGCCGTTGCGTTCCCCCCAGCGGAGGTACATACGCATGAGCATGGCGCTCCAGTCGTTGGCTTCGGTGCCGCCGGCGCCGGAATTGATGGTGAGCACGGCGCCCAGGTTATCGCCCTCGTTCCCCAGCATATTCCTGAGTTCCAGGGCCTCCACGGCCTCTGTAGCCTGCTGGAAACTTTGCGCCAGTTCCAGGGTTTCCGCCGTTTCCGTGGCTTCCTCTTCCCTGCCGGCGATGCTTTCCTTGGCAAAGTCGTACAGCACATCCAAATCCTCGGCAAGTCCTTTGGCCTTGTCGAAGTCCGTTACCCAGGACTTGATGCCAGATAGTTTTTTCAGGAAGGCTTCCGCCACTTTGGGATCGGCCCAGAAATCCGGGGCCAGGGTTTCTTCCGTCTTGGCGGCCACTTCCTTCCGCTTGCCAGGGATGTCCAGACAAGCGTTCAGCGCTGCCACACGCTCCTGCAGGTCCTTTATTTGTTCCAGTGTAATCATAGCCTACAAATATACAAATTTTCTTCTATACTTTTTCCGGCCGCCAGCCGTGACAGCTATGATATTATAACACAGATACTTACGCAACAATCCTCGTTCGTTTTTCGAACGAGGATTGTATAACAAGTCGCTGACTATCAGCTATTTAAGTATCACCACCTAGCGGTACACATTGTACTGGGTGTACAGGGAGCCGTACATCTGGCCCAGCACCTCCAGGTAAGGAACGCCCTCGAACAGGGTGGTGCGGTACACGGTGTTATCGACCATATAGTACTCGATACCGTCCATGACGATGATCTCATAGTCGTCCGGGAGGGAGCTTACCAGGGCACCTGCAGGAGGGACGATGGTGGAAACCGTGCCGGAAGCGGAAATGGTGTAGAACACGCCGTCCTGGTAGTAGTACTCGGAGTTGGCGTATGCATAGCTCTGCACCAGTCCCAGGCGGTTGGCCAGCTCATAAGCGGACAGCGCACGGTTGGCGTTGATGGCGTAAGAGCTATTCCTGGCAATCAGACGGGCATTCTGCTGGGCTATAATCAGGTTCTGCCGGGCGATGACGTTGTAATAGTCAAAGGTGCGCGAATAGGTGCGATAGGTGTCGCAGTAATACGCGAAACGGATGGCATGGAACAGCGCCCTGTCGATGGCAACCTCCAGCGGAGTGCCGAAAGGAGGACGACAAACGACATAGGCTCCGCCGTAAGGACGGTAATAAATGCCGTTGTAGTAGTAATAGTCGATCCCCCAGTGGCGAATCCTGCGCCAGTGCGGCGGCAGGCTGTGGATGCGGTAGCCGTAGTAGTGCGGATGATCTCCCCAGAAGTAACCGGCCCGGTCCCAAGGCATCGGATCGCGGAAACGAGGGGCGATGCGGTACATGTTGTGGCGGTCATCCACGCGCATATCGTCACTGTAGCGGTAGTTGTACCCGTTGTCACGATAAGTGGGGTTCACGGGAGCGGAATCCTGCCCCACGCTGGAGGTAAGGCCGCTGCGGCTCACGTTGGAGGAGCGCACGGTGGTTCCGGTGACAGCCTGAGGGTTGTTGCTGGAGGAGCTCTGAACCGTAGTGGTAGTGGTTCCGGCGGAACGGGCCTGCGAGGAGCTGCTCACCGTATTGGTGGAAGAGCTGCTGCTTGAGGAACGGGCCTGGGAACCGCTACTCACGGAAGAGCTGCTTCCGCTGGAACGAGTGGTGGTGCCGCTGGAACGGGTAGAGCTTCCGCTGGAGCGGGTAGTGGTGCTGGAGCCGCTGGAACGGGTTGCCTGCTGGCTGCTACTGCTGCTGGAGCGGGATACATGCGAGCTGCTGCCGGACGAGCGCGTGGTCTGCTGGCTGCTACTGCTGCTGGAGCGGGATACCTGCGAGCTGCTGCCGGACGAGCGCGTGGTCTGCTGGCTGCTGCCGCTGGAACGGCTGGAGCTGGAGGAACTGCTGCCGGTAGAACGGGTAGTAGTGGAGCCGCCGCCCGAACGGGACTGGCCCAACATATCGGGAGCCGTGAGCATGGACAGTGCCATTACTAACGATGCGGCATAAGTCAAAAACCTTCTCATAGCTTCTCTGTTTTTAAGGTTAATCGTATAAGTAATAATTGCGGGAAAGGGCCTTGAAGGCTTCGGTATCCTTGTTCCAATAGGCCTGGATATCGGCCACCTTCAAACGCTTCCCGAAATTGACTCTTACATAATCCGTACCACAAACGATATCCAGCATGCGCGTCTTCTTGACGGGATAAGGATTATGTGAGGGCCAAAGTTCCTGGACAGCCTGCATGACATAGAACTGCAGCAGGGATACCGGCGCCTTTTCAAAATCGGTAAAGAAGAACTGGACGCCATGTACCAGTTTGCCGTTGTAGTACCCGGCGATGGGCTTGTAGTGGATGGTGCGGAAGGCGACGCCCGGGAGGTTGTAGCTGTCCAGACGGGCCTTGAGGGCATCGGCATCGATCCAATCGATGGCAAAGGTCTGGAAAGGAATGGTGTATCCTACTCCCGTATGGATGTGGCCATATTCGCCACAGATGCCGGACGAGGCATAGCACAGGGCGCTTTCCATGGAAGGGATATTGGGCGAGGGCAGGATCCACGGCAGGCCGGTGTCGCGGAATTGCATCCAACGATGCCAGCCACGCATGGCCACCACGCTCAGTTTGCACTTGATATGCTCCTGATCACCCTTCTGGCCTTTGTTCAGGCCCTCCTCGTTGATGAGTGCAGCAAACTCCCCTACCGTTAAACCGTACACGAACGGGATATGGAACTGGCTCACGAAGGAGTAAAAGCCTTCCTCCACCAGCGGGCCTTCCACCTTGTTGCCGCCCAGCGGATTGGGCCGGTCCAGCACCAGCACCTCGATGCCGGCCTTACCACAGGCGCGCATCACCAGGCCCAGCGTAGAGATAAACGTGTAGCAGCGAACGCCCACGTCCTGGATATCGTACACCATGATATCGACACCCTTGAGCATGGCCGGCGTAGGCTCACGCGTGCTCCCGTAGAGGGAGAACACGGGCAGTCCCGTCTTGGCATCCGTGCTGCCTTCCACATGGTCGCCGGCGTAGGCATCGCCACGCACCCCATGCTCCGGACCATACAGCGCCACCAGGTTAACTTCCGGCGCTTCAAAGAGAATGTCGATGGTGGAACGAAGGTTCCGGTCCACCCCGCTGGGGTTGGTCACCAGGCCCACCCGCTTGCCGCGGAGTTCCTCGAAGCCATTCATCTGTAATACGTCGATGCCCGTGAGCACCTGCGCGTGCAAAACTACACTCAAAAGAAGGGAAAGGGTTGTCAGAACGAATTTCTTTGTGACACTCATCTTATTGTAAATCAATTGGTTTTAACACATTCCTCGTTCAAAAATCGAACGAGGATTATATCACAAACGACTGGTAATCAGCCGCTTACTTATCACCCGCCTCCACCAGGGCAAAAATACGCTGGAGGGCGGCGGGGTCGCCGGAGGCATGGAGCTCTATGGAGAACGGTCCCGCGCCGGTAACGATTCCGCGCTGTTCCAGTACGTGTACGGTTTGCCGGGCCACGGCAGGAGCCGGGTCTATCACGCGCACACTGGGACCGGAGAGCCGCTCAATTACCGGCTGGAGGAAAGGATAGTGTGTGCATCCAAGGACGATGGTATCGGCCCCGGCCGCAAGCAGCGGTTTCAGGGAGGTCCGCACCGTTTCCACGGTTTCCGGGCCATCCAGCTTGCCGGCCTCCACCAGCTCCACGAAGCCCTGCCCCACATGCTCTACTATGCGCACATTGTCCTCATACAAGCCTCTTGTAGTCAGGTACTTGGAGCCCTTTAGGGTGCCAGCCGTGGCCAGCACGCCAATGACCCCCGTATGGGTCCCCAGCGCCGCCGGTTTCACGGCCGGTTCCATACCCACGAACGGCACGTCCGGATACTCCGCCCGCAGCGTAGCAATGGCTGCCGCGGTAGCGGTATTGCAGGCCACCACGATGATATCGGCCCCCTTGTCCAGGAGGTATTCCGTGATAAAACGACCGCGCCGCTGGATGTACAGGGACGTTTTTTCCCCGTACGGGCAATGCGCGTTGTCGGAGAAATAGTGATACTGTTCCTGCGGCAGGACTTTAATGAGCTCCCGGTATACCGAGAGACCGCCGCTTCCGGAGTCAAATATGCCTATCGTTGCCATTGGTCTGTCCCCAAGTTTCGTCAATGATGGTGCGCGCATGGGCATCGGCACGGGGCGTGAGCCCAATGTAGCGATGACAATGTTCCCCGGCACAAACATCGTACCGGGCATGTACGGGCGCCGCTTCCGGCTGCTCCGTCTTGGCGGGCCGATGGGCCAGCCACGTAACTACCTCTTCCGTGTTCACCAGATCCGGGCCACCAGGTGCATGCTGGCCAGCCTGCCGGCGCGCCACCAACTCCATGAGCCGCGTACGGATGTCGATAGCGGCCTCTTTGCGCTGTGCTTCCGGCAACAGTGAAACCACGCTCAGCAGATAATCTTCTGCACCGATTATATTCACCGCCTGCACCTTGCCCCCGTTCACGATGAACTTGAGCGTGCCGGCAAAACGCATGGGCTCCCCTTCCCCATACAGGATGAAGGAAGGCTCTGCGAAAAGGGTGGAAATGGTGACCGCCTCGAACACCAGTTCATCGTACAGAACACCATTATAGTCGATTTTTCCTTCCCGGTACGATACCTGCTGCGGGCCGGCGCCGTCCGAAATAATCTCGAAACCAATCTGAGGAGCCGCGACGATGCCCACCTCGATGCGTGGCTGGGTGCGGACAAGACGCCACAACAGGCGTTCTTCCTCCGCTTCGGACAAGGTGACATCGTCATAAATCTGCGACACGACGGCTGCGTTTAAGCGGTCGAAGTCTCCTTCTTCCGGCACCACGAAGAAGCCGGCCATGTCCGCCGCACCGGGCGTAATGGCAAAATGGGCGTCCCCTTCCGCGTAATAGCACTGCGGACGCGAGGCGCTGCGCAGGATGACCGTTGCCCGGAACTCTCCCTCGCTGCAATACGTAAAGGCATTGAAACGGGGTTCCGTTTCCTCCGCCAACAGGTTCAGGCAGTCCAGAAGCCGGTAAAACAGCTTGGCCATGGACTTGGCGGTGGTGGCGCGCAACATGAAAATTCCCCGGTTAAATCCCTGGAAATGATACAATTCGGCATCCCGAACGGAAGTGATGAATCGCAGTTCTGCAGGCGTTTCCCCTCCCCGGACGGTCCGGAGGAGACGCTCCGTAACGCGTTCCAGCGGCATGTACCCCTTGGGGCAAGCCTGGAAATGGGCGTGCTGCGGGACCGTGGTACCGCTGTTGGGGCTGTTATAAAAGACGATGTAATTCTCCAGCTGGGCAGCCAAGTCCAGCATGTCCGGGAATCGGTGCCAGATGGTTTGCGGCGCATGGATATCGCGCGTGATGACCAGGTGGTTGGGGAAAATGGGCGCCCGGTTTACCAGGATGTTGTACTTGCGTCCTTTCCGGCCCTCGAAAGGGAGGGTATGCTGGTGCTCCATGTAGTTTTCCTCGCACAGCGGGCAGCCGTGGTCGAAGATGGGCATGCGGCCCGGATTGGATTGGAGCGTAACCAGCAAGCCCCGCAGCGGCATGGTGCGGGTGCGGGTACTCTTCAGTGCCCGGTACTTGGCAGCCACCGCCGGCCACACCGACAGTTGGTCGTGTACGAATTTGTCGATATCTGACACCATAACCTTGTAAAGTTACGGCTTTTTTCGGGGAAATCCTACAATAATGCCATTAAACGGGCACGAATTTGAGGAAATTCAGACTCGAAATTGGGCGTAAGGATACTTTTGCCGAAAGCGGCATCCAGTTCCTCCGGCGACCACCACTTTCCCTCGGAAACTTCGGCCTCATCCGGGGCGATTTCCGGATGCCCCACCATCGCGTAAATAAATACGAATTCGTTGTCGCGCTCTGTCTCGTAGGTGTAGGTTGTCAGTGCGATGGGATTGAACGCATGCAGGCCCAATTCCTCCGCCGCCTCACGGTACAGGGCCTCCACGGCCTGTTCACCATAAGTGACGTGGCCTCCTACCGCCGTATCCCAATAGCCGGGAAGGAGATCCTTGTTCATGGCCCTTTTCTGCAGATAGATATTGCCGAAGCGGTCTATGATATGCAAATGGACAACCGGGTGCAGGACCTTGGAGCCGCTGTGGCACCAGGCGCGGGTAGCCTGGCCATAGACCAGACCGGACGGCTCCATGAGCGGCAGCATCTCCCCTTTCGGGATATGCGGCCGGCCCGGGCGGCCGATGGAAGGCCGGGGATAGATGGGAGCGGGCTCCGAAGGATAGACCAGGTCCAACATAATTTACGCCATTGCAACCAGAATGAGTAACTGCGCCACCAGTACGCGCATGAACATGGACAGCGGATACACCGTGGCATAGTTCACCGACGTGTAGTCACTGCCGTACATGCCCTGGGCGAAAGCCAGCACCGGCGGATTGGTGCAGGAGCCGCTGATAAGGCCGCAGATCTGGTAAAAGTTCAGGTGACAGAAGGCACGGGCCACAATAAAGGTGATGCAGAGAGGCACCAGGGTGATGATGGCACCGTAGAGGATCCACCAGTAACCACCGCCTACAATCGACTTCCAGAAGTCTGCGCCTGCGCCGATACCCACGGCGGCAAGGAACATGGCGATGCCGATTTCCCGCAGCATCAGATTGGCGCTGGTGGTGGTGTAAGTGGTGACTTTATACCGGGGGCCGAAATAGCCCAGCAGGATGGCGATGATGAGCGGACCGCCGGCCAGGCCCAGTTTGATGGCCTGCGGGATGCCCGGGAAGTGAATGGGAATGGAACCGAAGATGATACCCACCACGATACCCAGGAAAATGGGAACCAGATTGGGTTTGTTGAGGGCGTCGTTGGAATTACCCACCTTCTTGGCCAGGTTCTCGATGTTTTTCAGCGTACCCACGCACATGAGGCCGTCACCCACCTGGATGTACAGGTTGGGGCTGGCCACCAGCTCCACGCCGGCGCGGATGACACGCGTAACGCTTACGCCGTATGCACTGCGAAAGCCCAGTTCTTTGAGCTTTTTACCGGTGAGTTTACTGTTGGTGACCACGATACGCTGGGTGACCATGTTGTGGTCTTTCACCTGCCAATCGGACTGATGCATAGGAACTTCCTGACCAAAGAGGATACGGATCCGGTCCACCTCATTCTGCGAAGTCACAATGAGCAGCTTATCGCCCTCCTCCAAGATGGTATCCGGCTGCGGGAACAGGATTTCATCGCCCTTCATGACGCGAGATACCACAAAATCGCCGCCAAACTCATGCAAGATGCTGGAAAGCTTGTGACCAAATATGGCCGGATTTTCCACCATCACATGCATGCGACGGGCCTTTTCCACTTCATCGTCCAGCGCCTTCAGCTGCGCCAGTTCCTTCTTATGGTCGATTTTGAAAAGAGCCTTGAACAGGATAATGACGCCAATGACGCCGATGACACCGATGGGATAAGCCACGGCATAGGCCGATGCCAGGTGTCCGGCGGCCTCGCCGGCCGCCAAGGCGCTGGTGCCTCCGGCGACAGAGGAGTCAATGAACGTTTGCTGGGCGGCACCCAGGCCAGGCGTATTGGTAACAGCGCCGGACATCACGCCCACCATGGTGGAAAGACTTTCTCCAGTGATGGCCGAGATGGCATAGGTTGCTACCACAGCCAGAAGGATGTTCATTACGGCCAGAAGGTTCATTTTTACGCCGCCGCTCTTGAACGAATGGAAGAAGCCGGGGCCCACCTGCAGGCCGATGGAGAACACAAAGAGGATAAGGCCGAATTCCTTCACAAAATGCAGCATATCCAGATCCATCTGGAAGCCCAAATGCCCCATCAGGATGCCCAGGAAAAGAATCCAGGTTGAGCCCAGGGAGATGCCCTTGATCTTGAATCGGCCCAGGAAAAGGCCTACGCCGATGACGAAGGCAAGCAGCAAAATGCTGTGGGCGACACCGTATCCGAAAAACAAATCTTTCATAGTCAATATTCCAGTTTTACAACAAAGCAGGACTTGCCGTCCACATGACCTTCCACATACCAGGAAGTTCCGTCCTGCAGGCGATAAAGCTGTACCAGCTCATCCGCCTTGGTCTCTTTGTTGAAATTGATGTACACGTCTTTAAGCGGCTGTCCCGTCTGGGCCGGCGGGAGGCAGTCCATGGCCCACACCACATACCTTGCGTTATTGGTATGGCCGATAAGGTCCACGTCCGAGAAGGCCACGCGGTGCTCTGCTACGCATTCCGCTTCCTGATCCTTAGGCAGGACGATTTTAGGGGCCGGTTCCGCGATGGCATCGTCCACCTCATAATCCACGGTCATGAAATGGGCCAGGTCCTCCGGACGCACCAGGCGGCGGGTTTCCTCATTGATAACCACCCAGGAACTGGTACAGACGACGCTTTGCTCCCCGGCCTGGTTCAATAATTCGAAGTCTCTCAGGTAGAAAAGGCCGGAGGAGCCTTTGTGCCAAGTGTAGAGAGTCACCTGGTCCCGCCATGCGACCGGCTTTACAAAGTGGATGTGCATGCGGCTGAGCACCCAGGCAGTGTGATGGATGTGCAGGGTATCATAGCCGAAGCCCAGTTCATGGGCTGCCCAATAGGCAATTTCCTGGGCCAGGTCCATGAAGGCGGCGGGTCTCAGCTGACGCTGGCTGTCCGTCTGGTAACACGGGATGGCAATCTCTTGCCTGAATTTGTATCCTTCTCTACTAACCGGCTTCATTTTATGCTACTTATATAACACTTCTAACTCCTCGGGCGAATATAGGAAGCTGTCCAGCCACTCCGGAGCCACCCGGCCAACGACAGCAAGGGCGATACCCGCCACAAGGAGCAAAATGCACAGAGAGATAAGTGTCCAAAGGACGATTTTCTTGCCCTTGTTTGTGGGGGCGGGCTCCGATTCCGGTTCCGGCGCAACGTCATGGCCGGCTTGATCGGCCATCTCTTCCGGTTCAGGCTCGGGCTCGACCACGGGCTCCGGCTCCACAACGGGTTCCGGTTCAGGTTCGACCTCCGGCTCTGGTTCGGGTTCCGGTTCGACCTCCGGCTCCGGTTCGGGCTCGGGCTCTACTACCGGCTCAGGCTCTACTACCGGCTCAGGCTCTGCAACGGGCTCCGGTTCTTTTTCCAGAATGGAAGCGAGGGCGGAAACGGCTTCCTCAACCTCCTCCTTAGTTTCTTCGTGGGTCTTGAGGGAAATGGGCTGCAGGCCAAAACCGGTGGGATAAATATCCAGGTCTTCATCGGCCACAAAGAAAAAATGATTCTCCCGCGTAGCGCGCAGACGGCCCAGTCCGGGGAAAACGATGGTCTTCTTCAGCTTGAGCACTTCCTTCATCTCCGTGAGGAAGTCCGCGAGGATACGTTCCGCATCCGTTACCGGAATATGATTGGCCTGTGCGTAAAGATCCACCAGAAGGGTATCCTCCCCTTGCGTGGGAGAGAAATACAGCCTACGATAAGGCGGAAGGATGGTGTAGCCGCGATCGGCGAAGGTTGCAGGAACCAGTTCCGTGACAAAACTGCCAACGCCGGGCAGCGTCACGGTATCGTGGTCCATCACCACTTCTTTCACCATTCTGGCGAGCAGGTCTATATCCATTTTCCCTTATAACAACAAATGAACTTACAAAGATACACAAAAATCCGGCACAATAAATCTTTTAAAAAAATTTCTTGAAAAGCTTTGCAGAATCCAAAAAAGGTTGTACCTTTGCAATCCCGTTACGGAAATAACGGCAAAATATTCCTCCTTAGCTCAGTTGGTTAGAGCATCTGACTGTTAATCAGAGGGTCGTTGGTTCAAGTCCAACAGGGGGAGCTCAAGCGCTGGCAGCCATGCCGGCGCTTATTTTTATTGTTCTTTAAGCACTTCGCGGGCAAGGAGGGGGCGATTGGTGGTGATTACATCCACGCCCAGGTCCCGGAGGTAGGCCATTTCGCTCTTGCTGTCCACGGTCCAGACATTTACGCTCATTCCAAGAGCATGGGCGCGCTCTACCCAATCCGGGTGCCTGTGGAAGACCGCGTGGTTATAGTCGATGCCGTTTATGCCGGCCGCGTGGACGGTTTCCGGATCTTTGTCCCCTTCCAGATACTGGTTGCCAAAGCCGGGCAATTGCTCCGCAATCCAGCGGCAGGCCTCAAAACTGAACGAGATAAACATCACGCGGGAGGAATCCAGGAGCTGAAATGTCCGCAGTTCCTCTACGCAGGCTTTGGCCAGGGCAAGGGTACGATGCACCGTTTTCTGAGGCTTGATTTCCAGCACCAGCATGCAGGCCGATTGCGCCCCCTGCCTCAGATAATCGGCCAGGGAAGGAATGGGCTCGCCATTGGAGAGCCGCGTCTTTAATAGACGTTTATACGTATTCTTGCGGATTGAAATGCCATGGATGGAAGGGTCGTGGTTCACCACAACAAAACCGTCCGCGGTAAGGTGCACATCGAACTCACTTCCCCAGAAGCCATTTTCCTGGGCCGCACGCAGCGATGCAACGGAATTTTGCGTATTCCCTGCCTCCTCGCACTTCCAGAATCCGCGGTGGGCACAGATTTTCTGCGCCTGCAGAGAGAGAGTGCCCAGCAGGAAAGCCGTCACCACGATGAATGCGTACTGTTTGAATCTGTTCACCTTACAAATTTACACAAAAAAAGAAACCGGACGATGTGTCTGGTTTCTTTTTTTTAGTCGGGATGACTCGACTCGAACGAGCGACCCCTACGTCCCGAACGTAGTGCGCTACCAACTGCGCTACATCCCGCTCTTGATAAAAAACAAGCTCTTAGGCGAGCTTGTTAATGTAAACTTGAAGACCGCTCTTGAGGTTGGCCGCTTTGTTTTTGTGGATAACCCCGATTTTTGCGAGCTTGTCAATCATGGCGTAGACCTTAGGAGCGTTCTCCTGGGCTGCTGCCTTATCTGTCGTGTTGCGGAGGTCGCGGATAGCGTTCCTCGTTGTTTTTGCATAATACTTGTTATGCAGGCGGTGACGCTCGCTCTGACGGGCGGCACGCGCGGCTGATTTAGTGTTTGCCATTATTTTACTTTTTTATATTTGGTAGTGGGTAGGAGAATCGAACTCCTATTGCGGGAATGAAAATCCCGAGTACTAACCGTTATACGAACCCACCAAACTTGGGACTGCAAAGGTAAGAAAAATTTTTTACCATCCAAAATTATTTCTCATCTTTTTCGGTCCCTGTACCAACTTTTTTACTGGACCGTAATTTCCAGGGTCACGATATCCTTTTTGCCGCTCTCCCCTGTTACCTCGGCCTCAATCACATGGGAACCCGCCGTAAGGGTAATGGACTCCCCGGAAACGGATGCCCCGTCCAGGGTCCACGCAACGGCCGTTGCCACGTAGCCGTCCGGCAGTTCCAGCGAAAGCGGGAAACTCTGCCCGGCCGTATAGTTCCCGGCACTGGGGATATACGGGAAATCCAGGCCGGCATTCACCACGCCGCTCACCTTGAAAGAAGCCTTGTTGCCGGAATAAGCTATCTCGGACAAGGTAATGGCCGTGGGCGCACCGTTCCAACTCTTGGGAGCATAGGAAGTTACATTTCTCCCGCCCGGGAACGGCAGGTCCGTACCGTCGGCCGTATAGTAATAGGCGCCATATTGGGAATAATACTGCATGCCATAGGAACAATCGTACGGAGAGGCCGATGCCACTACATAGAAGCAGGGATGCTTACCATTCTCGTTGATGGCATTGTATATATACCACTCGGCCCAAAGCTGCGAGGCTGCCAACGAGCCCGAGCCGGAGATGGGTACTTTCCTGGAACTTTTATCCACGTGATAGGCAATGAGGCCGGCGGCGGGAATGAACTGGTCCCAGCCCTGTTTGCTGCGGCATTCCAGCAGGATGTACTCCCCTTCCATATCGGTAGGAATCTTGTAGCCCACCTCGTTTTGCACGCTCGCGAGCGTATAGGCCCCGTTCTTGGGGAATTCCAGAATGGCGCTTTCTTCCAGCCAGCCAATCAGGATGCGTTCCTCCATGTTCAGGTAAGGCGGCGTCCAGCCGTAGTTGTTATACGAACCGCTGTCCATGAGAGAATAGCCCATGAGCGTGCGCGCCTGGCCATTGTCCGCGTAGTCTGTGTCGTAGAAATCCGGCAGTCCCATGGCGTGGCCAAACTCATGGCAGATGGTGCCCAGGCCATCGATCGACCCGCTTCCGTTCAGTTCGGAGCCGCAGGCATACCGGTCCACCCGCTTGCCATCCAGCGTGAGATAAATTCCGCCAGCGGTCAGGTACCACTGGTGCGGCCAGATGGTGTCGTCGGAGCCGCCATCGGCTTCCCCTTTGCCGGCATAGACCATGTAAACCAGATCCACATCGCCGTCTCCGTCCAAATCATAGTCGGAGAAATCTACCACATCATCAACGGCCTCACAGGCTTCTTTTACAGCCTTCTCCGGATACTTGTCACTGCCTTGGGAATCATTGCCGCCATAGTAAGCCATGTTCTGCGAGAGTTTGACGGGACCATATACGTCAAAGATGGGTTCGAAAACGCCGTGGGAGTTCTCGTAATAAAAGTCGCGGGCACTCCCGGTAGCGCCGTTGGCGCTGTAGCCGGGCTCGTTGAGCATATCGCTGAAGGCCTGCCTGGGAGAAGCAATCTTGAAAGAAAGGTCGGCGAACTCCACCAACACCACCAGGAAATGTTTCTGGCCTATAGCGATAGGCGCCTTGGGACGGGCCGCCGACGCCACCTGCCGCATCGCTTTGCGGCGGATAGTGGCAGCCTGCGCCGCCATTTCCACCGTAGCACCCTCCACCACGCGGTAGAAACCGTTCTCGTCCATACGAACCACCTGGCCGGCCTGGTTGGTGGTCCAGTGGCCCCATTCGTCGCCATGACGCTGAATCAGAATGGTGCTGCCGTCCGGCTGGGTATAGCGGAAGAAACCGGGCTTTGCGGGCTTTGCCAACAGACTAAAGCTACAGACAAGAAGAATTAAAATGGAAGCTATCTTTTTCATAGTCAGTTACTTTCTAATAATCACACCTCTTCCCTTGGCATCGCCTACCCATAATTTGCCGTCCTGGTCTTTGAGAACGGTCATGGGATAATCTTTCTCCACCACCTGGGTTTTATTCTTTTTCCAGTTCACTGAGACAGTGACGGCATCTCCGGGCTGCAGCGCCGTGGTAAAGCCGCTCAGTTTCACCTGCTCCTTGCCTTGGGGCTCCAGGAGCACAAACTGCAGGGCGCTGCCTTCATAGGAACGCACATACTGGTCTGTACCGGCCTGGTAAATCCGTTCCTGCTTGCCCAGGTACACGCCCAGGGCATCGTATTGTGTCACAGGAGTAGCAGGAGCACCGAGCTTATGGTATATCAGCACCTCTTTCGTGTTATTACTGGTATTCGCATAGCAGCTGAAACGCTCAGTGCCGCTCTGTGAATTGTACAGGAGCGTATTGCGGGCACCGGCGGCGGCCTTAATCGTAGCAAGGCCATCGACATCCAGAACAATGCTCCACGTAGCAAAATCCGTAACGTTATCCACCGTAAGCAACTGATTCTTGGAATCATTCTGGGCTGCGAGATAGCCATTCGACACCTTCAGGTTCCAGGCTCCCTCCCCTCCTTCCAAGGTAATTACAGCTACGCCTTCCTCGGGTTCCGAAACGGTATCGTCCACAATCGTAACAGAAGTACGGCTGCGATACGTTCCATTCTGGGCACCCATGGCATGGGACTTGGCCTGGTTCACAATCAGGATCTGGTCTCCTTCCTGCAGCAGCGAAGCGTCGGTCAGCAGTTCAAACGCGCCGGATACCGGCGGTAAGACGGCCTCTTTCGCCTCCTGGGTCACTGTCACCACCTGCTGGAGTTCTCCAGAGGAGAAAGTGATCGTGCCCTCTCGGGGATCCGTGCTCCCATTGGCCGCCACCGTCACCGTGAACGGCTTGTCTTCCAGGCCCTTGGTAGCAGGAGTCACAGTAATCCAATCGACATCGGCCACGACCTCCACGGTCACGTTAGCCTTGATTACGAACGGGATCTCTTCCCCTTCTGCACCAACCTGTAAAGCATTTTCCGTGAGGACGATGGCATCTTTCTGTGCCTGGAGTATCGTAAAGAAATATTCCTTTCCCCCAACTTTGAACGACACCATAGCCATGCGGGCGTCATACGTGTCGTTGGCTGCGATAAGGAGTTTCGTGCCCGACAACGTCAGCCACGATGCCGACGAAACAAAATCCGTAGCACCGGCAGGGAGTTCGATACTACCCGCCGTTGCATCCATCATTTCCTGCATCACCACCGGACCTTCTTCCTCTCCGCCTTCCACCTCGATGTGCAGCACCTTGGCGTAGCTGCTGCCATCGCTGCCATTGGCGATCAGAAGTACTTTGGAAGATTTTCCGGTAGAAGGGACACTGATGGTCACGATACCCTTGTTGTCCTTGGGCTCGGAGATGGTCACTTTCCAGTTCTCCGGTTCGTAGGAATCCAGCGTGTAAGTAATGCCGGTGGGTGCTTTTACCTCATAAGAAGCACTCTGCGTCTGGCCGGCCGTCATGTGCTGGAATACGGCATCGTCCAACAAGATTTGCAGTTTTACCCCGAAGGTACCTCTGGGCAGTTCCAATACGGTATTGTCGGTCAGGGTAATGACCACCACATCCGGATGGGAGGCATCTATCGAGGCGATAGGACCCACAACTACCGTTGCAGCCTCTCCCACATAGGTCCAGGCGCCATCGCCCACCTTCACGTACCACTTGCCGTTTTCTACCTTAAACTCCGTGAGCGGAGCATCCTTTCCGTTCTCACCGTCTTTACCGTCGATTCCGCTCGCACGGACTTTCTCACCACCCACCAGCAGCCACTCACCATTGAGTGTCCAGTAGTAGTTGCCGTCGGTATCCTGCTTGATGCTCACGGAAGGGCTTACGCCGTCCTCGCCGTTTACGCCATCGACACCGTCTTTTCCGTTGAGGACGGTCTTCTCCAGCGTGTTGCCGTCTTTATCCACCAGGACGAGCTTGTACCCGGAACCGTCCGGAAGTTCTGTAGCACTTTGGACAAAATACTTCCCACTGATCAGTTTTTGGATCAGGCTCACCTGGGAATTGAGTTCCTTTACCTGGTCCTCCACTTTGGCCAGGCGGGATTCAACCTCGGTCAGGCGGCTTTCCAGCTCCCGAGTACAGCCGGAAAACAGCAGTACCAGCGAGGCCATCACGTAAAATAGTTTCTTCATAATTTATTGTTTATCATCTGTTTTCCATTCGAATGAGTACAGCAGGGACTCTACCTGACGCAGATACTGGCGTTTGTCGTAGCGCGGGGCAAAGACAAAAGCCTCCAGCACGATAATGTCTTTCCCGTCCGGGCTATAGAAGGAGTGCGACACAAAAGGGCCTCCCATGAAGTCCCCGTGTACTTCCCAGAAGCCGCGGGTCTCCATAAAGGCACGCCCCCGGTAGCGCAACGAACGCGTCGTAGGCTCCTGCGCCGTGGAAGTGGTCATATACGAACCTTCGAACATGCCCGGCACGTTGGCTTTCATGATCTGGTTGCGTTTCTGGATGATGTTTTCCAGCGAGAAGACATCGTCACCGCTCGCAGGATATTTGTACGCCATCACATACTGCTGAACGTACTGTTTTTCATCGGCCATCCACACAAAGTCGTCCGTCACCATGCGGCAGCGGTAGCCCGACGGGAAGTGGATGATGCCGCCCGTCACTTTTTCCATCGGCGGCTGCAAAGCCCTTTCCTCGTACAGTTTGGCGTTGGCGATGACCCGGTCGCGCTCCGTCTGCTCAAAGAATTCCGCCGGCGTTACGCCCGCCTCCTTGAACAGCGTCAGGGCCTGTTCCGCATCGGCCGCATTCAACTGCACAACGGCCTGGGGCTGGGCCCACACATTGTTTTTATACAGGACGCCATTGGAGACATTCTGCGGATTGATGTTCACTACCAGCAAGTTCCGGTGCATTTTGAACATGTTGGTAAAACTGCCCGGGGGCACGTTGGAGACCGCAAACAGGGGCTCGCGCTGTGCCAGATACGGGGTGTCCATGGCCAGGGCTTCGCGGATGGCCACGCCCAGATTGCCTTCCCACTGCTCGCGCTCAATCACCACCAGCACTTCGCCGGCTTTTCCGCTCACATTGGGGAGCAAGGCTTTCTTATTGCCACTTTTACATCCTGCCAATGCCATCACGCAAAGGGCCAGTGCAAGGATACGGGTAAAATGGTGTTTCATAACTAATGGATTAATCGTGAAATGTCGTTGCCGAAGGCCAGGAACATAAGCAGCAGCAACAGGGCCATGCCGATGAGCTGCGCTATGGTAAGGAAGCGGTCGCTGGGTTTGCGACCCGTAAGCATTTCGTATAGGCAGAACACAATGTGACCGCCGTCAAGGCCCGGGATGGGCAAAAGATTCATCACACCCAGCATGATGGAGAGCATGGCCAGGATGTACAGGAACTGGTGCCAGTTCCACCGAGAGGGGAAAACCTGGCCGATGGCGACAAAACTGCCCACGGATTTGTAGGCGCCCGTGGAAGGCGTTGCCACCAGGCGGAGGTCCCGCAGATAGCCGCTCACGGAGTCCCAGGCAAGGGCACAGCCGGCCGGAATCGACTCCCACGCGGAATAGGTCCGATGCTGCAAAGAGGGATTGCGGAAGAAGACGCCCAGCATGCCCAGGCTGTCGGCCTGCAAAGAAATGGCCAACGTATCGTCCCCGCGGAGAACCGTTGCCGGAAGGTGTTCGCCGGGATGCGCCCGCAGTACCTTCTGGGCATCCTGCAAATAGGGCGTATCGACCCCATCCAGGCCCACAATACGGTCCCCTATTGCCAGTTCGGAGGCATAATTCGGTGACGATGGCATAATGCTGTCCACCACGAACGGCAGGGCGATGTCGAAAAGGCCGGGCGAATTCACCACCGCCCCCATCAGCGACTGATCCATGTACAGGACCAGGGTATCCGTCCCGCGAAGGACCGTCACCTTCTCCACTTGCCGGCGAGCCAAATCGGCCTGAAGGGACAGGAAATCGTCCGGTTCATAATTGTCCATGCGCAGGATGCGGTCGCCGGTGCGGAAGCCCAGCTCTTCGCCCAGTTCATTGACATAGACCGGACTGGTGTTGGGCATGTAATTGTCTCCCCAGATGGCCAGGATGGTGATAAACAGGACGATAGCCAGGAGGAAGTTGTTCAGGACGCCGCCGCTCATTACGAACAGGCGTTGCCAGGCCGGTTTGGTGCGGAACTCCCAAGGCTGCGGAGGCTGCTTGAGGGCATCCACGTCCATGGATTCGTCTATCATGCCGGCAATCTTGCAATAGCCGCCCAGAGGCAGCCAGCCAATGCCGTATTCCGTTTCCCAGTGCGCAGAGGCCGGAATCAGTTTCCGGAACCAGGCCATGCGGGTGGAAAAGAGCTTGAAGCCCCCCACATCGAAGAAAAGGAAGAATTTATCCACCTTGATCCGGAACAGGCGTGCCCATAGGAAATGGCCGGCCTCATGGATAAGGATGAGGCCCGACAATGCCAGGATAACCTGCAGTATTTTCATCAATACCGGATTCATATACGTTCCTGCGCTTTGCGGAAAGCTTCTTCGTGCGTGGCAAAAATCGCCTCCAGCGACGGGTTCTCGATAAAAGGAATCTCCGCCATCACCTGGGCGATAATGGCCGAAATATCGTAAAAGCCGATTTGTTCTTTCAGATAGGCAGCGACGGCCGCTTCGTTGGCGGCATTCATGGCGCAGGGAATATTACCACCCCGCCCGATGGCGTCGAACGCCAGTTGCAGACAAGGGAACTTGCGACGGTCCGGCTCAAAGAAGGTCAAATCCTTGAGCGCGCTGAAATCCAGGCGTTTACCCTCCAGCGGAAGGCGCTCAGGATAGGCCATGGCCAGCGCAATGGGAAGCCGCATGTCCGGACAACCCAATTGGGCGATAACGGCGCCGTCCACAAATTCCACCATGGAATGAATGACCGATTCCGGATGGACCACCACATGGATTTGACTGGTAGGAACCTGGAACAGCCACTTGGCCTCGATCACCTCAAATCCCTTATTCATCATGGTGGCTGAGTCGATGGTGATTTTGGCGCCCATGTCCCAGTTAGGATGCTTCAGCGCTTGCGACTTGGTTGCCGCAGCAATCTGTTCCCGTGACCAGGTGCGGAACGGACCGCCGGAAGCCGTAAGATGAATCAGGCGTACGGGATTGCCCTGCGCACCCAGCAGACACTGGAATATGGCCGAATGCTCCGAGTCCACCGGATAAATGCGGGCGCCATAGCGGGCGGCCTCCCCCATCACCAGGGAACCGGCGGCCACCAGGGTTTCCTTGTTGGCCAGGGCCAGGGTCTTTTGGGCACGGATGGCGGCGAGCGTAGGCTTGAGCCCGCTGAAGCCAACCATAGCGGCCACGACCACATCCACCTCGGGTGCCTGCACCAGTTCGCAGGCGGCCTCGATGCCCAAATGCACCTGCACACCGGGCAATGCGGCCTTTACCTCCGCAAACTTATCCGGATTGCAGATGACTACATGCGGGACATGAAACTGCAAGGCCTGCTGCACCAACAATTCTGCATTGTTGTTGGCCGACAGCATGAACACCGAGAAACGGGACGGATGCTGCCGCACTACGTCCAGTGTCTGTGACCCGATGGATCCCGTGGACCCTAATATTGCGATATTCTTCATCTAAAACTTGATATACTGTGCCGGATCCATCGCCGCACCCCTGTACCACAGTTCAAAATGCAAGTGATTGCCCATGGTAAGCGAGGAGGAGGAGGCCAGCATGGCCACCGGTGTGCCGGCTTTTACGGCAGCTCCGGTTTTGTGCAGCAATTTCTGGTTATTCTTGTAAATGGACAACAGGTCGCTTCCGTGTTGGATCATCAGCGTGTAGCCGCTGTCCTGTGACCAGGAGGTATATACCACATTCCCGTCCAGGACGGCCATTACCGGGCTGCCCACGGGCGCCGTAATGTCCACCCAGGGATGCAGGCTGCGGTCGAAGCCCTTGGAAACGACGCCCTTAACAGGCGTGTAGAAGGCCATGGCCTCGATGGGAAGATTCAGGCGCCGGCCCGACGACAAGCCGAACTGTTCTTCCTGCACGACATCGGCACGAAGGAGGGAATCCCGAATGGCCAGGTAGCGGGCATCCGACACCGTCCGGGAGCCTTCGCGGCCCAACATCAGGGTATCCAGACGGATGGGGTCCTCCCCTGCCACTACACGGCGGAGATTCTCCGTGTACAGTTCCCACTGCAGGATACGGGTTTGCAGCGAGTCTATACGCTGGGCATTCTGGACAGCCTGCCTGCGAGACTGGGCGTTGGGATAACCGGGAATGAACGTGCGGATGGGTGTAAAAGCGATAAGGCCGAAGATCACCAGGAACGTCACCACTACCACGGAGATATTGGCAATGATGAAGCGGGTTTTGGAAAACCGGAGGCTCCAGAGCCGCTCATGGGAAGTGGCATCTACCAGGGTGAGACGCAAGTTACTGGCCTTCTTATCTGCTTTGTCCATAATTATTCGTATATTTGCACACTGTAAATGGACAGAATAATTGGCATAGATTACGGAAGAAGGAGAACAGGCCTGGCGGTCAGTGATCCTCTCGGTATCTTTGCATCTGCCCTGGAAACAGTTGATTCTACAAAGTTAATAGATTATCTCAAAAATTACGCCAATCGGGAGAGAATCCTTCGCTTTGTAGTGGGCTACCCGGTGAATATGGACGGCAGCCCGTCGGAGGCCCTCAAAGACGTGCAAGCCTTCCTGAAACAGCTGGAAAAAGCGTTCCCGGATACGCCCGTCACCCTTGAGGATGAACGGTTTACCTCCGTGCTGGCCCACCGCATCATGATTGACGGCGGCATGAAGGCCTCCCAGCGCCGGGACAAAAAGGAAGTGGACAAGATTTCGGCCGCCATCATCCTGCAAAGTTACCTGGACCGGGAAAACGGCGGTTCCCTGACAGTGGACCCCTCGGCCGTGCCCGACAGTTTGTCCATGAATAAGACAAGAAGAAAAAAATGATAAAACCCATCTACCTGTACGGCGCAGAAGTCCTGCGCAAAACGGCTGCCCCGGCAGACCTGAATGACAAAGCGGGCATCGCTGCCCTGGTGCAAGACCTCAAAGACACCCTGGTGGTGGCAGATGGCTGCGGGCTGGCCGCGCCCCAGATTGGTGTAAGCCTGCGCGTCGTAATCGTGGACGGCGACGTGGTGTCAGATACCTATGATTACTTGAAAGGCTTCCGCCGCACGCTCATCAATCCGGAAATCCTGGAAGAAAGCGAAGAAAAAGTCACTTATTCGGAAGGTTGCCTGAGCATTCCCGGCATTTACTGCGATGTGGTGCGTCCCAAAAAGATGACCGTACGGTACTACAACGAGGATTTACAGCAGGTGACGGAGGAATTTGACAACTTTGCCGCCCGCATGATCCAGCACGAGCTGTCGCACCTGGACGGAGACCTGTTCACGGACCACGCCGCCCCTATACGCAAGAAGATGATCTCCTCCAAACTGCAGAACATACAGAAAGGAAAAGTTCATCCTCACTACAATTCCAAGCTCAAATAGCTAGCGCACGCGAATTTTCCGGCCCAATTTAAGTACGGTCTTCTCCGTAAGGCCGGGATTGAGCGCACAAATCCGTTTTACAGTGGTATGATACTTCTTAGCGATGCCGGAAAGGGTGTCGCCGCTGCGGATGGTGTGGTACTTCTGCGCGGCAGCCTCTGCCCGGGCGCGTGCAGCAGCCTCCTCCTTGGCCTTTTTCTCCGCAAGGATGCGGTCTTCCTCGTCCGTGCGGAAGATTTCGTCTTCATCGTCCACATTCTGCACATAGCGCTGGTTGGGATTGAAATACCAGCTACGCACTTTAAGCAGCCGGTGACGCAGCGTTCCGGTTTCGAAGTCGATGAGCCAGGAAGGGTCGAAGGCGGCGCCCCTGTACCGGGTTTCGAAATGCAGGTGCGGTCCCGTAGACCGGCCCGTAGAGCCGCCCAGGCCGATGATATCGCCTGCGCTCACCCAATCGCCCGTGTTTACGTTGCGCTTGGACAGATGGCCGTAGAAGGTTTCCAGGCCATTGGCATGGCGGATTACCACCAGGTTGCCATAGCCGCCCACATAGTCCGAAATGCGCACCTTGCCGGAGAAGGCAGCCGGGACCGGCGTACCCGTAGGATACGGTAAATCCACGCCCTGGTGCCTGCGGCCATGCCGATACCCGAACTTGGAGCGGACGGTGGTCTGGTAGGGGCAGCAATAGGTATCCAGCGAATCCAGCACCCAGATGGAGAACTGGTCCGGGATGGGGTCCGGCGACTGACGATACGGATTTACGGCACGTTCGTCCCAGAACTCCGAAAAGACGGTGGTGTCGGCTACGGCAGAAGGATCTTTTACGTACCGATAAGTGCCATTGTCATACAGTACCACCTTAACGGCAGGGTTGCCGGTGTCCAGCGTATCCGCATAGTCGGTCCCCGTGCGGGTATTGGTTTTCACTTCCTGCCGACCGAAGGCATGGCGCAAAGAGTCGGCCGTGTGGTCCTCCTGCGCGAAAACAGGCAGGAAGACGCACACAGCCGCTAAAAGAAGTACGATTTTTTTCTTCATCCGTTACCGTTTGCCGCCGAACTGGCCCACAATGATGGCGTCCGCTTGGGCAATTTTCTCTTTCAGGAGTTCCTGTGAGGTGGCCTCACAGATGAAGCGGAGATAAGGCTCCGTGTTGGAAGGACGGATGTTGAACCACCAGCCGGGGAATTCCAGGCGATAGCCGTCGAAGTCCATTACCTTGGTGGGGGTCTCCTTGCTTTCGAAATAGGCCTTTACGGCATCCATGGCGCCCTTCTTGTCCTCTACCTTGTAGTTGATTTCACCGGAGTTCTCATAGCCGGTGAGGCGGTCCATTTCTTCCGAGAGTTTGATGCCCTGCTTCTTGAGGGCGCTCACGATACGGAGGACGATGATGCTGGAAAGCATACCGCTGTCGCTGTAGAAGAAGTCCTTGAAGTAATAGTGACCGGCAAGTTCTCCACCCCACAGACCGTCAATCTCGCGGAGCTTGGGAGCGGCGAAAGCACGGCCGACACGCCAGGTGTGAACATCGGCATTGTATTTGGCGCGGAGTTCCTCTGCCACGGCCAGGCTGGAACGGATTTCCTGCAGGACGCGCGGATTCTTTTCTCCCCTTTCGTCGCAGAAATAGCGGGCCATCAGGGCAATGACCAGGTCCGGAGCCACAAAGCGGGCTTTGTCGTCCACGAACATGACGCGGTCTGCGTCGCCGTCGTAAATGACGCCGATATCGGCACCGGTCTTTTCCACCAGCTTCTTGAGGGGCTCTACATTCTTGGGCACCAGCGGGTTGGGCTCATGGTTGGGGAAGCTGCCGTCCATATCGTCAAAGAGATAGGTGGCATTCTCACCTTTGTAGATTTCCTTGGCGAAGAGCGTGGCCATGCCGTTGGACAGGTCGAAGGCGATCTTCAGGTTGGAATAGTCCCCTTTGAACTTTTTGAGGAAGGCGATATAATCCGGCTTGATGTCGATTTCCTTCACGGCGCCCTTCTTGGCGGCGGGCGGCGTGGGACGGCCTTCGTCGATCCACTGCTTGATCTGGCCCAGACCGGTGTCCAAACCTACGGGCAGGGCATTCTCGCGGCTTACCTTCATGCCGTTGTACTCCGGAGGGTTGTGGGAAGCGGTGATTTGGACCGATGCCTTGTAGCCGTAGTTGGCCGTACCGAAGTACACCAGCGGCGTGGAGCTGTAGCCGATATCGTCAACGTCTGCGCCGGCATCCGTAATGCCCTTGATAAGGGCGTCGTGGATTTCCTTGCCGGAGAGGCGGCAGTCGCGGCCTACCAGCACCTTGTCGGTCTTCAGGAGTTCGGGGATGAAATATCCCACCTTATATGCGTCTTCCAGGTTCCAATCCTTTCCCCAGATTCCGCGGATGTCATAAGCATGAAATGCACCCATAGTGGTTAGATTTTAAAAGTCATTGCACAAATATAGCAAAAAAAAGGGACAGGCAATCATCCTGTCCCTAAAAACATCGTTCCAAACGCTTAGAAATTGAACTTGGTCATGCAAATAAAGCGATGATTCATCAGCCAGTGCGCGTTACCGTACATGCCGCGGGCATTACGCTCTCCTTCGCCGAATTGGGCCGCAGTGAGGTTATATTCCAGGGACAGGGCAAATTTGCCCAGGTTCCAGACAACTGTGGGCGTGGCACGGAAGGCCTGCTGGATTTTGGCATCTGCGGAAGTATTCAGCCACAGCTGTTTAACATCGGCCAGATTGGTCGTTGTGCCAAACTGCTTCATATAACCCAGCATACACATTACCTGAAACTTCTTGCCGTACTGGAAGCTCACGAAAGAAGCCCAGTCCTGCATGGGCGTATAGGTATACTTGTAATTCACGTCGTCGATGCTTGCAAGGCCGTAACCGGACAGCAGGTTGAACTGCTCGCCGCTTTGGGCAAAAATGCTCTTGGCCTTCAACTGGAACAAACCGTTGGTGTATTGGAGGAACACAAAGGGAGAGACGGCGGTAAGAATGCCGCTGGCCTTGTGTTCACGCACATCCATATTGTATCCGCGAACAAGGGTCTCCGGGCTGGAATTATTATGTCCTACAAAGCCAATAGGTCTGGTGTTTATGATATCCACACCAATCTTGGCCGCAAAGTGGGGGCCCTTATAGCCAAAGCCGGCATAGAACTCCGGAAGTCCGTATTTATAGTAGTCCTTAACTTTTCCGGAGGGGCCGGTAGGCAGATAGTGGTTAAGATACATCACGCTGGCGGTGAAGGTAAAACCGGCGCCCAGATTGATATCAGCAGTCAGTTGAGGCGTGCGGCTGAAGGGGTTGAAAGGCGCACCGGACTCGAGGTTGGTCATGTGCGGAAGGTCAACCGCCATGGGATGCCATGCCTGGCCAATAGTAAGGCTTACCGGGCTGTTATCCCAGCCCAGTTTCATAAAAGCCTGACGAAGGCGAAGGGTGGGAACCGAGCCACTAAGGTAGTAAAAGTCGGCCTCCACTTTAGCGGAGATGCCCATTGTACCCCACTTGTAGCCGGTAACGTCCAGGCCAAGGCGAGTTGTGAGGGAGACGAATCGCCAGTTAAAACCGGCATTCATGTCAACGCCGCCCTTCATGTCCAAATCTTTGGGCATGTAGAAGTACAAGTCTTCCGTCCCGGCGCTCACGGCACGGGAGTCGGCGGTAAAGTAGTTACGGACAAAACCATAAAACTTGAAGTGCGAGGGCTTCTCCTTTGCGGGAGCCTCCTGCGCAAAAGCGGCGCTGCCGGTGAGCAGCGCTGCCATTGTGATGATGAATAATCTTTTCATTATGTTATGCGAAAGGGAATAACTTGGTAAGCCAGAAATAACCCAGGATAAAGCCGATGAAACCAATCACCAGACCCACGCGGGTCATATCCTTGGTATCCACCATGCCGGTAGCGGATGCGATGGCGTTAGGCGGCGTGGAAATGGGGAACAGCATGGCGATGGATGCGCACACGGCGATGAAGATAATCATGGCGGAAGTGCCACCCAGGGCCAGGAATTCGGCATTGTTGGCAGCTGCGGGGTCTGCCATACCGTTGGCAACCACGATAAGGATAGGAATCAGCAGTGCAGCCGTTGCAGAGTTGGAGATGAAGTTGGACAGCAGGTAGCACACCAGACCGGCGACCACCAATACCAGCACCACGCTCATGCTGCCAAACGGAATGGCCTGGATGAGCACCTTGGCAAGACCGGTATCCTGCAGGCAGTAACCCAGGCAGAAACCACCGGCTACCAGCCACAGCACGTTCCAGTTAATTTCCTTGATTTCCTCTTTGCCGAACAGACCGGTTGCGGTGAACACACCCAGCGGAATGAGGGCTACGATGTTGGAGTTGATATGGGTAAGCTGCTCGGTTGCCCACAGCAGGATGGTGCCCACGAAGGTAATCCACACCACATACAGCTTCCAGTCTTTCTTCTGCTTGCTCTCGGGGATTTCCAGGACCAGTTTCTTGGTCTTGAACGGGAACATGAAGCGCAGGAGGATCCAGGCAATCACAATCATGATAATCACATAGGGAATCATGTGAACGCACCATTCGCCGAAGGAAACATCGATACCGGCCTGCTCCAGGGCACCCTTGGCCGTAGCATTGGGCGGCGTGCCGATGGGCGTGCCGATACCACCGAGGTTAGCGGCCACAGGGATACTCAGTGCCAGACCGATTTTGCCTTTATCGTCCGCAGGGAGCTTGGAAAGCACCGGCGTAAGCAGGGCCAGCATCATGGCGGCGGTAGCGGTGTTGCTCATGAACATGGAGAACACGGAAATCATGATGAGGAAGCCCAGCAGTACGATTTCCGGCTTGGTGCCGAAGAGTTTCAGCAGGGCACGGGCCAGGGTGACATCCAAACCGTATTTTTCGGCCATGATAGCCAGCACGAAACCACCCAGGAACAGCATCACCACGGGATCTGCCATGGAGGCCATGATACGGCCGTAAGGCACCAGCGTGCCGTACTGCGGGTCGCAGAAAAGGCCGATACCCTTGTTGGAAACGGTGAGCAGGGAAATCACGATCACCAGCAGCGAAGTGGACCAGTTGGGAATGATCTCAAAAATCCACATAAGGGCTGCGAATACGAACAGGGCGATAACACGCTGCTGCACAACTGTCAGGGCCTCGATGCCGAAGAAAGAAACCGGAACAGCCCACAGGAATATGGTAATTGCCAGCACCAGCGGCAAAAATACCATATACTTAGCATTGAATTTCATAAATATTGATACTTTTATTTTTCGTAAGCGATACGGATGTCTACGGGAATGTGCTCCAGTTCCAGGTTCACGATGTCCGCCTTGATGGTAGAAGCCACCACAGCATACTTGTTCACGAACTCCTGGGCTGCGTCATGGTCACCCATGGCCTGGAGTTTCAGGATTTGGGCGCTCAAATCGGCAACGGCCTGCTCTGTCTTGGCATAGTCGATGCCATATTTGCCGGAAGCCTTGCGGGCGATAGCCCCCTGCTCCACAAGATAATTGTATATGAGCAGGTTAGCGCGGCCGGTGGCATCACCGAAGCCGAAACGCGTGGAGCGGATGATGTTGGCCACGAAGGTGACGAGCACGTCCTGCTTCATGATAAGGGCATCTACGCGGTGGTTTTCTACTTCCTGGGCGCAGAGATAAGCACCCAGCACGTTGGATTTGGCTTTTTCCAGGGTGAGCGCCTCATTGCCCAGCGCAGTGGAGACCGCACCTTTGCCGGTGATGGTTTCCTTCACGCCCAGGCCCTTGGCCACCTCGCGGAACACGATATTCCAATAGAAAGCGTTGGCGTCCAGGTGGGCGCAGTCCTGTCCTTCGAACAGCAGCATGCCGGCCGGGAAAACCGTGCGGTTGAATTTCTCGCGGATGATATTGTCGAACAGGATGGTACGGGTACCGAATTCCTCCTGCACGCGGGTATCGTACGGGAAATTGATGCCAATAACCTTATAGCCGGCGTTGGTGTATCCGCCGTAATAAATGACGTCGCAGGAGAAAATGTTCGATTCCTCGCCCGGCACAAAGGAGTGATAGATAGCATCGCCCGGCAGGGAGGCCTGCAACTCCGGCAGACGCTGGCTCAGGGACTGGAGGCTGGCGGTACGGTCCAGGTTCTTCAGCAGCACATAGGCGCCGTAGGAAGCCTTAAGGCCGTAGCGTTCATCGTCGATAGTCTCGTTGGGGCCGATTACCAGGTCCATCTTGCTGTCGGTCATCCCCAACCAGGCCTTTTCGCTCTCATAGTAGTTGTCCGACAGGAGGGCATCCGCCTTTTTGAGCAGGTACTCGCGTACGCTGGCCTTGATGGTGATGTCCGCGGCAGCACGGAGGATATCGGCCATTTTCTTCACCTGGGCCTGATAGGCATCGTGATACCAGACCACCTTCAGGGAGCCGTCATCGGCACGCTGGATGAGCGTGTAGGGGCTATACTTGTCCGGGTTTTCCAGGGCCTCGAATTCCGCGTCGGTCATGTCTTCCGGGTAGAAGCGGGCGCCGGCGGGCTTGGAGCCATACCCTTCCAGGAAAGGCTGGTTGTCGATGCGGTTCCAGGGGCCGTAGTTGATGTCCACGAAGGCCTTCACTGCAGGATCCTGCAGGTCGTCGAAGGTGGTCCTGGAGCCAAAACTCTGCTCCCAGTAGATGGCATCGGCCTGGTCTGCCGCAAAGCGGTATAAGTTCAGAACCTCTTTTCCATTATCGGTGATCCCTGAAAGGTCCGGAGCAGGAATCGTTACCAGCGCGTAATTCTCCAGCAAACGCTCCCCTTTGCTGGTTTTCTGCTCACAGGAAACCAGGAAAAGCGAGGCCAGACAAAGCGCAACTACCAGTTTTTTCATGTAAAATGGTTAATACGGTTTAGCTCGCAAAGATAGCAATTTATTATAAGATAACCTTGAATTCACCCACAAAAAAAGGTGCCTCGCCATTTTTACGAGACACCTTTTCATGGGGTCGATAGCGCTAAATGGTTCCCTGCTCCAGCATGGCGGTGGCCACCTTCATGAAGCCGGCGATGTTGGCGCCCTTCACATAGTCCACGGTGCCGTCCGGCTGGGTGCCATATTTGACGCACTGCTCGTGGATGCTCTTCATGATGAAGTGGAGTTTCTGGTCTACCTCTTCCCCGCTCCAGGAGATGTGCTCTGCGTTCTGGGTCATTTCCAGACCGGAAGTAGCCACACCACCGGCATTCACAGCCTTACCGGGGGCGAAGAGAATGCCATTGTGCTGGAAGAAGTGGATGGCGCCAGGCTGGCAGCCCATGTTGGAAACCTCGCAGCAGCACCAGCAACCGTTGGCCTTAAGCTCCTTGGCGTCCTCCTCCGAAAGCTCGTTCTGGAAAGCGCAAGGCAGGGCAATGTCCACGGGGATGCTCCAGCTCTTCTTGCCGGCGGTGAACTTGGCCTTGCCCGGGAACTTGGTGGCCATATCCTCTACCTTATTGCGGTTGGAGGCACGCATAACCAGCATGTAGTCAATCATTTCCGGGGTAATGCCTTCCGGAATCTCGCACACGCCGTCCGGGCCGCTGATGGCAACCACCTTGGCGCCCAGTTCGCGGGCCTTAGTGGCAGCGCCCCAAGCTACGTTACCAAAGCCGGAGAGCGCCACTTTGCAGCCCTTGATGTCCTTGCCGGCTTTCTGCAGCAGGTGCTGGGTGAAATACAGGGCGCCAAAACCGGTAGCTTCCGGACGAAGGATGCTGCCGCCCCAGGTGCCGCCCTTTCCGGTGAGGACGCCCGTATTGTACTGGCGGGCCAGCTTCTTGTACATGCCATAGAGGTAACCAATTTCACGGCCGCCCACACCTACGTCTCCGGCAGGGATATCCTGGTCCGGGCCGATGCAGTTCCACAGCTCCAGCATGAACGCCTGGCAGAAACGCATGATTTCGTCGTTGGATTTGCCCACCGGGTCAAAGTCAGAGCCGCCCTTGGCACCGCCCATAGGCAGGGTGGTAAGGGCGTTTTTGAAGGTTTGTTCAAAGCCCAGGAATTTGAGCATGGAAGGCGTTACAGCCTTATGGAAACGGAGACCTCCCTTATAAGGGCCGATGGCACTGTTGAACTGGATGCGGTAACCGGTGTTGGTCTGCACTTCCCCGCGGTCGTCGATCCAGGTTACGCGGAATGTGAAAATACGGTCCGGTTCCACCAGCCGTTCAACAATCTTGGCTTTCTCAAACTCAGGATGCTGGTTGTACACCTCTTCGATGGATTCCAGAACTTCCTGCACAGCCTGCAGATACTCCTTCTCCAAGGGATACTTGGCCTGAAGGCGCGCCATGATGTCAGTTGTTTTCATTACAAAAACGATGTTTTAGTGTTTATGGTTATAAATAAAAAGGAATTCGCTTCAATTCCGTTACAAATGTAAAGAAATTAAAGCGAAATCCCAATAAAATCCGAAAAGATTTGCGCTACTTGGTCTGGGTAGCCTGAGCGGCTTGAGCCTGGGCCTGGAGTTCTGCCTGGAGGCTTTCCAGAGTACGGTCGGCCGGGATGTTCAGTGCCTTGCGGGCGTCTGCGGTGAGGTCGATCACCTTGGACTCGTCAAAGTAAAGGGCCTGGGAAACATCGAACAGGACAGTGATGCCTTTTGCCTTGGCAATGTCGTTCACAGCCTTGGCGGCTTTCTCCTGAATGGGAGCCGTGAGCTGATTCTGCTGCTGCTGGAGTTCCTGGGAGATGGACTGCTGGAATTCCTGGATGCGGTTCTGGATTTCCATGAGCTCACGCTCCTTGGATTCGCGGATGGCAGCCGTCCAGCTGGCCTGCTTCTGCTGATACTGACTCATCTTGCCCTGATATTCTTCCACCATGGCGGAGTAGGTTTCTTCGGCTTCTTTCTGGGAAGCGTTGATGGCCTCGCGGGCGGTATCCATTTCCGGCATCAGCATCACGAGTTCATTGAAGTTCACCTTGCCGATGGTCTGGGCGGAAAGGGTGAAGGTTGCAAAGGCCGCAAGGGCGATGACAAAGATTTTTTTCATATCCTTTAATATTAATTGTTTCTGTATGAGATTTCTCGACAAGCTCGAAATGACAAATATTAGAACTGTTGACCTAACACAAAGTGGAAGTGACTGCCACCGGTGGAACCGCCGTCGAAGCCGTAACCCCAGTCCACACCCAGCAGACCGATCATCGGCAGGAACACACGCACACCCACACCGGCGCTACGTTTGATCTGGAACGGGTTGAATTCGCGGATATCGCTCCAGCAGTTACCGCCTTCCAGGAAGGCCAGTACAAATATCGTGCTCTGCGGCTGCAGGATCACCGGATAGCGGAGTTCTACCGTAAACTTGTCGTACACGTTACCGGCGTAGCTAAGACCGTTCTGGCTGTACGGGGTGAGCTTGCGCGGGGTTAAGGAATAGTCCTCATAGCCGCGCAGGGAAATGATTTCTGCGCCGTAGGTCATGTAGCCCGACATACCGTCGCCACCCACCTGGAAGTTCTCGAAGGGAGAATAGCCCCAGTTGCGGTTGTAGTAGCCCAGGTAACCGAACTGCGCACGGGTCATGAGCACCAGGTCGCCCACCAGTTTGGCATACACGGTACCGTTAAACTTCCACTTGTGGTACTCGATCCACTTGTAGCGCTGCGCTGCGGTCCAATCGTCATAATCGACATCCTTCCAGCTGTTCACAGGTACTTTCTTGCCATCCACGTATGTATATTTGCGGAACAGGGAGTACGGCGGAGTAAGTTGCAGCGACAGGCTGAATTCCGAACCGGTACGCGGGTAAATCTGCTGGTCCGTGGAGTTACGCGTGAGGGAGATGGTATAACTCAAGTTATGGGAAATACCGTCGTTGAAGGCGAAGTAACTGTTGGTCCAGTTGGTGAGCTTATACGTTTGCCAGCTCAGGTTGTTGTACAGGACGAAGTAGTTGTCCGGCCACTTCAGGCGCGTACCCAGACCGGCATTGAAACCGAACACCTCGAACATCTTGTCCGTGGACAGGATACCGATGGCCAGGTAGGAGTCCGTCATACGGGAATAGTACCCGGATACGCTGAGGGAGGTAGGTTTTTTACCGAACAGCCAGGGCTCCGTGAAACTGGCGCTGAGGGTGGTGTAATAACGGCCGTTGGTCTGGAAACGGAAGGCCAGGTTTTGGGCGTCACCCAGCGGAACCGGCCGCCAGGCGCCTTTTTCCAGGATGCGGCGCGTAGAGAAGTTGTTGAAACTGACACCAGCCGTGAGCACGAAGGTATTGCCGCCCCAACCGCCGGAGAGTTCCAGCTGGGAAGACGGTTTTTCCTTCAAGTTATACACGATGTCCACGGTGTTGTTCATCTGGTTGGGCACGATGGAATATCCGCCGGGACCCATGATGGCTTCCGGGTCGAACTGGCCCATGGATGCGATTTCACGGATGGAACGCTCGAAGTCCGACTGGCTGAAGAGATAGCCGGGACGGGTCATGAGCTGACGGCGTACCACACGCTCGTTGGTAAGGTCGTTACCGTTGATGATAATCTCGTTCAGGATGGCCGGCTTACCCTCCGAAATGCGCATTTCCACATCTACGGAGTCGTTCTGGATGTTCACCTCTACCGGCGTGAGGTTGAAGAAGAGGTAACCATTGTCACGATACAGTTTGGACACGTCGTACTCGTTGTCCTTGCCGCCGCCATGCAGGCGCTTTTCCATGGTAACAAGGTCGTACACATCGCCCTTCTTCACCTGAAGGATATTGTTGAGAACCTCTGACGGATATACGGAATTGCCCGTCCAGGTAATGTTGCGGAAATAGTACTTGCGGCCCTGCTCAAACTCCATGTCGATGTTCAGGTGACGTCCGTCCGGCAGGAAATACACGGAGTCGCGCACCAGGCGGGCGTCGCGGTAACCAGCCTCGTTGAAGGCATCCAGCACGGTTTTTCTGTCGTTCTGGTACTCCTTCTCCTTGAACTTCTTGGACTTGAAGAAGTTGTACCAGGTATTGGCATGGGTCTCCTTCATGTTCTTGGCAAGCTTCATAGGTTTGATCTCCCCGTTGCCGATGAAGTTGATCTTGGAGATGCGGATTTTCTTGCCCTTGTTGACGGCGAAGTTCACGCGGACGGCGCTGCGGATGACGGTATCCCGTTGCATCTGCACGTCCACCTCTGCCTTCAAATAACCCTTTTCCTTGTAGTAACGTTTGATAATATCGACCGAAGTATTCTTCACGTAATCTGAATACTCGCGGCCCGGACGCAGGTTCAGGCGCTCCTGCAGGTCTTTTCTTTCACTGGATTTGACGCCGCTGAAGGTCCAGCGGGACACACGCGGCCGTTCACGGATGCAGATCTTGAACCAGGCGGTATCGGCCGATGCGCTGAGGGAATCCACCACCACGGCCACGTCCTCAAAGTAGCGCTGGGCGACCAGGCGCTTGACGATACCGGTGACATCTTCGCCGGGAACCGTGATTTCCTCACCTTGGTGCAAGCCGGCGAGCTGCAGGATCTGGTGCTCGTTGAAATAGCGGTTACCCTCCACGCCAACACCTCCCACGACATATTTCCTGGGATGGTTATAATCGACTTCGATGCTACTGCCTACCTCTTGCGCCCTCGCAAGGAAGCCTGCGAGAAGCAAGATGACAGCGCATAGTATCTTTCTCAAACTCATTCGACTAAAAAAGTAATCCTGCAAAGATAGGCATTTTATTTTACTTTTCCATATCTGCGGTCCCGCTGCGCGAACGCACGTAAGGCCTCGCGGAATTGCGGCTTGCGGAAATCCGGCCACAGCACATCCGAGAAATAGAACTCCGTGTAAGCACATTGCCATAACAGGTAGTTAGAAATGCGCAGCTCACCGGAGGTGCGGATGAGCAGGTCCGGATCCGGGAAGCCGGCCGTAACCAAATAAGGAGCGAAATCTGCCGGCTTGAGTGCCTGAAACGCTTCTGCAGACAGGCTGGCAGCCGCCTTTTTCATGGCTTGCATGATGTCCCACTGGCCGCTGTAACTCAGGAAGAGGATGAGCGTAGCCTTATCGTTGGCGGCGGTTTGGGCCATCATCTCGTCGATGGTGGCGTTCAACGAGTCGCTCAGGCGGGCGCGGTTACCCAGCACGACAAAACGGATGTTGTTGTCCATGAAGGTAACCAGTTCCTGCTTCATGGCCTTCATCATCAGTTCCATCAGGCCCAGGACCTCCTGCTCCGGACGGTTCCAGTTTTCCTCGGAGAAAGCGTACAGCGAAAGATACTTCACGCCCTCCTCCACCGCGGCCTCCAAACAGGCACGGACGCTCTCTACGCCCTCGTAATGGCCGTAGATCCTTTCTTTACCACGTTCTTTGGCCCAACGGCCGTTGCCATCCATGATGATGGATACGTGCTGCGGGATATTTTCCATAGCATTAAATGTTTCTCATGTCCTCGCCCCAGAACAGCCGTGAAGTAAGGGCCTTCACAAAGCCGGACTCGGCAAGCCGGATGCGTTTAAGCGAAAACTGTGCCATCTCGACATGAATGGTCCAGTCCGGCTGGATTTCCTCCACCCGGTTGTCCGTGGACATGATGGCCCGCCCGTCACGGGATTCGAAAGAAATGTCGATTTTGGCGCTTTCCGGCACCACGATAGGGCGCACGTTCAGGTTGTGCGGAGCGATAGGGGCGATGATGAGCACCTTGGTGTCCGGCATACAGATGGGGCCGCCTACGCTGAGCGAATACGCGGTGGAACCGGACGATGTGGCCACGATGAGGCCGTCCGCCCAATAGGTGGGCAAAGGTTCTCCATCTACACACACATGAATGCCCAGCACGGAAGAACCGGTGCGGTGCAGCGACACTTCATTCACGGAATACGGCAACATGCCGATGGTGCGGCGCGCCTCCGGTCCCTTGAGCGTAGCATTGAGCACCGTGCGGTACTCGATGCGAAAATCACCTTCCAGCAGGGCCTTCCTCACCGCCTCCGGACGGTTTTCGCACAGGAAGCCGATGCGGCCGAAATTCACGCCCAGGATGGGGAGGCCGATATCTGCCACCACGTGCGCGGCGGAAAGGAAAGTACCGTCACCGCCCATGGACAGGACCAGGTCCGTTTCCGGACGGACGTCCGATTTGGTACGGATTTCGTAGACTTCGAAGGTCGCCGATTCCAACTCCTCCAGCAATGTATGCAAACGGGCATCGCTGCGGAGTTCATCGTTAAGAATGAAATAGCCTATTTTCATGTGCACAAATAAAATCAGACGCCAAAATTAACACATTTCTGAGAATTTTCCCTAATTTTGTACAATATAAAAGCATCTGTTATGACCCGACTCAGCGTCAACATCAATAAAATTGCCACACTGCGCAATGCCAGGGGCGGTAATATGCCGGACGTCACCCGTGCAGCACAAGACTGCGAACTTTTTGGCGCGCAAGGCATTACCGTTCATCCCCGTCCGGACGAACGCCATATCCGCTACAGCGACGTGCGCATCATCCGCCCGCTCATCACTACGGAATTCAACATCGAGGGCAATCCCACGGTGGACAGCTTCGTGGACCTGGTCCTGGAAGTGGTGCCGGACCAGGTAACGCTGGTACCGGACGGTTACAGCGCCCTCACTTCCAACGCCGGCTGGGACACCCTCCAGTACAGGAGCCTGCTCACGGACCTTTGCAAAACCTTCCAGGCCAAGGGCATCCGTACGTCCATTTTCATCGACCCGGATCCCCGGATGGCGGAAGGCGCCGCCGCCTGCGGAGCCAATCGCGTAGAGCTTTATACGGCCGATTATGCCGCCCAGTACCCGCAGAACCGGGAACAGGCTATCGCCCGTTATCTGGAAACAGCCCGCGAGGCCCGCGACTGTGGCCTGGGGCTTAACGCCGGGCACGACCTTTCCCTGGAAAACCTGGCCTGGTTCGTCCATACCATCCCCTGGACGGATGAGGTTTCCATCGGCCATGCACTTATCTGTGACGCCCTTTATTACGGTTTGGAGAAAACTATTCAGGCGTATCTTGGGGAAATCCGCAAAAAATAACTAAATTTGCAGGCTAAAAACCTTTGAATTATTTATAAAAGCAAACAATACATGAAAAAGACTCTCATCGTTTTGGGTGCAGCCGCCCTCGTAGCGCTCGCCTCTTCTTGCAATCAGAACCAGGCAGCCGCTCCTCAGACCGCCGCAGCCAAAGACAGCGTAGCCGTCGCCGGCAGCATCGTTTTCTTCAACATGGACCAGGTAATGGATGGCTATGACATGGCCAACGACCTCAACTCCGTGTTCGAAACCAAGACTTCCGGTATCCAGGCGGAAATCGACCGCCGCGGCAAAAAGCTGGAAAAAGACGCTGCGGACTTCCAGAACAAGGTCGATAAAGGCCTTCTCACCACTTCTGTGGCCCAGGCCCAGTACCAGAAACTCCAGCAGCAACAGCAGGAGTACCAGGAGTACGCAGTTCGCAAGCAGCAGGAAATGGCCGAAGAGCAGCAGGTGATGATGAACCAGATTGCCAACGCCATCGCTGAATATGTGGTAGAATACAACGCTACCCACCAGTATGCCCTTATCCTCACCACTGCCGGTTCCATCCTTTCTACCCCCGTTGTTGCCGGAGATCCTTCCCTGGACATCACGGAAGACCTGCTGGCCGGACTCAACGCCGCTTACATTAAAACCAAAGAAAGCGCCAAGAAGTAGTGCGGATAGCCCTCCTGTCCAGTTTCTACCCCCTCAGGGGCGGCATTTCCCAGTTCAACGCCAGCATGCTGGAGGAACTGGGAAAATGTCATGATACCCGGGCCTTTTCCTTTTCCCGGCAATATCCGTCCCTGCTTTTCCCCGGCAAAACCCAGTATGTAACCCCGGATGATGAAGCCACGCCTGTCCAGGCGAGCGCCATCCTGGACACCATCAATCCCCTATCCTGGCGCAAGACGGCCAAAGCCATCCGCACCTGGAAAGCAGACGTACTGGTGATGAAATACTGGATGTCGTGGTTCGCCCCCTCGCTGGGCTATGTAGCCCGTCACTGTGGCTGCAAAAGCGTGGTGGTACTGGACAACGTAATCCCGCACGAGCCCCACTGGTTCGACAAGCCCCTCACCCGCTATTTCCTGAAAGGTTGCACGGGCTTCGTGAGCATGTCGGAGCAGGTACAGGCCGATTTACTTTCCTTGCGGGCAGACGCCCCCCACATCCTGCTTCCCCACCCCATATACGCCCATTTTGGCGCAGCGTTGCCGCGGGAGGAAGCCGCCCGTAAACTGGGCGTGGACCCGCAGAAGAAAACCCTTCTTTTCTTTGGGCTCATCCGGGACTACAAAGGCCTGGATATCCTGCTGGAAGCCTTCCGGGACCTGCCGGAGGACTACCAACTGGTCATAGCCGGAGAGCCGTACGGTTCCTTCGACAAGTACCAGGCGCAAATCGACACGTTGCCCGGAAAAGAGCGCGTTTTTGTATTTCCGGATTACATCCGGGATTCCGAGGTAAAAAACTTCTTCAGCGTGGCCGATGCCGCCGTGCTCCCCTACCGGAGCGCCACCCAGAGCGGAATCAGCGCCATCGCCTGCCATTTTGGTGTGCCCATGATCGTCACGGACGTGGGCGGCCTTAAGGAAACCATCGGCAACCGTGGCACGGGAATTGTGTCTCCCGAGGCCGGCCCGGAGGCCATCCGAAAAGAAATCATCCGCTATTTTGCCATCCCTGCCCTGCAGGAAAGTTGCAAAAAAGCCATGGAAGAGGAAAAAGACCGTCTCAGCTGGCACCGCTTCTGCGACGCGCTGAGCAGCTTTGCCTCCAGCTTATAATAGAGAAATGTCATGAAACGACTGATTACACTCCTCGCTTCGCTCCTGCTGCTTGGTAGCGCCGCTGCCGTTGCTCAGGAATATGTATCCACCCCTGTCACCATCTCCAAGGAGAAGGTGAAATTGAACGACAAGATCTACTTGTCCCACGTGGTGCTGGAACGGCAGACCCTGTTCGGGATTGCCAAGGCTTATGGCGTGAGCGTGGACGATCTTTATGAGGCCAATCCTTCCCTGCGCCAGACCGGACTGCAGAAAAACGCCATCCTGCTGGTTCCCTACCACGAGACTACTGTGCAGGAAGAGGAAAAAGCCCCGCAGGGAGACGTTTCCTACATCGAGCATACGGTAAAATGGTACGAAGATATTGAGGACATCGCCCGCCGCTATGACGTAACGGTAAAGGAAATCATGGAGTTGAATGGCCTCAAGAACAAGAAACTGGGGACCCGCCAGGTATTGCGCATCCCCGTGAAAGCGGTAGCTGCGGAAGAAGCCCCGGCCGATTCCACCGCCGCCACACCCGTTGCAATAGCCCCCGTCGCAGACGCAGCCGAGAATGTGGTTGCCGTTCCCGTTGAACAACCGGCCGACACTTCCCTGCTTCACATCCGTACCCACGAAGGCGTTGACTTTTCCCTGGTCCTTCCTCTCCGCTCCGGCGAACTGAATATGGATTTCTATTCCGGTGTCCTGATGGCCCTGAAAGACCTGGAAGCGGAAGGCAACAAGGTACAGGCCCACATCTATGACCTGTCAGCCGGCCTTCCCCCGATGGACGCCCTCATCAAGAGTGACTTCGTCCTGGGCCCTGTGGCCTCCCGTGATCTGGAAGCCATCCTGCAGCGGGTAGACAGCAAAGTCCCCGTCATTTCTCCGCTGGACCAGAAAGCCACTGTGCTCTCTACCTATTATCATAACTTCATCCAGGTTCCCAGCGCCGCCGAAAACCAGTACGAGGACCTTGTAGCCTGGCTGAACGAAGATACGGAAGAAGGTGATACCGTTATCCTGATTACGGAGAAAGGCGCCAGCAACATTGCCGCTCCGGTAGCCATCCGCAGCGCCATGGCCCGCCTTACCTTGGACTATGAAATCCTCAACTACGCTATTGTGGAAGGCCGCAGCATGCCCACCCGTCTCACCGAAGCCATGAGCCTGGAAGGCGCCAACCGCATTGTGGTCGCCACCGAAAGCGAGGCCTTCATGGGCGATGTAGTCCGCAACCTGGGCATCATGCAGGGCAAAGGCTACGACGTGGTCATGTACGCGCCCTCCAAGGTGCGCACCTTCGACACCATCGAGGGAAGCGCCTACCATGACGCCCTGCTCCACATCAGCACAACCTACTTTGCAGATTACACCGATCCGGAAGTGGAACGCTTTGTACAGGCCTACCGTGCCCTGTTCCATACAGAACCTTCGCAGTTCGCCTTCCAGGGCTATGACACCACCCGTTACTTCGTGCAAACCGTTGCACGTTACGGTAATGCCTGGTTACATCACCTGGGCACCAAAAAGGAAAAAGGGATGCACACGGACTTCCAGTTCGCTACCGACGCAAACGGCAACCTGCACAACACGGCCGTCCGCCGCATCGTTTTCCGGAAAGACTACACCACCACCCTTGAAAAATAAAACGAATGGAGCACGTTAAAACCCTTATCCTGGGCGGCGGCCCCGCCGGTTTTACCGCAGCTATCTATGCCGCACGCGCCAACCTCTCCCCCGTTTTGTACGAAGGAATCCAGCCCGGCGGCCAGCTCACCACCACCACCATCGTGGAGAATTTCCCGGGATGGCCGGACGGTGTCGATGCCCTCACCCTCATGGACAACATGCGAAACCAGGCCCGCAATTTCGGGGCCGATATCCGTCAGGGCACTGCTACGGCCGTAGAACTGGGCCAGCGTCCCTTCCGTGTCACCATCGACGCGGAAAAGGAAATCGAGGCGGATACGCTCATTATTGCCACCGGTGCCCAGGCGCGCTATCTGGGACTGCCCTCGGAGGAGAAATTCAAAGGGGCCGGCGTAAGCGCCTGTGCCACCTGCGACGGATTCTTCTACCGCAAGCGCACCGTAGCCGTAGTGGGCGGCGGTGACACGGCCTGCGAGGAAGCGCTGTACCTGGCCGGCCTGGCCAAGAAGGTGTACATGATCGTGCGCCGCGACGTCTTCCGCGCCTCCAAGGTGATGCAGGACAAGGTGTTTGCCAAGGAAAACATCGAAGTGCTCTGGAACTGCAATACGCAGGAGGTTCTGGGCGATGTGAACGGCGTTACAGGCGCCCGCCTGCTGCGCAAAGACGGTACGGTATTCGACATCGCCATCGACGGTTTCTTCCTGGCCATCGGGCATACGCCGGCATCGGCCCTGTTTGCCCCCTGGCTCAAGTTGGACGAAGCCGGATATATCGTCACGGAAGGAAAAAGTTCCGAGACCAGCATTCCCGGCGTATTTGCCGCCGGCGACGTACAGGATTCGCGCTATCGTCAGGCCGTCACGGCGGCGGCATCGGGCTGCATGGCCGCCCGCGACGCGGAAAAATTCCTGTTGGAGCATGTAAATTAATTGATGATGAGAAAATTAACTCTGTTTTTAGCCCTGGGTTTCCTGCTGCTTGCCGGTATGGCCTGCAAGTCGCAGTACGAAATGTTGCTTTCCTCCAACGACGTGGACGCCAAGTACGACGCCGCCATGAACTTCTTCCAGAAAAAGAAGTACCAGAAAGCCGCCCAGCTCTTCGAGTCCATGGCCGTACTCACCAGCGGAACCGCCCGGGACGACACGGTCCAGTATTACTGGGGCCTGTCCAACTACCGCGGCAAAGATTTCTTCACGGCCGAATCCAACTTCGCCCGTTTCATCCAGGACTTCCCGCAGAGTCCCTTTGCGTCCGAAGCCCGATTCTACCGCTTGGACTGCCTGTACCGTGCCACCCTGCGCTGGGAACTGGATCAGACTCCTACCCGCAGCTGCATGATGGCCATCACCGAGTACATGCGCGAGCATCCGGAAGACGCAGGCCACATGGACGCCTGCCGCAACATGCTCGCAGACCTGCAGGACAGGCTGGACCGCAAAGACTATGAAGCCGGCCGCCAGTATTACCGGATGGAGGACTACCCTGCCGCCCGCACCAAACTTCGCAACGTGCTCAAGACCAATGCCGACAACAACTACCGTGAGCAGGTGCTCTATTACACGGCCATGTCGTCCTACCATTACGCCCGCCTGAGCGTATGGCAGAAGAGAAAAGAACGTTATTTGGTATTTGCCGATGACTACCTGAACTTCATCGGAGAATATCCGGAGTCCCGTTACCGGAAGGAACTGGACGGCATTTACCGGAACGTGCAGAAGATTTTGGAAAAAAATAATTGAAACTCCCGGCCACAGCGCCGGGTACTTAATATAGATAACGTATAATAAACAATGGATAGCAAGAAGAAAATCCCCGTAAACACGGTTACCCGTGACATTAAAAACCTGGCCGCACCTACCGGCAATATCTATGAATCGGTAGTTATCCTGTACAAGCGCGCCAACCAGATTGCCATGGCAGAGAAGAGAGAGCTCACCAAAAAGCTGGAAGAGTTCCGCAACGACCGCGACACCATGGAAGAAGTGTTCGAAAACAAGGAGCAGATCGAAATCTCCAAATACTACGAGCGTCAGCCCAAACCGGACCTGGTGGCCATCTCCGAATTCGAGAACGGCGACCTGTACTACCGCAAGGCCCAGAACGAGAATCCCATCGACATCAGCAAAGACGAATAATGCTGTATAGCCTCTCCGTCTCCAATTATATCCTTATCAACTCTCTGGAAACGTCGTTTCCGGAGGGTTTGGTTATTATAAGCGGAGAAACCGGAGCGGGCAAATCCATCCTGCTGGGCGCCCTCTCGCTAGTTCTGGGGGCCAAGGCCGATGCCGGTATGGTGGGTCCGCTGCAGGACCACTGCGTGGTGGAGGCGGAGTTCAGCATGGATGAGCCTGTGCGGGAAATCCTCCGCCAGGCAGACCTTCCCTGCGAAGGAGACCGCCTGCTGCTGCGCCGCACCGTTGCCGCCAGCGGCCGGTCGCGTTCGTTCGCCAACGACGAGCCCGTGAGCGTAAGCGTGCTGCAGGAGTTATCGGCCCGTCTGGTCGATATCCACTCCCAGCACCAGACGCTGCAGCTTCAGGACGAGCGTTTCCGCATGGAGGCGCTGGACCTGTGGGCCGGAAGCACGGACCTGCGGAAGGAGTGCAGCCATGCCTGGAGTGCCCTCTCGGAGGGGAAACGTCAGCTTGCCAACCTGGAGCAGCGGCTTGCCCAGGCACGGGACCAACAGGAGTTCAACAACGCCCGCTGGGAACGTCTGGAACAGGCACATCTTGTAGAGGGTGAACTGGAAGCGTTGGAGGCCGAGCAAAAACAGCTCGCGCACGCGGAAGAAATTAAGGAGACGCTCTGCACGGCACAGAACCTGCTGGCACCGGAAGATGGTGACAGCCTTGCCGGACAAATCCGGGAGGCCGCCAAATGGCTGGATAAGGCAGGTCGTTACATCCCTTCGCTGGATGCGCTGGTGGAACGGCTCTCATCGGCCCGCCTGGAACTGGACGATATCGCCCAGGAAATCGCATCGGTGAATGCTGCTACCGAGGCCTCCCCGCGCCGCCTGGAAGAGGTGGACGAGCGATTGTCCCTGCTGTACAACCTGATGCAGAAGCACGGGGTGAGCAGCATTGCCGAGCTCATCGCCCAACGGGACCAACTGGAGTCGCTGGTGATGGATGCCACCGGACTGGAGGCCGATGTACAGGACGCCAGAAAAGAAGTAGAGCGCCTGCAGAAACAGCACACGGACCTGTGCAACGCGCTGCATGCAAAACGGGAGGCCGCCGCAACCGGCTTCAGCAACGCCATCGAGACGCAGCTCCATGCCCTGGAACTGGACCACGCCGTATTCCAGGTACGTCTGGAAGAAAGCACACCCGGGGCCGATGGCCGGGATACCATCCGCTTCGTCTTTTCCTCCACCGGCCATGCGCCCGGAGACGTGGCAAAAACGGCATCGGGCGGTGAACTGTCACGCATTATGCTGGGTCTGAAGGCCGTCATGGCCCGTTTCACCCAGATGCCCACCCTGGTCTTTGACGAAATCGACACAGGCGTTTCGGGCAGTACGGCGGACAAAATGGGTTCGCTGGTGTGCGCCATGGGCCGGGACATGCAGGTCTTTGCTATTACGCACCTGCCGCAGGTTGCCGCCAAAGGCAATGCCCATTACCTGGTTTCCAAGACGGCCGATGTCACCGCCGTACGCGCCCTGGACCATGAAGGGCGGGTGCAGGAACTGGCACGCATGCTCTCCGGAGCGCAGATCTCGCCGGAGGCTGTCGCCAATGCAAAAGCACTTTTAAACCAATAGACTATGACCCAGGACGAATTCCGGAACCACCTCCGCAAACATAAGCTCAAAGCTACCCGGCAGCGGCTGGCCGTCCACGACGTGATGATGGACCTGGGGCATGCATCGGCCGACATGGTCCGGGAGGAACTGGTCAAACGCGGCTCCCACGTGACTACGGCTTCCGTTTACAACATCCTGGCCCAACTGGCAGACTACCGCATCTATACGCGGCGCTTGTCTGCAGCCAACAAGATGTTCTTCGACATCAACAATACACACCATATCCATCTGTATGACCGCGAGAACCACACGTTCCGCGACCTGGTGGACGACGAACTGCAAAGTCTCGTGTATGCGCACCTGAAACGGCGCCGTTTCAAGGGCTACACGGTAGAAGACATCGACATACAGTTTGTCGCCCGTCCAACCCGTAAAAACAAAAACGTATGAAAAAAATTCTACTCCCCCTGCTGTTCGGCCTGCTGGCTACATCTTGCCTGAAGGAAAGCACTCTCTACGTGGAGGATTACAGCGATTTTGCCACCGTATATGAAGGCAAGCTGGTCACCGACCAAGCTTATCAGTTCACCGTCGTAGAAAATAAAACGGAGAACAACTCCTGGAAAGTCGAAGGCGAACGCTATTTCATTGTTTGCGACATCCTGAACCGCAACCTGGAAATCCGTCTGAAGGAGATTTTGGACGTAGATTTGGAAGAAGCCCTTCCTTACACCGAAGAAGAGAATGAGCCTGACGATCCCGTGGAGGTCATGGACCAAGCCATCAGCGGCGGGTATATCAACATGTCCCTGGCGTATTACGCCGACCCCGACAGCAATGCGGCGCACGTGTTCTCCCTCTATTATGTAGAAGACAAGGTTACAAACCACATCACCTTCCATTTGCTGCACGAAGGCGACGATGAGAACCCCGTTTACATGGAAACCAAGTACCTGGAGAAGCGGTCCAAGTTAATCAGCGTTCCCCTCTGGAACCTGCTGGAAAGAGGCAAGGCCTACACCCTCGAGTTGTGCATCTATGAGCTCAAGAAGGCCGATGACAATACCTACTCCATCGAGCAAAACACCTACCCGCTCCACAGAGGAACCTTCGTGCTCTAAAGCGCTGCGCAGAGGCAACATCATCCTGTAGCTCCGCACCGTGATTCCTGGCCGCGATTGCAAAAGACCGGCCCCACACCAGGCTCCAGCTGCAAACGTGGCCGGGATTTGTACCCCACAGGCCGTTTCCCCAGCCGCGATTGCAAAAGATCGGCCCCACACCAGGCTCCAGCTGCAAACGTGGCCGGGGCCTATCTGTCACCTATGCCTGTACTGAACGGGAACCCCTCTATTGGCGCAGGTCTGCTGAAAGTGTCCCGTCCCGCGCCACTGTAGCGCTTACGTGGCACTTTCATGGCGCCAGTCACCCACACAAAAACTGACCTGCGCCAAAAAAACAACCCTGGAGGGCTTTCTACGGCCTTCCAGGGTTTCAGGAGGGTGGATGATGGGGCTCGAACCCACGACACTCGGAACCACAATCCGATGCTCTACCGACTGAACTACATCCACCATGTTGGGACTGCAAATGTACGGATTTTTTCTGTCATTCCAAAAATATTTTGCAGCGCTTGTGATAAAATGCATTTGCGGGCACGGAATCCAAGATTTTTTGCTACATTTGTGGATACGCAAATAAGTAAAACCCTATATGGCAAAACGTGAAATCAAGTTCTCCCTGGTTTACAGGGACATGTGGCAAAGTTCCGGCCGGTATCAACCGCGCGTGGACCAGCTGGTCCGGGTAGCTCCGGCCATCGTGGATATGGGATGCTTCGACCGTGTAGAAACCAACGGCGGCGCCTTCGAGCAGGTGAATCTGCTCTATGGTGAGAATCCCAATATTTCTGTGCGCAAGTGGACGGCCCCCTTCCACAAGGCAGGAATCCAGACCCACATGTTGGAGCGTGGCCTCAACGCTATCCGCATGTATCCCGTTCCCGCGGACGTGCGTGCGCTTATGTTTAAGGTAAAGAAGAAACAGGGCACGGACATCGCCCGTTCCTTCTGCGGCCTCAACGACCACCGCAACCTCAAGACTTCCATCGAGTTAGCCAAAAAGGGCGGCATGATTTCGCAGGCTGCCCTGTCCATTACGCATTCTCCTGTTCACACGGTGGAGTATTACCTCCATCTGGTGGACCAGCTGGTAGATTATGGCACTGAAGAAATCTGCCTCAAGGATATGGCCGGCATCGGCCGTCCCACGGAACTGGGACAGATTGTGGCGGGCATCAAGAAGGCCCATCCGGAAATCAAGGTCCAGTACCACGGCCACACCGGCCCCGGCTTCTCCCCGGCTTCCATGCTGGAGGTGGCCCGTGCCGGAGCAGACTATCTGGACGTAGCCGTAGAGCCCCTTTCCTGGGGCAAGGTGCATCCCGACGTAATCACCATCCAGCAGATGATGCGGGCCGATGGCTTCCAGGTGAAGGACATCAATATGGATGCCTATATGGAAGTACGCCGTCTCACACAGGAGTTCATTGACGATTTCCTGGGCTATTGGATCAATCCCACCAACTCCCAGATGACGTCCCTGCTGGTGGGCTGCGGCCTGCCCGGCGGCATGATGGGTTCCATGATGGCCGATCTGAAGGGCTTCCAGGGCGCCATCAACGCCGCCCAACGCGCCCACGGCCGTCCGGAGATGAGCCTGGACACCCTGATGGTGAAACTCTTCGAAGAAGTGGAATACGTGTGGCCTCGTTTGGGCTACCCGCCGCTCGTGACTCCATTCAGCCAGTACGTGAAGAACACGGCCCTGATGAACCTGTTCAACATGCTCAACGACAAACCGCGCTGGACCACCATCGACAAGGATACCTGGGGCATGATCCTGGGCAACATGGGTAAGCTGCCCGGAGAACTGGATCCGGAAATCGTGGCCCTGGCCAAGGAAAAGGGCCTGGAATTCTACACCGGCAATCCGCAGGATATGTATCCCGACGAGCTCCCCAAATTCCGCAAGATGATGGACGAGGAAGGCTGGGACTACGGCGAGGACGACGAAGAACTCCTGAACATGGCCATGTTCGAGCGCCAGTACCGGGACTTCCGCAGCGGCATCGCCAAGGAGCGCTTCGAAAAGGATTTGGCCGATATGAAAGCCAAGGCCGGCGCCCCCATCGTGGTGGAACGTGCCGTGGTGGAAATGCCCAAGTTCAGCATCGAGGACTACACCGCCCGTTATCCCAAGGCCACGCCCGTGCAGTGCCCGGTTAAGGGCCAGCTGCTCTGGGAAGTGGACGTGGACGATACCTCCAAGGCCCCGGTCGTGGGCAAAAAGGTGAAAGCCGGAGAGGTGATTGGCCATGTACAAACCTATTACGGTATCGAAGACCTTGTCGCAGCCGTGGACGGACTGTTTGTCGCCATTCTGGGCAAGCAGGGAGATACCGTTCAAAAGGGAGAAATCGTGGCCTTTATCCAGTAAGAATCGGTAGAAACCGCAAAAAAACATGTGAAACAACACAATCTTTCAACCGATTGTGTTGTTTTTCATTTTTCTGCCGTATCTTGCCGGTCCCCTGTTTTGCTTACCCGGGCGGGAGCGTAAAGGATGAGGGGTTGGAATTATGCGAATTAAGGAATTATGCCCGGACGAAAGGCCCCGGGAGAAAATGCGCCTCCGTGGCGCAAAGGCCCTTTCCAATGCAGACTTGCTGGCCATCCTGCTGGGCAGCGGAACCGGTGGCCGAAATGTAATCGACGTGGCACAGGAACTGATGGTGAGTGCCGGCGGACGACTCAGTCTGCTGGGCGTCATGCCCCTGGAAAAACTGGTAAGCCACAAGGGTGTGGGAGAAGCCCGCGCCATCACCATTGCCGCAGCACTGGAGCTGGGGCGGCGCGCCTTCGAAGAACAGGTAATTGTCGATAAGCAGGCCATCACCTCCCCGGACATGGTCTATCAACTCATGCTGCCGCAACTCAAGAACCTGGACCATGAAGAGTGCTGGGTCCTGTACCTGAACCGCGCCAATTACCTTATCGGCAAGGAAATGATTACTTCCGGTTCGATGGAAAGCACCCTCATCGACACGGGACGCATCCTGAAGAAGGCCATCGAGAAACAGAGTTCCTATGTGATACTCGTGCATAACCATCCGTCGGGTTCCCCGCGCCCCGGGCAGGCGGACATTTGCCAGACGGAAGTACTCCGCAGGGCGCTCTCGGCCGTGGAAATCCACCTGGCGGACCACGTGGTCATTGCCGATGACTCCTTTTACTCCTTCAACGAAGAGCGGATAGGAAAGGCGAAATAATGGGTGCGGTATCCCAAAATAATTGCTATCTTTGTAGTTGCACCATAAAAACCGCAAGCGTATGAAAGTCGTTGATCTCGGACAGCAAAACACTATTCTGAACACGTATGTAGCGGAAATCCGCGATGCCCGTATCCAGAAGGACAGCATGCGTTTCCGCACCAACCTGGAACGGGTGGGCTGCGTATTCGGTTATGAAATTTCCAAAACGCTGGATTACACGGAAAAGGACGTGACCACTCCCCTGGCCGTGGCCCGGGTCTCCACCCCGGACACCCCGCTGGTGGTTGCGGCCATCCTGCGGGCCGGCCTTCCGCTGCAGAATGGCATCCTGAAAGTGTTCGACCGCGCAGAAAGCGCCTTCCTTTCCACCTTCCGCAAGTATGGCAAAGGCGACTACTTCAAGGTATTTGCAGACTACTGCACCTGCCCGGATCTGGAAGGGAAAACCCTCATCATCGCAGACCCCATGCTGGCCACCGGCGCCTCCATGGAGAGCGCCCTGAACAAGCTGGAGGAAGATGGCGGAGAGGCCGCCGTCATCCATATGGTGTGCCCGGTAGCCAGCCGCTACGCCGTGGAGCAGCTCCAGCAAAAGCTGGATAACAAATATACCCTTTGGGTGGCCGCCATCGACGAAGAACTCACCAGCCACAACTACATTATCCCCGGTCTGGGAGACGCCGGCGACCTTGCCTACGGAGGAAAACGATGAAGAAAGCCTATATCGAGACGTACGGGTGTCAGATGAATGTGAATGACACCGAAGTTATATTTTCCATTCTCCAGAAGGCGGGATACACCCGCACGGAGCGCATGGAGGAGGCGGACCTGATCATGGCCAATACCTGCTCCATCCGCGACAACGCGGAACAGCGCATCTGGGGACGGCTGGAGGTTTTCCAGCAACAGCGCAAAGCCCGTCCGGGAACGCTGGTGGGCATTGTGGGCTGCATGGCGGAACGCCTGAAAGACAAACTGTTGGACACCCGCAAGGTGGACCTGGTGGTGGGTCCGGACGCCTATCGTTCCCTTCCCCGCCTGCTGGAAGCCATCTCGCCGGAGAACCCGCAGATAGACGTCCTGCTTTCCCGTGAAGAGACCTACGCGGACATTACGCCGGTACGCACGGACAAAAACGGCATATCGGCCTTCATTTCCATCATGCGCGGCTGCAACAACGTATGCTCTTACTGCGTGGTGCCCTACACCCGCGGCGCCGAGCGTTCCCGTGACGCCCATTCCATCGTCCGGGAAGCCTGCGACGTGTATCAGAAAGGCTACAAGGAAGTTACGCTGCTGGGACAGAACGTGGACAGTTACCTGTGGAAGAGCGAAACGGAAACGGTGAACTTTGCCGGCCTGCTCGCCCGCGTAGCTGCCGTGGCTCCGGATCTCCGCGTGCGTTTTGCCACCTCCCACCCCAAGGATATCAGCGACGAGGTCATCCTGACCATGGCCGCCCATCCCAATATCTGCCACCACATCCACCTGCCGGTGCAAAGCGGCAGTTCGCGGATGCTGGAAAAAATGCGCCGCAAGTATGACCGCGAGTGGTATCTGGAGCGCGTGGCCAAAATCCGCAGCGTCATGCCGGACTGCGGTCTCACCACAGATGTGATTGCCGGCTTTTGCTCGGAGACGGAAGAAGACCACGCCCAAACCCTCAGCCTCATGGAAGCGGTGGGCTTCGACTGGGCCTTCATGTTCGCCTACTCGGACCGTCCGGGCACCCTGGCCAACCGCACCATGCAGGACGATGTTCCCGCCGATGTCAAGAACCGGCGCCTGAACGAGATTATCGACCTGCAAAACCGGAAATCCCTGGAACGGTACCGCGCCATGATTGGAAAAACCGTGGAAGTGCTGGTGGAAGGCCCTTCCAAGCGGGATCCGGCGCAATTGTGCGGACGCGCGTCCAACAACATGATGTGCGTCTTCCCTGCAGCGGACCGCAAGGCCGGAACGTACACCACCGTGACGGTTGTGGACAGCACCTCCGCCACCCTTATCTGTAAATAGAAAAAATTCACTACCTTTGTGTCCGTGAAACTACTGAAACATATCGGCCTGTTTTTTGCAGCGGCCCTCGTCGCGTGCAGTTGCGGCATGTCCAAAGTGAAGGAAATCGCCATTACGTCCGTGGGCGTGGACTACATCGTACCCACCTCTCCGCGTTCGGTCGATGCCAAACTGATGCTGGGCATCAACAACCCTGCACGGAATTTCGCCATCCACGATGTCACCGGCGTTATCCGCTACCAGGGCAAGGAACTCGCCCATTTTGTTTCGGGTGGCATGGAAGTGGAAGGAAAGATTGAAAAAGTGTACGCGCTCCCCTGCACCGTTACCCTGGCCGACGGCGTCTCCATCCTGGAAGTGCTGGTAATTGCCTCCAAAGGCTCCCTAACCGGGCTTACGGCGGACGTAGACGTCCAGGCGGCCCTTCGGAAAAACGGTGTCCTGCGCGCCCCGTACCACTTTAAAGACCTGGATATTTCCCAATTTACCAAGTGAAAATGAAAAAGTTACTCCTCATAGTGTCGATGTTCCTGCTGGGAGCCGGTGCCGCCCTGGCACAGGATACCACCAGCGTAGCTCCCGTAGATTCCACCCTGGTGGGCAAAGACATTCTTGCCGTTCTGGGGCCCGGCATCACGCTGGACCAGACCTCCCAGGTTCGTGAGGCACTCCAAGATTATGTGCTGGCTAATGGGGAAAAGCCCATTTCCGGCTACCGTATCCGTGTTTTCTACGACAACGGACCGCAGGCACGCGACAAAAGCGAAGCCATTGAGCAACTGCTCAAAAAGCAGTTCCCGGAGGTGTTGGTTTACCGCTCCTTCGAAAGCCCCAACTACAAGGTAAGCATCGGCGATTTCCGCACCAAGGACGAGGCCCTGCGCATCTACAATGCCCTCAAGGGGACCTACCCCACTGCCTTCATCATCAAGGAAAGCATCAACTACCCCCGCTAAGTCATGGCTGCCATCAAACAGGGACTTGAGCAGAAAATGCAGCAGAAGCTGTCACCGCTTCAAATTCAGACCATCAAACTGATAGAGATGCCGGTGCAAGCCCTGGAGCAGCATGTCCGGGAGGTCCTGAACGACAACCCCGTCATTGACGATACTCCGCAAAAAGGAGAAGACGAGCCCCGTGACGTCTCCATCTCTGAGGTGGAAGAAAAGGAGCAGAGCGGTTCCATAGAGGACAGCTATGGTTCCCAGGACGATGACATCCCCGCCTACAACCTTCATGTAAACAACTGGGGCAAGGATGAACGCCCGGAGTACAACACCTTCTCCGTCAAACAGAGTTTCACCCAAAGCCTGCAGGAGCAACTGGGCTACCGCAACCTGACGGAGCACCAGCGCACCATCGCCTCCTTTATCATCGGTTCTTTGGACGATGACGGCTACCTGCGCCGGGACATCGAAGCCCTGGTAGATGACCTGGCCTTCCGGGCCGGCGTAGAGGCCACCGCGGAAGAGGTGGAGCAAATGCTCAAGGTGATTCAGGAATTCGAGCCCGCCGGAGTAGGCGCACGGGACCTCAGGGAGTGCCTCCTGATTCAATTGGAGAATAAAAAGCGCACCCCGGCCGTGGAGAACGCCATCCGCATCCTCACCGAACAGTTCGATGCCTTCAAAAACCGGCACTTCACCAAAATCATGAGCCGGCTACACCTCACCACGGACGAACTGAAGGCCGTGATGGAAGAAATCCGCCGCCTGAACCCCTCTCCCGGCGGACAAATCGACGATTCTTACAATGACCAGGCCCAGCAGGTGGTACCGGACTTCCGGCTTGACTACGAAAACGGCCAGTTGATACTGAGCATGCCGCGTTTTTCCATCCCGGAACTCCGCATCAACCAGAAGTATTCGGAAATCATGGAAACCGGCCGTCTGTCGGAAAACAAGGCCGATAAGGATGCCGCCAGTTTCGTGAAACAGAAAATCGATTCGGCCAAGTGGTTCATCGAAGCCCTGCGGCAGCGTCAGAACACGCTGGAGAGCACCATGCGCGCCATCATCGACTACCAGCACGACTATTTTGTGGACGGGGACGAAAGTTCCCTGCGCCCCATGGTCCTCAAAGATATTGCGGAAATCACCGGCTTCGATATCTCCACCATCTCCCGTGTGGTGAACAGCAAGTGGATCGAGACCCATTTTGGCATTTTCCCGCTCAAATACTTCTTCTCCGAAGGCCTGGAAAACAAGGACGGTGAGGAAGTTTCCACCCGCGAAATCAAGAAGGCGCTGCGCGAAATGGTGGACGGCGAAGACAAGCGCAACCCGCTCACTGACGATGAACTGGTGGAAGGACTGGCTACCAAGGGCTACAAGGTGGCCCGCCGTACCATCGCCAAGTACCGCGCCCTGCTGGATATTCCCACCGCCCGCCTCCGCCGGGAGTTATAATTTTCCACCCCTTTTCCCTTCTCATCCTTAAAATCGACCGGTTTCAAGGATGAAGCCCTTGTTTTGCCCTTGTCGTCCTTAAAAACGCCTGATTTTGAGGACGATAAGGGTGGCTTGTTTTTTCTCGAAAAAATTTTGTGGAAAATTTTGGAAGAAAGTGTAATAAAATGGAAAAGTTTTCTTACCTTTGTGACCAAAGCGTGAAAGTATAAAGTTTAACATGGTCAGATTTTACGGAACAGCGAACGGAAAAGTGGACGACAAGGGGCGCGTAGTGCTCCCTGCCGCCTTCCGTGACGCCATGGTGCGCGGCGGTTCCGAGAATATGGCCGTCATCGTGAAAAAGAATGTCCAGCAATGCTGCATCGACCTTTTCCCCGCAGAGGAGTGGGAGACGCGGAGCAACAAAGTGCTGGATGGAATCGATCCGGAACTGAATACGGAAGACGCTGACTTTTGGACAAAGTACAATGACGGCGTTTATACCCTGGTTCTGGATGGAAAACTGGGCAGGCTTAACATCCCGTCAGAGCTACTGGAAGGTGCAGGAATTACCAAAGAGGTAGTGTTCGGCGGTGTGGGCTACAAGCTTCAGATCTGGAATCCGGAGCTGCGCAAGTCCAGTCTTTTAAGCGACGATAAGTTCAAAGAGACCGCTTCCAGACTATCCTCCAGAAACAAGTAAGGAGGAAGTAGGAATGTCAGAATATCATATCCCTGTGCTCCTGGCGGAAAGTGTTTCCGCTCTGGTCACAAATCCCGATGGAATATATGCAGATGCCACTTTCGGAGGCGGTGGGCACACCGCTGCCATACTTTCACGCTTACATGCCGGCGGAAAGCTCATCGCTTTCGATCGTGACGCTGATGCCCTTGCCAACGCGCCCAAGGACGCACGGCTTACACTGATTCACAACAACTTCCGCTTTATTGAGAACTACGCCGCCCAGTTGGGCGTGCAGTTCGATGGCGTACTGGCGGACCTGGGGGTTTCCAGCCACCAGTTCGACACGGCCGGGCGGGGATTCAGTTTCCGGTTCGAGGAAGCGCCGCTGGACATGCGCATGAACCAGCAGGCCCGTCTCATGGCAGAAGAAGTGGTGAACAGCTATGCCGAGGCAGACCTGGAGCGTATCCTGCGCCTGTACGGCGAAGTGGACGGAGCCCGCAACATGGCCCGCCTCATCGTAGCAGCCCGTACGGAAAACCCGCTCCACACCACCGGAGACCTGGACCGCGCCATTGCCAAAATGCTGCCCAAGAATGCGGAGCACAAGGTGCTGGCCAAAGTGTATCAGGCCCTCCGCATCGAGGTGAACCAGGAGATGCGCGCCCTGGAAAAATTCCTGGACGGCGCCACCCGCAGCCTCAAGCCGGGCGGCAGGCTGGTGGTCATCACCTACCACAGCCTGGAGGACCGCATGGTGAAGAATTTCATCAAGACGGGAAACGTGGAGGGAGAGCAGTGCAAGGATGCTTTCGGCCGCATGGAAACGCCGCTGGAGGCGGTCAACCGCAAGCCCATCGTCCCGGAAGAAAGTGAAATCGAGCGGAACACCCGCGCCCGCAGCGCCAAGCTCCGCATAGCGGAAAGGAGGACAGCGCCATGAACATGAGTACCATTTGGGAAGGCATCAAAAACTCCTTCAAGGCACTGAGAAACGGCGAATTCCTGCTCCGTATCCGCGCCGACAAATATTACATGCACATCATGTACCTGTTCCTGCTGATGTGGGTGACCATCCTGCTGAGCCTGCAGGTGGACAAAACGCTCACCAAAGCCGGGGACAACCAGGCCGCCATCGACCAGTTGCGCATCCATCATGCCGAGAAAGAAGCCGCATTGGTAAAACTGCACAGCGCATCGGCAGCCGAAACCAGACTGAAAGAACTGGGGGTAAACCTGACCTTACCGCAGGAACCCGCCACCGTGATAAAGAAGAAATGAGCCGCAAACAGAGCGAAATACAGGACACCATAGAAAACCGCGACCGAATCCACGTGGTTATGTTCTTCCTGTCCATGCTGTTCTTCATCCTGGGACTGGCTATCCTGGTGCGCATCTGGCACATCCAGGCTACCTACACCGTGGATGAGCGGGTCATCAATCTCTTCCGTCCCGCCGTACAGAAGCATATCGACCATCCGGTCCGCGGCAAAATCCTGGCGAGCGACGGGCGTCCGCTGGCCATATCGGCCCCCTTATATGATATATATATGGACTGCACGGTACGCAAGGCCGAATATGCCGAGACCGGTAAGGACAGCCTGGAGCGCGCCTGGCAGAACAAGGCCCGCGACCTGGCCGTGTACCTGAGCAACGAATTTCAGGATAAAAGTGCCGATGCCTACGCCAAGGCCATCCTGGACGGCCGTGCACGTGGCGCCAAGTACCTGCGCATCCAGCGCAACGTGGACCTGAGCACCCTGGACAAAGTGAAAACCTTCCCCCTGTTCAAGGAAGGTCCCTATACCGGCGGCTTCATCGTGGAGAAGCACGAGGAACGCATTTATCCTTACGACTCCCTCGCCCGCCGCGTGATTGGCTACGTGAAGGAGCAGAACCGCATCGGACTGGAGTCCAGTTTCGACAGCGAGCTGCATGGCCGTGAAGGGTACGAGTGGCGCCGTGTTACCGACAACAAGCGTTGGGTACGCGATCTGGATTCCACGCAGGTGAAGGTGCTGGACGGCAACGACATCCGCACCACCCTGAACGTAGACTTCCAGGATATTGCCGACAAAGCGCTCCGCGCCCAGATTCAGGCCGATGACGAAGTCCGTGCCGGCATTTGCATCATCATGGAAGCCAAGACCGGTGCCATCCGCGCCATGGTCAACCTTTCCCGTGGCGATACGCCCAAGACCGTGCTGTGGGAAAGAGAGAACCTGATCCTGCGCGAAGTGGGCGAACAAGGCTCCGTGATGAAGACCGTCACCCTGGTCTCGCTGGTGGAAGACGGCTATGTGAAAACGCTGGACCAGACGCTCCCGACCAACAACGGCTTTGTTCCCGGCGGCTACAACCAGGACGTGCATATCCTTGACTATCAGCGGGAAACCGGACGTCGCGACATCAGCGTCATGCACGGCTTCGAGATTTCTTCCAACTACGTGTTCACCTGGCTGGCGGAAACCTATTATGGCAAGAAGCCGCAGGAGATGTTCGACCACCTGTATTCCTACCGCTTTGGCGAGGCGTTCGACTTTGACATTACAGGCATGGGCACGCCTGTCATCAACCGGCCCGGAACGCCCGGCTGGTCCAAGACCACCCTGGGAACCACCGCTTACGGATACAGTGTCGCTGTTACACCGCTTCACATCGCCACCTTCTACAACGGTATCGCCAACAAGGGACGCATGATGAAGCCCTACCTGGTAGAGAGCGTGGAAAAGGACGGCAAGGTGCTCAAACGCTTCGAGCCCAGCGCCCTGAACAGCAGCATCTGCTCGGCCGCCACGGCCGATACCGTCACCCGCGCCCTCCGTTCCGTGGTGAACGAAGGTACCGCCACGCGCCTGAAAAACGCCAAATTGCCCGTTGCAGGCAAGACCGGTACCGCACGCGTGGTGCTTTCGCCCAAGGAAAGGGGCAAGAGCACGGACCCGTACAGCGACGAGTACGGCAGAAAGAAATTCCAGGGAACGTTTGTAGGGTTCTTCCCTGCCGATGCCCCCAAATATACCATCCTGGTCACGGTATACTCCTATCCGTCCCACCGGAACTTCTACGGCGGTACCAAACCCGCCCTGGCCATCCGGGAGATTGTGGATAAGTTGTATGCCCTGGACGGCGAATGGGATGCAACCATCAAACCCACCGCTACCCTGCCCCAGATGGAACAGGAAATCACGCTGGAGAAAGGACTGGTGCCCAACCTGAAAGGCTTCGGCCTCAAGGACGCCCTGTATGCACTGGAAACCCTGGGCCAGCGCTGCCAGTACGAAGGCAGCGGCCACGTGGTAAGCCAGTCCCCCGCCCCCGGTACCAAAGCCAAGGCCGATCAAACCGTTAAACTGATACTGAAGTAATGAAACTGAGCGAAATCATACGCGACACCGATGCTACCATCCTGCATGGCACTCCCGATACGGAGATTACCAACCTGTGCAGCGACTCCCGGAAAGTCACTCCGGGAAGCCTGTTCTTTGCCGTGAAGGGGTATGCAAGCGATGGGCATGCCTATATCCCGCAGGCCCTGGAGAAGGGTGCCGCGGCCGTAGTGGATGGCAGCCGGAAGGCGGTGGCCATGGCCGCCGACACCTTCTATGGTCATCCGTCCGGCAAACTGACGCTCGTAGGTATCACCGGCACCAACGGTAAAACCACCACCGTAACGCTGCTGTACAACCTGTTCCGGAACCTGGGGTACTCCTGTGGCCTGCTCTCCACCATCGCCAATTACGTGGGCGAAGAGCGCCTGGAGACGGAAAACACCACCGTGGACCCCATCACCCTGAACAGCCTGCTCGCCCGCATGGTGGACAAAGGCTGCGAATACTGCTTTATGGAGGTGAGTTCCATCGGCGTGGAACAGGACCGCGTGAGCGGCCTGGAATTCAAGCTGGGCATTTTCTCCAACCTCACCCACGACCACCTGGACTACCACAAGACCTTTGCCGAGTATCTCCGCTGCAAGAAGCTGTTCTTCGACATGCTGCCCCAGAGCGCCATCGCCCTTATTAATGACGATGACCGCAACGGCCGCGTGATGGTGCAAAACACCAAGGCTCAAGTGGTTACCTACGCCGTTCAAGGCCTGGCAGACCACACCGCCCGCATCCTGGAACAGAACTTCGACGGGATGCTCCTGAAGATTGACGGAATCGACACCTGGTGCCGTCTCATCGGCCGGCACAATGCCTATAATCTCCTGGCCATTTACAGTGCTGCCGTATGCCTGGGTGCAGACCCGACGGAAACGCTGGTGGCCCTCTCCCGCCTGGAGAGCGCTCCCGGCCGTCTGGAGAACCTGAACGGTCCCAAGGACCTGTCGGTGATTGTGGACTATGCCCATACGCCCGATGCGCTGGAGAACGTGCTTACCACCCTCCGCGACATCGCCCCCGAGCGCACGCTCATCTGCCTCTTCGGCTGCGGCGGAGACCGGGACAAGACCAAACGTCCGGAGATGGCGCAGGTGGCCCAGAAGAAGGCCGACCGCATCATCATCACCTCCGACAACCCCCGCACAGAGGATCCGGAGGCCATTATTGCCGATATCCGCGCCGGCCTGGACATCTCGGGACGTGCTAAGGCCCTGGTCATCACGGACCGTCGCGAGGCCATCCGCACCGCCATCCTCACGGCACCGGAAGGGGCCACCATCCTGCTGGCCGGCAAGGGGCACGAGACTTACCAGATTATCGGTCACACCAAAAACCATTTTGACGAAAAAGAAATTGTAACTGAAACCTTTAAACTGCTTGCTCAATGATTTATCATCTGTTCCAATACCTGGCATCCTCTGGGGTCGACTTCCCCGGCATCGGCCTGATGAACTACCTGTCCTTCCGCGCCATGCTGGCCGCGGTGACGGCCGTCATCGTATCCATGCTCGCGGGAAAGCGCATCATCCGTCGTCTTCAACTGTTGCAGATCGGCGAGACCGTGCGCGATCTGGGCCTGGAAGGACAAATCCAGAAGAAAGGAACTCCTACCATGGGCGGCATCATCATCATTCTCTCCATCCTCTGCGGTGTGCTGCTGTTCAGCGACCTCACCAACATCTACGTGCAGCTGCTCATCTTCAGCACCATCTGGTGCGGAGGACTGGGCTTTGCCGATGATTATATCAAAGTGTTCAAGCACAACAAGGAAGGCATGTCGGAGCACGGAAAACTCCTCGGCCAGATTATTCTGGGCCTGATGGTGGGCCTTACCGTGTGGATGAGCCCGGACATCGTCGTCCGTGAAAAAGTGGCCGTGGAGACCAGCGTGGAGCGTACTTTGGAAACAGAAACCACCGTCATGAACGGCCGTTACGTAGAAGAAGACGTGGTAAAGAGCACCAAGACCACCATCCCGTTCGTGAAGAACCACGAATTCGACTACCGCTGGCTGTCACCGGTGAAGGGTGTCTGGGGCTGGTATGCCAAATGGGCCCTCTACGTAATCATGATCGTCCTGGTCATCACCGCGTGCTCCAATGGCACCAACCTCACCGACGGTCTGGACGGTCTGGCGGCAGGGACATCGGCCATTGTGGGCGTTGTACTGGGCGTGATGGCGTGGCTGGGCGGCAACCTCATCGACTCCAACTTCCTGAATATCATGTATATTCCGGGCTCCGGCGAAATTGCCATCTTCATGAGTGCCTTTGTGGGTGCACTCATCGGTTTCCTGTGGTACAACTCCTTCCCCGCCCAGGTGTTCATGGGCGATACGGGGAGCCTGGCCATCGGCGGCATCATCGGCGTGAGCGCCGTGCTCATGCGTAAGGAGCTGCTGATTCCCCTCCTCTGCGGCGTATTCTTCGCCGAGAGCCTGTCGGTGCTCCTGCAGCGCTTCTACTTCAAGTTCACCAAGAAGAGAAAAGGGGTGGGAACCCGCATCTGGAGCATGACCCCGCTCCATCACCATTATCAGGATAAAAAGGCGCCGGACGGACCGGTGATTTTCAAGAAACCCGTTCCCGCCCAACACGAAGCAAAAATTACCGTCCGCTTTTGGATTGTAGGAATTATACTGGCAGTTAGTACGTTAGCATTACTCAAGATTAGGTAATATAAGTCCCTCCCCCGAGGGGAGGGGTTTCGGGAGGGGGTAACGTATATGGTCGCCGGGTTGGCCTGTGCGAAAATGAGAAAAGTTTGAAACGAAGGTAAAAGGTAATATATTATGGCAAGAGTTGTTGTTTTAGGAGGTGCAGAGAGTGGCGTCGGAGCCGCTGTTCTGGCAAAAGTAAAAGGGTTTGATGTGTTCCTGAGCGATAAGGGACAGATCAAGGAGGAGTATGCCGCCCAGCTCAAGAAGTGGGAGATTCCCTTCGAGCAGGGTCAGCACACGGAAGAACTTATCCTGAATGCCGACGAGGTGGTCAAGAGCCCCGGCATCCCGGGCACCGTCCCCATGGTGCAGAAAATCCGTGAGAAAGGCATCCGCGTGGTGTCCGAAATTGAATTTGCGAGCCGGTACGACAGCGCAAAGAAGATTTGCATCACCGGTTCCAATGGTAAAACCACCACCACCTCGCTCATTTACTACCTGCTGCAGAACGCCGGCCTCAACGTGGGCCTGGGCGGCAACATCGGCAAGAGCTACGCCTACCAGGTAGCCACCGAGCACTTTGACTATTACGTACTGGAAATCAGCAGTTTCCAGCTGGACGATATTTACGATTTCCGTCCTGACATTGCCATTATCACCAACATCACGCCGGACCACCTGGACCGCTACGACCACAAGATGGAGAATTACGTGGCCGCCAAGTTCAAGATTACCCAAAACCTCCGCAGCGACGATTGCTTCATTTTCGATACAGACGACGAAATAACGGTAGGACACTTGTCCAAGATTGTACTTCGATGCAAGATGCTCCCCTTCTCCCAGGAGAAGGAAGTAAAGCAGGGTGCCTTCTTGAAGGATGACAAGATGGTCCTCCGGTATGATAAGGAAGAGACTGATATCTTCCTGCAGGACCTGGCCCTGGGCGGCAAACACAACATCTACAACTCGATGGCCGCCGCCCTGGCCGCCAAGGCCGCCGGTATTGAAAACGAGGTAATCCGGACCTCCCTGTCCACCTTCCAGCCCATCGAACACCGGCTGGAACCGGTCCTGAGCATCAAGGACGTGCTGTACATCAACGACTCCAAAGCCACCAACGTGGACAGCGCCTGGTATGCGCTGGAGTGCCAGAAACGACCCGTCGTATGGATCGTGGGCGGCACCGATAAAGGGAACGATTACAGCGTCCTCAACGACCTGGTGAAAGAAAAGGTGAAAGCCATCGTCTGCCTGGGTGTGGACAATGCCAAGATCCACGCCGCCTTCGAGGGCATGGTAGGCACTATTGTCGATGCCCTGAGCGCCAAGGAGGCCGTGGAGAAGTCCGCCGCCCTGGCCAAAGCCGGCGACGTAGTGCTCCTGAGCCCCTGCTGCGCCAGTTTCGACCTGTTTAAAAATTACGAAGACCGGGGCGAGCAGTTCAAAGCTGCCGTCCGTAACCTGTAAGCATTTATGGTAGCCGAAGAAGAGAAGAAAAGAGACAGCTTCCTTGGACATCTGACCAATTTCATGGACAGGTTCAGCGGAGACAAGGTGATCCTCCTGATTGCCTTGTTCCTCATGCTCATCTCCGTGATTTCGGTGTTCTCCAGCACCCCGCGCCTGGCCAACGACACGGGGAGCGACCGCGTGAGCATCATGGTCGACCAGCTCAAGGTGGTGGCTGTGGGCTTCGTCCTCATCTTCAGCCTATACTACTTCGGCCGGGTGGAATGGTACAAGAAACTGTCGATGTTCGGCTTCGGCATCAGTTTCGTCATCCTGGTGATCCTGGTGATGAACCTGAACCTGGGCCTGGTGCGCGCCGGTGAAATCAACGGTGCCCGCCGTATCCTCATCATCGCCGGAAAACAGGTGCACGTGTACGAATTCGTGAAGCTGTTCATGATTATGTACCTGGGCTGGTCCCTGGACACCTTCAAGAACGGCGAATTCAAATGGGCGAACATCCTGGCCGATAAATTCGAAAAACTCGCCTTCCTGCAAAAACCGCAGTGGCAGAAGGTGGCCTATATCTACCTGCCGGTGCTCCTGACCACCCTCATGGTGATGATGGGCTCCAACTCCAGTGCCCTGTTCATCGGCATCATCATGGTGCTGATGATCCTGGTGGGCGGCATCGACGCACGCGACATCGGGTACGTGGTACTGGTGGGCATAGCCGGCATCGCCATCATGTTCACCGCCTATAAGGCCGGGATCCTCAAGGAAAGCCGTATCGGCACCGCTATCGGCCGTATAACCCAGGACGATGATGCCACCATGAAGCAGTTGCTGGGCTCCAAGCGCGAGTCGCTGGAATGGCGCACGGCACGCGGAAAGCTGGACCAGCCCGTGGGTGCCCTCCTGGCCATCAAAGAAGGCGGTTTCTGGGGCAAAGGCATCGGCAACAGCACGCAGAAGTACCAGGTGCCGGTTATCTTTGGTGACTATATGTTCAGTTTCATCGTAGAAGAAACGGGCATGTGGGGCGCGGCCATCCTGATCATCCTGTACTTCAGCCTCCTGGCGCGCGGAACGATGGTGGCCAAGGAATGCAACCGGTATTACGACAAAGTGATTATCACAGGTCTGATTATCCTGGTAACCGGACAGGCCTTCATGCATATGGCGGTGAACGTTCACCTGCCGCTGGTCCCCCAGACCGGACAGACCCTGCCCCTGGTGAGTCACGGAACCAATGCGTTCCTGGTATTCGCCGTGGTCTTTGGCATCCTCCTGTCCATCTCCAAGGACGCACGTGAGAACATGGCCCGCCGCGAAGCCGAGGCAGCCCCGCTCATAGAACACCACAACGACTGGACACAAGACTCAACCGTAGAAGAAGAATAATGGAGTACAAACCTATCAGAGCCATCATCAGCGGAGGAGGCACGGGAGGACACATCTTCCCGGCCGTTTCCATCGCCAATAAACTGAGAGAACTGAACCCGGACACGGAGATTCTCTTTGTCGGGGCCGAGGGGAAAATGGAAATGGAGAAGGTCCCTGCTGAGGGCTACAAGATTGTTGGCCTGCCGATGGTGGGCATGCAGCGCCAGTTTACGCTGAAGAACCTCATGAACAACCTCACGGTTCCGTTCCGCGTCCTGGACAGCGTGCGCCGCGCCAAGGCCATCATCAAGGAATTCAAGCCCGATGTGGTGGTAGGTGTGGGCGGTTTTGCGAGCGCTCCCCTGCTCTGGGCTGCTACGGGCATGCATATCCCTGCGGTGATTCAGGAGCAGAACGGCTTTGCCGGCCTCACCAACAAACTGTTGGGGAACCGTGTACAGTCCATCTGCGTGGCCTACGAAGGTATGGAGCGATTCTTCCCCAAGGAAAAGCTCGTGATGTCCGGCAACCCCATCCGCGCCGCCGTGTCGCAACCCGCGACACCCGAGATGAAAACGGAAGCCATGGCGTTCTACCACCTGAACCCGGCCAAGAAGCACATCTTTGTCGTGGGCGGCTCACTGGGCAGCGGTACCCTCAACCGTTCCATGCGGCATTGGATCCAGGACGGCTGCCCGGACGGAGAGAATGTGGAAGTGATTTGGCAGTGCGGCAAGTACTACAAGAAAGATACGGACGCCTTTATGGCGGCCCACCCGGATATTAAGGGCATTACCCAGTACGATTTTATCGCCCGCATGGATCTGGCTTACGCGGCAGCGGACGTGGTGATTTCCCGCAGTGGCGCCAGCACCGTGAGTGAGCTCTGCGCCACGGGCAAGGCAACCATCTTTGTCCCCTCTCCCAACGTGGCCGAAGACCACCAGACGCACAACGCCATGGCCCTGGTCCGCAAGGACGCCGCCATGCTGGTGAAAGACAGCGACGCAGTGGACGAGCTGCTGCCCACCGCCCTGGCCCTGCTCCAGTCCCCCGATCGCATCAAACAACTGGAGAAAAACGCCCGCGGAATGGCCTTGACCAACGCCGCAAAAATCATCTGTGATGAAATATATAAAGTATTAGAATAGGGAAAGGGTAACGTGAATAAGTTTGAGCGTAGGCCTGTGGGTTTAAGTGAAGAGGGTGAATTTAAGAACAAGGTTTCATATGAAAAACGTTTACTTTATCGGCATAGGCGGCATCGGCATGAGTGCCCTTGCCCGCTATTACAAGTTCAAGGGTTACAACGTGGCCGGTTACGACCGTACCCCCTCCGACCTTACCTTCGCCCTGGAGGCCGAAGGCATCGACGTGCACTATCAGGACCAGCCGGAACTGCTTCCGGAAGACAAGAATGAAACGCTGGTGGTGTACACGCCCGCCATTCCTGCCGACTTGGGTGAACTGGTAAAGGCCCGCGAGGAAGGATACCTGCTGCTCAAGCGTTCCCGTACCCTGGGCGAAGTAGCCAAGGGACAGCGCTGCCTGGCCGTTGCCGGTACGCACGGAAAAACTACCACCTCCACCCTCATCGCCCACATCCTCACCCACAGCGGAGAAGGCTGCAGCGCCTTCCTGGGCGGCATCTCCCGCAACTACGGGACCAATCTCCTCATGTCGGAGAACCCCACCATCGTGGCGGAGGCCGATGAATTCGACCGTTCCTTCCTGCAGCTGTTCCCGGAAATCGCCGTGATTACCGCTGTCGATGCCGACCACCTGGACATTTACGGTGACTACGAGCACGTGGTGGAAGCCTTCAAGGCCTTCGCCTCGCAGATCAGCGGCATCCTCATCGCCAAGAAAGGCATTCCCGTAGGCCCGGCCGATACCAAGGCCAAGGTCTATACCTATCATTATACGGATACATCGGCCGATTTTTACCCGATGAACGCACAGCCGGACGCCTGTGGCTGCTTCCACTACGACCTGCACACCCCGAACGGTGTTATCGCAGGCTTCAAGGTGGGCGCACCCGGCTGGGTGAACTGCGAGAACAGCGTCGCTGCGGCTGCCGTGGCTTTGTGCTATGGCATCGACCCGGAAGCTGTAAAAGCCGCCATCGCCTGCTTCGAGGGCGTCAAGCGCCGCCTGGAAGTGCATGTGAACAGTTCCAAGCTGTCTTATGTCGATGACTACGCCCACCACCCGGCGGAACTCTCCAGCGCCATCACTTCGCTGCGGAACATCTTCCCGGGCCGCAAGATCACGGCCATTTTCCAGCCGCACCTGTACACCCGCACACGGGACTTTGCCGCTGAATTCGCCGCTTCCCTGTCGCTGGTGGACAAACTCATCCTGCTGGACATTTACCCGGCCCGCGAGGAGCCCATTCCCGGTGTCACCTCCGAGATTATCTTCAAGGACGTGACCGCCCCGGAGAAGGTCCTTATCAAGAAAGAACAGCTGATGGACTACCTCTCCGAGGAGCCGCTGGACGTGCTGGTGACCTTTGGCGCCGGCAACGTGGACCGCTTCATAGAGCCCATTACCGAAATGTTGAAAAAAAGAATTCAATAGCGCATGAAACCAATCGCTCGGCGAGGCCTCGGCCTGTTACTTGTAGTAACCTGTTTCCTGGTATGGATGCTGACTTCCAGCATGTCCAGAAGGGAACTTCGTGGCCGTACCTGCCAGGGCAAAGGTACGCTGGATGTGATGGTTACCGACAGCCTGGAGCGCCGTTTTGTCACCCGAGACGATATCGAGCACTGGCTGGAGACCGAATATCGGGCCTATGCCGGCCTGCCGCTGGACAGCGTGAATTTGGACCGCATCGAAAAGATAATCTGCGCCCACAGCGCCGTGCGCGACTGCGAGGCCTGGCTTACCGACGATGGGATCCTGCACGTAGCGCTGAGCCAGCGTCAGCCGGTGATGCGCCTCCAGGATGGCCAGAACGGCTATTACTCGGACTCGGAAGGGTTCCTGTTCCCGCTGCAGTCCCGTGGCAGCGTCCAGGTGCCGGTAGTGGACGGATACTTGCCCGTCCACGTCCCCAAGGGGTACAAGGGCATGCTTACAGACCCCAAGGAAGCCGCCTGGCTCAACCAGATGCTGGGCATGGTAAACGCCATCCACGGAACAACTTGGGAAGAGAATATCAGCCAGATTACCGTAAACAAGGACGGGGACCTGGTACTCATTCCCCGGGAAGGGAAAGAAAGGTTCCTCTTTGGCTCCCCTACCCGCGTAAAAGATAAATTAGAACTGATGACCGCCTACTACGAGAGCGTCGCTCCCTCCAAAGAGCCGGGCTGGTACACGCTGGTGGATGTACGCCACCGGAAACAATTGGTTTGCAGAAAATAATACAAACGCAATATGGAAGAAAAATACATTGCCTCGATTGACCTGGGAACCTCGAAGTTCGGCCTGTGCGTCGCACGGGTGAACGGCGAGGATATCCAGATTGTTTACTACAAGGAGACCCCTTCGGAGGGCATCCGTACCAGCCTCATCGCCAACCCCATGAAGGCGGCCAGACGCCTGAAGGAAGCCATCCGGGAAGCGGAACAGGAACTCATGATCCAGATTCTGCAGGTGGTGGTGGGCATGCCCCGCAGCGAGGTGGCGCAGGTGACGGCATCGGCCCGTATCGAACGCACCAACGCAGATGACTACATCTCGACCGAGGAGGTGGACAGCCTGAAGTCCATCGCACTGGAAACTTATCCCCTCTCCAACCCGGAGCGCCAGATCATGTACGGCGCCGTGGCCCAGTCCTTCTCCATCGACGATGAAATCCAACTCGTGGAGAGTGAGGTTGTGGGCACTTTGAGCTCCTCCCTGGAGGGTAACTTCAAGGTGTTCGTGGGCAACCGCAGCGCTACTACGGCCCTGGACAAGATTTTCAACCAGCTGGACATTGCCATCGCCAAGAAATACTTCCTGCCGGAAGTGGTGGCCCGTGCCGTCCTCACCGACGACGAAATGGCCGGCGGCGTAGCCCTGGTGGATGTGGGTGCAGGTGTTACTTCCGTGTCGATTTACCACGGTGGCATCATGCGTTACTACGCGTCTATCCCCTTCGCCGGCAAGGTGATTACCAACGATATCCGCACGGAGTGCTCCATTTCCGAGGACCTGGCGGAGAAAATCAAGAAGCGCTTTGGCGCCTGCATGCCCGGCAAGCTGGCCTCGCTGAGCGAGAAAGTGCTGCAAATCCGCCTGGAACCGCCGTTCAAGGAGGTCCCGGTACGCTATATTTCCGAGATTATCGACTGCCGTTGCCGCGAGATCGTGGACGCCGTGCTCTATTACATCCAGGAGAGCGGCCTGCAGAATTCCCTGCGCAGCGGTCTGGTGATTACCGGCGGCGGTGCAGAACTGGCCAACTTCATTCCGCTCATCAAGGATGTGTCCGGTTATGAGGTGCGCAAGGGTTATCCGCGCTACATGTTCTCCGCTTCCGTGGGTAGCGGTGTTTATTCCACCTCGGCTACCTCAGCCATCGGTATGGTGCTGGCCGCCAAGGAAGACCACCTGCCGGATTGCGTGACCAAGCCGGAGAAACCGGAAGAACCCGTCGAGGAAGAGATGGTGGAAGTGGAAGTGACCAACGAGACCCCTACCGTCCCCGACGACATGCTCTTTGCTCCGGAAGAATTCGGCAACCCCGTAGAACCGGAAGAGAAAGAGAAACCCAAGCCGGAGCCCAAGGTGAAGAAGGTGAAGGTGGCCAAGAAGGAAGGCACCGGATTCCTCTCCATCATCTGGAGCAAGGTGGAGAAAACAGCCCTGAAAGTGTACGACGAAGCCAACAAGGAGGAATAAGCCATGATGTACGATTTAGATACCAATATCGTCCCGAACGACTGGACCAGCGAGAACGCCATCATCAAAGTGGTGGGCGTGGGCGGTGGCGGCTGCAATGCCGTGAACTACATGTACCGCCAGAATATCCAGGGATGCAGTTTCATCGTGTGTAACACCGATGCGCAGGCCCTGCAGACCAGCGAGGTGCCGGTGAAGATCCAGCTGGGCCAGAACGGCCTGGGTGCCGGAACCGATCCTACCGCCGGCCGCAACGCCGCCCTGGAAGCCCAGGACGAGATTGCCCGCAAGGTGCTGGACTGCGGCACGCAGATGCTCTTCATCACGGCCGGCATGGGCGGTGGTACCGGAACCGGTGCCTCCCCTGTCATCGCCAAGATGGCCAAGGAGCGCGGCATCCTTACCGTGGCCGTCGTGACCATTCCCTTTAAGAACGAAGGTAACGAGAGCCAGTCCAAGGCCGTGGACGGCATCCACGAACTGGAAAAGAACGTGGACGCCCTCCTGATTATCAACAACGAGAAACTGTACCAGTTCTTTGGCGACACCCTCATCCAGGAGGCTTTCCCCAAGGCCGATGAAGTACTGGCCACGGCTGTCCGCGGCATCATCGAGGTGATCAGCTGCCCCGGTTACATCAACGTGGACTTCCAGGATGTGTGCAAGATGATGCGCAACAGCGGCATGGCCCTGATGGGCAGCGGCGAAGGCAGCGGTCCCGACCGTCTGGACAAGGCCGTGAAGGGCGCCTTCGAGAGTCCCCTCCTGAACGACTTCGACCTCAAGACCGCCAAGAACGTGCTGGTGAACATCACCACCGGTAATAACGAGCACGGCGCCAAGATGAGCGACCTGGAGAAGATTGACGATATGATTTCCCACTACACGGGTACCGCCAACCATTTCAAGAAGGGTATCATTTGGGACAACGATCCCGAATTTGGCGACAAGGTGCGCATTACCGCCATCGTCACGGGCTTCACGATGGACCTCGGCGGTCTGGGCCTGAACAAGGACCTCGGCAACCTGGTGATTATCGACGAGTCCTTCGAGTGGGAAACCAACGGCCACGGAGAAGAAGTGTCCCTGCCGGGCATGGCCGATACCATCAAGATCGGCTACAACAACTCCGACAACGCCAAGTACTTCAACTTCGCCTCGGAGAAAAAGCCCGTGCTCTGCATCGCCCCCGGCGAAAAGAAGGCCGACCTGGAGAACATCCCCGCCATCCGCCGGAAGCACTAGACCTTCTTGCCTACCCCGGACGGTTGGCACAGGCATCGGCACGAGCCGGGTGGCAGCTAACCATCTGTATATCAGTTACATATGCAATAATCCTCGTTCGGATTTCGAACGAGGATTATTATATAACGTGCAGTAATACAGGCACTTAGCGATCACGGCCTTTTCACCGACCTGCGCCGCTAGACCAGAATTAGCCCAGCCGCTTGCCGATGAATGCCATGCGGCGGGCGAATTCGGCCCGGCCGATGAAGGAGAGGATGGCGGCGATACCCAGGCCGCTGGCGGCACCGGTGAGGGCCAGGCGAAGGGCGTTCATCACCTTGCCCATCGGCCATTCCTTGCCTTTGATGTATTCTTCCAGTACGGTCTCCAGCACCGGCGCGTCGATAGCACCCTTGTACTCCTTGCAGATATAATCACATACCTCCTGGCAGAAGGCGGCGTTGTCCGCGTTCCAGAATTTGTCGGCATCCTTGGCCAGGAAGGGAGCGGTGGCGGCATCGTCATACACCTTGGCACGCGGATCTACGGGCCGATTCGGATCCACCGGCTTCGAGGGAAGTCCGGCACCGGCCTTGATGCCAAAGGCCTCGAACTGCTCCGGAGCCACAAAGAGGTAGGAGGCGATGTTCCAGAAATCGGCAACGAACGTACCGCGTTCTTTCACCAGTTCCACCACGGCTTCCACGTACTCACGCGTGAAGATGTGGTTGGCGAAATCGGCCCCGAACCCTTCGAACTGTGCACCGGCGGTGAGGGCATTACAGGGGCAGTCCACCACCTTGATGCCGTGGCTCTCCAGCACGGGGATGAACAGGTCCGTAAGTTCCTGCGTGCTCTTCATACGCAGATACTCCTTGTTGTACCACTTGGCCTTTTCCGGATTGAATTTGGCACCGGCTTTTTGCACCTTGGCCAGCGAGAAAGCCTGCACCAGTTCCGGGAGGGTGAACATTTCGCGGTCATCACCGGGATTCCACCCCAGCATGGCCAACAGGTTCACGAAAGCCTCCGGGAAATAGCCGTCCTCACGGTAGCCGTGGGACATTTCACCGGTCTCCGGGTTTTTCCAGGCCAGCGGGAACACCGGGAAGCCCAGTTTGTCGCCGTCACGCTTGGAAAGTTTTCCGTTGCCGATAGGCTTCAACAGCAGGGACAGGTGCGCAAAACGCGGCATGGTGTCCGTCCAGCCAAAGGCCTCGTACAGCAAATAGTGCAACGGCAGCGACGGTAGCCACTCCTCGCCACGGATCACCTCCGTGATTTCCATCAGATGGTCATCGACAATATTGGCCAGGTGATAGGTGGGCAGTTCGTCGGCGCGTTTCCAGAGCACTTTGTCGTCCAGGGTGTCCGTGTTCACTTCCACATGGCCGCGGATGAGGTCTTCCATCGCCACAATGCGGTTCAGGGGCATTTTGAAACGGATGGTCCAGTCCGTGGTGGTTTCCAGCAGGCGCTTGACTTCCTCTTCCGGCAAGGTGAGGGAGTTGCGCAGGCCACCGCGGCTGGCGGCGTTGTACATGAACGTCTCCTTGGCGGCCTCAGCAGCGGCGCGGCGGGCGTCCAGTTCCTCCGCAGAGTCAAAGGCGTAATAGGCCCAGCCGGCAGCTACAAGCTGTTCTGCATATTGCCGATATATGGGCCGGCGCTGGCTCTGGCGGTACGGGGCATGCGGATGCTTGGCAGAGGCGGTTTCCACCACCTTGCCGTTCTCATCCACACCCTCGTCCGGGATGATGCCGCACCAGTTAAGTGCTTCAATGATATACTGTTCCGCCCCAGGCACAAAGCGGTGGGAGTCCGTATCCTCAATGCGGATGATGAAATCACCGCCCTTCTGCTTGGCATAAAGGTAATTGTACAATGCCGTACGCACACCGCCCATGTGCAGCGGACCGGTAGGTGACGGAGCGAATCTGACGCGCGTTCTTCTTTCCATAATATCTTGCAATTGAAGTGCAAAGATAGTGAATTTTTCCTACCTTTGCGCACATGAGTGGTATTGTGCATATCATGGGCATCGTGAATCTCACGGAAGATTCCTTCTATGCCGGCAGCCGGACTGCCGCTGCGGACGTGGTTTCGCGTGCAAAGCAAATGTGGGCCGATGGTGCCACGGTAGTGGACCTGGGCGCCTGCTCCACCCGTCCCGGCGCGCCCCAGCCCTCCCTGGAGGAGGAATGGTCCCGCCTGGAGCCCGCATTCCGGGAGATGGCAGGATACTGCCCTTCCGGGAACTCCGTTCGCTTCGCTCTCTCCGGCCCCTCCCATTGTCTGTCTCGTCCGCTTCGCGAACGGACAGCCAACGGGCCCCTCCCCCTACCCATGTGCGGGGGTGCACATGTCCCGGAAGGGCAGTATCCTGCCATCTCCATCGACACGTACCGGAGCGAGATTGTGCGGCGTGCGTACGAGATCATTGGCCCTTTTATGGTGAACGATATCAGTGCCGGACAGTTGGATCCGCAGATGCTGGACACGGTGGGGCGGCTGGGCCTGCCATACGTGGCCATGCACATGCGTGGCAATCCGGAGACCATGCAGCAATTTACACAGTACACGGATATCGTGGAGGAAATCAAGGCCTATTTCCGGGATTTTGCCCTGAAGGCCGCCGATGCCGGTATTGAAGAGTGGCTCCTGGACCCGGGCTTCGGCTTTTCCAAAACCCTGGAGCAGAACTGGGAGTTGCTCCGCCGCATGGAAGAACTGCAGGAGTTGCATCGGCCCATATTAGTGGGCGTTTCCCGCAAGAGCATGATATATAAAGCGTTGGGCATCACTCCCGAAGAAGCGATGCCCGCAACGCAAGTTGTTCAGTATGCCGCACTGGAGCGGGGCGCAGAATGGCTTCGCGTACACGACGTAGCGGAAGCCGCCCAAACGGTCCAGCTTTATTCCAGAATGTAAACGTCGTCCCCCGAGGAGGCGAAGTGGTAGGTGTCGCGCGCGAAGGATTCCAGGGAGTCCCGGTTGTTGCGCAGGGCGTCTATCTCGTGCTCCATGGCGTCGATCTCGCTCTGGAGGCGGGCCATTTCCTTTTCCTGCGCCTGTACCTCCACGCTGGCACGGATCCAGTTGAGCACGCTGTTGTGCGCGAAGAACAGGAGCCACAGGGCCACCATCGTAGTTACCACAATCACGAACGGAATCAAATAATTGTGGTCGCTGCGTTTGAGCCAGGCCCAGCGGTCTTTCTTGATGGGGACTTCCTCTTCCATAAGTTTACAATTCTACAGTGTCGATATTGCCCCGCTTTTGCGCCAGCGGGATGCTACGGAATACCCACAGGCACACGCACAGCAGCACCAGGCCGCACACATAGACGATGGTATATGTACTCTTGGGCAGCACATCCATCCAGAATTCCATCTCCTGCAGGGACGAGAACTGGGAAAGGATCACCGCTGTTCCATTGTTGACGAAGTGCATGAGCATGGTGAGCCAGAGGTTCCCCGTCTTGTAATACACATATCCCATGACTACGCCGATGATAAACGCATTGAGCGCCTGCCAGGGATTTGCATGGATAAGCGCGAAGAACAGGGCGCTCACCACAATGGCCCAACCGGGTTTCAGGTTGGCAAGCAGGCCACGCAGCACCATACCACGACACAGCCACTCCTCGAAGATGGGAGCAAAGATGGCCACCAGCAGGAAACTGCTCCAGAACGGGCCGCCGGTTAACTCCCGCATCACCTTTGTCAGAAGCTCATAGAAGGACTCCATGCCGGGCACGAGCGTGGTGAGTTTGTAGTTCCAGTAGTTGGGAAGGTCTGCCGAGATCATGGTGGCAAAAGTGAGTGCCACGGTAACGAGGGCGATCTGCCACCCCTTGAAACGGCCGAAGTTATTGGAACTGAGCTTGTATCCGGTTTCGAACAGGCTGTTGCGCTGGCTCTGTTGGCCAACATAAATCATGGCCGGGATAAAGGACAGCGGATACAGCACCAGCATGCTGTATTTCTGCACCAGATCCATGGGAATAAAGGCACTGAAGATGGCCTGCACAACTATGGCCAGAAGATTACCAAGTATAAACCATCCCAGCAGGCCGAACATGCCCTTTACGCCCGGCACATACCAGGCGTGGGAAGCATACAAACTGTAATTATTGACTTTTCGGGCAAATAACTTCATATCAATACAGGGGGCTGGGATAAACACCTTTTTCTACCAGTTCCGCGAACTTGGCCACCACACCGGGACGATCCTCCTTGAAGGTAACGCCGAACCAGTGGGACGGCGTGGACAGGACCTCGCAGGCGCCCTGGCCGGACTTGACGATAACATCTACGGCATAAGGGATATAGAACTCTTTCTTGGGCTCGGAGATGTGCTCCTCCAGGAAGGTCTTGAAGATGGCTGCGCTCTTGGTGAAATAGTCCGGAGTGAAGCCCCACATATTCATGGAGCAGAGGGCCTTGGCCTGCAGTTCCACATGGTTTTCTCCGTTTACGGAATTGTTGCCGTACACCTTGCCGTCCGCCTCGCGGGCGATTTCCAGGTGCTCGGCGATATCCGTGAGGTTGCCGGTCTTGTCATAGGAGCAGATGCCACGGGAGACGCTGCCGTTCTCACTCAGGGTGTTTTCCAGTTCGAAGCCCACGATGCAATACTGGCCATCCGTGTTCTGATGTTTCCGGCACCAGTCGCCCAGGATCTTGAACGACTCCTTGCCATAGAAATCGTCCCCGTTGATGACGGCGAAAGGCTCATTGATTACCTCTGCGCCCATGAGCACGGCGTGAGCCGTACCCCAAGGTTTTACACGTTCTGCCGGCACGGTGAAAGGGGCGGGAATCTTGTCCAGTTCCTGCGTGACGAAAACGAACTTGAGCGGCTCCCCGTCCACGGTTTTTACACCGGCATATTTTTCCTTGACGGCAGCTTCCATCTGTTCCTTGAAGGATTCACGGACAATGTATACCACCTTGCCGAAGCCAGCCTCCACGGCATCGTGGATGCTATAGTCGATAATGGTTTCTCCGTGAGGGCCCAGGCCGTCCATCTGCTTGAGACCGCCATAACGGCTGCCCATTCCAGCTGCAAGTACAAGTAAGGTAGGTTTCATAGTATGAGGTATTTTAGTTTTATTCCATAGGAGTACAAATATACTCAAAAAAAATGAGTATCTTCGCATAGAAAAATGATTTATTATGTGGCAAAGAATTCAAACCCTATATCTCCTCATTTCCGCAGCCCTGCTGGCCGCTCTTTGCTTTGGCACCGCTTATACGGTCAATGATCCGGACGGATTGGTGCGGGTATCCTACTGGCAGCTCCAAAAACCCTATTTCGGTATTCTGCTAGGCATCCTTACCGCCCTGGTAGCCCTGGCGCTGGTGGTGTACAAATCCCGCATCCTGCAAATGCGCCTGGCCGTCCTTTCCGGCATCGTGGCCCTGGGTATGCAGTGCTGGCTGGCCTGGATGTATTTCAGCTTCGAGGGCCCCGTGTTCAGTTGGACGGTCATCTTCCCGCTCATCGTCACTGTCTGCAATATGCTGGCTGCCCGTGGGTGCTTCCAGGACCAGCTGGTGGTAGAAAGTGCTTATCGCGTGCGCGAGCGTCGCGCCCATCGCAACAAAAAGAAATAATTTTCGTATCTTTGCAAACTATTTATGATACGAAGCCAACTATGTGATATACTGGGCATTGAAAAGCCCATCTTCCAGGGCGGCATGGCCTGGATTGCGGACGCCAACCTGGCGGCGGCCGTATCCAACGCCGGCGGCCTGGGCCTCATCTCCTCCATCAATGCCGGAACGGAAGCCGTGCGGGAAGAAATCCGCAAGGCGCGTACGCTCACGGACAAGCCCTTCGGCGTAAACATCATGCTGGCCGCGCCCAATGCGGCAGAGATTGCCAATCTGGTGGTGGAGGAAGGCGTTACCATCGTCACAACCGGCGCCGGCTCCCCCGCCCCGTATATGGAGCGCTGGCTGGCGGCAGGCATCCGTGTCATTCCGGTGGTGGCTTCCGTTGCCTATGCCATTAAAATGGAAGAACTGGGCGCAACGGCCGTTATCGCTGAGGGTGCAGAGTCCGGCGGTCACGTGGGTGACACCCACACCATGGCCCTGGTACCGCAAGTCGTTGACGCCGTGCACATTCCCGTACTCGCCGCCGGGGGTATCGCAGACGGCCGCGGGGCTGCAGCTGCCTTTATGCTGGGCGCCTGCGGCGTACAGGTGGGCACCCGTTTCCTGGTTGCCGACGAATGCCGTGTACACCCCACCTACAAGGAGCGCCTCATCAAGGCTTCGGACGTTAGCACCATGGTCACCGGGAAAAGTCTCGGGGATGCTGTGCGCAGCCTGAAGACGCCTTTCACCAAGCAGTTTGCCAAGATGGAAGCCAGCAACGTTCCCGCGGAGGAAATCCGCGCCTTCGGCACGGGTTCCCTCAAAAAAGCCGTGTTTGACGGTGACCTGGCAGGCGGCAGTTTCCTTGCCGGCGAGGTAGCCGGCATGCTCAAGCAGTGCGAGAGCGCAGAAAGTATAGTAAATGACATTATGGACGGTGCCCAGGAGGTACTCGCCCATGCTAAAGAACTGATATAACTATGGATCCCAAGAGAGTTGTGATAACCGGAATGGGTATCATTTCGTCCGTAGGACAAGATTTGGACACCTACTGGAACAACCTGAAAAACGGTGTCTGCGGAATCGACTACGTAGAAGAATTCAAAGATATGCCTGTCACCTTCGCCGGCAAAGTGAAAGACTTTGACCCCGAGAAGTTTGGCATGGATAAACCGTTCATCCGCAAGCAGGACCACTTTACCATCTATGCCATGGCCGCCGCCTGGCAGGCTATGCAGCAGTCCGGTCTGTGCTCGGAGGGCGAAGAAGCCAATATCGACCCTTTCCGTCTGGGCGTATACGTCGGTTCCGGTATCGGCGGTTTTGAGGTGCAGTACCGTGAGACCCAGAAAATGCTGGAAGATCCTACCGGCAAGTGGATTTCGCCGCTGTTCATCGCCACGATGATTTCCAATATCGCCGCCGGGCACATTGCCATCAAGCACCATGCCGAGGGCCCGTGCCTGGACATCGTCACAGCCTGCGCCACCTCCTCTCATTGCATTGGCGAGGCATTCCGTACCATCCGTTATGGCTATGCCGACGCCATCATCGCCGGTGGTTCCGAGCATGCTTCCATTCCTATCGGCGTGGCCGGTTTCTTCAATGCCAAGGCCCTCACACGCGCCACGGATCCCCAATACGCTTCGCTTCCCTTCAACGCCAATCGACAGGGATTTGTCATGGGCGATGGCGCCGCTGTGCTCATTCTGGAGTCGCTGGAGCATGCGCAGAAGCGCGGTGCCACCATCTACGGTGAAATCGTGGGCTATGGCAACACCTGCGACGCTTTCCACGCCACCGCTCCCCGTCCGGACGGCAGCACCCAGGCCCAGTCCATCAAGGACGCCCTGGCAGAGGCCGACTTCGACGCCGCCAAAGATACGCTGTACATCAATGCCCATGGCACCGGAACGCACCTGAACGACGTAGCGGAGACCGTCGCTTGTAAACTTGCCTTGGGCGATTTTGCCTACAAGGCGCACATCTCTTCCACCAAGTCCATGACCGGACACATGTTCGGCGCGGCCGGCGGAGCGGAAGCCATCGCCACCATTATGGCCCTGAAAGAGGGGATCTGCCCTCCTACCATCAACCTGGACACCCCGGACCCGGAATGCGACCTGGACTACACGCCCAATGTCGCCGTTGAAGCACCGCTTACGCTGGGTCTTTCCAATTCCTTCGGTTTCGGTGGCCACAATGCCTGCCTGGCCTTCAGACCTTATAAAGGATGAACCGCGAAGAGATAAAAACCCATGTCCCCCACCGGGAGCCCATGCTCCTGCTGGACTGGGCGGAACTGGCGGAAGACGGTCTGTCCCACGCCCGTTTCACCATCCCGGAAAAACCCTATTTCTGTGAGGGGCATTTCCCCGGCAATCCCGTCGTGCCCGGAGTAATCCTGTGCGAAATCATGGCCCAGTCCTGCTTCCCGCTCTTTATGGAAGCGCTCAAGGGCCATCTGGCCGTGTACCGGGGACTGGATGCGGTGAAGTTCCGCAATATGGTAAAACCGGGCGATGACTGTGAAATCACCGCCCGGCTCTTAGAAAACAAAGGCAACCTGTATGTGTGCGACGCTCAGCTTTCTGTTGCTGGCAAACGCGCTGCCCAGGCCCGAATTACCATTGCCCTGATACCGCAGGAATAATTATTCGTGCGCTGCCATACGCTCCCAAGCTAATTGCTCCCACTTGGTGTCCGGACGGCCATAATTGGCGTACGGATAAATGGAGATGCCGCCACGGGGCGTAAAGAATCCGGTCACCTCAATATACTTGGGATCCATCAGCTTGATGAGGTCCTTCATGATGGTATTCACGCAGTCCTCGTGGAAGTCCCCGTTGGAGCGGAAGCTGAACAGATACAGTTTCAGGGATTTGGACTCCACCATCCGCTTGTCCGGGACATAGCTGATACGGATTTCCGCAAAGTCCGGCTGGCCCGTAATGGGACACAGCGTGGTAAATTCCGGGCAGTTGAATCTTACCCAATAGTCATTGTCCGGGTGCTGGTTCTCAAAGGTTTCCAGTACTTCGGGAGCGTACGTCTGGCTGTAAACGGTCTTGCGTCCCAGGGCCTGTACTTCTTCTCTTTTGCGTGCCATTATGGAAGTTATTGAATTCTTATGAACACATGACCTTCAGAGACAACACCATCATTCTCCCGTACAAAGGTCAATAATACTTCTTGCTTATTAAGAGGCTCATTCGAAAACGACAACGAGAACAAATGAGCATTCAATCTGTTAATAACAAGGACCTCGTCCTGATAAATAGATGCTGATGTATCACACGGTATATTTGTCCCGGATAGAGAATACTGAATCAATACTAAGGATGCAGATAATCCCGTATCAATAATACAATCGGAAACGGCTGGGTTAGACGCAGAAACTATAACTGTGGATGGTTTGCATTCAAAAAATTTGTCACCTGGGCCGTCAATAAACTTGTTCTCACCCCCATTTGTCGTTACGGAACAGGAGACAAACGTTACTAAAAACAAAACGAACGGGGAAAAGCACAAAGGACGCATAGGCATTACCGGTTATATCGAGAAACCATATATATATGAATGAACACGGGTATAAGTCTGAGTTCCGGAACCGAATCTAAGGAAATCTCAAGAGTCTTAGTGCAAGAAAAACATGAAACGATGAGTATAAAAATGAAAAAAACGAATAATATGATTTCATTATGCCTCCTCCCCTGCTTCTTTGAGCCGCTCTGCATTTTCTGCAATCTGCAGCTGGTCGATACATTCCTGAATATCACCATCCATAAACACCGGCAGGTTGTACATGCTCCAGCCAATGCGGTGGTCCGTTACACGGCCCTGCGGGTAGTTGTAAGTGCGGATTTTGGCGCTGCGGTCGCCGGTGCTAACCATGGTCTTACGCTTGGCGGCAATGCCGTCCAGGTATTTCTGGTGCTCCATGTTGTACAGGCGGGTACGGAGCTCTTCCATGGCGCGGTCCAGGTTCTTGAGCTGGGAACGCTCCTCCTGACACTGCACCACAATGCCGGAAGGGATATGGGTGAGACGCACGGCGCTATAGGTGGTGTTCACGCCCTGGCCGCCGGGGCCCGATGCGCAGAACAGATCCTTACGGATATCGGCAGGATTCAGTTCGATATCGAACTCGCCGGCCTCCGGGAAAACGGCCACAGAGGCAGCTGAGGTTTGGATACGTCCCTGGGTTTCCGTCTGGGGCACGCGCTGTACGCGGTGCACGCCGGATTCGTACTTCATGACACCGTATACGCCGTCCGTGCTGCTGGACAGTTTAAAGACAATCTGCTTGAAGCCGCCGGAGGTGCCGGGGGCTTGGTCGCTCACTTCCAGCTTCCAGCCGCGGCGCTCCGCAAAGTGCTGGTACATGCGGAAAAGGTCTCCGGCGAAGATGGCGGCTTCGTCGCCGCCGGTGCCGCCACGGATTTCTACCATGGCGTTTTTGCTGTCGTCAGGGTCCGCCGGAATCAGGAGCAGCTTGATGTTCTGTTCCATGTCCGGGAGCTGGGGCTCAATCTGGGCAATCTCCTCCTTGGCCATTTCCTTGAGGTCATCGTCCTTCTCGTTCATGAGGATATCCTTGGCCTGCGCCAGTTCATCCACCAGCCTTTTGTACTCCAGGCCGGCAGCAATGATGGGCTGCAATTCTTTGTAGTCCTTGTTCAGCTGCACGAACTTCTTCATGTCTGCAATCACTGCAGGATCGGCCAGTTGTTCTTCCAGCTTCTTGTATTTGTCCTGAAGGCTCAACACCTTCTCCAGCAACGTATTCTCTGCCATATAAATTGTTTTAGCCTACAAAGATAAGCATTTTCCCGCAAATATGGAAAAACACCTCCCCCCCCTTCCTGGGCCCCCGCCACGCCAATCGCCCCCTACCGGCTCCCCACCGGCATTAAAGCACACCTCCCCCCATCTGAGCCCCTTCTGTAGCCTCATGCTGTGCTTTAAGTACCCTTTTCGCACCCCGTTAAAGCACACTGCCCCCTGCCAGAAGCGCCTCCAGGGCCATGCCCCGTGCCTTAACGATGGAAGCCCTTATGGATGGCACATGCTCACTGATCGTTAACGTGTTGATACTCAGCTATTTTTGCAATAATCCTCGTTCAAAATTTGAACGAGGATTATATGGTAAGTCTTTGTGCTACAGAGAGTTAGCGATCACAAAAACTATCGGCCAAAACGGTTGAAGGCGGCTTGCTCCAGCGCCTCGCGGTCCTGAGGATGGGCAACGGAGATGAGCAGGCGGGCGCGTTCCTGCAGGGATTTGCCGTACAGGTTCACGGCACCAAATTCGGTGACTACCCACTGGACATCGGCACGGGGCGTTACTACACCCGCACCAGACTGTAGCTGAGGCACAATCTTGGCCCGCCCCTTATTGGTACGGGAGGCCAGGGCGATGATGGCCTTGCCCCCCTGGGACAGCTTGGCGCCACGGACAAAGTCCAGCTGGCCGCCGGTGCCGGAATAGATGCGCGAGCCGATGGAATCGGCACAAACTTGACCGGTCAGGTCGATTTCGATGGCCGAATTGATGGAAACCATGCCGGGGTTACGCGCAATGACGCGCGGGTCATTGGTGTACGCGATGTCGCGCATCTGCACCAGCGGGTTCTCCCGGATAAAATCGTACACGGCCTGCGAGCCCAGCAGGAAAGACGCCACCACTTTTCCCGTGTCGATAGCCTTGCATGCGCCATCGATCACGCCGCTTTGGATAAGCGCCAGGGCACCGTCGGAAAACATTTCCGTGTGCAGGCCCAGGTGCTTGTGACCGCCCAGGCAGGCGCAAATGGCATTGGGCATGGAGCCGATGCCCATCTGCAGGCAAGCCCCGTCCGGGATGAGCGCTGCGCAGTTTTTGCCGATAGCCAAATCCGTCTCTGACGGCTGTGCATACGTACTGGTGATTAAAGGTCGATCATCCCACACCAGCGCAGTGAACCGCTCCACGGGAATGAGGTCTCCATAGGCAAACGGGACCTGCGGATTTACTACAGCCAAACGTTCCCGGGCCACCTCCAGTGCGGCGATGGAACAGTCCACCGAAGTGCCCAGGGACACCATCCCGTTCACCGGCTCCGATACCTGCACCATGGCCACATCGCAGCGAAGCGCCCCGGTGCGGTACATGAGCTGGGACTCAAAGAGGTTGGTGGGGATGTAATCAGCTATACCTGCCTGCACGGAAGGCCGCAGGTTAGGTCCCACGAAAAAGCCCTGGTCCCAGAAGGAATCCCGGAACTCGGCGGAGCCGTAAGGGGCCGGCCCTTCCGTGTGGAAATGATGGAAGTGTACATCCGTGAGCTCCCCGGCACGCCGGCACAGGGCCTCGATAAGGATGTGCGGTACGCTGGCGATGCTGGAGAGGTGGATATGGTCCCCGCTCCGCACGGCGCGTACGGCTTCATCGGCACTGATATACTTGGGCTCTTTCATTCAGAAGGCAAAGATAACACAAATTGTTGTATCTTTGTGCTGCCAAAACGCCAAACCATGCATACAAGAGAAGAAAAAATGGCCGCTTTCGGGCGCCTGCTGGACATTATGGACAAACTCCGGGAGCAGTGCCCCTGGAACGCCGCGCAAACCATGGACACCATCCGGCCCATGACAGAGGAAGAGGTGTACGAACTCAGTGACACCATCCTGGAGGGCAATCGGCAAGGCACGGCCAAGGAAATCGGCGACCTGCTGTACCACATGGTCTTCTACGCCCGTATCGGCCAGGAAGAAGGGGCGTTTGACATTGCCGACAGCATCAACAAGGTGTGCGACAAGATGGTGTTCCGCCATCCGCATGTCTTCGGCCCGGAGGCCGGCAAGCATACATCGGCAAAAGAAATTGCCGATACCTGGGAACTGGTGAAAGCCAAGGAAAAGGACGGCAACAAGACCGTGATGGGCGGCATCCCCAAGGCCATGCCCGCCATGCTCAAGGCCCTCTCCATGCAGGAAAAGGCCCGCGGCTGCGGCTTCGACTGGGAAAAACGCGAAGACGTATGGGACAAGGTAGCCGAAGAATACCGGGAGGTTGCCGAGGCCTCCGAGGAGCATCGGGCCGAGGAATTTGGCGATCTGCTCTTCGCGGTGATCAACGCCGCCCGCCTGTATGACGTGGATCCCGAGGCCGCTCTCAGCAGAACTTGCGAAAAATTCCGCCGCCGCTTCACCTACGTGGAGCAGGAAACCCTCCGCAGCGGCCGCAAACTCTCCGACATGACCCTCCAGGACATGGACGCCCTGTGGGACGAGGCCAAAGCCAAGGGGCTGTAGGCTTCGCATCGCATTGTGTACGGTAATAACTCCAGTCTCATCCTTGTTATTGTCCTGATTTAAGGACGAGAAGACCCGAACCGGTCTCTCGTCCTTGTTTTTGCCCTTATTTGAGGACGAGGAAGCCCAAACCGATCTCTCGTCCTTGTTTTTGTCTTCAAACAAGGACGAGAACCTCCTCTCTCTTCGTTAAAGCACGGGGCATGGCCCTGGAGGCGGTTTTGGCAGGGGGCAGTGTGCTTTAACGGGGTGCGAAAAGGGTACTTAAAGCACAGCATGAGGCTACAGAAGGGGCTCAGATGGGGGAAGGTGTGCTTTAACGCGCGTGGGAGTAATCCGAACTGCCCCCTACTTCAGCAAATTTCCCAGGATGGAACGGGTGAGCTCTTTGGTGACGGTGGTGGTGGCGCTCTTGGTGGCGCGTTTTACCATTTTCTCGCCGGTGGAGGTTTTGGAGGTGCTCTTTTTGCCCGTCACTTTGGAGGAAACAGCATCCGCGGCAGCGCCGGCGGCAACACCCAGAACGGCTGTGAGCACACTCTTGAGCACTTTGGCGCCAATACCATTCCCTGCCTTCTTGGCCTTTTTCTCCTCCTCTTTGGCAGCGCGGGCGGCTTCCTTAGCCTCAATGGCAGCCTGCTTCTCCGCCGCAGCGGCAGCTTCCAACTCCGCTTTCTGACGCTCCGCCTCCTGCGTGGCGGCCGTAATCAGTTCATACGCGCTCTCACGGTCCACCGGGTGGTCGTAGCGGCCATACAGGCGGCTGCGCTTCACCAAATCGGCCCGCTGTTCCGGCGTAACGGCACCAATCTGGCTCAACGGGAACAGGATCTTGGCCCGCTCCACCATGGCCGGCGTACCTTTCACGTCCAGGAACGATACCAGTGCCTCACCGGTACCCAGTTCCAACAGCGTATCGTAGGTCTTGAAGGCAGGATTGGCGCGGAAAGTATCCGCTGCCACCTTAACGGCCTTCTGGTCCTGGGGACTATAGGCACGGAGGGCATGCTGGACGCGGTTGCCCAGCTGGCCCAGAATATTGGCAGGAATGTCCGTCGGGCTCTGGGTAATGAACCAGATGCCCACGCCCTTGGAACGGATGAGGCGAATCACCTGCTCGATCTTGTCCGTCAGGGCCTTGGAAGTGCCCTCAAACAGCATGTGGGCCTCGTCGAAGAAGAACACCAGCTTGGGCATGTCCATCTCCCCTACCTCCGGCAGCGTGGCGTACAGCTCCGAGAGCAGCCACAGCAGGAAAGTGGAATAAAGCTTAGGCTGGAGCATGAGTTTATCGGCCGCCAGCACATTCATGATGCCTTTTCCGCCCTCGCACTGCAAAAGATCGTAAATGTCGAAATCCGGCTCGCCAAAGAACTTGTCCGCTCCCTGGTTCTCCAGTTCCAACAAAGCGCGCTGGATAGCGCCCACCGAGGCCGATGTCACATTGCCGTACTGCGTGGTGAAGTCCGCGGCGTTCTGCCCCACAAAGTTAAGCATGGCGCGCAAGTCCTTAAGGTCGATGAGCAGCAGCCCGTTGTCATCCGCAATGCGGAAGACGATGTTCAAAACGCCGGTCTGGGTCTCGTTCAGGTCCATCAGGCGGCCCAGCATCTGCGGTCCCATGCGGGAAATGGTGCTGCGCATGGGATGTCCCTGCTCGCCGAAGACGTCAAAGAAGCGCACCGGGCAAGCCTGGAACTGCGGGTCCTCGATGCCGAACTCCGGCAGACGCTTCTCGATGAAGCCCGACAGGCGGCCGGCCTGGGAAATACCGCTCAGGTCCCCTTTCATATCGGCCATAAAACAGGGCACGCCAGCCTGGCAGAAGGTTTCCGCCAGCACCTGCAGCGTCACGGTTTTACCGGTACCTGTGGCACCGGCGATGAGGCCGTGCCGGCACAGCATGTTGCCATTCAGGGAAATGGGTCCGTTCGGGGAATGGGCTACATACAGCCCGCGTTCTTTGTCCAGCATACTATTTTCTGTTTATACGATAATTCCAAAAAATGAAGCCAGGGATGGCAAATAGCACCGAAGCCGCAGCGATCCACGGCGTATACTCCTGCGGCAAGCCCAAACCAATCTTGTCCACCAGAATGAACGTGACGCATACCGATGTCATGAAAATGGCCGGAATGAAAGTGATCATGTACCACCAGCCTTTCTTCTCCTCCACCAGGTAGGTTGTCGCCGTCCACAACATGATGGCGGCCAGCGCCTGGTTGCTCCAGCCGAAGTAGCGCCAGATGACGTTGAAGCCATTGGCATCGGCAATATTATACCACAGCAGCAGGGCCGATAAGGCAAAGAGCGGAATGGCCAGCATCAGGCGGCTGGGAAGACTCTTCTGCGGCATTTTCACAAAGTCGGCGATAATGAGGCGCGCGCTGCGGAAAGCGGTATCGCCGGAAGTAATGGGAGCGGCGACCACGCCCAGGACGGCCAGGATGCCGCCCACCAGGCCCAGCCAACCTTGCGAGACCTTGGTAACTACCGCAGGAGCCGATGCAGTCACGTCCGAGCCCACCTCCGCGGCGCCGCCGTCGAAGAAGAACCAGGAAGCCACGGCCGCCCAGATAAGGGCCACCAGACCCTCCGTAATCATAGAGCCGTAGAAAACGGGCCTACCCAGCTTTTCATTGTCGATACAACGGGCCATCATCGGGCTCTGGGTAGCGTGGAAGCCGGAAATAGCCCCGCAGGCGATGGTAATGAACAGGCACGGGAAGATGGGTTGGTCCCCGATGCCGGCCTTTTCGTTCCAGCCGCCCAGACCGTCCCAGATTTCCGGGAGTTGCGGCCACTTCATGAACAGGCACACCATCAGTGCCCCCGCCATGAACAGCAGGGCAACGGCAAATATGGGATAAATCTTGCCGATCAGCTTGTCGATAGGCAGCAGGGTTGCTATAATATAATATAGGAAGATGATACCCACCCACAGCATGATGGAGTTGCTGGAACCATCGCCTGCCATGTCGCCCAGAATAAGCGCAGGGCTGTACACGAACACCGTGCCCACCAGGGTCAACAGGACCAGGGAGAACACCAGCATAGCCACCTTGGTAGCTTTACTCATGTAGTTGCCCACCAGTTCAGGCACTCCTACTCCGCCATTGCGTACAGACATCATACCCACCATGTAGTCGTGCACGGCGCCGGCGAAAATACAGCCCAGTACAATCCACAGATAGCTGGCCGGACCGAATTTGGCGCCCATGATGGCACCGAAGATAGGCCCCGTACCGGCGATGTTCAGGAATTGCACCATAAACACACGCCAGGAAGGCATAGGGATAAAGTCTACGCCGTCCGCCTTGGAAATAGCCGGTGTGGGACGCTTGGGATCCGGACCGAACATCCGGTCCACGAAAGCGCCATAAATGACATAACCCAGAACAAGGGCGACGATGCTTAAAAGGAATGAAAACATAGATTCTTCGCTTTGCTCAGAATGACATTATTCAAAAAAACTAAAATGTACGCGGCCGTAGCAGCGTTCCTTTACAAAACGGGGATGATCTACAAACGAATGTTCTCCCCCATGTTCCAAAATAAAATAGCGCTCCGGATGCAGGATACCGGCAGCGAAAACCATATCCGGCAAATTTTCCAGCCCCTCCAAGGCATAGGGCGGGTCTGCAAAGACGATGTCGAATTTTTCCCGGCAGATGGGCAGGAAATCGAATACGTTGTCCCTAACCATGGTCACGTTATTCAAGCCCAGCCGCTGCGCCTCGGTTTTGATGAACGAAGCATTTTCCCGGGCCATTTCTACGCAATACACGCGCGCAGCGCCACGGGAAGCGAATTCAAAGGCAATGGAACCGGTGCCTCCAAAAAGGTCCAGTACCTTAAGGTCTTCAAATTCGTATTCGTTGTCCAGGATGTTGAACAGGCCCTCCTTGGCGAAATCCGTGGTGGGACGGGCCTTGTAACCTGCGGGCGGGGCAATCACCTTCCCCTTCAGTTTTCCGCCGATAATCCTCATAGTTGCACCACCCCCTTGAAATAGCGGTACAGCGACATCTCCGCCTCCGGAGCCAGCGGGGTGCGGAAACAGACAGTGGATACCTCTGGGTTCAGCTGCAAACGCTTAAGACTGAGGAAGATGAAATATTCTGCCGTAGTGAAATCCGGAGCTGCAAACACATTGGCCAGGCATAGGCTCTTGCCCTGGGCGATGACCAGGTGCAGCCAGCCGTCCGCCCAAGAGGCTACAATCTTATTGTATTCCGACAGGGTTTCCAGTTGCCGCAGCAGGTAATACATTTCCGGAAACACACGCACGGGCGAGCCGGATTCCGGCAGGACGGTTTGGGCGACCACCCTTGACAGGGATTCGCCAATGGTATTGGAATAGACCAGCACCGCAGCCAGGGCAGGCACGTTCACCGACTCCACATAATCCCCTTCCTCCAGTGCGGCCACCTCCGACAATGCCGGACGGGCGGCGCCGGGATTGTAGAAACTTTCCGGAATCAGGGCCACCTTGGGCGTCAGGAGGGAAATTTCCACTTCCTCGTAGCGACGCTGGAATTCCGGGGTGGTGAAAAGGCGCTCCGCCCCCATCCAGGGAGAGCGGTGTTCCTGCTCTTCCGAACGGGTCTTAAAAGAATATCCACTCAAGGAAACTTGAATGGATATTCCTGAATATGGGGTATGCGTCTGGTCCATAGAGGACTATTCCCAGTTACCGGCGTTGTTGTTAGGAGCGGTTACGCTACCAACCTGCAGACCTTCGTATTTGTTCTGGTCGCGGCACTCGGCGTCCTTGTTGATACGGAGCTGGTTGTCCATACCCAGGCACAGGGCCTTGTAAGGCATACGGGCCTCAAACAAAGGAACCTGGACACCGGAAACGGTCTTGATGGTGGATTCCATTTCCGTGAGCTGTTTGCCGGAGAAAGGAATGTAGAACAGGGAGTCGATGCAGAAGTCCGGGCGGCTGCGGAAAAGGGTGTCCTTCACGGGAATTTCCGTAACGGTGGAGAACACAACCTTCTGGCCAGCCTGATAAGCCTCCGAAAGGGCGGCCGTGAGCTTGACGTTGAGATTATCGCCCTTGAGCCGGGGATTGGCCTTCTGGATGGCTTTCTTGATGACATCCGTGTTGGCGACGGCGATAGAGTCGTCGAGGGAACCGATCTGCATCACGATGTCCATTTTGCCGGATTCGTAGAACATTTTGAGGGAATCTACGCTGGGGCTGAAACGACCGTTGACACTCTTGAAGGCAACCTGCAGGGTACGGATATCCTTAAGACGCTGGATAGCCACCTCTGAGCGGGCTTTGAGCTCCTGGTTGAACTTAACAGGCTTCTGGACACTTTTGATGGTGAGCCATGCGAGCAGGCAGATAAGGAGAGCCAGAAGGACTTCGAGACCGATTTTTAAACCTTTGTTCATTATTTTAGTGTTTTATAATTTTCCAAACTTCCGACAAAGTTAACAAAATCATTTCTCAAAAGCAATAATCTTTTGTAAATTTGCCATCTCAAACGATTCATGCGCATGGAAGCAGTGACTCAGGAATACATCCGGGCCTTCCGGTCTGCAGTTCAGCAATCCACGCGGATTGCCGTTGTGGGGCATACGCACCCGGACGGCGATGCGCTGGGCTCCTGTACGGCCATGTCCCTCTGGCTCGCCGGCCAGGGCAAGGAGGTCACCTGCCTTTTTCCTGACACCCCCGCGGACAACCTGCTTTTCATCCTGTCGCCGGAAGTCAAATACCTGTGTTTCGACGCCGACGCGTCCGCCGCGCAGGAGGCCGTCCAGGCCTGCGACCTGCTCATTCAGCTGGACTGCAACCACTTCTCCCGCACGGAGGGGCTGGAACCTTCTCTCAAGGCATCCACGGCACGAAAAATCCTTATCGACCATCACCTGAACCCGGATAGGGACAGTTTTGACGTGGTGTTCTCCACGCCGGATATCTCCAGTGCCTCGGAGTTGCTGTACTGGGTGCTGAAGGCGGCGGAAGGAGATACGCTCGGCCCTTTGGGCCTCGGTATGACAATTGGTACGGCACTCATGGCGGGGATGACTACGGACACCAACAATTTTGCCAACTCCGTCTTCCCTTCCACCTTCCAGATGGCATCGGAGCTCATCGCCGCAGGCGTCAACCGCGACGCCCTGCTCCAGCAGTTATACAACAGTTACCGGGAAAACCGAGTCCGCCTGATGGGCTACATGCAGTACGAAGGCCTCAAGGTGCTGCCGGAAGGCGCCGCCTACATGATTCTGACCAAGGAAATCATGGACCGCTTCGATCTTCGTGAGGGTGAGTCAGAGGGCCTGGTCAACGTACCGCTTACCATCGGCACGGTAAAACTGAGCGTGCTCCTGAAGGAGGACGACGGCCATTTCCGCGTGTCGGTGCGTTCCAAGAAAGGGACATCGGCCCAACAGCTGGCGGTGCGCTTTTTCCATGGCGGCGGGCACGAGAATGCCGCCGGCGGAAAGCTTTTTATCGGCACGGACATTGTCGATGCCGACGCTGCGGAGACCTATGTCATGAACGCCCTTAAAACCTTCCTGGCATGAAGCGCAGCACCCTCATATTGAGCAGTCTTCTTGCCTTAGGCATGGCCGTGGCGTGCGTAAAACAGTCGCTGCAGACCACCTACGACAAGCAAACTTCCTATATCGACAATTTTGTCGCCACCCAGATGAAGGCCGACACCAACGCCACGCTCACCCGTAACGGCGGCAGTTACCGGCTCACCATGGCGGATACGCTTGACAGGGTGCTGGGGCCGAGGGACTCCCTGAAAGCCGGCCACCGCGTAGCGCTCTGGTACGCCTGCTTCACCCTCACCGGCAACAGCATCTCCACCTCCAACCTGGTGGCTACCAACGTGATAGAAGTGGCGGAAATGGCCAAATGGAAGCTGACCGACAGCACCAATATCTTCCACCTGGATACTATCCGGGTCGATAAAAAACTGGTAGAAGGCTTGTACCTGGGCTTGCAGGGGGTGCAGCAATTCGACCATGGCTATGTGCTCTTTACGGGCGAATATGGCTTTGGAAACATGGCACGAGGCACGATTCCTGCAAGGAGTGCCCTGGTTTACCAATACGTGATTGATGAAATTTTTGATGACTGATATGAAAAAACTCCTCCCCATGGCCGCCGTGCTGTGCCTGATGGCCGCCGGCTGCGCCAAGGAATCCACCTGGAACACCGGACAGAAGGCCCAGGCATACCTGACCATGTATATGGAAAAATACTATCCGGATGTAGAGCCCAACGAAAACGGCCTGTACATCCTGGAGGAAGAAGAAGGCGACGGAGAAACCTGGGATCCGGATTCCACCTATATCTATGCGGAATACACCATCCGCACCCTGGACGGCACCATCAGCAGCTCCACGGATTATGAGATTGCCCAGCAGCTGGGCACCTATGACTGCAGCTATTATTATGGTCCCCGTTTCATGGCGCAAGGCAGTGGCAGCAGTTTCGTGGGCGTGGATATGCTTATGGAAGGCATGAAGGTGGGCGGCACCCGCAAGGCCATTATCCCCGCCTGGCTGCTCAATACCAGCCGCCTGAGCTCGGAGGAAGCCTACATCAATGCCTGCACCACGTCAGCCCACCTGCTTTACGACGTCACATTCCATGGACAGACGGGCGATATCGACCGCACGGAAATTGACAGCCTGGAGCGGTATGTTTTCCGCGAGTACGGAGTAAACCGTGATGCAAGTACCGGCTTCCAGGAGAATGCGGTGGAAGGCACTTTCTACTTTATCTCGGACACCACGGAATTTGTCGGCCAGCCCCGTATTCCGCGGGACACCACCGTGAACATCCGCTACACCGGGTATCTGCTGAACGGTCAGGCCTTTGACACCACCGATGAAAGGATCGCCAAAGACAACAACATCTTCTATGTGACCGGTAAAAGTTACAAGCCGGTGTCTGTCACCCTTTCGTCAAAAGTATCTGAAATCAAAATGGGCTCCAGCACGCTCATCACCGGCTTCCAGGGCGGTATGAGCCTGATGAGGTACCTGGGCCAGAAGGCCACCTTCCTGTTCACTTCTACCCTGGGATATGCCGGTTCCGGCAGCGGATCGGCCATTCCCCCTTACTCGCCGCTTATCTTTGAAGTGGAGATTGTGCAAGAATGAGTACAGGAGCCGTCCCTACAGAACTGGGTACCAAGCCCATCAACTCGCTTATACGCCAATACGCGGTCCCCGGCATCATCGCCATGACCGCGTCTTCGCTGTATAATATGGTGGACAGCGTGTACATCGGCCATATTCCGGATGTAGGCTCGCTGAGCATCGCCGGCCTGGCCGTCACCTTCCCGCTCATGAACATTTCCACCGCGTTCGGTACGCTGGTGGGCGTGGGCGCCGCCACCATGATTTCCGTCCTGCTGGGCCAGAAGAATTACAAGGTGGCCAGCAAAGTGCTGAGCAACGACATCAGCCTCAACCTCCTTACCGGCCTGGTTTTCACCGCCGTGATGCTGCTGTGGATGGACCCGATTCTCCGCTTTTTCGGAGCCTCGGACGCCACCCTCCCCTTCGCCCGCAAGTACATGACCATCATTGCCATGGGCAATGCCGTCACGCATTTGTATTTTGGCCTCAACGCCATCATCCGCTCGTCCGGAAACCCGAAGCTGGCCATGGGGCTTACGCTGTTTACAGTGGCCTCCAACGCCATTCTGGACCCTATTTTCATCTTTGTGCTGGGCATGGGTATCCAGGGCGCGGCGCTGGCCACCGTCCTGTGCCAGTGCATGGCGCTGGCCTATACGCTCAGGTATTTCCTCGACCCGAACCGTTTCCTGCACCTGCCCCGTTCGCTCAAGATGTTCCGCATCGACTGGAAAATCGCCAAGGACTCCCTGGCCATCGGCATGGGACCGTTCCTGATGAACCTGGCCAGCTGCATTGTGGTGCTGTTCATCAACCAGCAACTGGTGAAATGGGGCGGGGACCTTGCTATCGGCGCGTTTGGCATCGTGAACCGCATCACCTTCCTGTTCATCATGATTGTGATGGGACTGAACCAGGGTATGCAGCCCATTGCGGGCTACAATTACGGCGCCCGGCAGTTCAGCCGCGTGCGGGAGGTTTACCTGAAAACTGCCGGCTGGGCCACGCTGGTCATGGTCCTCGGCTTCGTTTTCTCCGTACTCTTGGCAGAGCCCATGGTGCGCATCTTCACCTCGGACCCGGTGCTCATCGAAAAAGCGGCGCATGGACTGCGCGTGATGAACATCGTCTTCCCCATCGTGGGTTTCCAGATGGTCACCACCAACCTGTTCCAGTGCCTGGGCATGGTGAACAAGTCCGTTTTCCTCTCCCTGTCGCGGCAGCTGCTGTTCCTGCTGCCCTGCATCTACCTGTTGCCGCCGCTGATGGAGTCGGAGACCGGCGTCTGGCTCAGTTTCCCCATTTCCGATACCACATCGGCCATCATCACCTTCATCATGGGCTGGAGCCTCATCCGCAAGTTGAACAAACTCAAGGACGGGGACGATCCGGCCGTGCTTGGCAGTAAAATCTGAGATTATGCATACCATTATTACTATCGGCCGGTCTTTCGGCAGCGCCGGCGGTCATATCGGCCATGCTATCGGCCAGAAACTGGGCATCCCGTTTTACGACAACGAGCTCATTTCCAAGGTGGCGGAGGAAGAAGGCTACTCCAAGGGACTCTTCGCCCAGGCGGAGGAAAAAAGCCTCTTTTCCTTCTCCAGCTTCTTCGCCTCCAGCCGTTTAGGCTACATGGACGGCGGCTATGTGAACGACAACGTGCTGTTCAAAATCCAGAGCGAGGTTATCCGGAACATTGCCGAACGGGGCGATGCCATTCTGATCGGCCGCTGTGCGGACTATATCCTCCGGGACATGGACTGCCTGAACGTCTTCATCTCCGCGCCGGAAGAGTATCGCATCCAGAGCCTGATGAAAAGCGAAAATATCAGTGCCGATGAAGCGGAAAAGCTCATGCGCCGCAAGGACCGCACGCGTGAGACCTATTATAATTATTATACCTTCGGTGCATGGGGCCATGCCTCCAATTACCACCTGTGCGTAGACAGTTCCATCCTCGGGATTGAGGGCACGGCGGAGCTGATTGTCGATTTTGGCCGCCGTTGCGGGAAAATCAAGTGAGAAAAGCGGGCGTCATATTCCTTGTCCTGGCCCTGGGCTGCGCGTTTATGTGCGGGCAACAGGTGCCGTCCCAACCTTCTGAGGAGCCCGTTCACTGGCGGGATTCGCTGAACAGTTACCTTACCAATGACTTATCGACCCTCCCGGCCATGGACGCCGTGGTGGACAGCTTCATGCACTTCTGGGGCCTTCACGGGGTTTCCATGGCGGTGATGCGGAACGATTCCCTCCTGTACGCACATGGCTATGGCAAGGCCGATGGTTCCACGCCCATGACACCCGGCACCACGCTCCGGCTGGCATCCGTCTCCAAACTGCTCACGGCGATTGGCATCATGCGGCTGCAGGAAAAGGGGCTGGTGTATCTGGATACGCCGGTCTTTGGCCCGTATGGCGCGCTGAAACGCTACGATTCCTATATTAAGGAGGAGGACTATTACCTCATTACGGTGGAGCACTTGCTCCGGCATCAGGCGGGATTCACTTCCCGTGGCGGAGACCCGGTGTTTTCTCCGTACACGTCCCTGGACGCGCTGCTGCAGAAGCAGTTGGGCCGGAAGCTGGCGTACGAGCCCGGCACTACGCAGGAGTATTCCAACATGGGTTTCCTGCTGTTGTCGCTTATTATTGAAGAAATATCCGGGAAGTCTTATGTGGACTTTATGCAGGAGGAAGTCTTCTCCCCTGCCCTCTGCCGCGGCTTCCGTTTGGCGGGGAACTATCTGTCTGACCGGCACCCCGGGGAAACGCGTTATTACATGCACCCGGAGGCCACTTTGACGGCTTCTTTTGATGGCAAATATGCCGCCGTGGAAAAATGCTACGGAGGCAACAATATTTCCGGCTCGCTGGGCGCCGGCGGCTGGACAGGCTCCGCCGCGGAACTGGCCCGCATGGTCGCCTGCATTAACGGTGGTGGCCCCATAGAAGACATTCTGGTGCCGTTTTCCGTCCGGCAAATGACCGACTACTACGACGCCGACACCTTCTCCTTGGGCTGGAACGACACCAAGCCCACGGGCGAATGGACCCGCTCCGGCTCCTTCTCCGGTACGCAGGCCCTGGTGAAAACCTTCCCCGACGGCGAGTGCTGGGTATTCATTGCCAACACCTCAACCTGGCGCGGCTCCCGCTTTTCCAACAACATCGCCGCCCTGTTCGAAAACCTCCGCAGCCGCTTCTCCCCCGCCCTCCCCGTACGGGATTTGTTCCGGGAGTAACTATTCCATCAGTTTCTTATACTTGAACCGTTTGGGCTGGGCATCCGGGCCCAGGCGCAGTTTGCGGTTTTCCTCGTATTCCTGGTAGTTGCCCTCGAAGAAGACCACCTTACCTTCGCCTTCATAAGCCAGGATGTGCGTGGCGATACGGTCCAGGAACCAACGGTCGTGGCTCACCACAACGGCGCAGCCGGCGAAGTTCTCCAAACCCTCCTCCAGTGCACGGATTGTGTTCACATCCACGTCGTTGGTGGGTTCGTCCAGGAGGAGCACATTGCCTTCGTCCTTTAACGTGAGTGCCAGATGCAGGCGGTTGCGCTCACCGCCGGAGAGCACGCCGCACAGTTTTTCCTGATCCGCACCGGAGAAGTTGAAACGAGACACCCAGGCACGCGCATTCACGTCCCGGCCGCCCATCCGCACCCATTCGGAATTGCCGGCAATGGTTTCATAGACCGTTTTATCCGGGTCGATAGAACGGTGCTGCTGGTCCACATAGGCAATCTTGACGGTATCGCCGATCTCGATGGAACCGCTGTCAGGTTGCTCGATGCCCATGATGAGGCGGAACAGGGTGGTTTTACCGGCGCCGTTAGGGCCGATGACACCCACAATACCCGCCGGCGGCAGTTCGAAGCTCAGGTGCTCGAACAGGAGTTTATCGCCATAGGCCTTGGAAACATCGTTGAAACGGATGACCTTGTTGCCCAGGTGCGGACCGTTGGGAATGTAGATTTCCAGGTTGGCTTCCTTTTGTTTGGTATCGGCCGATGCCAGTTTTTCGTACGCGCCCAGACGGGCTTTTTGTTTGGCCTGCCGGGCCTTGGGGGCCATGCGCACCCATTCCAGTTCCCGCTCCAGGGTTTTGCGGCGCTTGCTTTCCGCCTTTTCCTCTGCAGCCAGGCGTTTGGTCTTCTGGTCCAGCCAGGAGGAGTAGTTGCCCTTCCAGGGAATGCCTTCTCCGCGGTCCAGTTCCAGGATCCAGCCGGCCACATTGTCCAGGAAATAACGGTCGTGCGTGACGGCAATCACCGTACCCTTATACTGTTGCAGATGGGCCTCCAGCCACTGGATACTCTCCGTGTCCAGGTGGTTGGTGGGCTCGTCCAGCAGCAGGACGTCAGGCTCCTGCAGCAACAAGCGGCAAAGGGCCACGCGACGGCGCTCGCCCCCGGAAAGCTCCTTGATTTTCTGGTCCGATGGCGGGCACTGCAGCGCATCCATGGCGCGCTCCAGTTTGGAGTCTATCTCCCAGCCGTTTATCTGGTCGATTTTTTCGGTGAGTTCTCCCTGGCGCTCGATGAGGCGGTTCATCTCGTCATCGTCCATCGGCTCCATGAATTTCATGGAAATGTCGTTGTACTCCTGCAGGATGTCCATGACCTCCTGCACACCCTCCTGGACCACTTCCAGCACGGTTTTTTCCGGATCCATCTGAGGCTCCTGCTCCAAGTAGCCCACGCTGTAGCCGGGCGCCCACACCACCTCGCCTTTGTAGGATTTCTCTACGCCGGCAATGATTTTCAGCAGGGTGGATTTACCGGATCCGTTAAGGCCGATAATGCCGATTTTGGCCCCATAGAAGAAGCCCAGGTAAATGTCCTTGAGGATTACGCGGTTGTTGTGGGGGAGAATCTTGCTCACCCCGTTCATGGAAAAGATGATTTTTTCGTCGGCCATGGCTTAGGTCAATTACATTTGTGGCAAGATAGTGAATATTTCCCACATTGCCAAAAGCATGGCTTGCCAGAATAGCGCGCTGGTTCGCGACCAGAAAGACTTACATCTGATAGATTCCCCTGCCCTGGCAGAAGGAACAGGGAATGTGGCCCGGAGGAGTGTGGGGATGATAGACGGTAGTATATCCCATTCCCCGGCAATAGGGGCACACGTGCCAGGTTCTGTAGTCGTATGGCTGAGTATATGGGGAGTAAGGCGTATAAGGGACTACGGGGACATACACTGGTGCCGATACTGCCACGTTCTCCACATGTCCCTTTGAATAATGGTTCTCCCAAAGAAGATAGGTAAGCCGACCTACATAAGGGAGATATCCCGTGTCCATATAGGTTTTTTCCACAATATCGAAGTTGCCATCCACGGACAACTCCGTCCAGGTATTTCCGGAATAGTTTCCCTTGTACGTCCGGATACCATATTGTTCCGAAATCAGTTCGTATACCGCTTGGGAGTTGTTATTCACAACGGCTCCCGGATAGATAGTAAAAGAAGTATTGACCGCATATCCTCCCATGCCCACATAGTAGTAATCATGGGTAAACAACGCTTCCTCTTGACAGAAAGCGTTGTTACCCATAATACATACGGCTAAAACTGCAAGGAATATGCGTTTCATGACGAAGCGTTTATTTAGCAGCGGCCTCTTGCTCGGCGGCAGGAAGGGAAATAACCCAGCAAATATTCTTTTTGCGCAGATATACGAACCAGATACCCGCTTCAGGCAAGGTGAATTCAAGTTTTACCGTTCCGTTGATACTCTCTGAACGGGTCACATCCACATCCGACTCGAAAAGGCTCTTATAGGTGAACGTGTTCAGCGTCACGGACGGCTCATCTTTCTTGGGCTTGGGGGCCTTGAGACCCTGCATCCGGGCCGCATATTCAGACTTGGGCACAACAACCGCCTGTGCCTTGGCCACATAGACCTCAGCGATGCCGGACATATGCGTTTCGATACAAACGGCCGGTGCAGCCACCACTTCCACTGTCTCCGTCTTTTCGGGATTCAGGAAGAAGGTGTCCTCCAGGGTCAGAATGTCAGCTGCGACCAGCGTGCTGTCCCGGTTGATCCGGGCTTCCCCTTCCGGAAGAATGATATCGTAACGCGGAGCATATCCGGGATTGGGCATCTTCTCCACACTGGCGATATCGTCATACTTGTACTGCCGCAACTCGCTTCCCTTCCCTACCGGAACGGCGAACAACAGATTGATATCGGAACCAAAACCATTCTCCATGATAAGACCGGGTTCCGTAGACCAACCTGCCTTGAAATGAAGTTTTTCCAGACAGGCGGCCTGCTCCCAAATGGAGTAATCGGGATTGAAGGCCGATTTCCCTACGGAACGGATTTCGGCATAGTCGATAGCATACAGGGAACGGTCGGCATTATTCCAGATGGTAATGCGCGCACCGGGCTGCTGCTCCCGAATGACACCTGTATAGGTAGTCGTCTCTGTCTGGATGACATCGTCGATGTCGGTTAACAGGGTGTTGTCCCGTTCCGATTTCCGGACATATTCAATGTCCCCCATGGCTATCTTGGCCTTTCCATCAGAGATGGAGAAACAGCGTACTTGTTTGGAACCGCTAAGCAGGACATAATAGTCCCGCGTGACATCTCCCTTCACGGCCATGATGGTCAGGGGAAGATAGGAGACATCCCGCAAGGTTTCCAACTTGTCGTTTTCGCGCGCCCATGCCAGCCATTCCGGCGACAGTTTCTCCACCTCACGGTTGTCCGTCTGGCGGGAGAGGATATCTTCGATGGCAATGCTGCGCGTGATGCGGGAGTAGGTTATCTCACCCGTTCCATCGGCATAATTCTGCCGGGAGATATAACCGGTATATTCCGTCCCGTCTTTCATGCGGATAGTTTCACGCTGGGCAAAGAGCGGAAGGGCCACCGGCAGGAAGACGAAAAGGGTCAGGATGTAACGAAGGGTTCTCATGGCCTTGGTGTTATTTCTAATTGTTTTCCACGGGCTCTAGGTGCATAAACTCCCGAGGGCATCTTCCACGTCTTGAGGGACGGGATAAGAATATCGGACTTGGTATTTAAAGTTCCCTTAGAATAGGTTATGCTCATGTTACTGCATTCCAGAGAGAACACATACTGGTTATTGCCCATAAGATTGACTTTGGTCATAGGTGAATCCACGGAGGTCTTTCCTTCCGTATATGCACGACCAAAGATATCGAACTGACCAGGGAACAGGAATACCAGGCCATAGATGGAATTACCCGTATAGCTAGCTGGAGTCAAACTGCTGCTATTATTGTTCACTTCTGCCAAAGATGTGCTGAACACCGGTACCCGTCCATCGAAACGCATGATATCATTGTTGTGATAGATAATCAAATACTTGTCCGGCTCCCCTTGTCCGCCAGACGGCGTTTCCTTGGAATTAAATACGATACCGGAGTCGAAGAGTTCATACCAGCCGGCATCTTCAGACTCGTCTTCCGTGCAGAGGGATCCCATTATGTTCGTTGTAGTGAGCGTGCCATTTCCAACAGAGAAGACCAGGTCTTCATAATAAATCAAATTGCCATCAAGTCTTCCACCCACCAGGCTGATGGGATATTGACCGTTACCGTAAGAAAGCCCTGTTTCCTGTATCGGAAGCGTGATCGTTTTGGCGGTAGCATTATATGTCCCCGTAAAAATATTCACACCTTTATCAGCCGTCCATCCCTCTTTGGCAAAATAAGGGCACAAATTCTTGATAATGACCTCGGAATCTGAGGCTCCTTTCTCTACGGTAATAGTCCAGGTATATGTGTTCTCGCCCCAAAAATCCGTCGCCGTCGCCTGATAATCGCCGTATAGCGGATAAGTCGTCCCACCCTGTTGTTTGCCAGCATGGATATTCTTCCACTCCAGATATACCAGGGATGTAGCGGACTGTAAAGGAACTGTAAGCGAAGAGGCGGAAGGACTGATTGATTCCACCGCATATCCCAAAACAGCATTCATGTCACTGCTTTTATGTTCAGTGGTCTGCTTTACCGTAAGAGAAGAAAGGGACTCTGTGTCGGACACGGTATAAGCGGGGGAAGAACCACCATAATAGGCTAAAGCCACCAAGGTATAGCTCTCATTACCGGAAAGGGTATATGAAAGCGTCTTCTCCCCGGAAAAATCATTCAGCGTAGCACTATCATCCTTTACCCGCTTGCCGGAAGAGTCATAAAGGAGACACCTTAACTGTACCTTCTGGGTAGCCGAAAAATCATTGGCATTATAAGCAGTAAAATTACTCATCGTACCTGAAGGTTTAATGGTAACGGACACTTCCTGCTTTACGATAACACCGCCGCCACCACCTTCCGGACCGGCTTGCTGGCAGGCAATAAAGAGCATGCCGCAGAAGCAGGCAACTATTGTCGATAAATACTTTTTCATAGGCCTGAAAAATTAGAAATCAATGGCAGCCGCGCGATGCGAGGATTTACCCAAACGGAACAGATAGGTAACGCCGGCCTGGATGCTGTAACTCCTCATGGGCAGGCTCTTGTTCAGTGCCAGTACGCCATGATTGTACCGGATACCCAGACCCAGACCAAAGTCGAATAAATACCCGACACCCACGCCCATCATCACGTCATGGGCCTTCAGGCCTGTAATTTCATACTGTTTTCCTGCCAGCTGAAGCTCGTTCGGGGAATGACCCAGATTGATGTTCACTACAGGGCCGGCTTCCACATACAGTCCCTTGGTAGGATAGAACTGTACCATGACAGGAATGCTCAGATAAGAGAGATTCAGGCTGGTCTGGGCATTCTTACCACCCTGCATGGTGAAACGGACTTCCGGCTGAATGGCCATCCAACCGGTTTCGGCGCCGCTGCGATTGTTACGCGGGATAAAACGGATTTGAAAGACAGCGCCACCGGTAAAACCGGGTTTCAGGCCCATGGAGGGGTCACTGGTGGTTACGCCAATCAAGGCGGACATGTTGGCTCCTGCGGTAATACCCAGGCTCAGACTTACTTTCTTTTGTTTTACCTGGTTTTCTATTCCAAACGGACTCTGGGCGTGTACGGCCAGCCCTGAAAGCAGAAGGGCCAGACCCATCATGATCACATGTTTTTTCATATTGTCTCGTGTTTATTAGTTAAAATTTCTGTTAAAAGTCACCTGAATACGGGTTTTATATGATGCGGGGATATCTTTTTCCCGGATCTCCACCTTTATATCACGTGAAATGCTGTCCAGATCCTCCAGGCTTACCTGGAAAGAAAGCGGAACGTTGATCTGCTCTCCGGCATTTATCCCCTCCACCGCCATGATGAAACGACCGTCCACCAAGATATCACAGGCAGAAGCCGGAACATCGGCCCTGTTCTTTATATGCATGGAGAACGCAGCCTTTTCATTTCCCGGCTGCAGGGTAATGGAGGAGGGAGCCTCCACGGAAAATGCGCTGCTGTATTCTACCGGAATGGTCGTGCGGACAGGAGGATATGTGAGACCGTTAGCCGATATGACCACCTTCAGGTCTAATGCCTGGTCTTTAACCAAATGAACGACCGGGATGGAGAAGGAGGCCTTGTCAAGCGCAAACTCCTGGGAGACGCCGCTGGTTTCCTGCATTTTCAGATGCACATCCGAAAAGGGAATGGAAGCAGGCAGAACTACTTGCCCGGAAAGAACGAGGTCGGCCGGATGCCGCACCACCAGCGTATTTTTGCTCAACTGAAGCCCGGGAGCCTGTTCATTTTCCTCTATCGCCAGCACGCCCATCATGCCATTCTTCGTGGCAAGGAGCCGGCTTTCCGACAGCACCTGAAGGGATTCGAACTGCGGCTCCAGCAATACTTTTTCGTGCTGAGTAACGCCCAGGCGCTCCCCTTCCCGCTTAATAGTCAGCGAAGTCGTCGATGCCGGATTAAAACGCCGGACAGGATCCGTATAATACTCCCTCACGTCTGCATCGGACAGTCTTTTCCGGTTCCGGATAAAACGGCCCTCGGACAAGGCAATCTCATACTCCTTGGTTGTCAGCACCATCGTTTCCTTGTTGAAAGACTTCATTTTACCAAAATCCATCAACTTGGCTCCGCCCAGGCTCCGGATGGAGACCTGAGAGTGCCCGTCCACCACCAATGCCCCGGCCTGACCGTTCAGGTCCGTAAACGAGGAGGCAAAAACCAGGAAATTGTCGGGATAGTCGGACGAAAGGATACTCACCCGCCCCTTTTTGTCGATATGCAGGTAAGAGCCTTCCCCGCCCTTTTCACGTACTGCGGCAAGCCCATTGGAAAAAGGTCCGGCATACTGGAAGACCATCCGGATGGGAAAACTCCCTTCCGGTGTCATGTATGTCCAGGAACTGCTCACGTCCCGTACGGCCAGCAACCCTTCACTGAAATAAGGAAAAGAAGGATCCACGAACAAATCGTCCTGGATGGTACGATATGCGCCATCCCGGGAAAACACGCCAAACAGTTTCTCGCCTCTCAGCAGCAGGGAATATCCTTCCTTGAACGGTGTTATCTGGCCGTATGCACATGGAACAACCTCTTTGCCCGTAACATCCAGAATCCCCCATGCGCCCCCTTTATTTACGCGGACCCATTGGTTCGATAAGGGTTCGACAGCGGTATATACCGGCGGAACGCTCCAGTGGACCGACTGGGCGGAAAGGGAAAGGCCGCAAAGAAAAGCTCCGAAGACGGCTATGATACGATTTCTAATCACGGTTAAAAGTCGGGATAAAGGTATTTTGCGTGAATGATGGGCGTCGCCATGGTATTATCCGTGGCTGTTCTACCGCCCCAGAGCACGCCAAGAAGCCTGTTTTTGGCATCGAAGATGGCAGAACCGCTTTGGCCGCCAATGGTTTTGTCGCCTTGGAAAGTGAGCTGGTACTCACCCGGATCCTGCACCAGGTGGAGTTGCCCGGATGTGGGCTGCACCATGGTGGACGTAGATACCCGGCTTTCCTGCAAACCGGCAGGGAATCCAAGGGTGTAATACTGTTCCTTCTTGCTCAGTTTCTTGGGATCGGTGATAGCATCCTTTGTCCGGAAATAGTCAGCAAATGCGGGAGTCACCGGATTGTTCAGCTGCAACAGTGCCATGTCCACATTTTCGTCGGTTGCCTCTTTGATAAGGGTGGCTTTGTCCATTTCCGTGTACAGGGTATAATTCCGACCGGAATAGCCGACGTAGAAGATAGTGGGGATACTTTCCAGTTCAAAAGAAGAATTGTACAATCTCTTGAAATAGGTAATGGCTTCCTCCTTCTCCATTTGCAGGTCATTGGCATATAAGGCATTCGCCACATCCTCAGCCAGTGAAGGGCGGATTTGCTCCACAAGATTAATCCAGGGCTGGGACTGACGGCCATCCTGATAATGTTTATCGGCCCAGATGAAATTGGTAACATGCCGGTTGGTGAGGATATGGCCTTTATCAGAAATGAAGAAACCGGTGCCGGTAACAGAGCCTGGCACATAAGCTTCCCCGGGATTCGTCGTCAGGGTAAAACGATTTGCACGCTCATTGAGGGCAATGTAGAAGTCCTTACCGGTCCTGGCTTTGAAAGGATTATCGGCAAAATTCACCTTGATGATGAAATCCTGCCGGATAAAGACCGTTGCCTTGACAGGGTCTACCTTATGGCCGATGGGGCCCATTTTATAAAGGCCAAGTCCCAAAGCGACCAAAACGATGACAGCAGCCGCGGCCCCCCACACCCATGCCGGGATTTTGAACCCGCCCTGGATGGGATTCGGGCAAGAGACGCTGCCACAGACAATCTGGTCCCCGGCCTTCACCGGCACGTCCTGTCCGGTGGGGATACGCTGACCGTTGATGAAAGTACCATTCCGGCTATGGTCCTGAATGTACCACTTGCCGTTTTTCATTTCCTTGAAGGTGGCATGGTAGCGGCTTACGCTGTCTCCAGGAAGGCAATAGCGGTTCCGCTGGCTTTTACCGATGCCATAAACGCCTTTCACCTTAGCCGGGTCCGGAATCGGGATAGTGGGAACCATCCCCCAGTTAAGTACCTCCTGGTCAAACTCAATCTTATCTCCCCTGCGTACCGGAACCTCTACGTTGGGTTGGATTCTTCTTCCCTGCACGTATGTACCATTGGTACTGTTGCAGTCAATCAGGAATATATCGCCATTGTCCATCAAAAGGAGCTCGGCATGGTATGAACTGACGAATTCACTGTCTATGCAGATATTGCAAGACGAGGATTTTCCAATAGATAAGAGTCTCATGGGGAAGGGATTTTAGATTAGAAAACGCGTGAATCTTGTTTTTGTTCCGGCTCCGCTTGCGGCTCCGGGTCTACTTCGGCCTTGGCCGGTTTGGCTTTTATGGCACCCACCTTGTCGGGTATGTTCGATAACAGGTTGCGGGCTTCATCCAGTTGCGTTCTGGCTGCTTCCAGTCCGGTATTGAAAGTACCGATGAGCGCGGCAAGGTCATCGGCCCGCTGCGTTGTTCTTTCAGCGCCGTCTTCCAGGCTTTGCGTCACGACATCCAGAGATTTCTGGAGCGCCTCGGAGTCCAGACCCTTGATCTTTTCATCAACTTGGGCCAACAGCTGGTTCACTTTTTCCAGTTTGTTTTCCGGCTTTCTGGCGCACTCTTCCTTGGTTGCAGCCAGGCTGGTCTTCAAGCTTTCGACCGCTTTGAAAGCCTTCTCCACCTGGGATTTCAAGGTGTCCACCTGGGCCGCAAGCGCCTGGCTGGCCGCAAGGGCCGCCGCATCGGCCTGTTCCTGTTTTGCCTTACGCTCTTGCAGGAAGAACCATCCGCCGCAACCTGCGGCAGCAAGGACGACAATGACAACCAGAGTAATCCAAAGCGTTTTTTTTGCCGGATTGGGAATCTGCTTCCAGTCCAGTTCCGCCACCTGGGCAAAACTTACCACGTCTTTGCGCGTTACGGGGACAGGCGTTCCGGGGGCGATGCGGATGCCATTGATATACGTACCGTTGGAACTGCTGTCCGTAATAGTCATTTTGCTACCATCAAGCGTTAGTGTAGCATGAAGCCGGCTCACCATCTGCGAGGCGTCCGGGATTACAATGTTGCAGGTTTCCTCCCTGCCGATCGTATAAGATTTCATAACTTATGGATTAATTCTAATGAAACAGGAAATCGAAGAAACCTTTCTTCTCCTGGTACGTGGAATGGGCTGTAGTAAACACAAGGGCGGCACTCAGATTGTCATGATGACTCCCCTGCTTTTTACCCTCCCCGTTTACAAACATGGCCAGGCTCTCCGTTATCACCTTGGGATGCTGATGCTGGGAGATGCGATGGATGAGGTCCTTTTCCGGCATGGTGCCCCAGATGCCGTCCGTGCATAGGAAAAAGCGGTCTCCCTTCTTATAGGAAAGGTCCCGGGCCTCCACGTCCAGTTCTTCCTTCAGGCCCACGGCCCGCAGGATAATATTGGACTGGGCCGACAGACGGGCCTGCTCTTCGGTAATCACCTTGTTCTTGACCATCTCGAATACCATGGAATGGTCGAACGTGCGGAATACCTTTTTCCGGCCTCTCAGTTGATAAATGCGGCTGTCTCCCACATGGGCCACCGTAGCTTTTGTTTCGTTAATAAGCAACGCGGTCACCGTAGTTCCCATGCCTTTTAACTCCGGGTGCTCCTCCGTATAGGCTAGCAGTTGCTGGTTGGCAAACTGGATGGCCTTGATCAGGGCGAGGCGGTTGTCATCGGCAATATCATCCTCAGTGGTGGGACGCGAGACATATTCGGTAATGGTCTGTACAGCCATGCGAGAGGCCGTGGCGCCTCCGGCCATTCCGCCCATCCCGTCACAGACGAGCACAAGCAGCCCGCGTTCCGTCTGCGTGATTCCACAAGAATCCTGGTTTTCCTCGCGGCCGCCGATACAACTGACAACGTTATTGGGGAAAAGCTCGTTTTCCAGGGTAAAACTTTCTATTTCGCTGGTCATGGCAGTAAAATTAAAGGATGAGCAGTAAAACAATCGAGAGAATGGCCAGGACAACGGCGCCCCCCACCAGCCACCACCACCAAGGGGTGGCATCCGGTTCCAGCGCCTTGTCTATGGCATATTTGAAATCCAAGGCATTCTGATAGCGGTTTCCAGGATCTTTATCCGTGGCCTTCCAGATAATGGGAAGCAGTTTCTTGTACTTCTTGGGAAGGTTGGAAATCGGTGGCAGGCGCTTGGTCATCTGATTCACCAGGATTTGGGCTTCCGTACCGGCGTCGAAGGGATGATTGCCACTTAAAAGGACATACATGGTCATTCCCAGGGAGTAGATGTCGCTGGCCGGGGTTGCCTGAACCTGCATCTTGTCCCGCATGATCTGTTCGGGCGAAGCATAAAGCGGCGTACCCACAAACCCATTGGAGGTGTATTTGTTGGCGCTGCTCACGCGGGCGATTCCCAAGTCCATCAGAATGGCACGGCGCTGGGCATCCACCATGATATTGGACGGTTTAATGTCGCGGTGTACGACCCCCTTGGAATGCAGGTAATCCAGCGCATTGAGGATTTCGCCCATCATGGAACAGACCAGGCTCACGCGTTCTTCTCCCTCGAACTTGGAAATATATTTGTCGATATTGACGCCATCCACGAAATTGCTCACCACCCAGACATGCCAGTACCCTTCTTCGTCCTCGTACATGCAGCTGCCCAGCATCTGAACAATGTTGGGATGGTTATACGCCAGGGATGCCTCCAGGCGTGAGCGCTCCCTGATGGAGGGCTCGTTGGCATATTTGTCAAACAGTTGTTTGATGGCAACTTTCTGGTTGGTGTCGTAATTGTACCCCAGAAAGACCTTGCCCATGGCACCGGCTCCCAACGCATTTTGATCGGGATCATAATAGTACCACTTCCAGCCTCTGTTGTCTACGGCGATGTAGACATTGGGGTCGTCGTCGAACACCCTTACCGGGATTTCCTGTTCCATAATCTTGTTATTCGTTTGCCGATGGAGGCAAAATGAAATTCTTTGCTGTAGGGTAGAGAGCCTTTACGCGTTCTTTTACCATGCTCGGGAATTGGGCGGGAACCCAATCGACCTCCTGACCCTGAAGGGCATCCAGAGCCATGCAGGCCATCACATATGCCAATCGACGGGAAGAAATGGTCGTGTAGTCTTTCAGGTAGGCGGCACCTGCCTGCTGCTGACGGACGGTGTTGTGCCAGAAAGCCTTGGCCTCCTTATCCGGAGCCTGCTTTTCATAGATGAGCGAAAGGGCGTAAAGGGCTGCCGGAGAATCGGGCGAGCTGTTGAGTTGGCTCCAAAGCTCCTGAGCAGAGCTTGTCAGCGTAGCGGAGACATCTTCCACCTTACGCGTTTCCCCTGTTTCTACTTCTACCGGCTTGGGCTTCTCGATACGGATCGTATCGACACTCAACAGTTTATCCTTGTTCCAGATTTTCTCTACGCGCGTGTACTTATCAATGTTCACCACCTCTTTCCGGAGCTCACCTGCTCCGCCGGATTTGCGGGTAAGCAGGACAGAAAGCGTCACAATGACCAGCGCACCTGCCCCTGCAGCCAAATAAGGTACCCACTTGGGCGCCGGTTCCGGACCATCCAGGGCAGCACGCATGGCCGATGCCGAAGTAAAGCGCTTTGCCTGCTGTTTTTCCAGGGCCTTCTCCACAATGGCGCGGTATTTCCTGGAATGGATGGAAGACACATCCGGCTTTTTCTCCAACTGCCCCTTCATGATGTCGAAGCGGTTTCCCTCGAAGGGCAGATGACCTGTAAGCAGTCGGTAGAACAGTACACCTATAGAATAGATGTCCGTCGTGTAATCCTGAATGGATACCCTTCCGGAAATGAGTTCCGGGGCGGCATATTCCACTTTCCCCACAAAGGAGCCTTCATCTGTCGGGATTTCGGTCTCCTTGTTCAGTTCCTCCAGGCGGGTAGCAATGCCAAAATCAATCAGCTTGATTTTCCCGTCGGCGGTGACCATGATATTGGAAGGATCGATGTCCCTGTGCAGATATCCGGCATCATGCATGGCCACGATGGCCGACAATACATTCTTGATAATGTACGTGGCCGTTTGTTCGGGAGCACTCTTCAGACGCTCGCCAAGGTCCTTGGCATAGTGAATTTCCTCGGAACGATAATCCGTATAACGCCCTTCCAGAACATGGTCCAGCGTTACCCCGGTGAGGAATTCGCTCACTACGTACAGCCGTTTTTTGACAAATCCCAGGCGACGGTCTTCCAGCTCTACGAACCCCATCATCTCAACCAGGTTGTCGTTGCGCAGTTGGATGGAAGCTTCACGATAGGCCTGCTCAATCGCCTGCCGGCTGGTTTCCGGGTCTCCGCCGGTCTGGACTTCCTTGATGGCTACCTCGCGGTACGCACCCGTGCGCTCATCGACCATCCTTCCACGGAACACGACACCCATTCCGCCCTCACCCACACGGTCGGAGCGGTCGAACTCATAGTAAATCTGGTTCTGGATTTCGTATTCGCCCTGGATTTTCATGGCTGGAGCGGTTTACTAACGGGGAACCGTGCCGCCGCCAGGACGATTATCGGGTTCCGGACCATCCATGGAACGGGTACGGTCTGACCCGCTGCCAGGGACAGGATTGGAGAAACGCGTGCGAGCGCTACCATTTCCGGGACCGGTGAAGATGCGCTGATCCACCTGACGGGCCGATTTTTGCTCTGCCTCTACGAAATTTTCTGCCTGTTTGATACCACAAGCACCGGCATCCACCAGGATAAAGAGAAGTTCATAGGCCTTCCCTATCTTGATGACATCCATGTTCTTGCAACCTACGACGTCAAAATGGGCACTCTTCCCATTGACTTTTACGCCGTGCGTGGAGCCGTTGTCCTTTACACCGGCATACACTTCCCCGTCATCCTCCTGATGGATGATAAGCGTGGCATGCTCGCCGGAGACGGTGCCTTCCGACAATACTACGTCGCAGGAAGCGTCCCGGCCAATGGTATTGGGGCCCAGGTACAAGGGCCAGAACTCACCAAAAGAAGTGCGGGAAACAGAATAGAAGAAACCCAGGACAGGCTTGTCAGGGGTGGACGAGGCCGTGGAAGATTTCCTCGTCGTGGATTCAGCAGCGGCCTTGGACTGGCTGGTGCCATCCATGCCGGGGACATAAGTTTTGTCTGCCATAAGAATATATTTTAGTGTTCGCTTCTTCTTATGGACTTACGCAAAGAAACTCAGTAACAGGGGGATGAAGACGGTCACAAAAAAGTTTACGCTGCGTATGTCTATTTGGATAATAATCCGATACAAATATAAAAAAAATATCAATGAAGGACCAAATTTTTTGTATAAAAAAAATCCTCGGCTCTTTTTGCGCCGAGGATTATTGGTATATTGTTGATTATCAGCGGATTAGTGGCCAGCCCAGTCATGCCGCTTGGGGATACGTTTGGAGGAGGAGATGGCGCCGACGGGGCAGACCAGGCGGCAGAGGTGGCAACCCACGCATTTGGGGCCCAGGAGCTGGGGCTTGCGGGTTTCTTCGTTGAAAACCAGGGCCTGGTGGCCACCATCGGCGCAGGAGATGGTGCAGCGGCCGCAGCCGATGCACTTCTGCGCGTCAAATTTGGGGTACACCACGGTGTCGCGGTCCAGGTTGGACGGGAGCCGGAACTGCGGCAGGCGTTCGCCCACCAGGTCCGCCAGATTCTCCACTCCCCTTTCGGCCATATAATGCTGCAGGCCGATAATCATATCGTCAATAATGCGGTAGCCGTACTGCATCACGGCCGTGCACACCTGCACGTTGCGGCAGCCCAGCTGGATGAACTCCAGGGCGTCTTTCCAGGTCTCGATGCCGCCCACGCCGCTGTACTGCACCTTTTGCATCATGGGGTGCAGCACCATGGACAGGATGTGCCGGAGCGCGATGGGTTTAACGGCCCTGCCGGAGTAGCCGGAACCCGTCTGGTTGCCATTCACCTCCGATCCCTCGCCCATAGTGATACTCTTGATGGTATTGATGGCCGATATGGCGTCGGCCCCGGCAAAACAGGCGGCCGTGCCAATGTCCGAAATATGGGTGATGTTGGGCGTCATCTTGGGAATGACGGGAATGCGGACGCTGCGCTTGACGGCGGCCGTGAAGAAAATCACGAGCTCGGGGTCCTGTCCCACGTCGCTGCCCATGCCGGCCTGCCGCATCTGCGGACAGGAGAAATTGAGCTCCACGGCATCGCAGCCCGCGGCCTCCGCCCGCTTGGCAAGTTCCATCCACTCCTCTTCCTCGCGGCCCATGATGGAGGCAATGACCACCTTGGAAGGATAGTTCTGCTTCAGGCGGCGCAGAATCTCGAAGTCCTCGTCCACGGGGTTTTCGCTCAGCTGTTCCATATTGCGGAAGCCAAAGAAATCGCCTTTGTCCCCAACGCTGTGAACGGCATCGAAGCGGGGCGACACTTCCCGTATTTCCTGCAGGCAGATGGTCTTGTAGAATACGCCGCCCCAGCCGGCATCGAAGGCCCGCGCCACCATCTCATAGTTGGTACACACGGCCGATGAAGCCAAGAAGAACGGGTTCTCGCAGCGGATGCCGCAAAAGTCGATGGCAAGGCTGGGAAGGGGCTTTTGGACGACCTCCGGCAGCGCCTTCACCAGCTCACGGATGCGGATGGGACGGTCGTAATGGATGCAGGCTTTTTCTGCTGCGGCCAGTTCCTCCTCCGGGCAGTCCCGGACCCATTGGCGGGCCAGGGCAAGGTTATCGAAGCGGACGGCGCGGATGGCCCTTGCGGGGTCTCCGTTCTTGCAGGCTTTGCTGCAGGGTGCATCGGCACAGAGCAAACAGCGGGAGGCTTCTTCCAGGATGTTCATAATTACATGGTTTGGTTTGGCAAGATAGGAAATATCTGATAGATATGCAAATAGGATAATCGGTCCGGATAAATGGCACAATGTTTCAAAATAATTCGTACCTTTGAAGGCTATGGACAAACTATTTCTCATAGACGGTCATTCGCTGGTATTTAAAATGTACTACGCGTTCCTGCGCCGTCCCATGATCAACTCCAAAGGGGCGGACATGTCCATCCTTTACGGATTCACCAAATACCTGCTGGAACTGCTGGAGCGGGAAAAGCCCTCGCATGTCGCGATAGCTTTCGACCCGCCGGGCGGCACCTTCCGCAATCAGCTGTTCCCGGCCTATAAAGGCACACGCCCCCCTACCCCGCAGCTGGTGATAGAGGCCCTGGAGCCGCTTACGGAGCTGGTACAGGCGATGAACATTCCCGTGGTGATGATGCCCGGCTTTGAGGCCGATGACGTGCTGGGCTCCCTCGCCGTGCAGAATGCCTCGGAGCAACTGGACGTGTACATGGTGACGCCGGACAAGGACTACGGCCAGCTCATCGGCCCGCATAGTTTCCAGTATAAGCCCGGCAAAAGCGGGTCCGATGCGGAAGTCTGGGGCACCGCGGAGCTCTGTGCCAAATGGGGCATCTCCGAGCCCGCGCAGGTCATCGACATGCTGGCTATCTGTGGCGATACGGCCGACAACGTGCCCGGCGTGAACGGTGTGGGCGAAGTCGGTGCGGCCAAGCTCATCGCCAAATACGGCACCCTGGAGAACATTTACGCGCACCTGGGCGAGCTCACCGCCCGGCAGCAGGCGCAGTTTGAAGAAGCGCGTCCGCACATGGCCCTGTCCAAGACGCTGGTCACCATCAAAACCGATATTCAGCTGCCGGTAAGTCTTGCCGATATGCGCTACACCGGGCAGTTTACGCCCCGCCTGGAACAGCTGTTCCAGGAGTATGAGTTCTCCTCGCTGAAGAAGTACTTATCTGTCATACCGAGCGAAGCCGAAGGCGAAGCGAGCGTATCTCCTGCCTTTGTGGAATACAGGGAAGCCTCCTTCCCGGAGGTGGCGGCCGCAGCACAGAAGGCCGGGAAAGTGGGCCTGGTGCTCGCCGGAGCGCACATCGTCCTTAGTGCCAACAGTCTTGCCGCGCAAGTCTCCCCTGCCCAGGCAAAGGGCCTGCTGGAGGACGCCGGAATCGACAAGTATGGCGTGGACCTCAAGAAAATGGCGAATACGCTGGCGGCGGAGGGTATCGACCTGAATGGCCGTTGGTGGGACATTCAGCTCATGCACTACGTCTTGAACCCGGAGCGCAGCCATGACCTGGCCGCCCTGGCGCAGACCTATCTGGGCGTGTCGCTGGAGGCCCGCGAGGAAGTGGCCACCACCGGTTCGCTCTTTGACGATGTCCCGGAGGAGGACAACTCCGCTGCCCTGCGGGAAGCCTCCATCCTGGTGCCGCTGGGAGAGAAATTGCAGAAAGAACTGCCGGAACTGTACCTTACCATGGAGGAACCGCTGTCCAAGGTGCTTGCGCAAATGGAACGCGACGGCGTAAAAGTAGATATGGGCGTTATCCGGCACTTTGCCGATGGCCTTCGCAAAGAGCTGGCGGAGCGCGAAATCCGCATCCGCGAGATGGCGGAAGAACCGGAACTGAACATCTCCTCGCCCAAACAAGTGGGAGAGTTGCTGTTCGAGAAACTCAAACTGGATCCCAAGGCCAAGCGCAGCGGTGCCAAGGGGCAGTATTCCACGGATGAGGCCACCTTACTCGCCATCGCGGACCGGCATCCTATCGTTGACGAAATCCTGGAATTCCGGGCGGTGAAAAAACTGCTGTCGACCTATATCGAACCCTTCCCCAGCTATGTCTCTCCGCGGGACGGGCGTGTGCATACGACTTTTAATCAGGCACTTACGGCTACCGGGCGCTTGTCATCGTCCAATCCCAACCTGCAGAACATTCCTATTCGCACCGAGCGCGGAAAAGAGATTCGCAAGGCTTTTGTGCCGGGGACGCCCGACGGTGTGATTGTGAGCGCGGACTATTCGCAAATCGAGCTGCGCATTATGGCGCATCTGTCTAAGGATGAGCACCTTACGCAGGCGTTCCGGGAGGGCGTGGACGTGCATGCGGCTACGGCGGCCAAGATTTTCGGCATCTCTGTTTCGGAGGTGACGCGGGAGCAGCGCGGCATGGCCAAAACGGCCAACTTCGGCATCATGTACGGCATCTCCACCTTCGGGCTGGCGCAAAGGCTGCATTTGCCGAGGACGGCAGCCAAAGAGCTCATCGACGGGTATTTTGCCTCCTTCCCTTCCATCCGTTCGTTTATCGACGGGAGTGTTGCTTTTGCACGCGAGCATGGGTATGTGGAGACCTTGTTCGGGCGGCGGCGCTATCTGCCGGACATCCAGGCGCGGAATGCGACCGTGCGTGCACTGGCGGAGCGAAATGCGGTGAATGCGCCCATTCAGGGGACATCGGCCGATATCATTAAACTGGCCATGATTGGCGTGGCGGCCCGCATGAAGGAACAGGGCCTGCGGAGCAAGATGGTGCTGCAGATTCACGACGAACTGCTGTTTGACGCTGTGCCGGAGGAAGTGCCGGCGCTCACTGCGCTGGTGAAGGACGTCATGGAGCATGTCATGGAGCTGTCGGTTCCCCTCACCGTTGAATGTTCATCCGGAATTAATTGGCTGGAAGCCCATTAGCCTTATGAAAGAAACCGAAACAGAAATCATCGAGCGGGCCATCGCCGGCGACCAGATGGCCTACCGTATGCTCTACCAGATTCACGAGCGTGCGGTGCGCGGACGCGTGAGTGGCTATTTCCAATGGAAGGCCGATGTGGACGATGTGGTCACCGAGAGCTTCCAGAAGGCGTTTCAGGCCCTCGGGAGCTTCGACCTTTCCCGCGAGTTCCGGCCGTGGCTTCTGACGATTGCCACGCGGACGGCGCTGGACCATTTATCGTCCATCCAACGTGAAGACGAGAAGAAGGAAGGCATCCTGCACAAGGCGTCTTCCGACGGGTCGGAGGCGGTCCAGCTGACGGACTATACGCCGGAGGAAGAGATTATCAACGACGAGCTGCACCAGCGGCTGATGGGGTATATCGACGAGCTTCCGTCGCTGTATAAAGACGTGATGATCAAGTACATGATCGAGGAGCTGGAGTACGAGGAAATCGCCAAGGAGTTGGACCTGGAGCTCAATACCGTGCGCACGCGGATTCGCCGGGGCAAGCAGCACCTGTCGCAAATGATGTTACGGGGGGAAATAGAATGAACTGGAAAAGTATTTTGGAGGCCGATTTTACGCTGACGGCCCGGCAGATGGCGTGTTTCGAAGCCCTGGACGGGCTGTACCGGGAGTGGAATGCGCAGATTAACGTGATTTCGCGGAAGGATATCGACGCGTTGTATGAGCACCACGTGCTGCATTCGCTGGCCATTGCGCGGTACCTGCAGACGGTGCCGGGGCTGTGGGATGCGTTTTCTTCCGGCTCGGTGCTGGACCTCGGGACCGGCGGCGGGTTTCCGGGGATTCCGCTGGCCATTCTGTTTCCATCGGCGCACTTTACGCTCTGCGATTCCGTTGGCAAGAAAACCATTGTGGCTCAGGCGGTTAGTTCCGCGCTGGAGCTGGCGAACGTGCAGGTGGTGAATGCGCGCGCAGAGACGCTGCCTTCCGGGTTTGACTTTGTGGTTTCGCGGGCGGTGGCGGCTTTGCCGGACTTCTTCCCGTGGGTGAAAGGCAAGTACACGCAGGGCATTTTGTACCTTAAAGGCGGGGATGTGAATGAGGAAATCGCCACCGTGATGGCCCGGCACAAACTGGTACGGGGTTCCATTCACACCTGGCCTGTCTCCTCCTGGCTCCCGGACGCATGGTATGACGGAAAGTTGGTGGTACATATTGACCGATAGGGTGTCATTTCGAGCTTCGCACCTTGTCATTTCGAGCGAAGTCGAGAAATCTCCAAAAAAATTTGGCATATTCCTCCGGAATTACTACCTTTGCAGTCCTTACGCGAAAAAATATAAAATAGACATATCATGAAAAGAACATTCCAACCTTCCCGCCGCAAGCGTGTGAACAAACACGGCTTCCGCGCAAGAATGGCCAGCGCCAACGGCCGCCGCGTCCTGAGCGCCCGTCGCCGCCACGCCCGCAAAAAGCTCTCCGTCTCCGACGAAGACCGCTGGTAGAAATCAAGCAGCCCTCCCGGGTTGCTTTTTTTGTGCGGTAAGGCCACGCGCGTGACAACTAACGTACTGGTATACAATGAGTTACAATATAATCCTCGTTCAAAAATCGAACGAGGATTATTCAATAATCGCCTGTGAATCAACAACTTAACTATCACCGCGCGCTTTGAACGGTTCGTGATCGATAAAGCACTGATTACCAATAGCTTACACAACAATCCTCGTTCGAAAACTGAACGAGGATTGTATTATATACGACTGACTGTCAGCGGATTAGCGATCACCCTTTCAGGTGGAGATACTTCTCAATCTGGCGGGGACGGGCATTGGTTCTGTAGTGGAGTAGTTCCGCCAGGTCCTTTTTGCGTTCTATGGGCAAGGACGGGATCTCATTGGGATGCTGAATCACCCCCTCCCTCAACAATAACTGTGTACAATCCTTGTATACTGCATCTGAATAATTGTTCCTATCCTCCCTGATGTCATAATCACTCCCGGTATTGTCGTGGAATGAGTGTAACATAGTCTCGAAATCTCCATAATAGGAAACGGCCTCATCGTAATCTATCACATTCCAAAGTCTTACCACATAATCGGCCAGTTGCTGCATCTCGCCGGGTTTCAACTTTGTCTTCCATCTTTCCAACTGACAATAGCGTAAGTGACCATCTCCGGCATGGATGCGTTTAACCTCTTTCAGGATATTCCTGAACATCGGCGGTTTTTCTGACATACTAAAAGGGTCCGAGAATGGACAAACCTCCCTGGCATAGCGCAGGAAGTTCCATCGATAGTCCTCCGCCCGTTCCACCAGCTTCCTTTCCACCGGATTATTGTTGTTATAATTGATGGTTGTTTTTACCTGCTTATTCCCCAGCTTGACGGAACTCATGTAACGATGTTTGAACAAAGGACCTTTTCTCCCCCGTGATGCATTCCATTCCCGTGAAAACAAATGTGTGTACTGTTGCACAAAACGGGATAGCATAGGTTCGTTCCGGACGATTACAACGTTGTGCGTATGGTCTACCATGGGGCAGAGGGCAAGCACCTTCACACCCAGCCTTCTGGCTACAGTACAATAGATAGTAAAAAACACAAGGTAGTCGCTGACAGAGTAAAATACCAATACACCGTCAACCGTTTGCTGGCACACGTGATGCACCTCTCCAGGGTATACTTTTCGCGTCTTCATGGACGCAAGGTATTCAGAAGCTTTCGGGATTCCAAGGTTCGGTTGAAACATTCTGTTGTTTCACATGTTTTTTTGCTGTTTCTACCGATTATTTGCTGTTTCTACCGATTCTGTTTACTCCCAAATCACCCATTTTCTGTCCAAAGGTATGCGTTTGGGAAGCCCGGCAATGCCCACGATTTGGTAATCAGCGGCGTTGTCTACGAGTTGAGCAAGCGCCCTGTTCACCCGGGCAATGTTCACATTCAAGTCATTGTTGAATAAATCAAGTATTCGCTGTACTCTATTCTCTATCTCGGAAGGATTGGAACTTCGGCTTACCCCCCGGTAAATTTTAGCCAGTTCCAGTTCATAAGTAGCAATCTGTTTAAGTGCTATTCCCTCTGGATGCTTCAAGAAAAGGAGCAGGATTGTTTTAGCCATCGGCCTTATTTTCAGTTCATTGCGCCCCACATAGACACGAAACGTCCTGGTAATGCGAACTTTTTCAAGGGGTGGCGAAACTTGTATCCCCCTTCGCTCCACTTCCCGCATGGCACTCCTGATGAAACAGAGCAACTCCTCTGTTTCCTGCTCCTCCCAGCGGACTCCATACCCTCCTCGCGGATCCTCTAAAGTAGTCCAGGACAAGTAATATAAGAACAAACACGCTTCCATCCTCTCACTTTTCTGCAATAATACACATTTCTACGGAAAAGAGGCGCAGGAGCGTGATCACTAACTAACTCACTGTCAATAACATATATAATAATCCTCGTTCAAAAATCGAACGAGGATTATATTGAGAGTTGCTGATTTACAAGAGATTAGCGATCACCCTCCCTACTTGTTAATAGGATACAAGCGGAGGAGGAGGACGATGAGGAGGGCGATGGCGGCCGGGAAGAGGGAGAACAGGGACCAGATCATGGTTTGAACCGAGGAAAGGTTGGTGATGGTAACCACGGTTTGGCCGGTGACGGTGTCGGTGGCCGAGACAAAGCCCGCGAAGCCCAGGAACATAGCGACCAGGGCGCCGGAAATGGCCGAGCCAAACTTCTGGGCCATGGTTCCGGAGGAGAAGATGAGGCCGGTGGAAGAGGTGCCGTTCTTCTCGGTGGCGTAATCGGCCACATCGGCATACATGGACCAGAGGAGCGGAGAATAGAAGCCAATGCCGACAGAAGTAATAATCACATTGGCCACCATCACCCAAATCCAGGCTGGATCCATGGGGATGAAGAAGAAAAGGATGGAGGACACGGCGCAGATGATGGCCGACCAGCCAAAAGCCTTCTTCTTGGAGCCCACCTTCTGGGTGAACCAGGGCGACAGGCCACCGAAGACCATACAAGCAGCCTCACCGAACATCATAAACACCGTATAGTTGATGACCAGCCTGCTCACGGTGACATCCCCATGCAGGCAGTACTCCATCAGGTAGGCCGCCACCGCATAGCGGAAACCGTTGAAAAAGTTGGTGCAAATGCCGATCAGCGTCAAGATAATCCAAGGCTTGTTGCGGAAGAGGTCGGCAAAGGGCTTGAAAGAGAATTTCTCGGCACGAATGGGTTTCAGACGCTCGCGCGTGAGCAAGCCACAGGCCAGGGTACCCAGGGCAGCCACTGCACCCAGCACCACGCCCAGGACGGCATACTGGTGTTGCGGGGTGCCGCCCACCATCCGCTGCAGGTACGGGAAGGAAAACAGCATCACAAAGCCCATCGCGTAGGCGCCTACCATACGGAACGATGAGAACTGGTTCTTCTCGTTGTCGTCGTCGGTCATCACGCCCAGCAGGGACCCGTAGGGCACGTTCACAGCCGTGTACACCACCATCATGAGCAGGTACAGGCCATAGGCCCAGATCCGTTTGCCGGTGGGGCCCAGGTCCGGGGTGAACAGCAGCAGGGCGAAGACCACGCCCAGCGGAATGGCGCCGAACAGGAGCCAGGGCCGATAGGTTCCCCAGCGGGACTGGGTGCGGTCGGCGATGGCGCCCATCAGCGGGTCGGTGACCACATCGAAGAGGCGGGCCACCAGCATGAGGGCCGCAGCGTCGGCCACGGTGAGGCCGAAGACGTTGGTGAAAAAGAACGGGAATGCGATGGACATCACTTTCCAGGTAATGCCGCCGGCAGCGGCATCACCCAGCGCATACCCAATTTTCTCAGAGAGTTTTGCCATAAGTTTTTCTATATTGTTATGCTTCTGTTATGCTTCGCAGACGAAAACTTTTTCTACCCCCATAAAGGGGGAGCGAAAAAGTTTTGTCTGCTCACCTACAAAGTCTATTCAAACAAGGACAGGGCCTGGAGGCACATGCGGGTGTTGTGGTAAGGACATTTCCAGAAGCCCGCCTTGGGCTGGGAGAGATCCAGGGAACCGTCCGGGAGGACAGCCCACCACCATTCGCCGGCGGCGGTGTCCACCAGGTGCTCGCGAATGTAGGCCCAGCAGGACAGGGCGCGGTCTGCGGCGGCTTTATTGCCATGGTATTTCCATAGCCACAGATTGCCGACCACGGTTTCGGCCTGTACCCACCACTGGCGGGAATTGTCATAGCTGCCATCCAGGAGTTGTTCATAGCGCATGGAGCCATCGGCAAAAAGGCCTTTGTTGCCTGCTACACCCATGGCATAGGCCCAGGGGCGTACGCGTGAGACCAGGTCCAGGTCTTTCGTGGCGAAGGCGCATTCCATGGCCAGCCAGGAGGTTTCGATGTCGTGCCCATAGGACACGCCGCCGGGCAGCACGGTCCAGTTGCGACGGAAGTACAGCTGCAGGTGGCCTGAAGGAGCCATGACCCGTGTGCCGATAATCTCCAGCAGAGCCGTAATCCGCTCGCGAAGGCCTTCGTCCGGCCACACCTGGTACAGGTTGGCATAAGCCTCCAGGATGTGGAGGTGCGAGTTCATGGTTTTGTCGGCGTTGATGTCGTGGGCCGATAAGGACATGTCCTCCAGGGGCGAAAAGTCGCGAGAGAGGGCCTCCAGATAGCCGCCGTGCTCCGCATCGGAAAAGTAGGTTTCTACTACCCGATACAGGTTGATGGCCTCTTTAAGGGCGCCATCATCCTTGGTGGCTTTGTACAGCTCCGAAAGGCCGTAGATGGCGAAGCCCTGTGCATACAACTGCTTTTTGGTATCCAGCCGCTCCCCTTCTGCCGATACGCTCCAGTACACGCCGCCCCACTTGTGGTCGCAGAAGTGCTCCAGGAACCAGTCGCGCGCATGCATGGCGGCCACCAGGTACTCGGTGTTCCCCAGGGCCCGATAGGCAGCAGAGAAGGACCAGATGAGGCGGGCGTTCAGGATGACGCCCCGCGGAGCGTCGTACTGAACGGTTCCGTCGGCGCTGACTTCACCGTAGAATCCCCCACGAGGATCCTTCAGCCGCAACCAGTACGGCAAAATGTTCCCCGTCAGGCACTCCCGGACTTCCTGTAGGAATATATCAGTTCTATTGTCCATATTAAATATTCGGAGTGTCCCAAACTTTGGTTTCGGTGCAGGTGAGAAGGGCGGAGAGGCCACCGCAGGAGAGGCGGAATTCGCCTTTCTCCAGGCGCCAGCGGCCGTCGGCACCCACAAAGGCGAGGGCGCTGGCGGGCACTTCAAAGGTCACTGTCTTGGTCTGTCCGGGCTCCAGGGTAATTTTCTCGAAGCCGCGCAGGCGCTTGACATCCGGGATGAGGGAAGCCACCAGGTCACTGCTGTACAGCAGCACGGCCTCCTTGCCGGCGCGGGCGCCGGTGTTGGTGACATCGACACTCACACGAAGGACGTCGCCGGCGGCGAATTGAGATACGCTCGCTTCGCTCGGTATGACAGAAGAAGAAGCGCTCGGTATGACAGAAGAGCCTCCGGAGACTACCAGGTTCTTATACTCGAAGCTGGTATAACTGAGGCCGAAGCCGAAAGGCCACTGCACGTCCATGACGGCGTCGTAGTTGTAGGAGCCGTCCATGGTCTCGCGGTGCTCGGAGACTTTGTAGTCGTAGGTATGCAGGGCGTTGATGTGCTTGGAATAGGTGAAGGGCAGCTTACCGGAGAAGTTCTCATCGCCGCTCAGGAGGGCGGCCAGGGCGTCACCACCGAAGTTGGACGGCAGCATCACATCTACCACGGCAGCGGCCAGCGGCTCAATGTCGCCAATCAGACGCGGACGGCCCTCGTTGAGCACCAGCACCACCGGCTTGCCGGTAGCAGCCATCGCCTTTACCAGGTCTTTCTGGTTGGCCGACAGGTTCAAATCGTCCATATTACCAGGCGTCTCGCAATAGGAGTTCTCACCCACGCAGCAGATGATGATATCGGCACTGCGGGCGGCATCCTTGGCCTGCTGGATATTGATGGCAAAGTCTTTCTGCCAGTTATTGTGGTCGTATACTACGCCCGGCACCCAGGCCACCTTGCCCGGATAGCGGTCGTAGAGGGCCTGGAAGATGGTTTTGTACTGCGGGACGAAGGCATCGGCATTGCCCTGCCAGGTATAGCTCCAACCACCATTGAGCGCACGCAGGGTGTTGGCGTTGGGGCCGGTGACCAGGATGCGGGCACCTTCCTTGAGCGGCAGGACGCCGTTGTTCTTCAACAGCACCTCGCTCTCCAGCGCGGCGGCATAGGACTCCTGTGCAAACTTCTCGGAGCCGAACTCCGGATAAGAATAGTCCCAAACGGGCTTGTCGAACAGGCCCAGGCGCACCTTCAGGCGCAGCACGCGACGCACGGCGTCATCCAGGCGGGCCTTGGAAATGCTGCCTTCCTTGACGCACTCCACAATGGCCGTCACGCATTCGGGATCGTACGGGTCCATAATCATGTCGATACCGGCGTTGATACCCAAGGCCACGGCTTCCTTCTTGTTGGCAGCCACATGGTCACGGACAAAGAGATTGTCGATATCGGCCCAGTCGGTCACGAGCATGCCGTCCCAGCCCAGCTCTTCCTTCACCCAGCCGCTCAGCAGAATAGCGTTGGCGTGCGTAGGAATGCCGTTGATGGAGGCACTGTTCACCATGGCGGTGAGGGCGCCGGCGCGGAAGCACTCCAGGAACGGGGCAAAGAACTTCTCACGAAGGTCGTTCTGGGCGATAATGGCCGGCGTACGGTCCTTCCCGCTCACCGGAACGCCATAACCGATGAAGTGCTTGAGGGAAACGGCGCAATGTTCCAAGTCGATATGGTTGGGATCCTCGCCCTGAATGGCGATGGTTTCCTCGCGGGCCATTTCCGCCTGCAGGTACGGATCCTCACCGAAGCTTTCCCACAGACGCGGCCAACGCGGGTCGCGGCCCAGGTCCATGACCGGAGAGAACACCCACGGCACCTGTGCGGCGCGGGTCTCATAAGCCATGGCGCGGCCCATCATGCGAGCATATTCGCGGTTGAAGGTGGCGCCCAGGTTAATCTCCTGCGGATAGAAAGAACCGTCGGTGAGATAAGTGGCACCATGAATCATGTCCAGGCCATAAATACAAGGAATGCCGATCGCCTCCATGCTCTTTTCCTGGATCTGGCGCACCATGGCGGCCGTTTGCTCGCGGGAATGGGCGGCGTCGTGCATCACGTTGAGGATGGAACCCACCTTGTACTGACCGATAATCTTGTCCAGTTTAGCCGGGTCGATGGCCTCGCGCGTGCCGTCCTCCAGCACGGAAATGTTCAGCTGAACCAGCTGACCGGCCTTTTCTTCCAGGGTCATGCCCTTCAGGACCTTCTCCACTTTGGCTTCCACCGCCTTGTCGGAGGGAATGGCCTGAGGCCCCTTCGGTGCACAAGCTACGCCAAGGAGCGTTGCAGATAAAATGAATAAAACTTTTTTCATATGGCTCTAGTGTTATAATTCAATGGTAAGGGATTGTCCGTCGTATTGTACGGCCTTGCCCGGCGCATCCGGATTCCAAGCGAAAGGATGGGTTTCATCGACACAAATCAGCCGGAACTGCCGATTGGCCAACATGCCCGGATAAGTGCCTTTCCGCTCGCCGATGGTGAGCGTACGGGTGGTATCGTCCCAATCCAGGTCGATGGTGCTGTACTCCCCTCTCTCGTAGTTGTAGGTGAGACCGTCGTCCTCGTACAGCGTAAAGTGGGCGTTGGCGCCGGCGTAGACCAGCAGCAGGAGGTCGGCGGCGGGTTTTTCGTCGCTCCATTCCATGGCCGGTCCAACAGGGACGATGCTGCCCGCCCGCACGTAGAGCGGCATGCGCTCGTAGGGCGCCTCCACCGTCCGCTGCTGACTACCAGCAATATAGATGCCCGTATAGAAATCATACCAGCCACCGGCGGGGAAATACACCTCGCGGCTGCGGGCCTTGTACTCGTACACCGGGCAAGGCATCAGGGCCGGGCCCAGGAGCCACTGGTCGGAGAGGTCTCTCACCTGCGGGTCCTCCGGGAAGTCCATGGGAAGACCCCGCATGAGGGTGTAATCGGCAAAATTCACTGCTTCCGTGAGGGAATACAGGTACGGCATCAGGCGGTAGCGCAGCTGCATGTACCAGAGGATGCTCTCGTAGGCTTTGGAGCCTTCCGGAGCGATGTTCCAGAGCTCGCGGCGGGGCCACTGGCCATGTGCACGGAACAGCGGCACAAAGGTGCCGAACTGGTGCCAGCGAGTCTGCAGCTCCTGCCACTCGTCCTGGTTAGCGGCATCGTAGAACTTGCTCATCACGGAGAAGCCGCCAATGTCCATGCCCCAGAACGGCACGCCGCTCATGGAGTAGTTCAGGCCGGCGGCCATCTGCATGCGCATATCGGTCCAAGAGGTGCCGATATCTCCGCTCCACGTGGCAGTGCTATAGCGCTGCAGGCCCGCAAAGCCGTTGCGGGTCAGGAGGAAGACACGCTTGTCCGGATCCACGCCGCGCTGGCCTTCGTAAATGGCCTGGGCGTTCACCAGGGCATAGGCGTTCAGGTATTCGGAGCTGGAACCCAGGCCGTTAGGGTTCATGAGCCATTTCATGTAATCCAGCGGCAGACAGTCGCGGAGGTTGGGTTCGCTGGCGTCCATCCACCAGGCGTCGATCTTGCGTCCGTACTTGCTGTACAGGCTCTCGTCCATCTGGTGCCAGAAGAGTTTCCGGCCCCCGGCGGCGTAGGCGTCATAGAAAGACTGCTTGTAACCCAGCCAGTCCTTCAGGCTGTCCTGCTCAGGGTTGAGGTACATGTAACCGGCATCTTTCAGTTCCTTGTAGTGCTCCGTATTGGTGTAGAACTTGGGCCATACGGAAATCATGAAGCGGCCGTGCATGGCGTGCACGTCGTCCAGCATTTGTTCCGGAGCCGGGTAACGGGTGGCATCAAAGGCATGACTCCCCCACTGGTCATCTTCCCAGTACTGCCAGTCCTGGACGATATTATCGACCGGAATATGCTTTGCCCGCATTTCCCGAAGCGTTTCCACCAGGTCTTCCTGGGTGGCATACCGCTCGCGGCTCTGCCAGAAGCCCAGCACCCACTTGGGCATGACGGGCGCCTTGCCGGTGAGCTGGCGATAGTCTTTGATGACGGCGTCGTAGCTGTCTCCGCCCATGAAATAGTAATCCAGCTGGGGTTCACACTCGCTCCAGAAGGTGAGTTTGTCCTCCTGCACGGCGCCGAAAGGCTGGACGCGAAGGCCGATATAAGACACGTCACCGTCCGGTTCCCAGTCGATTTTGATGGGGGTGGGTACACCGGCTTCCAGGTGAACGGTGTATTTGTAGCTGTTGGGATTCCAGGCCGGACGCCAACGGCGGCTCATCACTTCCTGTCCGCCAATGGCAGTGCTTTGGAAACCGGCATAATACTGGATAAAGTGGTAATCGCCCGTTTCTTTGGCAGTCAGTGTGCCTTCGTAAGTAACAGATGCGCCCTGGAGCGGCACCTGGGGCAGATTTTTGATGGCGAATTCGTTCTCATAGAAGAGGCTGTCTTCCTGCTGCACCAGTACGCCTGCCTTGGTGGTGTAGGTGCCTTTCAGTTGCAGGTCGAAGACCTCGCCCAGCTGCTTGTAGGACTGGTCCGTGCCCCATCGACTCAAAGAATAAGCGTCGAAAAGGAGGCCGTAGCCCTTGCTGGAAACCACTACGGGTACGCTCACTTTGGTGTTGTACTGGAACAGTTCCTCCTGGCGGCCTTTGTGATCAAACTCCCCGGCCTGATGCTGGCCCAGGCCGTAGAAGGCTTCGTCCGCGGGGCTGTCAAAGGTGAGTGTGGTGCTCCAGCGGTCTCCGTAAGGGACCAGGGTGGCATGGCCGCCCAGGGCGAGCGGGGTGCCATCGGCCTTGTAGAAGTTGATTTCACCATTGGCTTTGTAGATATCTACGGAGAGCTTTTCGGTGGTCAGATGCACCTTGCCCATGGCGTCAGAGACTTCGAAGTCCGTCTGGGCGGCCTGCGGCAGCACTACCAGGCTCTGGCGGTCTTGGAACTTGCCGTCCGGGCTGGCGCTCACGCGGATGATTTCCGGGGACACCACCTGCAGGCGGAGGGTGTAATCGGCACATTTTACCTTTACCTCGTTCTTCTGGCAGGCGGTAAGGGCCAGTGTAAAGAGGGCGGCGGTTAAGATGCCACGGATAGCCTGGTATGTAACTTTCATAATGTCAACCACTTATTTTAAAGTACCCTGTTTAATTCCCGAGGGCCCTTTACCGTAATAATCTTACTATCAATTACTTCCGCACCAGGCGGTTTAGTACTCCCAGTCGTCCGTGCGGAAGGGAGGCACGGGGATGCCGTTGCTCTTGGCCAGGTTGGCGCCCATCCAGTTGCGGAAGGAGTAGCGGACGGCTACGGGTTTAGGCACATCGGCACATTTGACTATAATAGTCTGGCCATCCCAGTCGACCTGGGCCTCGGCTAGGTGGAACTGACGGTCTTCGCCGGCCAGCTCAAAGCCCACGATGTCACGGGCGCTGATGCTCATGAGGTTGCTCCACACGTCCGTGAGGGTTACTTTTACGGTACCATCGGCCTCATAATTCACCGTTTTCAGTCTGGGCAGTTCCAGGGAGATGCCCGGATTCACGCCATACACGTTCTGGAGGGCGCGCTGCACCATCATGTCCGACACTTCTTTCTTCTGGGAAGGATGTACGGTGGTTTTGTTGCCCAGGGTTTCGGTGCAGATGGCCCAGGAGTTCGACAGGATTTTCTCCGTATGCAGCTGGTTCTCTACGAAGTGCGGACGCCAACGGCCGTCGGCATCACTGTGGTCGTGCGGGGCCAGGAGGGTAAAGATGAAAGGAAGGTCTCTCCCCCATTCCTTGCGCCACATTTCCACCATCGCCTTCTGCAGTTTATCGTAGCAGTGCGGCTGGCCCATATTGGAGCAGCCCTGGTACCAGATAATACCCTTGGCAGCATAGCCCACGATGGGTTTCACGCGGCCGTTCCAGATCAGTTCCGGGGTCTCCGGCCAGCGGTCCGGCTGCTCTTCGACGGCATAGATATCCTTCAGTTCCTGCTCAGTAAGTCCGGCATGGTCGATGGTCTCTTTAGTCATCCAGGGTTCGATGCGGCTGCCGCCCCAGGCATTAACGATAATGCCTACAGGCACACCCAGAGCCACCGTAAGACGCTTGGCAAAGAAATAAGCCACGGCCGATGTCTCGGCAGCCACATCGGAAGAGCTGTACTTCCAGCTGGCCTCCACATCTTTAATAGGCTCTGTGCACTTGGGTGTCTTGATGTCGAAAACACGGACGCTGCTGGCGGTGGCAGGAGCCGCCATAATGGCCTCCGTAGCCCCTTCCACCTCCTGGAAACCAAAGCCTCTCAGCGGCATTTCCATATTGGACTGGCCGCTGCAGAGCCACACTTCACCAAGGGCGATATCGTTCACGGTCAGGCTTTCCTTGCCGCTTTTCACGCTGAGGGTGTACGGGCCGCCGGCCTGGGCAGTTTGCAGGATGACGCTCCAGGAGCCGTCATCGGCCACCTGGGCCACCGCCTTGGCGCCGTTCCAGGAGCCGGTGACCTCCACCTTGGCACCGGGCTGGCCCCAGCCCCACACGGGGACGGTGGTTTCCCGCTGCAGCACAGCGTGGTCAGTAAACAGGTGGGACAGTTGCAGCGGCTGCGCCTGGAGGCTCAAGCTCATGGCCAGCGCACAAATAAGGGCGGAGATTCGTGACATCTAAGTAATTGGTTATCAATCTTTTTCTGTATAATCCTCGTTCAAAATCCGAACGAGGATTATATTATAACTTACAGTAAATCAGAAAGTTAGCAATCACTTCTGATTAGCATCGATGAGGCGATTCAGGGTTTCTACGGAGAGGCCGGTGCGGAGGCCGTCCTCCGGGGTGTGCAGGCAGTAGTCTACCAGACGCTCCACAGTGGAAGTGGCCACGTGCATGCGGGTATCGGACGAGGCATAGTAGATGAACACCTTGCCGTCCGGATCGCAAATCCAGCCGTTGGCAAAGACCACGTTCATCACATCGCCAATGTACTCCTCCCCTTCCGGGACCATGAAAAAGCCGCCGGGCTGGGCAATGACACGGGACGGATCGTCCAAAGCCGTCATGTACATATACAATACATAGCGGAGACCGCTGGCGCAACCGCGTACGCCGTGGGCCAGGTGCAGCCAACCCTGCGGGGTTTTGATAGGGTGCGGGCCCTCGCCGTTCTTCACTTCCTTGATGGTGTGATAGAAGCGCCGATTGATAATTTTTTCTTCCTTGACGACGGCATGCTCCATGCTGTCCACCAGGGCCCAGCCGATGCCACCGCCGCTACCGGTGTCGATGAAACCGTCCTGCGGACGCGTGTACAGGGCATATTTCCCGTTCACGAACTCCGGATGCAACACCACGTTGCGCTGCTGTGAGCGACTCTCGATGTCCGGCAGGCGCTCCCAGTTCACCAGATCCTTGGTGCGGGCCACGCCGGCGGCAGCTGTAGCGGCCGACAAATCACCCTCCATCGAATGGTCCTTGCGCTCCACGCAGAAAATGCCGTAAATCCAGCCGTCCTCGTGCCGGGTGAGGCGCATGTCGTAAATGTTGGTAGCGGGTTCACCCCATTCGGGCATGGTGATGGGACGCGGCCAGAAGGTGAAGTGGTCCACGCCGTTGGGGCTCTCGGCCACGGCGAAGAAGGACTTGCGGTCGGCCCCTTCCACACGCACTACCAGGACGTATTTGTCGCCCCACTTGATGGCGCCGGAATTCAGCGCGGCGTGAATGCCGATCCGCTCCATCAGGAAAGGATTGCGTTCCTTGTTCAGGTCGTAGCGCCACTCCAGCGGGGCGTGTTCCCCGGTGAGGATGGGATACTCGTAGCGTTCATAAACACCGTTCCCCTCGATGGGAACGTTCGGGCGTTCAATCAGTCGCTTGTGGCACTCCTTGAGCCAGGCAAGCCGTTCCTCGAAAGTTTTCATTATTGGTCAAGTAAAATTATATTCTCCAATTCTGCAAAGGCCTTCATATCGGCCTCATTTTCAAAGCCTTTCCAAGCCGCATAGAAGTGGCCGGGCTTGTCGTGGGCGTTGCGCCAGGTGAGCACATAACTCACCGGAAAGCCCTGCATGGCGGGGACCAGACGGGCGGTCCACCACTGCGGATCCACCAAGCCCTCCAGGCCCGTCTCGCTAAGGCACATGAGTTTCTCGTGTTCATAAGAAAGGGCCGTCAGGTAGGTCAGCGCGCCCTTAAGTTCCTCCATATAGCGCACGCCGGCTTCCTCCACGCCGCCATCGCCCACATATTCATACGTGTCGATACCCAGGATATCCACAAATTCATCTCCGGGATAGCGCTCCATATAGGCCTGGGGGCCGCAGTCGCCGTTGGGCGAATAGCACCAGAGGATGTCCGTAAGGCCGCGGTCCTTGGTGAAATAGAGCCAGGTCATGCGGTAGAGCTCCTGGTACTCCCGGGCTGAGCAAAGCTTGCCGCCCCACCAGAACCAGCTGCCCACGTTCTCGTGCCAGGGCCGGAAGATGACGGGAACGCCCAGCGACTCGATAAAGTCGGCCGCACGACGCAGCCAGAGCTTGAATTCGCCGCTCTTCTCCCCGTCCCGAAGAACGGATGAAACCACCTGGTCGGAGCTTATGTCCCAGGCATCGCCGCCGGTAAGCGGATTGCGCGGATGCCAGGAGAAGGTGACGATACCGCCCCGCTCCACGTGCTTCTGCGCCGCCTTCCGCATGAGGCCGAACGGCACGCCGTCCAGGTTCTTGGCGTGTCCCAGTTCAATGCCGCCCAGGTCGAAGCCCAGCACCATGGGATACTTGCCTGTGACATCTTTTACGTCCGAGCGTTCCAGCGGGTCGTTCTCCCAGTCGGTGAGCACCCAGTTGTGCCCATACACCAGGTCATCCTGGTGACCATAGGCAATTTGCCCGTTCTGGGCATAGTTAAACAGCCGATGCACCAACTGATCCTTAGGCGTTTCCACGGGTTTTTGGTTGCCTGTACCGCAGGCTACAAGGGCCAGGGCCGATAATAATACAAACTTTTTCATCTTGTCATTCTGAGCGAAGCGAAGAATCTCTAAAACTGCGGTGCGCTGTCATAAACGCTCTGGAGGGTGTAGGAGGCGTCGGTGGAGCTCCAGGCCTTCACCATGGCCTCCACGGGCTCCTTGCCGTTGGCGGTGTATTCACCGGTACCATGGTCTACATAGCCGTGGCGTTCCTGGCCGTAGCCGTCGGCACCGTTGTCCCAGAGGAATCCGGCAATGCCAAAGACTCTCGCGGCTTTCACAAAATACTCCAGATAGTACTTGTAATAGGCCCAGGCCTTGGCGTCGCTCTTGTTGCGCATGGAACAGCCGAACTCGCCCATGTAAATGGGGATGTTCTTGGCGATATAGTTGGTATAGATGCTGTTGAAGAGGGTCTTGATCTCCTCCTCGCCGTTCTTGTAGGCGGTACCGGTATGGCCCCAGTTGGCAAGCTGTTTGTCGCCGATGGTGAAATCATACGGGTCATAGCAGTGGAAGGCCAGCATGGTCTTTTTGGCCGGGTCATTGGGGACCGTCAGATACTTCAGATAATTGGGGCTGGCGGCATAGCCAGGTACGCCCAGCCAGCGGGTGGCGTTGTTGCCTCCGGTTGCACGAACGGCGTCTACGAACACCTGATTCCACTCATTGATAACCGCACATTTTTTCTCTGTATTGGAGCTGGAAGACCATTCACCGCCATAAATGAGCTCGTTGAAGGATTCCAGCATAAGGAAGTCACCTTTGTCCTTGAACTTGGTGGCAATCTGTCCCCAGACGGCAGCGATTTCCGCCTTCACCTGCGTGTTGACTTCCTCGTTATCCACAGCACCCTTGAGGTTCTGCCAGTGGTTGCCGTCATTCTCCCCGTGGTCTTCGTCATGGTGGGTATTCAGAATAACGTTCAGACCGGCGTCCTCGGCCCATCCCACAACCTCGTAAATGCGGCCCAGCCACTCCTCGTCCAGGGTATAGTCCGGGGCCTCACCGATGTGTCCCATCCAGGTGGCCGGGATACGGACGCTGGTGAACCCTTTGGCCTTGAGCCCGGTAAACGTGGCCTGGGTGGCCTTTTTTCCTTGCCAGGCAGTCTCGGAGGCTACACCGTTGGCATACGCGTCAAAGTGGTTACCCATGTTCCAGCCCAGGCCCAGTTCCAGGGTACGGGCCACGGCCGCGTTGTCCGGAAGGGTGGGATCCTTGATCACTTCCTTGGCAGCCTGCGTCACTTTCAGGGTGACATCGGCCGCACCCGTGGCCTTCACAACGATGTCTGCGCTGCGGACCTCGTAGCTGTCATTGGCGGCCACATTGAGCTTGAAGGTTATCGTATAGTCCTTAAAGGTGCCGTCGGTTTTGGTTATCCAGGCAGGCAGCGTAAGCGTAGGACGGGCGGGGGCCGTGACGGTAAGGTCATAGGAACCGGCCGCCTGCGTCGCGCTCAGGCTGGTGGGACTCAAGGTGATAGCCGTGGGGCCCTGCGGAGTGGGCGTAACGGGCGTTTCGGGGGTTTTGCCGCAGCAGCAAAGTAGCGACACGGCAAAAGCCAGGAAAGGGATACATTTTCTCATATGCTACAAATTCACTTGATCACGGGTAATTACGCTCTCACAGCTCAGGGCATCCTGCCACCAAGCAGTAGAGCACATGCTGGCGCCATACCAGGGCATGAACCAGCTCCACTTGGCGCCAGCCTCCCATACCTCGGACATGCGGGCATATTCGGTGCTGCCGTCCTTGCCGTTCTCCGACAGGGTAATCATCTTGTTAGGATAGGCTGTCTGGGCCGATATGAATTCGCCCAGGTTTACATCGGCATCCTTGCCGTAGATGTCACGGCCCACAATGTCCACGCGGTCGTCGCCGGGATAATAGGCCTGGTCGCTGTCGTAGGCCGACGGCTCTCCGTTGAAGTCCTGTGCGGTCCACACCCAGATGAGGTTGCGGATGCCCTTGGCGTAGAACGCATCCTGCAGGCGATTCCACACCTTCTTGTAGGTAGCAGGGCCGTCGGCGCCCCACCAGAACCAGGCGGCGCCTTTGTACTTCAGGGAATAATAGTTGCCGGCCGCCTCATGGAACGGACGCCAGAGGGCAGCGATACCGGCTTCCTGGAGTTGAAGGACGACATCGGCCACTTTGTCCACGTAATAGTCGAACCACTTCTGCTCCCAGCTGCCGTCTACCAGGACGTTGGCCACCTTGAAGGAGGTCTCGGAGGGGGTGCAGGTCACACCATCCACCGGTCCGGGCTCGGCCTGGGTCTTGGGCACGTTGAAGTGCCACATCAGGCACACGATGCCGCCGGCGTCGGCCCACTCCGTCACAGGCGTAATGTCGCTGTAGTTGATCCAGTTGGCGCCGCTGTACAGGATGTGGATGAAGTCGTAGCAGTTCAGGGCCGGGTATTTGCCCACAGCCTTCCCTACCTTGTCCGCTTCTTCGTGGTTCCAGTTCACGTTGGCCATGATGCCGGAGATGGTCTTTTTGCCGTAGTTGGCCATGAGGTAGTTGTACAGCGCCTGGGCCTCGGCGGTGGCGCCGTCGGTAACCAGTTCGTCGTCTATGTCCACATCGGGCATGACGGGTATTTCGCGGCCTTTCTGACTGATTTTCAAGGTTTTGGTAAGGTTTCCGCTCTTGATGGTGACGTCTCCCTCACGGTTTCCGTAGGCGCCATAGGCGGCCACTTTCAGGGTGAGGGTCATTTTGTAGGTTTCCTTGTTGTAGGTGCCATCCACTGCCGTCACCCAGTCCGGTTTGGCGCTCACGGAGGGACGCTCCGGCGCGGTGACGGTAACGGGGAAATCGCCGCCGGCGCGCTCTGCACTGATGCTCTCTGTGCTCAGGGCGATGGCCGTAGGGGCCTGCGGGGTGGTTTTTCCACCCTCGCTGCCATTGTCTTTCTGGCAGCTCCAGGCCAGCGCGGCCACTGTTGCCGCAAGTATGTACAGGTACTTCTTCATGTTGTTTAGTGTTTTGTGGAACCCGGAGGGAGGGTCGGCTCCCTCCGAATTAAATGTTAGCGTAAGGTGATTTTGGTGATGGTAATCTTCTTACCACAGATGACAATACCACTTTCCTTAATGGCCGTTACCTGGGCAGCGGTGAGCGGGAAAGCCATTACCTTTTGGTTGGTATTTGTCCCGGCATCGAAGCTCAGGCCGTCGATGCTGCTCCAGTTACTTGCTTTCTGGATAAAGAACTGACAATAGTCAATGGCAGGCAACGTGCTTTCCTCAAAGTAAACATCGAGTTCCTTGCCTGCCTTGAGACCAGCCCAGAGGGCGGCGCTGTTCAAGCCCTGATAATTGAAAGCATTGTCCCAGTTGCCAAGGCTGTGGGACCCTTCCCAAAGGATTTGCTCCACCGCCGGTATGTACTCAACGCTGTTCACCGTAACACCATAGCCTGTGACCACAAGGCTGTTTCTGGCCCGCAAACAGGAGGCCGCATCTTCCGTGAGAATGACATCGGCCATAGTCTGACCGCTGGCGAGGCCGATAGTAGGCATATCTGCCCAATGCCAATCAGCGTCTGCGGCATAAGAAGCCCTGACCTGCCAATAAGTTGTACTCCCTTCCGTAAGGTGGAAGCGCAGACGGTCGCCGGCTTTCACCGTAGTGAGGGCCAGTCCATCCTTCTGATTCCAGTTTTTCCAAACGGTGCAGTCCAGGGCGTCGGAGACAAGGGTCGTCGCAGCAGCACCGTCGCAGTTGAGCGCCGGAGCAAAGAACAGCTGGTCTTTGGCTACGGTGATGGAAGCGGCCTTCACCGTCTTGAGGGCTTCGCTGGTGCTTTGCAGCGAGAAGGTGCAGTTGGTATAAGTGCCTGCGGGAACCGGAACGAAGAAGGTCATGTTGGCGGCGGTTCCGGCCGCGAAGGTAATGGTAACGGTATTGTTGGTTCCGGCCGACGTTTCGATGGCATTGCTGCCGTTCATCACGAAATCACCGCTAACATTCTGTCCGTCAGTAGTGAATACTAGCTTGGTGGAGGATTCAGGAATATTGTAGACATCCAGCTTGATGAGACCGCCCAGCAGATGGAAATAGGGGTAGGCATTGTTCACCCAACTGATCATGGGGGCCTGCACGCCATGGGCCGTCCAGGCATAGCTGTCGGGAAGCGTCATCGTCAGTTTGTCGTCACTCCAGGATGGAGCCAGTGCAGCCGGATACACGGCCGTAGCGTTTTCGTTCACCGTGACGGTTTCATTAATCTGGAACGTACCGCTGGCCGTTCCTTCTCCGCTGACGAGGTCAAATGTCTTAAATCCTAAGGGTGTATCTACGCTGATATCGTCCCCTTCGGCCCAGACCAGCTGCACCGCGGCGGTGTGTGTGGCTTTGGTGGCATCTCCCAGCCCAAAGTGCAGGGTGGTGGACTCTTCCTGAACGGGGGCCTGCTGCTGCTCTTTCTGGCAGCCTGCGAGTGCCATTGCTGCAATGGCAGTCGCAAGAATCATCATCTTTTTCATACTACAGAAGCGTCCAGTCAAAATCTCCAATAACTCCATCGAGCGGATTCAGATTTCCCTCCGTATCCGTTTCTGACCCTGCTAGGATGCGCTCCTGCGCGGCCAGTTTAATGGTCTCCACATCCGGAGACATATAGATTCGTTTTTTCATATCTGTGTTTGTGCTTATTTCAGCGTGATTTTAGTAAGGTTAACATTACCACCCGCGATGTACATGCCGGAGGTCTTCAGAATAGTTTCAATCGCTGACGTTATTTCCATAGTGCAGGATCCGGCAGCGCCCACTCCTCCGCTGTTATGGCCGCCATTGCAATACGACGACCAGCCTTCCGGATTTTTCACATCCATACTAATCCACTTATATAGTCCCTTGTCAGTACCATCTATGCAATCTTCATAATAGATGGTGACAACCTTTCCTTCCAGGTTATTCATAGCCGTCCAGAAACCGGGCAGCTGCAAATCCTTGAAATCCCCCTTACTCATCAGGTTGTGCGTCCCTGACCATAACACAGTCTCGGGGGATGCAGGAGAAAGCCACTCCATCCTGGACAGTTGCGAATAATTGGACACAACCCGCATACTTTTCTTTATCATCAGGTGATCCCGCACTTCCTGCGTTACGGCCAAATCATAAAAGCCAGCTTCCGACAGATTCGTGTTAACAATTTCCACATACGTCCATCCTGCATCCGCATAATAGAGTTCAAGATCACCGGCATGGCCCAAAGTAAACCGAATTACATCACCGACAGCTATTTGTTCCCATCCAAAATCATCGTTCAAAATATACTTATCTTCCCACTTTTCGTTACCCAGCATTCCTGTCCAAATGACTGACCGGAGGCTATAGTTACTGGCAGAAATGCCCGGAACATACAGCAAATCACCCTTGCTCAGAACGAGTCCATTGGCTTTGATATTCTTGGTATAGAGAACCGTCTCTCCGTTCTGGATGGTAACGGGGCATACCACATCATACGTCCCCGTAGGCAGCGGAATGAAGAAGGTGCGGGAAGTGGCTTCACCGGCCGTAAAGGTAATGGTAATGGTGCTGTTGGGGCCCTCAGACAGGACAAGTTCCCCAGACGTTACTTCATAGGCACCGGAGATGTTCTTCCCCGTAGCCGTGAAAACAAGCTTGTTGGCTGCAGCAGGGATATTCTCCACATCCACCTTGAGCACGGTCCCCATCAGGGAGAACTTGCCGGCGCCGTTGGTGCCATCAGCATCCATCATGGGCGCCTGAAGGCCCTGGTCGGACCACGCGTAGGTGTCAGGAAGGATTACATGCGTAGCATCGGTCACGGAGAAACCGCCGGACTCGCCAATCTTGTATCCGTAGAAGGCCGGTGCACCTCCATCCAGCGTGCTGCCGCCGGAACCGGAATATGTAAAGGTAGCATTCTCGCTGCCGGCGCCTTCATTCAAGGTAAAGGCTTCGTAGCTTTCATCCACCTTGGCCAAAATCTTATCACCGGTTTTCCAATAGATATTCTTGGTGCCATAAAGCGTAGTCTTGGTTTCGGGAATACCGATACCGGCATGATACACCAGCACATTCTCCTCCGGAGCGGGAATAGGCTGAACTTCAGGCGTTTCTTCCTCGGGTACGACAGGAGCCTCCTTTTGACATGACAGAAGGGTTACAGCCACACAGGCCATCAAAAATGTAAACCTTTTCATAATCATCTCCTCCTAATCATTGGGCCCAAGGGTCTGAATACGTAGGGTTGCCCGGATTTGTTCCAGCCCCCGGAGAAGCGGGAGCCAACACCCCGTCGCGGGGGCCTAATTCGATTGCCTCGGCAAGAGGCGCTGTGTAAAATCGTTTCATATACATGGTGTTTTGTTTGATGGGAACCCGGAGGGAGGGTCGGCCCCCTCCGGATTAAAAAAGCGTTACTTCAGGGAAATCTTGGTAAGGTTGAAGCCGGTACCGGTAACAACCAGACCATTGTGAGCCACCAGGTCGTCAATGACTTCCTGCGTGAGCTTCACGCCCATCGGGCTCTCCGGGGAATCATACTGGCCAGGAATCGGATCGGGCAGGTTGCCCCAGCTGTCGCCATGGCGCAGGCTGATGCACCACCACTCGCCTTCCGCAACAGTAGAAGTCATATGGAAGAAGAGCGTCTGACCAGCCTTCACCTGACTCCAGTCATAACCGCCCCATGCCAGGCTCTGGTCGCCGTTCCAACCGGAGCACTCGAAGAGGCCTTCCCAGATGGCGTCGCCGTAGCGCAGGTCCTGCACCAGGCAGATGCGGGAGAGGTGATAACCGTCACCGGTTACAACCAGACCGTTATTAGCCACCAGGTCGTCCAGGATTTCCTTGGTGAGCACCACATCCAGCGGGCTTTCCGGAGTGTCGTACTGTCCGGGAACACCGGCAAGCGCGCCCCAGCTGTCGCCGTGACGGAGGCTGATGCACCACCAGTCACCGGCCGGCTTGGTGCTTTCCAGCTCAAAGCGGAGAATCATGCCCGGCTGTACGGAAGCCCAGTCGTAACCGCCCCAAGCCAGATCCTGGTTGCCGTTCCAGCCACTGCAGTCGAAGCCGGCGGTCCAGATAGGCGTGACAATAAAGTCACCCGGGTCGATATTCATGGCATAAGTAACGGAGCCATTGTCAGATACCAGCGTAATGGTAGTATTGGCGCTGGAACTCCCGGGAATCTGTACATACAGCGTGCTGCCGTTAAGGATGTACGTCACATCTTCACCGTCGAACTGAACACCGGTCAGGTGGTCTGCGTTCTCGATGTCGATAATGAACATGTCACCAGGGCTGTAAAGGTCACCAGGCATATTGGCGATATAGGCACCCGCGGGCTTGTCGATAGCCAGCTCGGTCTCCACCTCCACGGTGGCGCCGCTCTTGAGCGTGAAGACGAGTTTGCCTGTTTCCGCAGCCGTAGGAACGGCAACCGTGATAGCGGTTTCCGTCGCCTCCACCTCAATGGCATCGGCACCCGGGAAAGCCACCTTGGCCACCAGATCCAGGTTGGTACCGGTGATGGTTACATCGGAGCCAGCCGATGCGGGGTTGGCGCTGAAGCCGGTCACAACCGGTTTCACCAGAGTGAGGTCTGCGGTAACGGTTTTGCCGTTGGCCAGATGGAGCGTGATATCGCCCTCCTGGGCAGCTTCGGGAACCGTGGCGGTGATGAGGCCCTCTGCGAAGGCAAACTCTGCACCGGCGGCGTTGGGGAAGTCCAGTCCGGTTACCAGATCCAGGTCGGAACCGGCGAGGGTTACCACAGCACCGTTCTTCACGGGAGCAGGGGTAACACCGGAGACCACAGGAACAACGGTAGTGAGCGTACCGGCGGACACAGCTACATCAGAAGCCATGACCATGTACACATCACCATCGGTAGCCTTATCGGGCAGCACGAAGGTAAGGGTGTTATCTGCGACGGTGAATTCCGTCACTTTTGCACCTTCCAGTTCCAGTTCGGTGGTAAGATATAGGTTGGTACCCTTGATGGTAACGGTGGCGCCGGCCTTATAAGACGTAGCGGTAAGCGCACCTTCCGCGGTGATGACGATAAGATCCTCGTCACTCTCAATCAGGTTCAGGGTAGCAAGTATCTTCTCGTCTTCCTCTTCCGTCTGATCGACGGTACCGAGGCCGATCTTGCCGGTCTGGGCAGTAAAGGGAACGACTACCTTGATGGTATAACGGTCGTGGTCGATGAATTCATCCTCACCGATAATTACGTCATCGGCAAAAATGACTTCGTGAATGAGGTTCAGGTAGTCACCCTTGATGGTGACGATTGCACCGGGAAGAGCCTCAGCGGGGCTGAAGGATTCGAAAAGAATGGGCTCGGAGTAGGTAAGCTGCGTTTTGGCGGTGATGGTGGAACCATCGGCCAGCGTAAGCACAGGATAACCCAGTTCGGGACCGTCCTTGGGAACGGTGATGCGAATCTCGGAGTGGGCACCGGAGGTAACTACTTCCGGAGTGATAGGAGCCACACCGGGGATGGTTACGGTAACCACCTTGTCCAGGTTGGAACCCACAAAACGCAGGATGCCGCCACGGACCACAGGCTGGGGGCCGTAGGCCTTCAGTACAACAGCCGTGGTGTCGAACTGCTCTGTGCTGACCTCTTTCTTGGTGCAGGAAAACACCACAAGGGCCATCGCGACGAGGGTTGTCAGTTGAAATATCTTTTTCATAATCATCTGCAATTATTTAACAGGAACAGCACGGATGTTGTCAATCTTGATAACCGGATTGCACTCCGTACCCTTGTTACCACCACTCCATACGAAGATGGTGAGGGAGGTGAAGTCTTCAGCGGAGAGGGAACCGCTGGCGGGAGAGCCATCGGAGCCGTACTTGAAGTTGGCGTACGGAACCGTTACGGTAATCCACTCGTCGCCGGTGTCGAAGGAACCGGTAGATACCCAAGGAGTGTACAGGCCACGCGGCAATTCATTGCCGTTGAAGAAGGTGTTGTTGGCACCGGCCACGTTGTTCCCATAGATATCCTCTCCGGCGCCACTGCCGGAAATCTTCTCTACGCCACCCACAATCAGCTGCATGGAACCGGCCATCCAGGGATTGGCGGAAGGAACAAACAGTTCGAACTTGAGGGCCATGTCTTCCCACTTGGAGAAGTCGGCATAGTCCGTCAGGAGCGGGCTGTCATTGTAGGAGACAGGCGTTGTCCAGTCGCCGGGCCAGTACTCGAAGGAGAAGTGGCCGTCGTCCCAGTCACCACCCTCCTTCATGGTGACATCCACACCGCCCAGACGCAGGAAGTTGCCGTCCAGCGCTGTTTCATCGGTCTCGATGACCTGGGCATGCCAGCCGTGGTTGGCCGGATGCGGGTCTGTGTCAAAGTTGAACAGCATACCGCGGGTGTCCTTCCAGTGGAAGACGGACTCTGCGTCGCCGTAGATGGTGCTCACCTTGATGGACGTATTTTCTTCGGCATCCTCAGGAACCACGAACGTGATGGCGTTCTTGGTGAACTCCTTGATGGTGGCCTCTTTATTGCCCACGGCAATCTCCAGCGGAACATTGGGATCGTCCACAAAGTAGTCACCATAAAGAACAGTAGTGGAGCCGGCCTCGGCATGTTCATTCTTCATGGAGACAATGGAAGGACCGGGAACCAGCACCTGGAAGTCTACCTTCACGGTGTCGGCATTCTTGGTTATCAGGTACATCATATTGCTCACCTCGCCGGGAATCTCGTTGGGAACGTCTACCAGCAGGGTGTGATTGGTGATGTAACTGTTGTTCAGGGTGGCCTGCTGGTCATTGAACAGGAGCTTGTACACACTGGTGAGGTTGTCGCCCACCAGGCAGATGGAGTTGCCCATGTAGGCGCTGGTGAGCAGGGAGTCTGCCGCAGCGGCCTTCACCGGACGCACATAGTACACGGTGGGTTTGCCGTCGGTAAGGCGGAAACGGTCCGGTTCATCCTGACACGCAGTGAAGCTCACAGCGGCCACCAGAGCGGCTGCAGCATAAATGCTTATCTTGGAAATGATATTTTTCATTGCTTCGTGTGTTACGGATTAGAACGTAATGGTGGAAAGGTCGAACGGCTGAGCTTCCTCTTCCAGGTGCGGGTTGTACACCACGTCCTCGGAGGGGAACGGAAGGGCCGCGAGTTTGGTCTTGATGGCGTCGGCCGTAGGCGTAAACTCGTCCTTGTTGTAGGTAATCTTGGAGGTGTCGCCCCAGGTACCGCTCTCATAGTAGGCGGAATAGAGGTCGTCCAGACCGCTGCCATATGCATTGCGGCGCTGGGCCTGGATGTCGGCCACGCAGTAATCCGGATTGTAGTACCCTACGCGAACATAGTCGTACCAGCGGTCGCCTTCCAGAGCCAACTCCAGGTTGCGCTCCTTGAACACTTCGTCAAAGGTAATGACGGTTTTCTCGCTCCAGGTGCCGGGAATGGCACGGTTGCGGATGGCGTTGTAGCATTCAAGGGCCAGGGCGTCGGTGGTGGAGGAACCAGGGCCGTGCAGTTTGGCCTCGCAGTATACCAGGTATACGTCGGCCAGACGCAGGATGTGGGTACTGAGGCCATAGGCCATACGGCCGGCGCTCACACCCAGGGCAGCCATGTGGTCGTTGCCGTCGCCATAGAGGAACTTCACGCAACCGGCACCGGTGGGGCTGTTCATGGCGCCGTCGGAGGCGTTGGTGGTGCCGGACGGGCCGTAATCCGGATCGTAGAAGAAGCGGAGGTAGTCAAAACCGCCGTTGGTGGTCCAGAAGTAGTCGTACACGTCGCCGGCCATCATCATGGTAGCCTTGCGGCGGGTATCGGTATCGGAACGCTGTTTGGGATCGTCCAGGGCGCTTACGCCAAACTGGTCCTGCAGGGCGATGGACGGGCCATTCCACTGTCCCCATACGTCACCGAACTCGTCGAAGCCGTTCATACCCAGGTCGCTCTGGAAGGAGTTCTGGGCGGTCCAGGGCTGTGCGCTGGCATCCCAGTGCCAGGAGATGAGGCACTCGATGTTCTTGTTGTTCTGCATGCGGAACACGTCGGAGTAGTTCTCCATGAGCTCGCGACCGGAGTTCTCAATCACGTCCTTGGCATAGGCGGCAGCCTTGTCCAGGTCTTCCTGGTTCAGGGAACCGGAAACACCGGCTTTCTGCAGGTACACCTTGGCCAGCAGGGCCTCAGCGGCATAATAGTCAATGCGGCCGTCCTTGTTGGCCACCTTCTTGGGAAGCAGTTCCATGGCTTTCTCCAGCACCTTCACAATGTAGTTGTACACGTCGGCCTTGGGGGCTTTGTACACGTCGTTGTAGCTGTTGTCGCCAATGAGGGTGCTCATGTCGTGGATGATGGGCACTTCACCGAAGCTGCGCACCAGGAAGAAGTAAGCAAAAGCCTTCCAGGTGAGGGCCTCGCCCATGCACATGTTCACCGTGGCCTGATTGACACCTTCCACCTGTTTGAGACGGTTATACACCGTGGTGGCGTGGGCGTTCACAGCCCACAGGGAACTGGACATATCACGGAGTTCCTTGTCGGAGCCGTTCACCGTGAACTGGAGATACGGGCTGCTGCCCATGTAGTAGTTACCGGAGAAGCACTCACCCACGCGGTAGAAACCGCGGATGAAGTCGTACCAGGGGCTGTTGTACAGGTAATTCACACCCTGGATGCACTGCTGCTCGTCCTGGTAGAAGTTCTGGGAGTTGTAGCTGTCCTTGTTGGGACGGTCCAGGAATTTCTCGCAGGAAGAAGCGGCTACCAGCACTACAGCGGTAAGGGCAATATATTTCAATACATTTTTCATATTCTGTTCCTCCCTTGATTAGAATGTAAGATTGACACCAAAGGAATAGGTGGTAGGAGAAGGATAACGGCCGTTATCCAGGCCCATCACGTTGACGGAAGCGGTGCTGGCACCGATTTCAGGGTCATAACCCGTGTACTTGGTGAAGGTGAGCAGGTTCTGGATGTTCACCTGGACACGCAGGTTCTCAATCTTCACCTTCTGCAGCCAGCGCTTGGGGAAGGTGTAGCCCAGCGTAATGTTCTTGATACGCAGGTAGCTGCCATCTTCGATGTAGCGGTCGCTCAGGCGGTCGTTGTCGTTGGGGTCACCGGTGGTGGCACGCGGCAGCTTGGCGCCGGGATTGGCGATCTTTACGTTGGTGGGATCTTCAAACCAGTTCCACACATTGTTGGTACCGTCGTACACCTTTTCGGCGTCGATGGGGGCCAGTTTGGTGCGGCTCAGTACGCTGGTAGGCTGGTTGGCCCATGCGCTCTTCATGTTACCCACGCGCATGTTCAGGTAGTTGAGCACCTTGTTGCCGTAGGAACCGTTCAGGAAGATGGTCAGGTCCCAGTTCTTATAAGTGAAGGTGTTGGTCCAACCGAAGGTGAACTTGGGCATCGGGGAGCCGATGTTGGTACGGTCCGCCTCGGTGATCTTACCGTCACCGTTGAGGTCCTTGAAGCGGATATCACCCACCCAGGTGGTGTTGTACTGGTTGTAGTCCGCAGGATTCTGGGAAGGATGGGCAATGCCCTCGGCGTCCACCGTAGTGTTCTTCATGTTTTCCATGACGGGACCGGCCATCACTTCCTCTATGCTCTGGTAGATACCGTCGGTCACATAACCATAGAAGCTGTACAGCGGCTCACCGATGTTGGAGACGGACACGACGTCGTTCCACTGGCCATAACCTACGATAGCGGCGGAAGCCGTACCAGCCAGGGCCACCAGTTTGTTCTGGTTCAGGGAAATCTGGCCCTCCGTGCTCCAGTGGAAGTTCTTGGTTTCCACGGGGTGGGCGTTGATGGTGAATTCCCAACCGGTGTTGCGGATGGTACCGTAGTTACCCCAAGGAGAAGCGAGGGCGGAGGATCCGTTACCGCCGGTACCCATGTAAGAGGGCAGCTGGAGCGGCATAAGCATGTCCTTGGAGGTCTTGTTGTACCATTCCACCACAAAATTCAGGCGGTTATTGAAGAAGTTCAAGTCCAAACCCACGTTGAACTGTTCCTGCTTCTCCCACATCACGTTGGGATTGGGCATGTTGGCCTGACGATAAGCAGAACCCAGGCCGGTGGCCACCTTGGTCATGGAAGTACCCCACTTGTAGGAGCCGATACTGGAGTTACCCGTCTGACCCCAACCAAAGCGGAGTTTACCGTCGTTCAGGACCTTCCGGGCCGATTCGAAGAACTTCTCATTGGAGAATCGCCATGCCACGGCCACGGAGTGGAACGGTGCCCAGCGCTTGTTGGGACCGAAGTTGGAGGAACCATCGTAACGGAACGTGTAGGTTCCGATGTAACGGTTGTCGTAGTTGTAGGTTTCACGGGTGAAGAAGGAAGCCATGGAGCTGTCCCCGAAGCCAAAGCCGATGGTGGGAGTACCGGTACCCAGGTACGGGTTCACTACATCGTTGGACGGGAGGGCGGTGTTGAATACGCTCATGTAGTCCCACTTGCTGGCCCATACTTCCTGACCCACCATGGCGGTAATGCTGTGCTTACCGAAGGTGTGGCTGTAGGTGAGGTAGTTCTTGAGGGCCCAGTAGATGGAGTTGTTCTTCTGTTCGCGGACTTCGTTGGCGGCGCGCTGGTAGGAGCCCAGGCTCACCGACGGGTTGAAGGTCTCTGCGGCGCTGTAGGACAGGTCATAGTCCAGTTCTGCGTGCCAGGTAAGATCCTTAAAGAAAGGAAGGGTAAGGTCTGAGAAGATATTACCGTTGAGTTTCTGACGTTTGAGTTTGATCTGCTCCAACATGGCCATGGCCACCGGGTTGATGATGGAGTAGTTCTTCATGGAAATGTTGTAGTAGTTGCCGTCCTGATCATAAATAGGAGCGGAAGGCAGGGAGGTGAGGGAGTAGCCGATGATACCTTCGTCGGAATCGGCCAGCTTCATGTCTTCATCCGTGTTGGAGTAGGACACGCTCAGGCCAATCTTCCACCAGTCCTTGAGCTTGGCATCCAGGTTGGCACGGGCGCCGAAACGGCGGAAGTTGGAACCGATAATGGTACCCTGTTGGTTCATGAAGGAACCGGATACATAGTACTGCACTCTGTCGGTACCGCCCTGGGCGCTGATCTGGTGCTGGTGCTGGAGGGCCGTACGGAAGATGGCGTCCTGCCAGTTGGTACCCTTACCCAGAATGGAAGGATCGGAATAGTAATCGTTGGCGCTTACCATACCTACAGCTGCCAGTTCGTTGTAATACTCGGCGAACTCGCGCAGGTTCAGAAGGCCGATACGCTTGGTCTGGCGCTGAACGGCGAACATACCGTCGTAGGAGAATTTAGCGCCGCCGCTCTTACCACGCTTGGTGGTGATGAGCACGACACCGTTAGCACCCTGGGCACCGTAAATGGCGGTGGCAGAGGCATCCTTCAGGATTTCCATGCTCACGATATCGGCAGGGTTGATGGTGGACAGCGGGGAAACCGTGGAAACGGCACCGTTACCCAGAGCATCACCCAGACCGAAGTCGGCACCGGAGGAGCCGCCGCCCTGCATGATGACACCGTCAACTACGTACAGAGGCTCTGCATTGGCGTTAATGGTAGCTTGACCACGCACGCGGATGCTGGAGGAAGAACCCGGAGCACCGGAAGTCTGTACGGCGGTAACACCGGCTGCACGGCCCTGGAGGGACTGGTCGATGTTGGTGATGATGGAGCCCTTGATGGCGTCTTCCTTCATGGAGACGGATGCGCCGGCAAGGTCGCTCTTTTTCATGGTACCGTAACCCACGACGACAACCTCGTCCAGGAATTCGGTATCCTCTTTCAGGACAACGTCGATGACTTTTTGGGAGCCAACGGCGATTTCCTGCGTTGCATAGCCGATGGAAGAGAATACGAGTGTAGCGCCGGGCTTCACTGTAATCGCGTAGTTTCCATCGATGTCTGTGATGACACCATTGTTGGTGCCCTTCTCCACGACAGACACGCCGATTGCCGGTCCCTGGGCATCAGAGACGTTACCCGTCACCTTGTTCTGTGCGAACAGGGCCGTAGTGGCAAGGAGTGCCAGCATGAAGGTCACAAATTTTTGTTTCATGCTACTAGATTTTGGGTTAATAATTGTTATTGGTTTAGATTGTGTATTGCATCTTTGATAATGTCCACGGTGGTGTCCGTGACATAAACGCCGTTAAGGCCCTGCGCCTCCTGGGCCGGGTCTCCGGTGTAAGGGTCTCCGCTTTCCCACTGCTCATGCAGGGGCACGGCAAAACCGCTCCAGCCCCAGAAGTTGGCCCCCTGCAGGGTTTCCCCAACCTGGCCGAAGAGGTATTTATAGTAGGTATCGCGCGCATGCGTGGTGGCGCTCATAGCCGGAGAGAAGCCGTCCCGCGGGAAACCGAATTCTTCGCACACGAGCGGCATGCCCAGCTCCTGCGCCAGCGTAGCGTGCTCCGCCAGGTACTTGGCTGTATTGTCGATAGCGGCATCAATAGTGCCTTCCAGGTCCTCTGCACTGGCCCAGCTCCAGTTGTAGGGCCAGATATGGATGGTCATGTAGTCCACACCGGGAATGGTATTTACGCGGCGCACCAGGTCCCAGTCCTGCTCACTGCCCATCCAGCCCTCGTTGCCGGTGGAAAGCAGGTGATTGGGGTCCAGTTCCTTGATAATACGGGCCGCTTCCGTGAGCCAGCCGATGAAACCATCCTGAATTTGCTTGTCGTCCGAGAAACAACGGGGCTCGTTGCCGATTTGCCAGGAGAAGATGGCCGGATCCTCCTTGTACGGCTTACCGGTAATGCTGTTGGTGCGGCCCACGATGGCGCGGACATGGTTGAAGAAGAGTTCCTGGGCCTCCGGGGAGGTTTGGAACTTACGCATCTGCTGCATGAACGGCCAGTAGCCGTCCACGAGCGGGATGAGGGCTTTTTCACCGGTCCCCCACTCCAGGTACTGGCCATAGCCGCCGCTCCACTCCCAGGAGTTATTCAGGAAAAGGACGGCCTGCATGTCCCGCTTATCCAATTCCACTAAAAAACGGTCCAAACCGGTTAATAAAGTATCATTATATACTCCCGGGGCAATTTGCAGGGTAGGCTCCACGCGCGAGAATACACCCGAGGGACCATCCCCGCCTACCAGGACGCGCAGGTTGGTTACGCCCAGGGCTTTCAGGGTGTCCAATTCACGCGTAAGGCGCTCATAATCACCGCCCTGGCCTTCTGACGCCAGAATGGGGCCGTACCAGAAGTTGGTACCGATATACGTGTACGGATTTCCGTTTTTGATGAATTGTCCTTCCCTCGTGCTGATGAAGGAAGGTGCTGCACTACAGGCAGATATAACAAGGGCGAGACAAGCCCCAAGCACGGTTTTTAGTGTTAGTTTCATTATGTTGGCCGACATAATAGTTTATCTAATGCAAATTTAGGGGGATTTGCACGGCTAAACTAATACAAAATTAGCCAAAAATGATACTTTTTTGCCAACTACACAAAGACCTTGGTTTTCTTGAACAGCGTCCTGAAATCCCGCGGCGTATAGCCCCGCTTGGCCTTGAATACGCGGTTAAAATTGGACAGGTTGTTGAAGCCGCAGCTGTAACAGATTTCGGAAACGTTCTGCGTGGTATCCACCAGCAGACGGGCGGCATTACCCAGCCTGATATCGGTAATATAGTCCACCACCGTGCGGCCGGTGCGCTGGTGGAAAAAGCGGCTGAACGCACTGGGAGCCATGCCCACCAGGGCCGCTAAATCCTCCAGGCGGATTTCTTCCGCATAGTGCTCACTGATGTACTGCTCCACCTTTTTAATCCGGCGGCTCTGGGTGTTGTCGTCGGCCCGGGCAAAAGAGCTGCTGGCGAGGACCCTGGAATCGTCCGCCTTGGCCAGTTCGTGCATCATCTTGAGGAAGCTCATATACTGCTCAAACGGCTCTGTCTCATGGGCCAGCGTATCCAGCTGGGGGTACACGCGCACGATGGTTTTCAGGGAAAAGGTGAGCCCCAGGCGCGCCCGCTGAAGCATTTGGTGAATATCGTCAAAGATGTTTTTGTTCATGCCGGGGCCGTCGAACAGGTCCTGCGCAAACTGGATGGTGATTTCCCGCACGTCCGGCGCCGTACAGACGCCCTGCTCCCAAGCGTGCTCCAGCTGCTCCCCCGCCACCAGGGTGAGCTCAAACTCCCCTATTTCTTCCACGCTGTCTCCTATCACGCGCTTTACGCCGGCCCCGTTTTCAATGAAGTTGAGCTCAAACTCCATGTGGGAATGGAGCGGGTACAGGAACTCGCTCTTGTGCCTTTCCACAATGTACAGGCAGTCTTTTTCCGTGATGGGGGTAATTTCCCGTAAAACGGCGTTCATCGCTTTAGTGTTTTTGCAAAGATAAAAATTTTTGATACTATTTTCACATGGTTTTTTCCTTTTTTGCAAAATTCTGCATAACTTGCAGGAAATATATTGTAGCCACATGAAACCGACCCTTTTCCTTGCTGCAGCGCTCCTGCTGCTTCCGCTGAACACAGAGGCCCGTAAAGCCAAAAAATTCACCCATGAAACCGTTGCCATCCCTGCCGTAGAGCGCCAGGTGATTGCCGTAGAGACCGATCACACCGTCCTTGTCCTGCTGGTGCAGGAAAACGGTCTGGTAAAAACCCTGCATTACGGGGCACCCGTCGGGGATCCGGCTCAGTATCTGGGCATGCGTTTCTCGGAGGAAGACTACAACAGCTGCGAGGGCATGGCGTATCCCGCCACCGGCGGCCGTTTCATCGGCGAGCCCGCGCTACAGGTGAAGTATGCCGATGGTACCCATAATACGGAATTGTACTTCACCGGCGTTACGGTGGAGCGGCGGGAAGGCTGCGTTTCCACCGCCATCGACCTGAAAGACTACGTAACTGCGATGCAGGTGAAACTGGTGTACGATGCCTATCCGAAGGAGGACGTCATTACCATGCATACGGAAATCCTCAACAGCGGAGCCAAGCCGGTGGAGCTGCTCAATTATGCGTCATCGGCCCTGTATCTGGACGCCAAGGATTACTTGCTTTCCCACACCTGGGGCTCCTGGGCGCAGGAAATGCAGCTGGAGCGCGAACTGCTGGGGCACGACCTCAAGGTGATCGAGAGCCGGCGCGGGGTGCAGGCCACCCAGTCCAACAACCCCTCCTTCCTGCTGAGCCTCAATACGCGGGATTATAGCGAGACCTCCGGAGAGGTCATTGCCGGCGCACTGGCCTGGAGCGGCAACTTCCGTATTAGCTTCGACCGGGATGCCGGCGGACGGCTCACGATTCTCAGCGGCATCAGCCCGTATGCCAGCGCCTGGCCCCTGGCCGCCGGCGAGTGCTTCACCACCCCGGAAATGATATATACCTGGTCCTCCGAGGGTGCCGGCGGAGCCTCCCGCAACCTCCACCGCTGGGCCCGGAAATACAGCGTGTACGGCGGCGGAGAGGTGAATCCCACCCTCCTCAACAGCTGGGAAGGCGCCTACTTCACCTTTACCACGGAAACGCTCCTGCGCATGATTGACGATGCCGCCGGGATGGGCCTGGAGATGTTTGTGCTGGACGACGGCTGGTTTGGCAACAACTTCCCCCGCAACTCCGACAATGCGGGTCTCGGGGACTGGGAGGTAAATGTGAAAAAACTGCCGGAAGGCATCGACTATGTGGCCTCTTATGCCCATTCCAAAGGGCTCAAATTCGGTATCTGGATTGAGCCTGAGATGGTGAATCCGGACTCCGACCTGGCCCACGCCCATCCGGAATGGGTGGTGCAAAGCCCCGGCCGCGAAATTTATCAGGGCCGCAACCAGTGGGTGCTGGACTTGGCCAACCCGGCCGTGGAGGACTTTGTCTATGGCATCTTTGACCGCACCATGCAGCTGGCCCCTAACATCGACTATATCAAATGGGACTGCAACCGGGTTATCCAAAGCTTTGGCAGCCCGTACCTAGGCGCCGCGCAGGACAAATTCTACATTTCCTATGTGCAGGGCCTGTACAATGTGATGCGCCGCATCCGGGAAAAATACCCGCACGTGCTGGTCCAGTGCTGCTCCTCCGGCGGCGGCCGCGTGGACTACGGGTCTCTTCGCTACTGCAACGAGGTCTGGACCTCGGACGATACGGACGCCCTCCAGCGGGCCTTCATCCAGTATTCCCAGAGCCTCACCTACCCCGCCTGTATCATGGCGTCGCACGTTTCCACCGTGCCCAACCACCAGACTAGCAATGTTACGCCGCTCAAGTTCCGCTTCGACATGGCCTGCTCCGGCCGCCTGGGCATGGAGCTCCAGCCCCGGAACCTCTCCGGCGAGGAACGCGCTCTGGCAGAGCGATGCATCGGCTCATACAAACAATACCGCGACCTGGTGTTCCGCGGAGACCTGTATCGCTTTGCATCGCCCTATGACTCCAACTATTACGGGGTTATGTACGTGTCGGAGGACAAATCCCGCGCCGTGGTGTTCACCTACTGCGTGGCCTTTGAACCCCGCACCGTGGGCGGCAAAGTATTCCGCCTGCAGGGCCTGGATCCGGCCCGTAAATACAAGGTAGTGGAGCAAAACGTGGATGCCTCCTGCTGGTGGGGGAACGGCCAGTCCTTCACGGGCTCCTTCCTCATGGGCGGCGCCTTCAATCCCCGCCTCCCGCAGCTGTATTCCTCCGCGGTCTTTGTGTTGGAAGCCGAGTAAAAATTATTAACTTTGCGGCTTTAATTGTCGAGAACATGAAGAAACGGAAACTCCTTAGCACGCTCGTCTTGCTGCTTGCCATCGCCGTCCCCGCCTTGGCCGTATTTACCGGAATGGGCCTGGACGCCACCCTGTCCAACCTCCGCCGTGAACTGTATCACGAATACAAGCGGATAGACAGCACCCGGGAAGAGCAGCGGGAAACCTACGAGATCCAGCACCAGAAGATGGTGGACATCGTCAAAAAATGCAACGACCTGTCCCTGATGCTGTACTCCCAGAAACAGGAATACGCCTTTGACATCAGTTATGCGCTGGAGAAGGTAAGCAGTGAGTACGAAGACTTCAACAAGAACCGCACCCCGTACGACCGCATTGTGTTCTCCCTGGATGTGGAGATTAACCGCTATGCACGCCTCATCGAGTCCCTGCGCCGTCTTCCGCCGGAGCTTCTGGACGTAGAAGTGGTGCCGGACAGCCTGGCCTACCACAACGACTCCCTGGATGTGCATCTGCTGCAAAACGAGAGCCTCCTGGAGCAAAACCTGCACGAGCAGGTGGAAACCGTCGTAGCCATGAACGCCGCCGCGCAGCAGGACACCGTTACTGGCAAGGCCAGCACACCGGCGTTTATCCTGAGCGAGATTGGCCAGGCGGACCGCGACTCCTGCATGCTATACGCATCGGAGCTCCTGAAAATGTATGCCCAGACACGGGAACTGGTGATGGCGGACAGCACCCATTACCGGGAAGCCAGGCTGCGGATGGAAGAATCCTATAAGTACGCCCGGGAATACTATGATATCATTGAAGACAAAGTATTCGTAGAGGGGCAGACACCCTGGTTCACCATTCTCTCCGAGCCCGGAAGATACTGGAAAAAGGTCCGCAGGGACATGAGCGAGAAATACAGTTTCTCCGACATCTGGCAGGCGCTGACCAGCAAGGAAGCCAACTATACCGAAGAGGAGATTTCCAATAACACCCGACTCATCAACTCGGCCAGGATTTACTGGCTCATCGTGTATGTCCTGGTCTTCTTCCTCCTGTGGGGCCTGTCCGCCCTGGTGTTGTGGCCTGCGTACAAATTCATCAAGCCGCTGAAAAAGCGGGTGGCCAAAGAGCAAAAGCGCTACCTGGCGCTGCTGCTGGGCTGTGTCGTGTTCCTTATCCTGAGCTACGAGAGCGTCGAAGACGACACCGCGCGCAAGGCTATCAGCATCATGCACACGTTCCTGGGCCTGCTGATGGCCATCTACACGGCCCTCCTCATCCGGCTGGAACCCGCCAAGCTCTCCCGCAGTGTCCGGATATACCTGCCCACCATTTTCACGGCCCTGTTTGTCATCAGCTGCCGGGTGCTGTTCGTGCCCAATTCCTTCATGAACCTGTTCTTCCCGCCCCTGCTCCTGGGAATGGCGCTGTGGCAGCTCGTCGCCAACTTGCAAAACGGCGGAAAGGCAGACAGGACAGACACCATCATTGGCTGGATTTCCTTCGCCATTACGGCCGTTACCGTCATTATCGGTTTGGTGGGTTACATCTTCATGGCCCTCATCATCCTGGTATGGTGGTACTTCCAACTGGCCCTCATCCTGATGATTGCCTCTATCTGGGAACTGCTGCTCCTGTACAAGGAGAAACGGCTGAACAAGCGTATGGAGGCCTACGATGCCAAAATCACTTACGTATCCGGACAGGACAAGAAAAAACTGCTTTTCGGTGCCAGCTGGTTCTACGACCTCATCCGTGAGGTCATCATCCCCCTGATGGCCCTGAGTTCCCTGCCCATCTGCGCCTATTGGGCTCTGGGCGTGTTCGAATTCAGGGATCTGTACCTGTCCATCTTCGAGAAGCCCTTCCTGATCCAGGGCGAATTCCAGGTTTCCATTTTCAGCATCCTCTTCCTTATAGAGATGTTCCTGGTGTTCCGTTACCTGAACAAAGCCATCCACGTCCTGTGGCAGGTGCTGGCCTATCAACGCTACCTGCGCAAACACGAGACACAGGCCGTGCGCGCCAACGAAATCAACCTCTCCCTGGGCAACAGCCTCATTACCGTATTTGTGTGGTTTGTGTATGCGGACCTGTTCATTGTCACGCTGAACATCCCCACGGGGGCCCTGGGCCTCATTGCCGGTGGTCTCAGTGCCGGTATCGGTCTTGCCTTAAAGGATATCATCAACAACTTCATTTACGGCATCCAGCTCCTGAGCGGGCGTCTGCGCGTGGGCGACATCATTGAATGCGACGGCATCCGCGGCAAGGTGGCTTCCATCAACTACCAGACCACCCAGATTCAGTCTGTGGGTGAGGTGATTATCTCCTTCACCAACACGGCGCTCTTTAACAAGAACTTCAAGAACCTCACGCGTGGCAGCGCCTACGAGTATGTGAGCGTCCCGGTGGGCGTGGCTTACGGAACAGATGTAGAAAAGGTGCGTGAGCTCCTGCTGGAAGCCAGTAAACAGCTGCAGACCAAGGACAAGTATGGCCGCGACATCGTAGATCCCAAACGCGGGGTCAATGTGGGCCTGTCCGAGTTCGGCGACAGCGCCATTGTGGTTGCCCTGAAACAGTTTGTGCTGGTAGAGGAGCGCTTCGGCTACGCCAACCGCGCCCGCGAACTCATCTACAAGACCCTGAACGAGAATGGCATCACCATCCCGTTCCCGCAGTGCGACGTGCACATGATTCCGGAAGGGAAATAAAGGAAAATCCTCGTTCGAGTGCCGAACGAGGATTTTTTTAATAAGCGGTTTGACGCGAAATATTCAACTGTTGGATTTTGTACGGATCGCCGCCGGAAGACGTGGCGTAAATGGTTACCTGGAAAAGTTCGCCTCCGGCATTCAGCAGGCCAATCATGTATTTCTTGTTGGCCTCGGAGGCTTTGTGCGTTACGCTGAAGGAGCGTGGCGTGTTGGCTTCGAAGAAGCTCCGCAGGATTTCGCGGGCCTGTTTCCGGGAGCAATTGCGGGACGAGGAAATGATGGTAACGTCCAGATTGTCGGCGAACCAGGAGGAGAGCGATGCGGCATCTCCGGCGGCCATGTACTTGGTGATGGAGGAGAAGACGGCAAAACCGTCGTCCTGCTTAAGGCGCTGGGCCTGCACGCTGGTGGTGAAGAAAGACTGCGCTTGGGCCGTATAGCCCATGCCCAAGAGGACACCGGCCATCAGCAGAATATGGAATCTTTGTTTCACCGCTGGTTTATCTTGCAAATTCCGCGCCGAATTGTTACATTTGTGTCGATATGAATATAATTCTTGTGACGGTTGGGAAAACCGACGTTCAATGGGTGAAGGAAGGCCTGGATTTGTACACGTCCCGGCTCAAGCACTACGTCCCCTTTTCCGTCACGGAAATCCCGGAGCTCAAAAAAGTATCGGCCCTTACCAAACAGCAAATCAAGGAGAAAGAGGGTGAGCTCATCCTCAAGCAAGTGGCGCAGGGAGACGTCCTCCTCCTGCTGGACGAGCACGGCCGGGAGTTCCGGAGCCTGGAGTTTGCAGAGTTCATGGAAAAGCAGCTCGCCGCCGGCGGCCGCAACCTGATCTTTGTAATAGGTGGGGCGTACGGTTTCTCCGATGCCGTGTACGCGCGCGCCCAAGGAAAAATCTCCCTCTCAAAAATGACTTTCTCTCATCAGATGGTCCGCACGATATTTGCAGAGCAGCTGTACCGTGCGTTCACTATCCTTAAAGGTGAACCGTACCATCATGAATAAAAAGAGACACATCCTGCTCTGGTTGGGCGTCGAACTCATCGCCGCCGCCGCCATCGTGTTCGCCGCCTCCTTCTTTGCAGGCGGCCGCAGCAACGTGAAGTCGGCCGCGGAAGAAATGGGCGCCAAGGTGGAAAAGCGCATCCGCATCCTGGACAGCTTCATCGACAAGGGATTACATGCCGATTTAAACGCCTGGATGGCGCTGGACGGCCTGCCGGAGGACATGGTGGTGTACCGCTACGTAGAAGACACGCTGCAAAGCTGGGCCAACCAGTTCCCCATCCGCAGCGACGATATCCGTCCGCAAACCCTGGTGAACCGCCTGGGAGACAACCGGGCCAATTTTTCATCGCCCCTGAAAGATGCCACCGAGGAGCTCCAGTACGTGAACCACGGACCCAAATGGTATCTGGAAAAGAAAGTGCAGGGGGACGGCTGCGCCATCATCGCCGGCCTGGAAATCGTCAATGAACTGCAAGCCGGCTCGCTCAACGGCGTCAACCGGCATTTTGGAGCGGACCAGCACTACACCATACGGCCGCTCTCGGAAGGCACCGGCGTATCCGTCATTGTCGATGGCACGCCGCTGTTCAAACTCACCGCAGAAACCCTTACAGAGAGTGGCCAGCGGCATTCCACCCTGCTGTGGATTGCCCTGGGGCTGCTGATCGTGGGCCTGGTGATCCTGCTGGACGCCCACCCCACCCCGGGCATGCTGGTCCTTACCGTGCTCCTGCAGGCCGGCGCCATCACGGGCATGTACCTGTACGGACGCGGGCTCAGCGCCTCCACGCAGTTTTTCTCTCCCCTGCTATATGCCGACGGTCCCTTGTTCTACTCGTTGGGCGCCGTCATCCTCATCAACCTGGCCATCACCCTGCTGGTCATGGACCTTTATCTGGTCCGATGGACCCTGCTCAAGGCCCTCCGGGAAAAGCACCGCCCGGCGCTGGAAGTACTGCTTGCCACCGTGCTTGTCGTGCTTGCTGCAGCCGTGTGCGTGTACATACACCTGACCTTCCGCAGCCTCACCATCAACTCCAGCATCACCCTGGAGCTGTACAAAGTGGGCCTGCTCAGCGGCTACACCGCCATCGTCTATCTGTCGTTCCTGGCCCTGTCCATCGCCATTCCGCTGCTGCTGCAAATGCTCTCTCCCCTGCTGCGTTCGCTTACAGGCCTCCGCTACGACATGTTTTCCGGCGGCGGGCGTGTGTGCTACGCGCTGGTGGTGGGCATTTACTTCGTGGTGGCATCATCCTGGCTGGGCTTCCAGAAAGAGCAGCGGCGCATAGACGTTTGGGCCAACCGCCTGGCCATGGACCGCGACATCGCCCTGGAAATCCAGCTGCGGAGCGTGGAAAATGCCATTGCCTCGGACCCCATGATCGGTGCGCTGTCGGTCATTGAAAGCAGTGCAGGTATTATCCGGGGCCGATTGGTAAGCGCCTACATGGGCCGTATTTCTCAGGACTATGACATTACGGTGCTCCTCCCGGACGACGTAAGCGCCACCGCCCTTTTCCAGGACCGTATCCGCAGCGGCGTGCGCCTGGGCGAGAATTCGCACTTCTTTTACAGCACCATCGGCAGTGGACGAACCTCCTATACCGGCCTGTTTACCTATTATGTACAGGACAAGGGGGCGCATTCGGTATTGGTGACAGTAGAGTCCAAGCACAACCGCGAAGACCGTGGTTACCTGAGCCTGCTGGGCATATCGGACCCCGGGCGCGTATCGCTCCCGCCGGTCTATTCCTGGGCCAAATACGCAGATGGCCGCCTGGTGCAGTACAAAGGCCTGTATCCCTACCCCACCGTATATTCAGACCGGCTTAAGGAACTCACGGACAGGCATATAACGCATGTCGACCTGGAAGGCTGGTGCCACTTTATGCATAACGTCTCGGAAGGTGAGGTCATCGTGCTCTCACGCCCCCGCACCGAATGGCTGTATTATGTAGTGGAAGGCTTCCTCTTCGCCATCCTGGCCTTCTTGTTGCTGTCCCTGCTCACCTGGCGGAGTCGCGGCAGCGGAGAACGGCGCTACTACCAGACGCGTATCAGTCTGGTGATGTACATTTCGCTCCTGATTACGCTGGTAGCCATGGCCGGCTTCTCCGTCTGGTTTGTGTACAAGCGCAACTATGCCGATATGGAGAGCATCATGACGGCGCGTATCAACTCCCTGCAGAGCATGTTGCAGGAGCGCTTGCGTCAGGTGGAAGACCCAGAAGAAGTGCGCACGACGGCCGTCCTGGCGGCTGTGGAAGGCGTAGGCAACAACCTCAAATGCGACATTTCGCTCTTCGACCTGTCCGGCCGCGTGATCATGAGCACCACGCCGGAAGTGTACGACCGCATGATCCTGGGGCATCGGCTGGACGATGACGCCTACATGGAGATCATGTACGACCACAAGCGTTTCTACATGCACCGGGAACGGGCGGGCAGGCGCAGCTATTATGCCCTGTACGCCCCTGTGATGAACAGCGACGGGCGCATGATAGTTATTGTATCGTCCCCCTTCACCGACATTACCCATGACCTGGAAACGGAGGCCGTCCTGCACATCGCCACGGTCATTACCATTTTCCTGCTGCTCCTGCTGATTTCCCGTTTTATCACCTTTGAGGTGGTGAGCCGCATGTTCCGGCCCATCGCAGAACTGCGCCGGAAAATGACGGTGACGGACGTGGACCACCTGGAGCCGCTGGAATACCAGCAGGACGATGAAATTACGCCGCTGGTGCAGGCCTATAACCGCATGGTACGGGATTTGGGAGAGAGTTCCCGCCGCCTGGCGCAGGTAGAACGTGACAAAGCCTGGACGGACATGGCGCGCCGCGTGGCGCACGACCTCAAGAACCCGCTCACGCCCATCAAGCTGCAGCTCCAGATGCTTATCCGCATGAAAGCCACCGGCAACCCGGCCTGGCAGGAGCGCTTCGACGAAGTGGCGCAAACGGTTCTGTATCACGTAGATTTGCTGGCCGATTCCGCGGACCAGTTCTCCACCTTCGCCAAGATGTACGACCAACAGGCGGAGCGGCTGGACCTGGATGCGCTCATTCGGCAGGAAGTGGACCTGTTCGACTCCCGGGACGATATCAAGCTGGACTATTTCTGCCTCTCCGATGCCTTTGTGATGGCGCCGCGTCCGCAGCTCACCCGCGTGGTAGTGAACCTGCTCACCAATGCCATCCAGGCCATCGATGAAAACAAAGGAGAAAAACGGCTGGTGGTGTCCCTGCGGAATGCCGTGGAAGACGGCTTCTACGACATTGTGGTAGAGGACAACGGCCCGGGCGTGGATGCCGCCAACCAGGACAAGATTTTCACGCCGGACTTCACCACCAAGACCAGCGGCAGCGGCCTTGGACTGGCCATTTGCCGACGGATTGTGGACCACTGCGGCGGTTCCATCTCCTACAGCAAGTCCTTCAACCTGGGCGGTGCCTGCTTCACGGTGAAATATCCCAAGGCATAGTTTGAAAAAATTCGGTATATTTGTAGAAAGATACTTAGACGATGAAAGTTCTGATTGTAGACGACGAAAGAGCTATCCGCTATTCGCTGAAAGAAATCCTGGAAATGGAAAACTACCAGGTAGATGCGGCGGAAAACGGAAAAGAGGGCCTGGAGAAGGCAGAGAAAGAAAAATACGACGCCATTTTCTGCGACATCAAGATGCCGGAAATGGACGGAACGGAGATGCTGGTCAAACTCATCGAGGACGGCGTAGAAACGCCTGTAATCATGATTTCCGGTCATGCCGATATTTCCACGGCGGTGGACTGCATCAAGAAAGGGGCCTTCGATTTCATCGAGAAGCCGCTGGATCTGAACCGCATCCTGATCACGCTTAAAAACGCTACCGACAAAGCCAACCTGGTCACCCAGACCAAAATCCTGAAAAAGAAGATTTACGGCCGCGAGATGATCGGCGCTTCGGCCCCGATCGAGCATCTGCGGGAGATGATCGGCAAGGTAGCCCCTACCCAGGCCGGCGTGCTCATCACCGGCCCCAACGGTTCCGGTAAGGAGTTGGTTGCCCAAAGCATTTACCAGCTCAGCGAGCGCTCTATGATGCCTTTTGTGGAAGTGAACTGCGCCGCCATCCCGCCGGAACTCATCGACAGTGAACTGTTCGGACACAAGAAGGGCTCCTTTACATCGGCCATCAAAGACCATAAGGGTAAATTCGAGCAGGCGGACGGCGGTACCATTTTCCTGGACGAGATTGGCGATATGTCCCTGCCGGCCCAGGCTAAAGTGCTGCGCGTGCTGCAGGAGCGTAAACTTACCCCGGTGGGCGGCGACAAAGAGATTACGGTGGACGTACGCGTGATTGCCGCCACCAACAAAAACCTGCAGGAGGAGATCCAGAAGGGCAATTTCCGCGAGGACCTGTACCATCGGCTCAGTGTCATCGTCCTTAAAGTGCCGGCCCTGGACCAGCGCAAAGAGGATATTCCTCTCCTGATCAGCCACTTCTCCGAGCGCATCTGCGCCGAGAGCGGCAAACCCGTGCGGGAGTTTTCGCCGGAAGCCGTGAAAATGCTCACCGAGCGCTCCTGGCCCGGCAACATCCGTGAACTGCGCAACGTGGTGGAACGCCTCCTTATCCTGGGCGGTTCGCCGGTCACTGCGCAAGACGTAAACGACTATGTAATATGAGTATACCCGATATCATCATTGCCGTAGACGGCTATTCATCGACAGGCAAAAGTACCTTTGCCAAAATGGTGGCGAAGGAGTTCGCGTTCCTTTATCTGGACAGCGGTGCCATGTACCGCGGGGTAGCCCTTTGCGCCTTGGAGGCGGGGCTTGCCCATGAGGATGCCAGCTTTGACGAGCCGGCCCTGAAGGCGCTGTTGCCGTCACTGGACCTGCATTTCCGCCGGACAGAGGATGTGACTAAACTCTATCTTGGAGACCGCTGCATCGAGTCGGAAATCCGTACGCTGGGCGTTTCCAAATTCGCCAGTCCCGTGAGCGCCCTGCCGTTTGTGCGCAACTTCGTGGACGACAAACTCCATGCGTTTGCCGCCGGCGGACGTGTCATCATGGATGGACGGGATATCGGCACTACCGTTTTCCCCAACGCCCAGGTGAAGATTTTCATGACGGCTGAGCCTGCCGAGCGGGCGCGTCGGCGCTATGAAGAGTTGCTTGCCAAGGGAGAAAACGTGACGTTGGAGGCGGTTCGGACCGATTTGGAGGAACGCGATTACCGAGATACACACCGGGCAACGTCTCCTCTTCGCCAGGCCGAGGATGCCTTTGTGCTGGACAATACGCACATGACCTTGCATGAAGAACTGGTGTGGGTGCTGGGCCTCCTGCAAGGGAAATTCAGCCTGCTGGAAAGCCCCGGACTGTCATGGTAAGCGTAGAGATAGACCCCGGTTCCGGCTTCTGCGGAGGGGTTATCCGGGCCATTACCCGGGCGGAGGAATACCTGAATTCCCATTCGCACATGTATTCGTTGGGCGATATCGTCCATAACGAAGCGGAACTTTCCCGCCTGAAACAATGCGGGCTCATTACCGTGAACAACCTGTCCGAGGTCCCGGAAGGGGGCACGGTGCTCATTCGGGCGCATGGAGAGCCGCCCGGAACATACCAGGAGGCGGCCAAGCGCCAACTGGAGTTGATCGACTGTTCCTGCCCGGTGGTGTTACAGTTGCAAAAGCACATCCGCGAGGCTTATGCCTCCCTGCATGCAGAAGGGGTTCATGGTCAGGTCATTATCTTTGGCCGGGTAGGTCATGCGGAAGTACTGGGCCTGGTCGGGCAAGTAGACGGGGATGCCCTGGTGGTGGAAAACGAGGAGATGCTCCTTCAGGCACTCCCCCACTTGGATTTTTCCCAGCCCATGGCCATTTTCTCCCAAACCACCAAGAGTCCTTCGGAGTATGCGGCTATCTGTCAGTTGCTGCGGGACCGGGGGGCGAAACTCGTGGTACACGACACCATTTGTGCCCAAGTGGCCAATCGACACGAAAGGCTGATGGCTTTTGCCAGCGAGCACGACGTTATTCTATTTGTGAGCGGACGGTCCTCGTCCAATGGGAAAGTGCTCAGCGACTTGTGCCACAGCGTGAATCCCCGCACCTATGTGATTGGCGGTACGGAAGAAATAAACCCGGCCTGGATACGAAACCAGGACCGGGTTGGAATCTGTGGCGCTACCTCTACGCCTAAATGGCTGTTGGAAGAGGTGGCAAATGCTATTTTGCGTCTTCCTTAACGAAGGTGTAGGTATCCAGGACAACATTGTCCTCGCCGCTGCCATAGGTGTAGTACAGCGTTACCTTTTGACCCTTAAGGGCAAGTGCGCCGGCAAAGCCGATTTTGTCACGATTTTCGTCGATGTACTTGCAACGGGCCTGGAAAACTTGTTTTGCCTTCTTGTTGTTGGCGTTCTTTTCACCGTTGAGCTTCCAGTAGTGGTTAGACACCTTGGTGAAACCGGCTTCCTGGAAACCAACGTCCACCTGGCTGGTGAGAAGGTCCATGTTGTCGAAGAAGCTAACCTCTACGTGATACAGGACATCTCCCGATTCCTTGGTGCAGGAGCTGAAGCAGAGGGCCGACAGGACGGCCACGATGGCGATAGCAAAAAACTTTTTCATGATGGTTTATTGTTTGGGGATTTAAAGGATTGCCTTATTTCACGCGCTGGCCGTAGGAACGGTCGGTGGTGTTCACGGTGATAATTTCACCAGTCTCGATGAAGAGCGGAACCATGATTTTGGCACCGGTCTCCAGGGTGACTTCCTTGAGGGCGCTGGTGGAAGCGGTGTTGCCCTTGACGGCGGGCTCACTGTAGGTAACCTCCAGGGTTACATAGGTGGGAAGCTCGCAGGTGAGGCAGCGCTCTTCCGGCTCCGTCATGAACATCATTTCCACGTGCTGGCCTTCTTTCATGAGGTCGGAGTTGTCCACGACATCGTGAGGGAGGGTGATTTGCTCGTAGGTTTCCTCGTGCATGAAGTTGAACGCTTCACCATCGTCATAGAGGAACTGGTAAGGACGACGCTCCACGGAGATAGTGTCCAGTTTAACACCGGCAGTGAAGGTGTTCTCCAGAATACGGCCGTTTTCCAGGTTACGGAGTTTGGTTTTTACAAAGGCGGGGCCTTTACCGGGTTTCACATGCTGGAAGTACACAACAGCGCAAGGTTTGCCGTTGAACATGATGTACATTCCGTTCTTCAGATCAGCAGTTGTTGCCATAAAATTGGTATTTAATTTTAACTTAAAATTCTAAAAAGCCCACAAAATTAACGATTTGTCCCTTTTTCTGCAAATTTTCTTTAGCAAAATGGGGAGGAAAAAGGGTTGTACAGTTCCGAGAGATTGATTAACTTTGTGAGGATGAAAACAGGAAAGGTCATACGGAACGTAGTGCTTTGGACATTGGGCATTGTGGTGGGGCTGATCCTGCTGGTCTTGGTTACGCTCCAGGTGCTATTGAGGCCCAAAGTGCTCACGGGGATTGTGAACCGGGTAGCGTCGGAGTATGTGGAAGGCGATGTAAACTTCAGTGAGGTTAAAGCCCACGTTATCAAGAGTTTTCCTTATCTGCATCTGGAGGCCAGGGACTTTTCCATCACCTATCCGCACAGCCGCTACGCCCGCTATGACAGCCTGTACACGGCGAGCAGCCGCCGCTTCAGTCTCATGCGCTCCGGCAACCAACGGATCCAGAGAGAATGGGTAAAGGACGGGCAGGATACCTTGATGAGTTTCAGGCATTTGGACGTGGAGTTGAACTACATGGCGCTGATTGGGGGAACTTATCATGTGCATAGCCTTACACTTACCCGTCCCCGCATCTTTGCCCACTACTATGACTCCACCGCGGCCAACTGGGACATCCTGCCCATCGGCAAGGGCTCATCCGACAAAGAGACACCCGATGTCCCAAGCGAGGAAACGGAGGCCAAACCCCTCCCCTCCATCAAGCTGCGGGAAATCCACCTCACAGACCGTCCCTTCATTGTTTTTACCAACCCCAAAGACACCCTGCACGGCCTGTTCACCATGCGCCGCCTTAACCTGGACGGCAAGCTGGAAACGGAGGATCTCAAGCACGCCCGGGCGCAGCTGGGAATAGACTCGCTCTTTGTGTCCGGACGCATGAAGGCCGACACCATCGCCCTGGCCCTGGAACGCCTGCGCGTGAATACCAAAGACAGCCGCGTGCAGCTGGAAGTGGATGCACGCACGCACCTGCGCACTGAGAGTTTCGGCCGCCTCAGAATACCCGTCCACCTGGATGCAGATGCCACGGTGGAGCAGCCCGAACCCAAGGAAATCGGCGCAACCATCCATGAACTGAACCTGGCCGTATCGGCCCTGGAATTGCAGGCCAAAGGAGAGGTGTGGCGCCGCGCCAACGGCAACCTGGACGTGGACCTCACCGCCAGCACCACCGACTTCCCGCTGGGCCGCACCCTTCGCGAATACGAGAACAACTTCCCTGTCCTTAAAAACCTGAAAACCAACGCTGTACTCAGTCTGGACGCCATCGCCAAGGGCACCTACGGCAACGGGCAGGTACCGCTGGTAAACGCCACTTTAAATAAACTGATTGTCGATATCCACGGCGCCCACCTCAACCTCAAAGGAAGCGCGCAGGACCTGCTGGGTAAAGACCCCGCGCTGGCCGTCAACGGCCGCATCCGCGCCCGGGCAGACTCGCTGGCACAGGCCTTTACGGAGGGCATCGATGCCAGCGGCAGCATCAACGCCACGCTCAGTGCCAAAGCCCGCCTCTCCCAGCTGGACATGGTGCATATCGGTGCGGCGGATATCAATGCCGACCTCACCGCCACGGACCTGAGCGTGCAGATGGACACCATCCAGGCCTCGCTGCCGCACCTGGAAGTGAACCTGGCCACCAAGGCCAACAAAATCGACAAAAACATCCGCCAGGGTGCGCGGGTGCTGGCTTTAAAGGTCAATGCCGATACCCTGGAAGCCACCATGGGTGAAAAAATGTTCATCCGCGGCGGCGGGCTCACCGTCCTGATGCAGAATTCGGCCGATATCCTGAAAGGCGGCAAGGAACTCACCCCGCTCATGGGCCTGGTGAAAGTGCGCAACCTGCGCGTACGGGACGCCGAAGGCATGAGCATCAGCCTGAAAGACAACGTGGAGACTTTCCGCGTTACCCCGTCCTCGGAAACGCGCCCCTCCCCTCGCCTGCAGCTCAACTCCAAGAGCGGCCGCCTGCGGGCCCGTGTGGGCGAGAACATGTATGCTTTGCGTGACGTCAAGTTCGATATCGGCGCGCAAAAACACCAACGTCGGGTGTTCCAGCGGGATAGCACGCGTCGCAGGAGAATGCCCGGCGGACCCATCAAGGCCGATGACTTTGCGGCTTCCGATATTCGGATTAACCTGGGCGAAGGGCTCCGCAACTACGTGCGCGACTGGGACATCGACGGTAACCTGGCGATGGAAAGCGGCCGTATCTTTATGCCGGCGTTCCCGCTGAGAACGCGGCTGAGCGCCGTTCAGGGCTCGTTCGACAACGATACGCTGAACCTCAAGAACATCACCGTGCAGGCGGGCGCCTCGGACATCAGCGCGCAGGCGCGGCTCACCGGTTTGAGGCGGGCGCTCATCAGCAGCAGGGGGCGCAGCCGGTTCAAATTGAAGGCCGATGTCCAGAGCCAGTACATCGACGCTAATGAGCTGATGCGCGCATACGCTTATTCAACCGCCTACAAGCCCGCGGCGGAACTGTCGGACGAAGCCATCGAGCAGAGTGTCGAGACGGCGGCGCTGCCGGACAGTGCCGGAAGCAAGCTCATCGTCATTCCGGGGAACCTGGAGGTGGATTTTACGTTGGAATCGACAGGAATCAAATACGACAGCCTGCTGGTGAGCTGGGCGGCAATGGATGTGGCCATGCGCCAGCGGACGCTGCAGGTAACCAATGCCGTGGCGGCCTCCAACATGGGCGATATTTACTTCGAGGGCTTCTATACCACCCGTTCCAAGCGGGATATCAAGGCCGGTTTTGACCTGAACCTGGTGCATATCACGGCGGAAAAGGTGATTACGCTGTTCCCGGCCGTAGATACCATCATGCCCATGCTCACCTCTTTTGCAGGAGACCTGGACTGCGAACTGGCGGCTACGTCCGATATCGACACGCTCATGAACCTGGTGAAACCGTCCGTGGACGGGGTGATGCGCATTTCCGGAAAAGACCTTTCCCTGAAGGACAGCAAGGAGTTCACCAAGATTGCCAAACTCCTGATGTTCAGGGACAAGAAGAAGGCGCATATCGACAATATGGCCGTGACGGGCATTGTGCAGAACAATGTACTGGAGGTGTTCCCGTTTGTGCTGGACATCGACCGGTACCAACTGGCGGCCAGCGGAACGCAACAGCTGGACAATGCGTTCAGTTACCATATTTCGGTGATCCGTTCACCGCTGCTGGTGAAATTCGGGCTCAATGCCTGGGGACCGGACTTCGACCATATCCATTACGGACTGGGCAAGGCCCTCTACCGCAATGCCAACGTGCCGGTATATACCAAGCAACTGGATAATGCGCAGTATAGCCTGGTGGCGGCCATCCACAATATCTTTGAGCTGGGCGTGGAGAAGGCCATGCAGGAGAACCGCACCGGGCAATATTGGACGGCGGAGGCCCCGACCGGGCAAGCGCCTGCAGAGGTTTCCGAGGCCAAGACCACGGAGGAAGAGATTCCCCAGCAGGTCCTGGAGCAACAGGTTAACGATCTGGCCACCCTGCAGCAGCAGGTGACGGAGCGCGTGGCCGCCCGCCGCGAAGCCCTTAAACAAGAAGTTTTAGAACTGATCCAATGAACACATTCGACTACCTGGAAGTGGCCGTCCGCCTGAACCCCTTCACCGAAGAAATGGCGGAAATCCTTACGGCTGAACTCTCTGAACTGCCGTTCGATTCCTTCGTCACGGAGGAACCTTTCCTCAAGTGCTATATCCAGACTTCGGAATATCGGCCTTCAGACGTAAAGGTGATTTTGAGTGGTTACCCCGCTGCGGTTGAGTTTAAGGCTGTTCCTGTGCAGGGACGCAACTGGAACCAAGCGTGGGAGCAGGAGTTCCAGCCTATTGTGGTGGACGGGAAGGTGACGATTAAGGCTAAGTTTAATAAGGATGTGCCCCGGACGCGGTTTAACATTTGGATCGACCCGCAAATGGCTTTTGGCACCGGGTATCATAACACCACGTTCATGATGATGCAGCGCATGCTGGGGCTGGAGAGCGCGATTCGTGGCCATTCAGTGGTGGATATGGGCTGCGGAACGGCCGTGCTGGCCATCCTGGCGGCAAAAATGGGCGCGCGGAAGGTGTTTGCGGTGGATATCGACCTGGTTGCTGCGCAAAGCGCTTGGGGGAACGCGCATTGGAACCGCGTGGGGTCGCGTGTGGAGACTGCCTGCGGGGACGCTTCCCTCCTCCAGATGGGCACGTACGATGTCCTGCTGGCCAATATTCATCGGAACATTATCCTGGAGGATTTGCCCACCTATGTGCGTTCGCTGCGGCGGGGCGGCCGGCTGCTTTTGAGCGGGTTCTATATGGCCGATGTCCCCGCTATCCGCGAGGCGGCTGAGGGGCTGGGGCTGCGCTTCGAGGGTTTGTCGGAGCGCGAAGACTGGGCCTGCCTGGAGTTTGCTAAGGCTTAGTATCGGCGCATGGCCTGGCTGGCCAGCGCTTCTTCGTGAGTGAGCGGAGAAGTGTTATGCTCCCGAACTGGTTATTTCTCCCCACCCGGTTTTGTGGAATCAAAACAAATCCGTACCTTTGCACTCCCATGCGGGTGTGTTGGAATTGGTAGACAACCCAGACTTAGGATCTGGTGCCTTACGGCGTATGGGTTCGAGTCCCTTCACCCGCACGAAACTCCCTCTAACGGGGAGTTTTTTTGTGCCTTTTTTGTATATTTGCATGGATATGTCAAAGAAAGAATGCATACAGGGCTTTTCGGACTACATCTTCTGGGATGTGGACCGGTCTTCTATTGATCCTGTTGCCAATGCTCCATACATTGTCCAAAGAGTATTGGAATACGGTCAATATGAGGACTGGAAGCACCTGCTGGCCTATTATGGCCTGAATAGTATTGTCGATACTGTCAAGCAATTGAGAACGCTTGACGCGAAAGCTCTTTCTTTTATCAGCACCATTTCCAGAACCCCCATTGAACAGTTCCGATGCTACAATACCAGACAATCTATCCCGCAACACTCCAACTTCTGAAAGACGCGCAGACTCTGGACTTAGGAAATAGTTGGCAAAGTATTTGGTAGTTTGAATAGAAATACATATTTTTGCATTGAAGGGGATACTTTTATGAAAAAGAAAGAACAGAAGAACTTTTTCGTTAAGATGGTAGAAGATAAAAAAGCTATCATCAAGGGCATCCGTGAGGGGGTCCCCACCAAGGTTATAGAGGAGGAGAGGGATGTCAAATTTGCTACACCCGTATAATTACTGGGAATCCAACTGTCAATATTACTTCGACACCCCATCAGGGGCGCGATACGTCGCGTACTTTTTGGATTTGTCTTCGTTCGCAGAGAACCTATACACTTTCAACTTCGATAGAATCCAGGACGGTGTCACCAATATTGCAGACAGCAACGTTTTTGACACCATTTGCGCTATCCTGCAGGGGTTCTTTGTAAAGCATCAGAATTCAATGCTGCTAGTATGCGACACAATAGATGGAAGAGAAGAAGCCAGAATGAGACTATTCAATTCATGGTTTATTAGGATAGCCCCGGAAGGACTAACCAAGATTGACAGAAGCGGCAAAGCAGAAGCATACAACCTGTTTGTCTCACTCCTTGTCTGGGCCGATAATCCAATGCGCGACGCCCTGGTCTCTATCCTTGAAGAATACTGTCAAACCATGCTTCAATAAGCCGTAAACCAAACAGATACAGCACCATAAAATCCTCAAAAATGGTTCGATAATTGTCCCGTTGCCCGCACCATTAATACAGGGGGCGCTGCCCCCTCAAACACCCCCGCGGCTCCCGGGCTAGTATGTCTTTGCTCGTCGTCGCGGTACCTGGGGCAAAGACACGCCCTCCGCCGGGCGCCTGCTGGCGCCTTTTTCGTGCGGGGAAAAGGACTCCCACCTTGTCGGGCTTCGCCCTCCAGAATCTTGCGGTCGCTTTGCCGCATTGACAGCCAGAATACAGTAGAAGGAGGCCGCTGAAAAAGTCCCGCTCAATTACAGGATTACTTGTATCCTTTGC
>CAMKSQ010000002.1 GCA_946415475.1 uncultured Bacteroidales bacterium
CAAAATAATGGCGTAACTAATTGATTATCAAGTGGTTAGACCGAAAATTCTACTTGCCGATGCAGGCCATAATACTGATTGATAATCAATTGGTTGCGGCCTCTGTGGTTCAAATACGGTTTAGAAAAAAGGGCGTTTATTTGGTAACAAACCGTATTGCTTATTCGCCGTCTTTGGAGCGGGGAGAGTTCTGGGAAATGTTTTAAAACGACCTTTTTTGTCGGATATGCCTTTGGCGCCACTATGCATGGTAATCAAAAATCCTTTGACGACCGTAATTTGGTGATAAATTCGTTATGGACCTTTTCCCAGGAGGGTTGTGGGTCGAAGGTGAGCCCGGGGCGGAGAAGTCCGGTGGTGTCGCCGAGGAATTCGGGATCGTTCATTTTCTCCTCCATATTGAGCATAAACTGCTTATAGGTTGGGGGAGTGCCAGCTACAAACCCAATATACCTGCGGTAACAACGGACGACCTCATCGGTATTGATTTCTGCATTCTCCAACGCGTATGCAAGGTCAAAAAGGTCGCGTCCCTTCTTGCGCTGATACAAGGCTCTCATTTTGGTGCCGAGTAGTTCTTCGAGTTTATAGGTTGTTATATTGCAAGAACCGCTGGCCCATCGATTGTTAAACGAGAACGGCACCTGGACAAGTCCCAGCTCGTTGAAATGCTCATAGCAATTAATCTCCACCTTTATGCGTAGCTGAACAACGGGCGGGACTTCCGATTGGATGCGGAATAGCATGGTATTGTTGTATCGCTTTTGTTTAATGACCTTATCAGGGAGATATGAAAGAACCTCTCCAAGACGGAACAAGATAGGCTTGATGGGACCGGGATTAATTTGCACCAGGTCGATATCCTCTGAATAGCGCGGCTGCGGAGATAAATAGAGTTTGTGCAAAGCAGTCCCACCACGGAAAGCAAGCTCCTTAGACAGGAATTCATCCGCGAAGATATCCGTCAATGCGCGGGTGATAATCAGGTCCTGCTCCACAAAACTGTTCGCAACCCACGGAGCCTTCTCGCTCCACTCTGTAATGAAAGGAACCGGAATCATAAGTCGTCTATTTCAATTTCTTGATTAACAATCACTTTCCATCGAACATTCAACTCGTAGTCATCAGCGGGCTTACCAGACTTTAATGGCACTGCTTGAATGGTCTGACCTGTTTCCTTAAGTAATCTATATAAAGAATTCGCTACCGCCTGCTCTTCCAGCACAACATCCAAGATATACCCAAGCCGTTGTAAACTGGTCACTGGCACGGACTTGGCAAACAATTCATCGAGCCTGCCAAAGTCCAGTTTTTCCGCCAGTTCTGCAAGAACAGTTGCTGCCCTTGTTACACCGCCAATCTTATCTTGATAAGTCAGAAGATCTACAGCAGTTAGTTCAGGACTCGATATGTTGATATACCCATTCCACGTCTGACGGCGTTCCACATAAGCCTCCGGGATATGACTCTTGCAGAAGTAGAGAGTATTATACTTATCTGTCTTCTTGTTTCGCATCGAAGGAGGTTCAATCATCACACAAAAACTCATCGGTGCCTGATGAGCCGCCCCATGGTATTCAGCTGCATTCAGTAGCGCAACATAATACTTGCGTTCAAGGTGCTGCATCATCTGGTCAAGATATACCGCTTGAGGTACAGTTCCCCGAAGCGCATATTCATCAGTGATAATAACATAGAATCCACGGAGAGGCGACATTATACGTCCCTTGTTGACCTCTCTGGTCAACGCACGAGACATTGCCCCCGTTGTCATCTCAGGAAATGCTTCCATAACATCATCATGCGTGAAAGTGAACAATCCATGACGAGGCCTATCCTTAATCCACTCTGATATACTCTTTAGAAGCATCATATACAATATTCCATCTGCAAAGATAGACAAAAATTGTCTAACTTCGCAAACAAAATGGAATTATTATTACTGGATATTATCCGTTTTGTTCGGCTACTTTCCGATGCAATGATTGCGAAAAATGGAATGCAGGATGACTTCGGGGTCCAGGAGGTCGGTGCCCAGGATGGTATTGATGCTGGAGAGGGCGCGGCGGAGGTCTTCAGCTACCAGATCCGAGGGGATGCCGCGGGAGAGGGAAGTGCGGCAATCCAGCAAGGCGGAAGAAGCCTGGCGAAGGGCGTCATAGTGCCGGACATTGGTCACGAAAGTGGAATCCTGATTGGGAATGAGGTCTTTTTCCAGTGCTAAAAGCCGCTGCTTCAGCGCATCCAGACCTTGACCTTTTTTTGCGGAAATATTCAGTATATCAACCTTATAATCAAGCGAAGAAACAAACTTGTTAATTACTGAAACATTTTTGTTATATGCGGAATCTTCCACCAAATCGGACTTATTGAGGAGCAAAATTAGTTTCTGGGAACGGCCGTCCCAATGCTGCCCCAGAAGTGCCAGTTGCGCTGCCAAATCCTCGCTGTCCGACGTAACGTCCAGCATCCCCAGTACCACCTCCGCCTCCGAGAGTTTTCGGAAGGAACGCTCGATTCCCAGATTCTCCACCGCGTCCTGCGACTCACGGATTCCAGCGGTGTCGATAAAGCGGAAAAGGACGCCCTCCAGATTGATTACCTCCTCTATGGTATCCCGCGTAGTACCCGGAATATCCGTAACGATGGCCCGTTCTTCACCCACCAGCGCATTGAGCAGGGTGCTTTTGCCGGCGTTGGCAGCGCCGACGATAGCGACAGGAACGCCGTTTTTAATCATATTGCCTTGATGGAACGATGCCGCCAGCCGGTCCACATGCGTGCGCGTGGCTTCCAGCAGCATCAGGAGCTTCTCCCGGTCGGCAAATTCCACATCTTCCTCGGAAAAATCCAGCTCCAGTTCCAGCAGGGAAGCCATCTCCAGCAGTTCTGTACGCAGCCGGGCAAGTTCCTTGGAAAAACCGCCCTTGAGCTGGTTCATGGCCACCCGGTGCGAAGCCGCAGTCGTGGAAGAAATCACGTCCGCAACGGCCTCTGCCTGTGCCAGATCCATTTTTCCATTCAGAAAAGCCCTGCGGGTGAATTCTCCCGGTTGGGCAAAGCGCGCACCAGCCTCCATGAGCAAGCGCACCAGCTCCTGCACTATATAGGCCGATGCATGCGTGGAGATTTCTACGGCATCCTCACCGGTATAACTGTGCGGCGCGCGGAATACGGAAACGAGGACTTCGTCCAGAAGGGCGGGAGATACACTCGCTTCGCTCCGAATGACATATACCTTTCCGAAGTGGATGGTGTGGGCAGCGGCCTCTGAAACGGTCCCGTGTGCCAGTTCCACCACGACATCCACAATCCGGAAAGCCTCCGGACCGCTGAGGCGTACAATGGAAATTGCTCCGGTCCCAGGGGTGGTGGCCGGAGCAACGATAGTGTCCTGATAGAGATTCTTCACTTCGTTCAGAATGACATTAATCGTATCTGCCAAACTTGGACATATTGTCTATGAGGTCCTTGTTGGTCTTGAATTCATCCATGTGCTGCTGCATCCAGGTCATGGCCTCTACAGGGTTCATGTCCGAAAGGAGTTTGCGCAGGATCCAGATGCGGTTGTTGGTGTAAGGGTCGTACAGGAGGTCATCCCTACGGGTAGAGGAAAGCACCAGGTTGACGGCAGGGAAGATACGCTTGTTGGCCAGGTTGCGGTCCAGCTGGAGTTCCATGTTGCCGGTACCCTTGAATTCCTCGAAGATCACATCGTCCATCTTGGAACCGGTTTCCGTAAGGGCCGTGGCCAGGATGGTGAGCGAACCGCCGTTCTCGATGTTACGGGCAGCGCCGAAGAAACGCTTGGGCTTTTGCAGGGCGTTGGCGTCCACACCACCGGTAAGCACCTTGCCGGAAGCCGGCTGAACGGTGTTGTATGCACGGGCCAGACGGGTGATGGAATCCAGCAGGATAACTACGTCGTGACCGCATTCCACCAGGCGACGGGCCTTGTCCAGAATCATGTTGGCCACCTTGACGTGGCGCTCGGCCGGTTCATCGAAGGTAGAAGCAACGACCTCCGCCTTTACGGAGCGCTGCATGTCCGTTACTTCTTCCGGACGCTCATCGATCAGGAGAACAATTTCATAGACCTCCGGATGGTTGTCTGCAATGGCATTGGCGATGGCCTTCAGCAGCATGGTCTTACCCGTTTTGGGCTGTGCCACAATAAGGCCGCGCTGTCCCTTGCCGATGGGCGTGAACATATCCACGATGCGGATGCTCTGGTCTTTCTCGTGCCCATGGCCCAGCAGATTGAATTTTTCCGTGGGGAACAGGGGAGTAAGGAAGTCGAACGGAACGCGGTCCCGGACGAATTCCGGCGTACGGCCGTTGATGAATTTGATTTTTACCAGCGGGAAATATTTGTCGCCTTCTCTGGGAGGACGGATTTCACCGGTGACGGTGTCGCCGTTCTTGAGGGCATTCTGTTTGATTTGCTGCTGGGAGACGTAAATATCGTCCGGAGAATTGAGATAATTGTAGTCTGAGCTGCGCAGGAAACCGTATCCGTCCGGCATGATTTCCAGGACACCGGTGGCCTCCACCGAGCCTTCGAATTCTATGCGCTGCGGGCGCTGGGCCTGCTGTTGCTGCTGAGCCTGCTGCTGTTGCTGCTGAGCCTGCTGCTGTTGCTGCTGCCCCTTGTTGCGCTGTTTTTCCCGCGGGCGTTTTTCTTCCTTGGGAGTTTCCTCCATCTCTTCCTTCTGGGCTTCATCGTCCTTAAGGTCATCAAAGAGCGAATGCATGAACTGCTTGCCGTCCACCACGGGCTGCTCTTTTTTCTCTTCCGGCTTTTTCTCTTCCGGAGCATCCTCCACCTTTTCTACGGCAGCCTTGGTCTTGCGGCCACGTTTTTTGGCGGCAGCCGGTTTTTCCTCAGCAGGTTTGGCTTCCTCCTTGGGTGCGGCAGCCTCTTTTTTGGCGGGCTTTTCCACTACAGGTTTTTCCTCTGCAGGCTTTTCTGCAGCGGGTTTTTCCGCCTTGCGCGGACGACCGCGTTTTTTCTGCTTGGGTTCCTCCGCAGGACTCTGAGAGGCAAGGGTGGCCTGAGCATCCAGAATGGCGAATCCCAGCGTATGCAGGTCCATTTTCTTGAATCCTTTGATATTGAGAGATTCACCGAGGGCTCTGAGCTGCTCCTCGCTCATCTCATTCAGCTCTTGTAATTTATAGGGCATAAAAATAAGAATATGTTTTCTGTAAAAGAAGGCAATCCGAACGGTTTGCCAGCACAAAGGTAGGCAAATAAATCAAGATTACCAAAAAAATGCTGCGTAATTAACGCAAGAGGTTATCCATGTAGCTGTCGCTCTTCTTGAAGCGCAGCAGATCGGCCAGCGCGGCCGCATTGGCGGCAATACGGAAACTGTACGATTTGTACGTTCCCATCGGCACCCAGGATACGGCAATATTGAAACAGTGAAGGTCATAGGATGCACTGATTTGCGTAGTGGTGACCTTCAAAGCCATGATATCGAATCCGGTGGTAGCCTGGATACTCAGACGCGGCGTAAGCTTCACGTTACCGCTCAAATTGATCGTCTGCGTGAATTTGTTATTCACTACCAGCTGTTTGGTCGCGCTCTGATACGTGTAACTCTTGGAATAATTGAACGAGTAACTCACGTTCACCGACCAGGGCGAATTGGGATTCATGTAATACACATAACCGCCCGGAATGTATTCGCCTGTAATGGGGTGATAGTAAATACGCTGGTAGGAATTGGCGTCGGTTTCCGCGCCGTTGTTCTTGGAACCGTCGTTGCCGTTGATGGCACCCTTTCCGTTCAGGGAGAAGGAAGCCGACAGGGAAGCGTTGGTCAAGCGCAGCGGCACGCCCGTCGCAACCACGTTGAGCTTGTTGATCTTCTTACCTTTCTCGTCGATGGCATACGGGTCGAAATTCAGGTTACCGCTGATATTCACCTTATTAAAGAGGTTGGTCGATGCCGAAATACCCACGTTCTGCAGGCGCAGGGAGTCTGCCAGGAAGTTATAACTGGTGTTGATATTGAGCTGGTCCAGCAACTTGACCTTCTTGGAACCCGTACCGGTTGTGTCCCGCGTGTCGCGCACCTTGGCTTCCAGGTTATTGCCGAAGCTCAGGGACATGGTTGCGCTCTTTCCGCGTCCGGGAGGGGACACCGAGTTGTGGTGGCCGGAGATGCTGTAAATATTGTACTGGCTTTCCGCATGGTAGTTGCCCTTCTTGTCGTAATAAGCTTCCAGCGTACGCCAGCCATTGAAGGCCGTACCTTTTTCCGGACTGAAACTCAGGGACATGGAAGGGGTTATCACATGACGGATGGCCTGGACTTTCCGGTGCTTGCCGAAGTTGAACATACCGTAGATACGGGTACTGGCCGATAAACTACCGGAATAAGTGTGCGTGGCGCCGAAGCCGTTGAAAGCCGTTCCCGGATCCGACACCATCTTCTGGGCCATCACCTGGTTACCCTCCTTGTCAGTAACCAAAATGGGGTTACCGTTCTCGTCCAGTTCTGTTTCCAGATATTGCCGCCCCTTGTTGAACATCCAGTTCATGCCGTAGCTGATGCTGGGCGTGACGTTGATGTACTTGAACAACGTAAAGTTGGGCAGGCCGATCTGGAAATTGTGCGACATGCCGTTGGTCAGTTTCTGAAGGGCCTTTACGCCCAAAGAATCGCCAAACTCTTTTTCCCTGTACGTAACGCCGGCCTTATTGGTCTTAGTGACAAAGTCTCCGTCCTGCATCTTGTAGTCCTGCAGTTCGCGCAGCTTGAAGCTGATACGGTTTTGCAGGGAGGTGGAATAACCGAAGGAGATTTTTTCGTAGATCCTTTCCTTGCCCACGCGGTTCTTCCGCTTGAACGGATAGAAACGCGTCACGTTGAAGGTAACGTTGGGGAGGGTGAACGAATAGCTGGAGTCCCGCGAGTTCTGGTTATGCATGGCGTTCACGCTCAGGCTGAACTTGCCGTTCCAGTTATGTGAATAGGAGATGGACGATCCCACCTGGTTTTGCTGGGCGTCTGTCACCGAACGGGCGTTGTAGCGGTTGTTGGACGGGGAGGTGAAGTTGACGGAGGCGCTGAACGTGGTTCCCGGATGTGCCTTGGAGTCCTGCGAGTGCGACCAGCGGAAACCGAAGTTCTGCGACTGCACGAAGTCCGTGCTGCCCCGTTCGCCGGTTTGGTCATTGGAGAAGTTGAAGGCCAGCGTACCGTTGAACTTGTAATTAACTCTGTATCGGGAGTTTAACTCAACCGACCAGGAACCCAGCGTGTAGTAACTGCCCGTAAGGGAAACGTCAAAATAATCGCCGATGACAAAGTAAATACCCATGTCACGGGCAAAGAAACCACGGGCCTGTTCCTCACCGAAGGTAGGCATGAGCAGACCGGTAGCGCGCGTAGGCTTCTTGGGGACAAAGCCGAAAGGAAGGCCAATAGGGATGGGAACGCCGGCAACCACCGGCCAGGCCGGGCCGAACACCGTCTTCTGCGAAGGCTTGGTAATCACCTTTGCCAGACTCAGTTTCAGGTAATAGTGAGGTTCCTCCAGGTCGCACACGGTGTATATGCCGTCCCGCATGTTGATGGACTTGTCCGGCTCCATCTTGATTGTCTTACCCTGAAGCAGTCCTTCCGCCTCCTTGGTGACCATGTTGGTGATACGGGCTTTCTGGGTATTGAAGTTGTAATAGAGCTCGTCCATCTTGTAGGTCTGCCCGTTGTCGGTCATCTCCGGGAGGCCTTCCATTTCACCGGTGGCGATGTTTTTCTGGCCCCTGGCATACACCGTGTTGGTTTTCATGTTGTATTCCAGGTAATCCGCCGTCAGTTTCATGTTCTGATACGTCACCGTGGCACCGCCATAGTAGTAGATCATGCGTTTGCCATTGGTGAAATCCGTGATGATGGAGTCCTTGGCCGTAGAGAAGGCCGGGCGCTCCAGCGAACTCTTGCGCAGGAGGTCCAGGGAATCGGCCCGTGCCGCCTTGATGGAATCGGCCCTGTGCAGGGAATCCCGGAGGGCCTGGGAGGTGGAATCGCGCAGGGGAGTCCTTGCGGAATCACGCAGCGCCGCCAGCACGGAGTCCGGCACCTGACGGTAATGGCGCGCCTGCATATCCAAAGCGCCGACGGTGAAAATAAGCACCGTCAGTACGAGATATTGCAGGAACCTCCTTGTCATCTATGCGTTTTTTTACTATATTTGTGCAATAAATATAAGGTACAAAATTACGACTTATTCCACAATTTTCAAAACCGAGATAGCATGATGCCGTTCTTACGTCGCTATATAACCGCTTTTATGGCAGCACTTGTGCTTGCAATCCCCGTGCCTGCCCAACAGAAAGGGGCCGATATCCGCTTAAGGACCGTAGTGATAGACCCGGGCCACGGCGGCAAAGACCCCGGTTGCGTAAGCCGCGATGGCAAAACCCAGGAGAAAAACATTACGCTGGACATCGGCAAGCGGCTGGCGCAGAAGATAGCCGCATCCTATCCGGACGTAGAGGTGCGCATGACCCGTACGGAAGATGTTTTTGTGGAATTGGAAAACCGCGCCGTCTTTGCCAACAAGGCAAATGCCAACCTGTTCATCTCCATCCACGTAAACGCAGTGGAGAAGGGGAGCACCGCCAACGGATACTCCATCCACTGCCTGGGACAGTCCCAGCGCAAGGGAAACGATCTTTACTCCAAAAACCTGGACCTGGTAAAGCGTGAAAATGCCGTTATCATGCTGGAAGACAACTATGAAGCCAAGTACCAGGGCTTCGACCCCAACGACCCGCAGTCTTCCATCATTTTCAGCCTCATGCAAAACGCCCACCTGGGCAACAGCCTCGCCTTTGCGGAAGACATCGCCAACGCCATGGGCAACAAGCCCATCCGCAACAGCCGCGGCGTCTCGCAGGACCCGTTCTGGGTGCTCTGGCGCACGGCTATGCCCTCGGTGCTGGTGGAAGTGGGCTTCATCACCAACCCGGATGACCTGGCCACCATGCGCAGCCCGGAAGGCCGCGACGCCATCGCCAGCAATCTCCTAAAAGCCTTCAGCGTCTTTAAAGTACGGTACGATGGTTCCTCGCCGGAGGAGGGGCAGCCTGCAGTAACGCCGGCTCCCGCCCAACCGGAGGAGCAGGCCAAACCCGCCGAACCGCAGCCCCAACCCCAACCTGAAAAAATGCAGGAGGAGGGCCCGCTGTATGGTGTCCAGGTGCTGGTCACCTCCAAGGAGATGGATCCCAAGGATCCTTTCTTCTGCGGTTACAAACCCGTCATGGTAAAAGCCGGAAGGATGTATAAATATATTATAGGTACTTCGCACTCACTCAAGGAAGTGAAAAAGAATTATCCCAAATATCAACAGAAATTTCCGGATAATTTCATCGTAAAGATAGAGAACGGCAGTACAACGCCAGTACGTTGATTTTTTGGCGTTTCAAGCACCTCTAAGCGGAGTTTTTCCAATATGCTTTATTTGGAATAATTATAATTTGAAACATTTACGACCCCTTAATAGAACGGGGGCGCGCCTGTATAACTTGCTTAAAGTCAAGTTATTGATAAAATTTAATTTTGCACCCTTGCTGTAAAAATTTAAACATAAAAAATTTTAAAAGCAAGAGCAAAATACATTTTTTATCAAAAATTTTTCCCCCATCTTTGCACTAGCATTAACACCAAAACATCGGATTAAGCAAGTAAACTCCCGGAATGACAGACCAGGAAAGACATATTGCGGTATGGAATAACTGTCTGCAGATCATTGCCAACAACATTGATCCGCAGCAGTACAATACCTGGTTCAAGAGCATCCGTCCGGTTTCTCTGGACGGGATGCGCCTTACGGTAGAGGTCCCCTCGGACTTCTTCCGCGAGTACCTGGAGGAACGCTACCGGGATCTGCTCCGCCTGACCATCCGCCGAGCCATCGGCGCAGACGCCCAGCTCTTCTATCTCGTACGTCCCGTACAGAACGGAGCCGGCATGGTGCTGCCTGCAGGCCAGGCCGCCGCACCCACCAACAATCCGGTGTCCATTTCCACCTACCAGCCGTCGGGGACGCCCAGTCCCTTTGTATTCCCGGGCACGCAGCGCCTCCGGATCAATCCGCGCCTGAATCCCGTGTACAGTTTTGGCAACCTGGTGGAAGGGGAGTGCAACAAACTGGGTGTGAGCGCCGGAGAAAGCATCTCCATGGCGCCCGGTAAAACCCCGTTCAATCCGTTGTTCCTCTTCGGAGGCCCCGGACTGGGAAAAACCCATATCGCCCAGGCCATCGGTATCGCCATCAAAGAACGCTTCCAGGACCTGCAGGTCCTCTATGTGAGCGGCAATGAATTCAAGACACAGTACATGGACGCCGTCAAAGGCAACCGCATCGTGGATTTCATCGCCTTCTATCAGCGCATAGACGTTCTCATCGTGGACGATATCCAAGACCTGGTGGGTCAGGGTTCCCAGAACACTTTCTTCAATGTGTTCAATCACTTGCACCAAAACGGCAAGCAGCTCATCTTCACCAGTGACCGCGCTCCGGTGGAACTGCAGAACTTCGAGGAACGCCTCCTGTCCCGCTTCAAATGGGGCCTGTCTGCAGAGCTCAGCCGCCCGGACTACAACACCCGCCTGGAAATGCTGCGTTCACGCGCCCTCCGGGAAGGTGTGTCCCTGAGCGAGGACGTGCTCACTTTCCTGGCTTCCCGCATCAAAACCAATTTCCGGGAGCTGGAAGGCACCCTAACCTCCCTGGTGGCCTATGCCACGCTGGGGCACCGGGAAATCGACGTGGAACTGGCTCAGAGCGTCACCGGCAACATTGTCGGGGAGCAGAGTACGGAAGTCACCATCGACACCGTCATCAAAACCGTGTGCGAATATTTCAACATCACGCGGGACATGCTGCTGTCCCAAACGCGCAAGCGCCAAATTGTCCAGGCACGGCAAATTGCCATGTACCAGTGCCGCAACCTTATCCAGAACTGCTCGCTTAGTACCATTGGCGCAGAACTGGGCGGCAAGGACCATGCAACGGTGCTGCACGCCTGCAACACGGTGCAGGACCTCATGTCCACGGACAAACTCTTCCGGCAGTGGGTAGAGGACATCGAGAACATGATTGTTGTTCCCGTAGAACGGTAAAAAAAGTCTGGCCCGGCGGCCAGACTTTTCTATTTCAGATTCAGCGGATTGCGCTTGAGGTAGGTGATTACCTTTGCTATTTCCTTGTAGAACGGCGTATCTTCCAGGATTACCGGCTGGATTTGCCGGATTTCCTCGTAAACGCGGCGGGAAGTTTCGCACAGTTTGTCCTGGATGCCCAGGCAGTCCGTAGCCTGCGCCAGCGCAATAAAGTGGATGGCCATTACCTGATAGGCGTTTTCCACCACCTGGCGGCAGAGGAGGGCGCTGTTGGTGCCCATGGACACAATGTCCTGGTTGTCGTTGTTGTTGGGGATGCTGTGCACGTAGTTGGGCATGGCCAGGGTCTGGCACTCCGCCGTAGTGGAAGTGGCCGTAAACTGGCAGGCCTGCATACCGTAGTTGAGCCCCAGTGTCCCCATGTTCAGGAAGGGAGGCAGAATGCCGTTGATTCGGTCATGAAACAGATAGTTTAACTGCCTCTCTGTTAACATGGTAAGGCGCACCAGTGCAATCTTTACTTTATCTTCTTCCAGGGAGATGTAGTCCCCATGGAAATTGCCGCCGTGGTACACATATTCGGTGTCCGGATCCACAATGGGATTGTCACAGGCGGAGTTAATCTCCTCTTCCAGCAGCTGACGCGCATGGATAAACGTATCGTAAATGGGTCCCAGGATTTGCGGGGTGCAGCGGAGGGAATAGTAGGCCTGCACCTTTTTCTCAAAGTAAGTTTCCTTGTTCTCGCCGCTATAGAGCTCTATCTCGCGTTGGGAAAAGCACCGGGACGATGCTGCCAGCTCCCGCATGCGGCGGGCAACCACCTGCTGTCCCTCATGGCGCCGGCACCCGTTGAGCGGCTCCGCCATAAAATCGTCATAGGAGCCGGCAATCTCGTTCATCCAAACGGCGGCAAGGGTGGCCCAGTCCAGCAGACGGTCGCTCTGGAACTGGTTCACCAGCGAGATGCCCGTCATCACAGAGGTGCCGTTGGTGGCCGACAGCCCCTCGCGAATGTGGATTTCCATGGGTTTTAGGCCGCATTCGCGGAGTACCTCGCCGGCGGGGCGCCATTCGCCCTTGTAATGTACTTCGCCTTCGCCAATGAGCGCCAGGGCCATATGCGCCAGTTGCACCAGGTCTCCGCTGGCTCCCACGCTGCCATGGCGGGGGATAAAGGGATAAATGCCCCGGTTCACAAATTCCGTGAGCAGCCGCACCACATCCGGATGAATGCCGGATTTTCCCTGCAGGAACGTGCCGATACGCGCTACCATGGCCGCCTTCACGGAAGCGTCACCCAGCGGCTTTCCGGCGCCGGTAGAATGGCTGCGGATAATATTGTACTGCAAGTCTTTCAGGTAACGGTCATCCACACGCCACTGGGCCATGGGGCCGAATCCGGTGTTGATGCCGTAGATCACTTTATCCTTGTGAAACTGCTCCAGAAAACGGTAGCACCGTTCTACCTCGGCAAGGGCTTTTTCATCGATTTCGAGCTTTTCACCAGAGAAGACCACCTTCTCTGCTTGCTCTAAGCTTAGATAATTCATGTAAAACTGTAAAAAGTGCACGCAAATTTACGCAGAATCTTCCATATCCCCTAATTTTTCATTATATTTACAAAGTGAAAAAAGCTTACAGATATGAACGCTACAACCGTACTGGAATACTTTAAGGAAATTACCCGTGTCCCGCGTGAATCCGGCCATGAGGGCCCCATGATCGAATACCTGCAGCAGTTCGCCGCCAAACACAACCTGGCCTGCAAAACGGACAAGACCGGCAACGTGCTCATTATCAAGGAAGCCTCCAAGGGCAAGGAAAACGTGCCCACCCTGGTCCTGCAGGCCCACCAGGACATGGTTTGCGAGAAAAATCCGGATTTTGAGTTCGATTTCCTCACGCAGCCCATCCCGTATGAGGTGGAAGACGGCTGGATGATTGCCAAGAACACCACGTTGGGTGCGGACGACGGCATCGGCATTGCCGCATGCCTGGCCCTGTTGGCCGGGGATGCCCCCATGGGCAAGCTGGAGTGCCTGTTCACCATCTCGGAAGAAACCGGCATGGACGGCGCCTTCGGCCTGGAAGAAGGCTTCTTCAGCGGCAAAATCCTCATCAACCTGGATTCGGAGGACGAAGGACAGATGTTCATCGGCTGCGCCGGCGGCATCGACACCACCGCCACGTTCACCTTCGAACGGGAGCCTCTCCGCAAAGGCTACAAAACCCTCAAAATCGCCGTCACGGGCGCCCAGGGCGGTCATAGCGGTGACGATATCAACAAAGAGCGCTGCAACGCCCTCCAGCAGCTGGTACGTTTCCTGTACACGGAAATGCAGTACGATTTCCAGCTCATCACCCTGGACGGCGGCAACAAGCCCAACGCCATCTGCCGCCATGCGGAGGCCATCCTGGCCGTTCCCGCAGATGAGGTAGCAGAGATGCAGGAAGACGTGAAAGCCTTCAGCAAGGTGCTGGAAGCGGAATTCGCCTCCTCCGATGCCGGCGTAAAAGCCCTCTGCAGCCCCGTAGAATGTTCCGAGAAGCCCATCGCGGAAGGCGATGCCGCCAACCTGATTACCACGCTGCTCGCATGCCCGCACGGCGTGGAGAAAGTCTCCGTAGATATCCCCGGCCTGGTGGAAACCTCCAGCAACCTGGCCGCCGCGCATATCAAGGAGAACACCCTCAAAGTCATCACCAGCCAGCGCAGTTCCGTGGTTTCGGAGCTGCATGCCATGGCGGAAAAGGTAGAAGCCGCGTTCTTCCTGGGCTCCTTCGACGTAGAGCACCACGGGGAATATCCCGGCTGGAAACCCAACCTGAATTCCAGCCTGCTCAAGCGCACGGTAGACTCCTATAAAAAGCTCTTCGGCCACGAGCCGGAGGTAAAAGCCATTCACGCAGGCCTGGAATGCGGTTTGTTCCTGGAGAAATTCCCGGACCTGGACATGATTTCCTTCGGTCCCACGTTGCGCGGCGTGCATGCCCCCGGCGAAAAACTGGAACTCGCCTCGCTGGATAAATTCGTAGACCATCTGAACGACCTTGTCCTCAATTTCGAATGATTCAAGTAGCTCCTTCCATCCTGGCCGCAGATTTCCTGCAGCTGCATAAAGACGTGGATATCGTCAACAGTTATGCCGATATTTTCCACCTGGACATTATGGACGGCACCTTCGTGCCCAACATATCTTTTGGTTTCCCGGTAGTGGAAGCCATTGCCAAACAGGCGCAGAAGCCGCTGGACGTCCATCTGATGATCGTCCATCCGGAAAAATACGTAGAGCGCTTCGCCAAGGCAGGCGCAGCCATGATCAGCTTCCATTACGAGGCCGCAAAAGAGGGGAGTGCCGCCTTACTACGCACCATCCAGGAAATGGGCGTAAAGGCAGGTATCGTCATTAACCCGGACTGCCCTGTAGAGGCCATTTTCCCTTTGTTGCCGATAGTGGATTTCGTGCTCATCATGAGCGTTTTCGCCGGATTCGGCGGGCAAAAGTTCATCCCGGAGAGCCTGGAACGCATCCACGTGGTACGCACGGAGCTGGACCGCCTGGGCCGCACGGAGATTCCCATCGAGGTCGATGGCGGTATCGGCCCGGCCAATGCACCGGATGTAGTGCGCGCCGGTGCCGGTATCCTGGTGGCCGGAAGTTCGGTTTTCAACGCCCAGGACCCTGCCGCAGCCATTCTTTCCATGCAAAATGCTGACAAAATGGCAGAGTAAAAAGGTGGCTTTATTTTTGATAATACACGGACCAAACAAATAAGCATGATTACACACGATTTACGGCTGCTGGCCGACGCCATTTATGACAAAAAAGGAGAACACGCAGTTTCCCTGGACCTGCGCGCCATTGACGGTGCCATTACAGACTTCTTCATGGTCTGCGACGGCTCCAACACCACGCAGGTAGGCGCCATTGCAGACAATATCGCAGAAAAAATGAAAGAGGAAGGCCACACGCTCTACCGCTCGCAAGGGGAGGGCAACAACTTCTGGATTATCCAGGACTATGGCAACATCGTCGTGCACATCTTCCTCAAAGAGTACCGTGAATTCTACCGCCTGGAAGAGCTCTGGGCCGATGTTCCCCGCAAAGAATACAAGGAGCGCCGGGTCCCCAAGGCTGCCGCGGACAAAACCCAAGAATAATCAATGGCAGAAAAGAAAAAAATAAGCTTCAACTTTTCCTGGTTGTACTTCCTGATTCTCCTGGGAATCGGGTATCTGCTGTTTAACAACCAGAAAAGTTCAGCACCGGAAAAGATCGAGTGGACAGAAGTCCAGTCCATGATTGCCGCAGGCGACGTGGCCGAGATTGAATTTGTCCGCAACGACTACAAAGGCGAAGTCAAACTGCGTCCGGAAAAACTGGCTAAATACGAAAGCAAGTTCCCCGGAGGCAACCCGCCGCGCCGCGCCCCGCATTTCTACTTCCTGGTGTCGTCCAAATTCGACCCTGAAGCCACGTTTGGCGCGCTTAACGCAGAACTCACTCCCGTAGAGCAGTTCAAGGTAGTCATTAAAAACGAGGATCATATCTGGGGCGAAGTATTCCAGATGATGTTCCCGCTCATTATCATCATCCTGTTCTGGGTGCTGATGTTCCGCGGCATGAACCGTGGCGTGGGCGGTCCCGGCGCCGGTGGTGGCATGAACCCCTTCAATGCGGGCAAGGCCAACACGCGGGAAGCCGACAAGAACGATGTCAAAGTCACCTTCAAAGACGTAGCCGGCCTGTATGGCGCCAAGGAAGAGGTGATGGAAATTGTCGATTTCCTCAAAAAACCTGAGAAATACACCGCCCTGGGCGGCAAAATCCCCAAGGGAGCCCTTCTGGTGGGCCCTCCGGGAACCGGTAAAACGCTCCTGGCCAAGGCCGTGGCAGGGGAGGCCAACGTACCGTTCTTCTCCATTTCCGGCTCCGACTTTGTGGAAATGTTCGTAGGCGTGGGCGCCTCGCGCGTGCGTGACCTGTTCCGTCAGGCCAAGGAAAAAGCGCCTTGCATTGTCTTTATCGACGAGATAGATGCCGTAGGCCGCGCCCGTGCAAAGAATGGCGGCTTCTCCTCCAACGACGAGCGAGAAAACACGCTGAATCAGCTCCTTACGGAGATGGACGGCTTTGGCACCAACAGCGGTGTCATTGTCCTGGCGGCCACCAACCGCTCAGACATTCTGGACCAGGCCCTCATGCGTGCCGGCCGTTTCGACCGTCAGATTCATGTGGAGCTGCCGGAGCTCAAGGAACGCGAGGAAATATTCAAGGTTCACCTGCGCGACATCAAACTGGGAGAGGACTTCTCCGTAGAGTTCATGGCCAAGCATACGCCCGGCTTCTCCGGCGCAGACATTGCCAATGTGTGCAACGAGGCCGCCCTCACGGCTGCCCGCCGGGACCACAAGGCCGTGATGCAGCAGGACTTCCTGGACGCGGTAGACCGCATTATCGGCGGCCTGGAGCGCAAGTCCAATACAATAATGACGCCCGCAGAAAAACGCACCACGGCGTATCATGAGGCCGGTCACGCCCTGGTGGGCTGGCTGCTCCCGTACGCAGACCCGGTGTTCAAGGTTTCCATTATCCCGCGCGGCAATGCCCTGGGCCTTACCTGGAGCCTCCCGGAAGAGCGCAAAAACTGGAGCCGCAGCGTCATGCTGGATCACATGTGCCAGCTCATCGGTGGCCGCGTAGCAGAGGAAATCCTCAACGGGGAGCCCTCAACGGGCGCCCTCAATGACCTGGAGCGCATGACCGGCATGGCCTATGCCATGGTCCAGTATTATGGCATGAGTGACAAAGTGGGCACCCTGAGTTTCTACGACTCCACCGGTTCCCGCGGCTACAACCTGGTAAAACCGTACTCGGAGAAAACGGCAGAACTCATGGACCAGGAAGTAAAGGCCCTGATCAAAGAAGTGCATGACCGTACGCGCAAGCTAATTGACGATAATAAAGAAGGTTTCATGCGTCTGGGTGCGTATCTTTTGGAAAAAGAAGTTATCTTTGCAGAAGATATCGAGCAAATTCTGGGGCCCAAGGTAAAACCTGCGGCGGATGACCAGTTTGTTCAGGAAGAGAATGAAGAGAATCAGGCATGAACAGTACTGTAACGCGTAGCATATCCGGTTTGGTATTCCTGGCTGTCATGATTGGCAGCCTGCTTGGGGGTAAGTTTTTCTTCTTACCCCTCTTTCTGTTTATTCAGGCGGAGATGATGCGGGAATACTACCAAATCACCCTGGGTAACAAACACAGGGCCGTGCGGAATGCAGCCATCGCCATGGCCATTCTCTCCTTCGGCCTGGTTTTCGTAACCTCCGGCGCAGTGGAACCGGCCCTTCCGGTCAAGTACCTGGGCATCAGCCTCCTGCTGTTTGTAGGCCTTCTTATGTACATGGTGGTCAATCACCAGGACTTCAAGGAATACGCCTACGTGCTGGCCGGATTGCTGTATATCGGCATTCCGGTAGCCCTTTCACCGTTTGTGGTAACTACGGCCAATGGGTATAGCGGCCTCCTCATGCTGGCGTTCTTCATTATCATCTGGTCTTCGGACGTAGGCGCCTACTGCTTCGGTATGCTCTTCGGCCAAAAGCTGTGGCCGGCCAAAATGTGCCCGGAAATATCGCCCAAAAAGTCTTGGGCGGGCTTTTTCGGCGGCTGGCTTACCGTACTCCTGGCTGCATATATTCTGATTAAAACGGGAATGATTGATATTCCGGTAGTCCATGTGCTGGTCATGGCCAGCCTCATGCACGTTACCGGTGTCTTCGGGGACCTTTATGAATCCCTGTGGAAGCGTCAGTTCGGCGTCAAGGACTCCGGCAACATCATGCCGGGCCACGGTGGCCTGCTGGACCGCTTCGACAGCGCCCTCTTTGCCATCCCCACGGCCTATGTATATTTGATGTTGTTTGAATTAGTGTAAAAGTCCCTCCCCCGAGGGGAGGGGTTTCGGGTGGGGGTAACGTATAATAATTTTTTTTTATAATTTTGAAAAAATTATGAAATGGATTAAAATCGACAACGACTCCTACGGGACCATCCTTACCAGCTGGTGCATCTGCGCCGTGCTCATCTTCCTCACGGCCCGTTATGTTCCGGTCCTGTGGCTGAGCATTCCCTTGTGCGCCATCATGGTCATTTTCATGATATTTATCACCTATTTCTTCCGTGTGCCCAACCGGGAAACGCCCTATGTAGATAACCATCAACTGGTCACCTCCGTGGCAGACGGCAAAGTGGTGATTGTGGACAAGGTGTATGAAAAAGAATATCTCAAGCGGGACTGCATCCAGATTTCCGTGTACATGAACTTTTTCGACGTCCACTGCAACTTCTGGCCCATCACGGGTGAGGTGACCTATTACAAGTATCACCCCGGAAAATACCTCCTGGCTTTCCATCCCAAGTCCTCGGAGCTCAACGAGCATTCCTCTTCCTGCATGAAGAATGAATATGGAGAGGTTTTCTTCAAGCAGATTGCCGGCACGTTTGCCCGCCGCATCGTCTGCTATTCAGAGCCCGGCAAGATGGAGTACCGCGGAGACCAGTGCGGTGTAATTAAATTCGGCTCCCGCATAGACTTGTTCGTCCCCGTGGAAGCCGATGTAAAAGTAAAGGTGGGAGATAAGGTCCGCGCCGTAGAAAGCGTCCTGGCTATTCTGCCTTAGGTAAACTAGCTCGGAGCAAAGCGACCCAGGGGGTCTGGGGGATTAGTCCCCCAGAGGTGAAACACTATCGGCGGTGATAAGCTCAACGAGCTTATTCACTGCCTCGTCCTCGGGTATATGCCTGAGGACGGGTTCTTTTTTGCGGTAAAGCGTCACTTTGCCGGCGCCTTCGCCCACATATCCGTAGTCGGCATCGGCCATCTCTCCGGGACCATTGACGATACAACCCATCACGGCAATCACCACGTCCTTGAAGCCGGCCGTGGCTGCCTTTACCTTGTTAAAGGTGTTTTCGAGGTCGTACAGCGTGCGACCACACCCAGGGCAGGCAATGTACTCCGGCTTGTAGAAACGGCGCCTGCAGGCCTGTAAAATCTCGTCTTTAAGGTATTCGTCCTCCAGGGGGATGTCGTCCACCTCATGGTTGAGCAGGGGAGCGCCCCAGTCGCAGGCGGCCTTGAGGATGAGTTCTTCAGGAGATCCCGGGTCAAGCCCGGGATGAGGGGCTTTGATCCCATAGCGGTTGGCCAGGTAGCGGGCTACGGGAATCTCGTTGGCGGGATCTTCGGTGAGGGACACGCGGATGGTATTGCCGATTCCTTCCTGCAGGAGCGTGGAAATGGCCACGCAGGACTTGATGCGGCCGCTGTCACCGTTGCCGGCTTCCGTTACGCCGACATGCAGCGGGAACACGACGCCGCTTTCCTGCATCATGCGGGCCAGTTCGCGGTAGGCCTGCACCATGACCACCGTATTGGAGGCCTTCAGCGAAACCACCACGTTATAGAACTGGGCATCCACACACATCTGCACCCATTCCATGGCAGCGAGGGCCATGGCCTGCGGCGTATTGCCATACTTCTCCACAATGTACTTGCCCAGCGAACCATGGTTCAGACCAATGCGGATGGCACGGTCATACTGCTTGCACTTTTCCAGAAACTGCCCGAAGAGCAGGCGGGCCTTCTCATGGTCCGGATGGAAGTTACCCGGATTGATGCGGATTTTCTCCACCACCGGAACCACGGCCATGGCCACCTCCGCAGAGAAGTGGATATCGGCCACCAACGGCGTCTGAATGCCCTGGGCGCGCAAGGTATCGTGGATTTGCTGCAGGGCGGGTACGTCCGACAGGGAAGGGACGGTGATGCGGATGAGCTGTGAACCCACCGCCGCCAGCCGCCGGCACTGCGCCACGGTAGCGGCGACATCGGCCGTATGGGTATTGCACATGGTCTGGACCACGATAGGGTGGCCGCTTCCGATAAGGACATCGCCCACGCGGACGGTCCGGGTTTCCATAGCTTTTGTCATTGCTTATTCTGCTGCTCTTCTATCATTTTCTTGGCCAGTTTACGCAGTTGCCCCCGCGTATGGCCGTATCGGGGTGTCAGCTGATAATACAGGCCCAGGGTAACGGTGCCGTCCAGTGGATAACCAAAACGGTAATAATAAGGGCTGGAATAATCCGGCTGCCAGAACGAGCCCCAGCCCCATTTAATATTTACATTCAGGTGTATCTCAATAGGATTGAACACCAGGCCCATGCCCAGACCGCCCATGAGACCATAAGTCCAGCGAAGGTCATAGTCACGGAAAGTAGTCAGGTAACTCTCATAGCTGGAACCGGCATAGGCCTCGTCCAGTACGCGTTGGATACCGACCCGATAACCGCCATACAAGCCCACCTTGAGCATGAATTTGAAGTGCTGGCCCAGGTCGAAGTGCCCGTGGGTAAGGATAAAGGCTTCCGGCACGCGGATCATAGCCTTGTACGCACCCGACTCAGTAGAACGGTAACCGGTTTCCTTGTTGGCCTTGAACTCGTACCCCTCATAATTCTGCTGCGCGCCAAACTCAAGTCCCAGGAAAGGGAAGAGGCCGAACATGGTAAATTGCCGAATAACGGAAAAGCCGTAAACGGGGAATTGGATCTGACCCTTGGTAAGCCGCGAAGGGTTCCAATACCCGAACTGGGCCGACATACCGCCGTATACGCCAATCATCCAATAATCGTTGGGCTTCTGGACCTGCAACTTGAGACTGTCCAGATACTCGTTGGTAACCGTATCCGGCAGGCTGAAGAACTCCTTATCCAGGTCCACCTGGGCAAAAGAAAGGCTGCAGGCCGCAAGAAGGCCGATTATGAAGGTTAAAAGGCGCTTCATCGGAACATTTCCTCCATGTCTATCTGCCATATCATTTCCGCCCGTTCCAGCACTTTGATCAGGAATTGGTCGTTCACCTTGAAGAAACGCACCTTTTCCGGCTGTTTGTGTTCCAGCAGGACACCGGTATCCACCATGTTGTTCCGGTTCAGGTCCTCCGTGATACGGATGCAATAATTGCCGGTTTTCAGGTAGGGGAATACCACCGTACCGTCTTTATCGACAATAAAGGAACGCACCACCTTGTCCCGCTTTTCCGTAAGCAGGTCCAGGATGTACTTGTTCTTTACGTTGGAGAGCTCCAGGGTAATGGAACTGAGTTTTTCGTCGTTGGGGAGCGTCACTTTGAGCTCCGTACTGTCGTTGTAGAAGCCATTCACGTCACGGAAACGGCGGTGGGGGATTTTAAGGTAATAATCGTAGCCCACCTGGAGTTTTTCCTGCGGATAAATGTTGAAATGGCGCAGGTTGGTGCTGTCCTGCACCACCTTCACCTTGCCCTTGGCCTCCTGCTGACGCGGGTTCACGCTGCGGAATTTCAGCGAATCCCAGGCACTTTCGATAAGCGGGTACTTGAACTCGATTTCGTACCCGTACTGCTCGATGGTGGTGGCATCGGCCTTGGTGGTCATGACGGCAATGGTGTCCTCGTGCTTGCGGTTCCGGACGTTGTTCTCCTTTTTCATGAGTTCGGCCCGCAGTTCCTTGCCGATGGCAAGCTTCACCTCTTCTTCCGTAGGCAGCAGCTTGCCGGTAGTGTCGGTCTTGTCGTACTTCAACACCAGTTTCAGGGTATCGGGCATTTTCCGCTGGTCATTCACCCAGAGCTCCAGGGAGTCCCGCTGGAGGTTGAACTGGGAAATGAGTTTTTCCCGCGGAAGGCCTTTGATGCGCATGTCGTGGATGACCGCATCCGGTGCCATGAACGTAAGATAGGCGGTACGGAGCCCCACGCGTTCCTTCTTCACGATCATCTGTTTGGAAGGTCTCTCGCGGAAAAGATTCAGCTCGAAGTCCGTCTTACGCGCCAGGCACAGGGCCGTATCCTTCATGTCGAATTTCTTGAACTCGTACAGGCTGTCGTTGTAAACGGTAAGGGGACGGAAGAGGGAATCCAGGAAGGCGACGCGCTCCGTCTCCGGATCATACATGTTGTTGTTGTTCTCGTCCTTGATGGCATAGACACGATAAACGGTATCCTGGATATTCCGGAGGCTGAAGAAGCCCCAATCGTCGGTTTTGGCGGCGGCGACGGGACGTTTGAGGAACACGGCGGAATCGGCCTGATCCTTATACAGCATTACCGTGATGCCTTTCAGCGGATGCAGGGTGTTGCAGTCCTGCACCAGGCCGGTCAGGCACATGGAGTCGATTTGCGGACCGGTGGAGAACACCAGCGTATAGCCCGGGAACAGGTTCCCTTCGTTGTTGTCGGCGATGGCGCCCGTCAGGTCCAGCGTATAAGTGGTGTTGGAATCCAGGTCGCTCTCGAACGACACCTCCAGCGACTTGCCCCTGAGGACCGCCTTGGGGCGTTTTTCCAGCGGGGGAGAGAGGTAAATGCCATTGGCGTCCTTGATTTTCACGTATTCGTTGAACGTGAACACCAGTTTGGTCTTGTGCACCCCCACGTTCACCGTGCCGGGGAAAGGGGCCACCTTGGTGAGCACGGGCGGAATGGTATCCTTGGGGCCACCGGAAGGCGGGGTTGTGGTGTTGGCACAACCTTGCGGGAACATGAGCGAACCCAGAATCAGGGCCGCAGGGATGAGCGGCAGCAGTTTTTTCAACCTCATAGGTCCGTTCTGATTACAGATTCTATGCCTTCGATGGAAGAGAGCTTCTTAATCATCTGTTCCAGCGTTTCACGAGACTGCACATACATGTCGATATAGCCTTCGAACAGGCCGCTTTCCGCCTGCAGCGACAAACGGCGCATATTCACGCCCATCACCAGCGATACGTAACGGGAAATCTCGTTGAGCATACCCACACGGTCCAGTCCCTTGAGGGTGATACGCACCAGGAAGGCATTGTCCTCGGCCTGTTCCAGCCACTTGGGAACCACCACCCAGTCTCCGTGCATGGCGGCGATGCTTTCCGCCACCGGGCAGGCTTTCTTGTGCACGGTGACGCTGCCGTCGGGCGCCTTAAAGCCAACCACCGGGTCTCCGGGGATAGGGTTGCAGCAACTTGCGATAGAGAATCGCGGACCGTTGGGGTCGGAACTGCCGATAATGAAGGTCTCGGCCACGGGCTGGGTGCCCGCTGCAGCCGTCTGCTGTTCGGTCTCATCGTCCATCCTAAGCGCACGCCGCAGCCAGGATAAACGGCTGGAAGACTGCTTCTTGAGGGTTTCCGGCACCAGGTCCAGGCTCAGGTTTCCAAGGCCGATACCGTAATACATTTCCTCTCGGGAATCTACGGCGTAAGCGGCCTGCAGGCGCTGGAGATTGCGCTCATCGTTCTCGATACCCAGCGAAGTGAGGGTATTCTCCAGGGTCTTTTTGCCAAAGTCCACCGTCTGTTTGCGCTGGGCCTTGAAATAGTCCATGACGATGGTACGGGCGCGGCGCGTGGTGAGGAACTTGATCCACTCCGGCTGCGGCTTGGCATCTTCCGCCGTGATGATTTCCACCTTGTCGCCGGTCTTGAGCACATGGCTCAGTTTCACCAGGCGCTGGTTCACCTTGGCTGCGATGGCCTTGTTGCCCACCTCCGTATGGATGAGATAGGCGAAATCCAGGGCGGTAGCACCCTTCTGGATGCTCCGCTGGTCGCCTTTGGGGGTGAATACGTATATCTCGGTGGCGGTGAGGTCGTTGTGGATGATATCCAGCAGTTCCAGGGCGTTCACGTCCGGGTTCATCAGGATTTCCTTGATGCTCTGCAGCCAGGCGTCCATCTCGTAATCGCCTTCGCCCAGGTAGCCGTTGCGCTTGTACATCCAGTGCGCGGCAATACCTTTCTCTGCAATGTCGTCCATGCGGCGGGTGCGGATCTGGACCTCCACCCACACGCCGGACTCGCTGAGCAGTGTGCAATGCAGGGCCTCGTAACCGTTTGATTTGGGATGTTTTACCCAGTCACGGAGACGTTCCGGCATGTAGCGGTACAAGCCCGTAATAATGGAAAAGATGTGATAGCACTGGTCGCGCTCGCTTTCCGGGGAACTTTGGTCTGCCTCAAAAATGATTCGGATGGCGTACAGGTCATACACTTCCTCAAAGGAAACCTGCTTTTGCTGCATCTTGCGCCAGGCGGAGTAGGGGGTTTTCACCCGTTTCTTGATTTCGAATTTGAAACCGGCTTTGGTGAGAGCCTCTGCGATGGGCCGGATGAACTGGGTCATCTCCGCGCCTTTTTCCTGAACGCTCTTGTCTATGCGAGCTTTGATTTCCTGGTAGGCCTCCGGCTCATTGTAGCGCAGCCAGATGTTTTCCAGTTCACTCTTGATGCTGTACAGGCCCAGCCGGTGGGCCAGCGGGATAAAGATGAACATGGTCTCCGAGAGAATCTTGTCCCGCTTGTGTTCCGGCATGTGCTCAATGGTGCGGCAGTTGTGCAGGCGGTCCGCCAGTTTGATGAGCACCACACGGACATCGTCATTGAGCGTAAGGAGAATGCGCTTGAAGTTTTCCGCCTGCATGCTCTGCTGGCTGATATCCGTGCCGTGGGTCTTTTGCTCGTTGTCCAGCACCGTCTTGATCTTGGTGAGGCCATCGACCAGCGAGGCAATCTTGCTGCCGAAACGCTCGCGGAGGTCCTCCACGGTGTAGTCCGTGTCTTCCACTACGTCATGCAGAAGGGCGGCCGAGATGGATTTGTAGCCCAGGCCGATATCGTCCACGACAATCTGCGCGACGGCGATGGGATGCAGCATGTAAGGCTCTCCGCTGCGGCGGCGCACATTGCTGTGGGCCTCATTCGCAAACTCGAAGGCACGTTGCACCACTTCCAGTTCCGCCGCATTGGCGCAGCGTTTTTCCGCCGATGCCCGCAGATGGGCATAGGCCTGGTTGATAACCTCGTAATCTTTTTCGGTGAACTGCGAAAAACTCATATCGTCAATCTCCTAATTAACTAAAACAACGTAGGTTCTGCATCCTCTTCTGTCATACCGAGGCCCGAAGGGCCGAGTGTATCTCCTCCTCCTATCATCTGCCTTAACGTAGCCTCGTCAATCACCTCCACACCCAGTTCCGCGGCCTTTTTCACCTTTTCCGGCCCCGGCTTGGTGCCTGTAAGCAGGTAGGACGTCTTGCCGCTCACGGAACTGCTGTTCTTGCCGCCGTGGGCCTCGATAAGAGCCTTCATCGCTTCCCGGGAAATGGAGAAATTGCCGCTGATGACGATGGTTTTTCCTTCCAGCGCATCCGACAATTTTCCCTGCCCCTGTTCGATGGCAAACTGAAGCCCTGCGGCTTGCAAACGGCTGATTTCCTGCAGATTGGCTTCATTCTGGAAGTAGGCGAGTACACTGTCTGCAATGACGTCACCCACATCGGCAACGGAAAGTAAATCCTCCCTTGAAGCATCCTTTAGCGCGTCGATGCTGCCGAAGTGGCGGGCGATTTCCCGTGCGGTGGTTTCTCCCACGTAGCGGATGCCCAGGGCGAAAAGGACACGCTCAAACGGAACCCTTCTGGAGTCCGCCAGGCTTTGCAGGAAGCGGCGCGCACTGCGCTCTTTCCAGCCTTCCAGCTGCATGAGACGGTATTCCGTCAGCGAATATAAATCGGCAGGGGTACGGACCCAGTCTTTGTTGTACAATTGCTCCACAGTAGCCTCTCCGGCCAGCACGTTCATGGCTTTCCGCGAGAGGAAATGCAGGATTTTACCTTTCATCTGGGTGGGGCAGCCGGTGGTGTTGGGGCAGAACCAGCGGGCTTCGCCTTCCGGTTTTTCCAGCGGCGTGCCGCAGTCCGGGCACACGGACGGGAAAACGGGCCTCTGGGCGCCAGGTTGGCGTTTGGAGGGCTCCACGGCCGTAATCTTGGGGATAATCTCACCGCCTTTTTCCACATACACCCAGTCGCCTTCGTGGATATCCAGGCTGCGGATCTGGTCCTCGTTCACCAGCGTGGCACGCTTGACCATGGTGCCGCTCAAGAACACGGGTTCCAGGTTGGCAACGGGCGTAACGGCTCCTGTGCGGCCCACCTGATAGTCGATCGACAGGATGGGCGTGCAGGCCTGCTCCGCCTTGAACTTATACGCCACAGCCCAACGGGGACTCTTGGCGGTGTAGCCGAGCTGCTGCTGGTAGGCCATTTCGTTGATTTTAATGACGATGCCATCCGTCGCATACGGCAGTTCCTTGCGGGCCGTATCCCAATGGGCGATGAAAGCCTCGATTTCCTGGATGTTGTGGCAGATGCGCCGGTCCGTGGAAACGGGCAGGCCCCAGCTGGCAGCCGCACTGAGCGCGGCGTCGTGGGTAGGGAAGTCCACCTGGCCGGTAGGGATGTGGTAGAGCGTGCAGAAAAGGCCGCGCCGGCCCACTTCCTCCGGGTCCTGCAACTTGAGCGACCCGCTGGCCGCATTGCGCGGATTGGCAAAAAGCGGTTCCTCGTTTACTTCCCGTTCATGGTTGAGCTTGTCGAAGGACTCGTACGGCATCAGAATCTCCCCGCGGATCTCGAATTCTTCCGGATAACCGGTTCCTTTAAGCTGATGGGGGATATTGGCGATGCGGAGGGCGTTGGCAGTGACATCGTCCCCGACCACCCCGTCTCCGCGGGTGAGGGCACTGGCCAGGCGGCCGTTCTTGTAAGTGAGGCAGATGGCCGTCCCGTCGAACTTGAGCTCACAACTGTATGTGAATGAGTTACTTAATCCTTTTTCCGCACGCTCGGCAAACTCCTCGATTTCCTGGATGGAATAGGTGTTGGAGAGCGACAGCATGGGATATTTGTGGGGCACCTTGGCAAAACCGCTCTGGCGGTCCTCCTCCAGGTCCGAGCCCACATGGCGGGTGGGGGAGTCCGGCGTGGCATACTCCGGGTACTGCGTCTCCAGCGCCTCCAACTCGTGCATGAGCTGGTCGTACTCATAGTCGCTCATGGAGGGTGCGTTCTCCACATAGTATAAGCGGCTGTTCTCCAGGAGAATAGCCTTGAGTTGCTCGATCCTATGTTTTGCCTCTGTAAAGTCCATATTGCCCTTCGCGTGCGCACGTATGTGCAGCCGAAAGGACAAATATAAGAAAATTTCCGGAAAGATTCACTACATTTGTAGGAATGAACCCGCGGACGTACATAGCTATCGACCTTAAATCGTTCTACGCATCGGTAGAGTGCGTGGAGCGGGGACTGGATCCGCTGCAGGCCCGGCTGGTGGTGGCCGATGACTCCCGCACGGACAAGACCATCTGCCTGGCGGTGTCTCCCGCCCTTAAGGCGTATGGCATTCCCGGGCGGCCGCGGCTGTTTGAAGTGAAGCAGCGGATTGCCCAGCTCAAGCGGGAAAATCCGCGGCTGGAACTGGACTTCGTTACCGCTAAGCCGCGCATGGCTAAGTACCTGGAAGTCAGCGGTCAAGTCTATAGCGTTTACCTCCGCCACATCGCCCCGGAAGACATCCACGTTTACTCAATTGACGAGGTTTTTATCGACGCAACCGAGTACCTGCGCATGTACAGCGTGGACGCCCATACGCTCGCGATGCGCCTCATTCAGGAAGTGCTCCGCGAGACCGGCGTCACCGCCACGGCCGGCATCGGCCCGAATCTGTACCTGGCCAAGGTGGCGATGGATATCGAGGCCAAGCACCGGCAGGCTGATAAAGACGGCGTGCGCATAGCGGAGCTCACGGAGATGAGCTACCGGGAAAAATACTGGACCCACAAGCCCCTGACGGACTTTTGGCGCATCGGTCACGGAATCGAGGCGCGGCTGGCGAGTGCCGGGATGTTCACCCTGGGCGACGTGGCGCGCATGTCGCTGAACAACGAAGAAGTGCTATATAAGCTCTTCGGTATCAATGCGGAACTACTCATCGACCACGCCTGGGGCTGGGAGCCTTGCACCATGGCCGATATCAAGCGTTACAGGCCCAGTGCCAGCAGCCTCTCCAGCGGCCAAGTGCTCATGGAGCCCTATTCCTTCGAAAAAGCCCGGACCATCGTGCGCGAAATGACGGATTTGCTGTCGCTGGATTTGGTGGATAAACGGCTTGTGACTACCCAACTGGTGCTGCACGTGGGCTACGAGGCCGGCAAGGGAAACGGCCCCATGGTGAAGGACTGGTACGGCCGCCCAACACCCAAGCCGGCGCATGGTTCCGTGAACCTTCCTTTTGCCACATCGGCCACCTCCATTTTGCTCCGTTCCATGATGGAGTTGTACGATAAAATTGTTGACAGAAAACTCTTTGTCAGACGCATTTACGTTGTTGCATCTCAAGTAAAGCGGGAAGAGGAAGTGGATGGGCTCCAAATGAGTCTTTTCGACGATGTAACGGACACTTCCCGGGAGCGCCGACAGCAGGAAGCCATCCTGGAAATTAGGCGGAAATTCGGAAAAAACGCCATCCTGAAAGGGATGAATTTTGAGGAGGGCGCTACCACCCGCGACCGCAACCAGCAGATAGGAGGACACCACGAATGAGTACACCTTACGACGACATCCTTCACCTGGAGCATCCCACCTCAAAGAGGCACCCTCGCATGGCTCGTCTGGACCGTGCCGCCCAGTTCGCCCCCTTCGCCGCCTTGAAAGGCTACGAGGAAGTCATTGAAGAGAACCGCGAGAAAAACGTAGTTTTCCACAAAAAATGATTATCTTTGTATAATTTAGAAAAAGAACTCCAGCTAAAAAGTCCCTCCCCCGAGGGGAGGGGTTTCGGGTGGGGGTAACGTATAACATTTTATTTTTCATGAAATGAAAGATTCTATCATTATCCTTTGTGGTGGCGGCCCGGCTCCGGGCATGAACACCGTGGTTATGTCCGTTGCTAAAACTTTCCTCAGCAATGGTTATCGTGTTATTGGCCTGCATGGCGGTTACAGCGGCCTGTTCTCCCAGGCTCCGCGCACGGAAGACATCGACTTCTTCAAGGCGGACGCTTACTTCAACCGGGGCGGCAGCTACCTCCAGATGAGCCGTTTCAAACCCACTGACAAGGACTTTGAAGAAAACTTCAACCTGAGCCTGTTCCAGGACAACAACATCAAGCTGCTGGTCACCGTGGGCGGAGACGACACCGCCTCCACCGCCAACCGCATCGCCAAATTCCTGGAAGCCAAGCAGTATCCCATCAAGAACATCCATGTACCCAAGACCATCGACAACGACCTTCCGCTGCCGCAGAACACCCCTACGTTCGGTTTCAACAGCGCCAAGGACGAAGGTGCCCACCTGGCCCGCACCGTGTATGAGGATGCCCGCACCAGCGGCAACTGGCTCATCATCAGCGCCATGGGCCGCAGCGCCGGTCACCTGGCCCTGGGTATCGGCGAGGCTACCCATTGCCCCATGACCATCATCCCGGAGATGTTCAACAAGACCACCATCACCCTGGACAAGATTGTGAAGCTGGCCCTTTCCACCATCATCAAGCGCAAGCTCCTGGGTATCGGCTACGGTACCGTGGTAGTGGCAGAAGGTGTTTTCCATGACCTGGATCCCCAGGAAATCAAGAACGCCGGCGTATCCATGACTTACGACGAACACGGCCATCCGGAACTGGGCAAAATCTCCAAGGCTGTGCTCTTCAACGACATCCTGGAGAAGGAGTTCAAGAAAATCGGCCTTAAGGTAAAGACCCGTCCGGTGGAAATCGGTTACGATGTCCGCTGCCAGGATCCTATCGGCTTCGACCTTACCTACTGCACGGAGCTGGCCATGGGTGCCTATGAGCTCTTCGCAAAAGGCGAGACCGGCTGCATGGTATATGTCGATGCCTTCGGCACCGCCCACCCGCTGTACCTGAAAGACCTGCAGCAGGCCGACGGCAAGATTCCTCCGCGCCGTGTTGCCATCGACGGTGGTACCGCCCAGAACTACTTCAACCACATCTGCCACTTCATCGCCCCGGCGGACTATGAAGCCGCCAAGAAGTATGTAGCCAATCCTGCGGATTACGACTTCAAGAAGATCCTGAACTGGTAGTAAGGCATGAAACAGATTATTTACCAAGTGCTTCCCAGACTCTGGGGAAACGGTAAATTTTCTTCCATCGACACCGGGTCCTTCCAGTATTGGAAAGGGCTCGGTGCCCATTATGTATGGTATACCGGCATCATCCGGCATGCCAGCGCCAGCTCGGGAGAAAAGGTGGTGAAAGGGGAGGCCGGAAGTCCCTATGCCATTACCGATTATTACGACGTCAATCCCTATATGGCCGATGTCCCGGAACGGCGCATGGAGGAATTCGAAGACCTGGTCAAGCGTACGCACGAGGACGGCCTCAAATGCCTCGTGGACTTTGTGCCCAACCATGTGGCGCGCGAATACAAGGGAACGCTGGGGGCAGGGGACGATAAAAACGTACACTGGGCACCGGAGAACGACTTCTTCTATTATCCGGGCCAGGCCCTGCAACTGCCGGTCAATCCCAAAGGCTACGAGGAAATGCCCGCCAAGGCCTCCGGAAACTGCTTTACCGCAGCGCCCGGCATGAATGACTGGTGGGAGACCGTCAAAATCAACTACTGCGATTACCACACCGGCACCTGGGACAAGATGCGCGACATCGTGCGTTTCTGGGCCTCCAAGGGCGTGGACGGCTTCCGCTGCGACATGGTGGAGCTGGTGCCCCCGCAGTTTATGAAATGGCTCATCGCCAGCATTAAGGCCGAGTTTCCGCAGGTTATCTTTGTGGCCGAAGTGTACGAGAAAGACAAGTACCGCATGTACGTGGAGGAAGTGGGTTTTGACTTCCTGTACGACAAATGCGGCCTCTACGACACGCTGCGGGCTGTGACCTGCTCCGGTGCATCGGCCCGGGAGATCTCGCATAATTGGCAGTTTCTGGGCTCTTTACAGCCGCATATGCTCAACTTCCTGGAAAACCATGACGAGCAGCGCGTCGCCTCGGACTTCTTCTGCGGCAGCGCCCAGGCCGGTTACGCCGCCCTGGCGGTAAGCGCCCTGCTGAACGACGCCCCCTTCATGCTGTACTTCGGGCAGGAGATGGGGGAGCGCGGCATGCAGCAGGAAGGCTTCAGCGGCCTGGACGGACGCACCTCCATCTTTGACTGGTGCACGGTGCCCGCCCTCAAGAAACCGAACAATAGCGTCCTGAAATGCTATAAGGAAGTACTCGCACTAGCCGGGAAGCCGGCCTTTGCGGAAGGCCGCACCTTCGACCTTTGCTACTGCCAGGACAGCGAACGCTTCAACCCGGACCGCCACTTCGCGTTCCTTCGCAGCGACGGGAAACACACTTTCCTGGTAGTGTCCAACTTTGGCGAAGCCACCGACATCACCGTCCGCATTCCGGTAGAAGCGCTTGATTATCTGGGAATTAAACTGGTCAGAACGGTATTTACGCTTACCGTTGGCGCGCGCGATTTCTGCGTGGAAGAACTCCACTAGGCCCGGCGGCGGAACTCGGCCACGGTGATGGCCGTAGCGACTGCTGCGTTGAGGGATTCCGAACCGGAATCATCGGCAGGGTAAGGAGGGATGTAGAGACGGTCGCTTACGCAGGCTGCCGTAGCGGCGGAAATCCCGTTGGCCTCATTGCCAATTACAATCATAGAAGGCCTTTCCACCCCGTTGGAAAGGCTTTTTTGGTACATATTCTCGCCATCAAGGAAGGTTCCGTAAACATTGCCGCCCACTTGCAGGGCGCTCCGGCACAGGGCGGGGATATCCGTATAATGGAACTTGACGCGGAAGATGGCACCCATGGTAGCCTGGACTACCTTGGGATTGAAGACATCTACGGTATCCGGCGATGCGAATACGCCGTCTGCACCGAACCAGTCTGCAATACGGAGGATGGTGCCCAGATTCCCGGGGTCGCGGATGCCGTCCAGCGCCAGGAAAAGACCGGAAGAGGGCAAAACGGCCGACTCCAGGTCTGCAGGGCGCGCCACGATGGCCAGCGCCGGAGAAGGGGAGGAGAGGCTGCTCATGCGGGCCATGGCGGACTCGCCAATCTCCGCGCTGCGATACACTTTCTCCACCTTGAAACCGGAGTTCAGCGCCTCCTGGACCAGTTTTTCACCTTCTACTACAAATACGCCGTACTGGTCACGGAATTTCTTCTGTGACAAGGACTTGACGTACTTGATTTCGGCAGTGGTAATCATTCGTAGCCCAGCGTCTTGAGCATCGACTCGGCCGTCTGTTCTTCTGCGAAGATGCTGGTGACCAGGTTGCCTTCCTTATCGCGGTCGATGAGGATGTGCTTGGGCGAGGGCATGAGGCAGTGCTTGATGCCGCCGTAGCCGGAAAGGGCTTCCTGATAGGCGCCGGTGTGGAAGAAACCGATGTACAGGTTTTCCCGGCGGCTGCGGATGGTGGGCAGGAAGATGGCGTTGGCGTGATAATCGGCATTATAGAAATCCTGGCTGTCGCAGGTGAGACCACCCAGGAACACACGCTGGTATTCATCGTTCCACTTGTTGATGGGCAGCAGGATGAAGCGCTGGTTCAGGCCCCAGGTGTCCGGCAGGCAGGTCATGAAGGAATTGTCGATCATGTACCACTTTTCGCGGTCGTTCTGCTGCTTGATATCCAGGATCTTGAAGATGGTAGCACCGCTTTCTCCCACGGTGAAGCTGCCGAACTCGGTGAAGATATCCGGCTCCGGAACGCCGTAAGCGTTGCAGGTGACCTTGATTTGGTTAATGATTTCTTCCACCATGTATTCGTAGTCGAAATCCTGGGCCAGGGATGTCTTGTTGGGCAGGCCGCCACCGATGTTCAGGCTGTCCAGTTCCGGGCAGATGGACTTGAGCTCACAGTACACCTTGACGCACTTGGAGAGTTCGTTCCAGTAATAGGCCGTATCCCTAATGCCCGTATTGATGAAGAAATGCAGCATCTTGAGGTGGAAATTGGGATAGCGGGCTACCGTATTCTGGTAGAACTTGAGGATATCCGAGTAGCGGATACCCAGGCGGGAGGTATAGAAATCGAAGTTGGGCTCTTCTTCCGAGGCGATGCGGATACCCATCATGGTGTCCTCCTCGATGAGGTCTGCCAGATCTTCGAACTCGTTCTTGTTGTCCAGCACGGGAATGATGTTTTTCCAGCCCTCCTTGCGCAGGGCGGCGATATTCTCAATGTACTGGGGGCGTTTGAAGCCGTTGCAGATGATATACAGTTTATCCTTTTTCACGGAACCGTCCCGTTCCAGCGCCCGGATGAGGTCCAGGTCGTAGGCCGATGAGGTCTCCAGATGAATGTCGTTCTTGAGGGCCTCGTGCACCACGAAGGCGAACTGCGAGCTCTTGGTGCAGTAGCTGTAATGGTACGAACCACGGTAATCGGCCTTGGCCATAGCTACCTTGAACAGACGCTTGGCCCGCTGGATTTGCGACGAAATCTTGGGTAAGTAGGTGAGTTTGAGAGGAGTACCGTACTTGTCGATGATTTCCATAAGGTCGATGTCGTTGAACATCAGGTTGCCGTCCACCACCATGAATTCGTCCTGCGGGAAATCGAAGGTCTGGTCAATTAGGTCGATGTATTTGTTTTTCATCCCTCTATAAACTGTATTAAAAAATCACGCAAATATAAGTAAAAAGTATTACTTTTGTAAGAATGAAACGGTGGAAAGTCATATTTCTTTGCATTTGTGCGGTTTGGGCGGGCGCTTGCAGCACCACCCGTTCGCTCAAAGACGGAGAATATCTCCTCCGGAAAAACCAGGTGAAGGTAGACGATTCCTCCTTCGACGCCGGCAGCCTCATGTCCTACGTCGCCCAAAAGCCCAACTCCTATATGCTGGGCGTAAACCCGCTCCTGTCCGTTTATAACTGGGGCGGTGACGGACAATCCAAAATGGGCAAATTCCTGCGGAGCGTAGGCGTGGAACCCGTGGTCTATGATCCTTCACTGGTGGATAAAAGCATCAACAATATCGCGAACCACCTGCACTACATAGGCTATTACGGCTCCCAGGTAGAAAGCCAGGTGCAGGTAAAAGGCCGGAAGGTCTACGTCAATTACTACGTAGCCCTGGGCAAGCGATACACCATCAGTTCCATCGATTATGTGCTCCCGGAATACGGAACCATCAAGCAGGAATTCATGGAAGACCTGCCCCACAGCAAGGTTGCGGCAGGGGACTATCTGGCAGAATCGGACCTGGAAAAGGAGGCGGAACGCAGCGCCCTGATGTTCCGCAACATCGGCTATTACGGCCTCACCAAAAGCTATTATATCTTTGACGCAGATACCCTTGCGCACGACGGCACGGCCAAACTGACCTATAGCCTCCGCGACTACGCCCTGGGAGACCCTGTTTCCACCGCCAAGCCGCACCAGAAATTCACGCTGGGAAAGGTGAATATCACGCATCCGGAAAAGCTGAAAATCCGCCGCCGTACGCTGCAGAACATGAACACCCTGCGTCCCGGCCAGTTGTATAGCGAACAGGAGGTCAACACCACCTACACGCGCCTGGCCAACCTGGGCATGCTTTCCGGCGTCAACGTGAACATCGAACCCACGTCGGACAAAACCGTGGATGCCGACATCACCCTGCGTAATTCCCGTCTGCAGGCCATCAAGGCGGACTTGGAAGGCTCCTTCAACTCCACGGGCCTGTTTGGCATATCGCCCCAGATCAACTACTACCACAAGAACATTTTCCATGGGGGAGAGCGCCTGAACGTGGGTGTCAAGGGAAACTTCCAGTTCAAACCTGGGTCCAGCGCCTATTCCACGGAAGTGGGTATCACCACCTCCATCCGTTTTCCTCAGTTTATTGGACTTCCCAACCGGGTGTTCAAAGGCACGAACATCCCCACGACGGACGTTTCCCTGGCCTTTACCTATCAGGACCGGCCGGAATTCCGCCGCACCCTCATCTCCACCGCATTGACGTATAACGGACGCGTGGGGCAGAACTTCTTTTACCAGTTCTCGCTGTTCCGCCTCAACGTCGCCCGCCTGTTCAATATCCAGCCGGAGTTCCTGGCCAAAATCCTCCTGGCCAACCCCTTCATCATGAACGCCTATAGCGGCCGCTTCGACCACGGTATCAGCGGTACCATCTATTACACCACCAATTCCTCCGCAGTACCGCTCACGCCATACCATTATGTGCGCTTCAGCATGGACCTCTCCGGCAATTTCCTCAGTTTGTTCAACAAGTTCATGCCCGTGGACGAGGATGGCCAGCACACCATCTGGTCCACGCCTTATGCCCAATATGCACGTGCCGAAGTCAATTTGGGCAAGACCTTCCGTTTTGGCGGCGACAACGAACACGCCATCGCGCTGCACCTGATGGCCGGTGCCGGATATGGCTACGGCAACTCCAACACGCTGATGGTAGAAAAGCAGTTCTATTGCGGCGGATCATCGTCCATGCGCGGCTGGCAGGCCCGTACGCTGGGTCCGGGCAACTCGCAGCCGCTCACCCTCTTCTCCATCCCCACGCAGATTGGCGAAATGAAACTGGAGGCCAATGTGGAGTATCGTTTCCCCATTATCTGGAAATTGGAGGGCGCACTCTTTGCCGATGCCGGCAACATCTGGAACCTGCCCCATCCTGACATGGATTTCACGGACGAAAATGACATCCTGGGGCTGTTTGACATCAAGAAACTGGGCACGTCCATCGGCCTGGACTGGGGCCTGGGAATCCGCGTAAACCTGGGCTTCCTTCTAATCCGTGTCGATGGCGGTGTCCGCCTGCACGATCCCGCCCGCGCGGAGGGCAACCGCTGGGTCCCCGTCCGCGAGTGGTTCCCCAAAAATTACGCGATCCATTTTGGTGTTGGATACCCGTTCTAACCTTTGGGATAATATTTGGGCCAGCAGGCTTCCAGATAGGCGCGTAACACGCTTTCGTGCTTGTTAGGCTGGGGTTCGTAGAACACGGTGCCGCGGAGGGCGTCCGGCATGAACTCCATATCGACAAAATGCCCGGGATAGTCGTGGGCATACTTGTAGCCGTCGCTGTAGCCCAATTCCTCCATAAGTTGGGTGGGCGCATTGCGAATGGGGAGGGGGACCGGCAGATTGCCCGTTTCCCGTACCTTGGCCAGCGCATTCTCAAGGGCCATATAGGAGCCGTTGCTCTTGGGTGACGATGCCAGATACACTGTTGTTTCCGCCAGCGGAATCCGGCCTTCCGGCATCCCGATCTTGCTCACCACCTCAAAGCAGGCATTGGCAAGCAGCAGGGCATTGGGATTCGCGAGCCCCACGTCCTCGGAGGCACTCAGGCAGAGCCGGCGGGCGATGAACAGCGGATCCTCGCCGCCGTCGATCATGCGCGCCAGGTAGTAAATGGCCGCATTCGGGTCGCTCCCGCGAATACTCTTGATAAAGGCCGATATAATATCGTAGTGCATCTCGCCATCCTTGTCATAGATGGCCATGTTTTCCTGCACGGAAGCCGTTACGGAAGCATTGTCGATGACGATAGGGGATTGGCCGCCCAGGGCATCCACCACCAACTCCAGGACGTTGAGCAGCTTACGGGCATCGCCACCGCTGTAGCGCATGAGCGCCTCGCTCTCCTTGACCTGGATATCCTTCTCTTTCAGCAGGACATCTTCCTTCAGTGCCCGTTCCAATAGCGTTTGTAAGTCGCTTTTCTCCAACGACTTAAGCACAAACACCTGGCAACGGGAGAGCAGGGGGGTAATGACCTCGAAGGAAGGGTTTTCCGTGGTGGCGCCAATCAGGACGATGGTGCCGTTTTCCACCGCACCCAGCAGGGCGTCCTGCTGCGCTTTGTTGAAGCGGTGTATTTCGTCGATAAAGAGGATGGGTGCGCCTTTTTGCTGGAAGAGGGAATTGCCCCGCGCTTTATCAAATACCTCCCGGACATCTTTCACGCCGGCCGTTACAGCCGAAAGCGTATAAAAATCGCGGTCCAGCGTTTCTGCGATAATGTGTGCCAAAGTGGTTTTACCCACGCCCGGAGGTCCCCAGAGGATGAACGAGCTCAGGTTGCCGCTCTCGATCATCTTCCTCAGGATGCAACCTTCTCCCACCAGGTGGCGCTGTCCCACATACTGGGCCAGCGTACGCGGACGCATACGTTCAGGGAGGGGAGGGAGCAGGGTAGAGGAGGCACTCATAGGTTAAATCGTTTTACCAAAGACCCGACGGCGGCGTTTGAACTCTCTCCGGTACAGGTTCCAAATGTTTTGCACGGAAACGTTGGTTTCCATTTCCGCGTTGGATTCGCCATACTTGAAGCCGTCGGCAATCAATTTGGGAAGCAAATCGTTAAAAAGCATGGCATGGACGCCCCGGTTGTGGTATTCCGGATCCACGGCGATAAGCATGAGCTCAATCGCTTCTTCGTGCTTGATATACAGGGACTTGAAGATGTGCCACCATCCCAGCGGGAAAAGGTAACCATTGCCTTTTTTCACAGCATGGGCGATGGAGGGCATGCTGAGGGCCAGCGCCACCAGATTCCCTTGGTCATCTTCCACCAGCGTAAGATACCGCATGTCCAGCACGGTCAGGAAGGAATCCACATACTGGTCGATCACTTCCGTGGGAAGGACCGTGAAGTCGAACAGCTTGCTGTAGGTCCGGTTCACCAAATCGAGGAGTTTGCGGCCGTATTTCTCTTTTCTGACCTCTCTCTTGGTAATCTTACGGACATGCAGATTGTAACGCTCAGAGACGATTTTAGCGGCCTTTACCACCTTTTCCGGAACCTGATCCGGCACGTAGATGCGGTATTCCAGCCAATCATTGATCTTTTCCATGCCCAGCGCCTCGAAATGCGCCCCGTAATAAGGGTAGTTGTACTTGAGCATGAAAGAGGAGATATCGTCAAAACCTTCTACCACGCAACCTTCGTTGTCAAAATCCGTAAAACCCAGGGGGCCGGCGATGGTGGTCATGCCATTTTCCTTGCCAAAGGCAATGACGGCGTCCACCAGGGCCTTGGATACTTCCTTGTCGTCAATGAAATCCGCCCAACCGAACCTTACCTCGGCATGGTTCCAGTCCCGGTTGGCTATCTGGTTGATGATGGCGGCGATACGCCCGACCACCTTACCATCCTTGTATGCCAGGAACAGACGGGTGAGGGAATACTTGCCCATGGCATTCTGCTGCGGATCCAGGGTAGCAATCTCGTCCGCATAGATATTGGGAACGAAATACGGGCAATCTTTATACAGTTGCAGGGGGAACTTCACGAAAATTTTGAGGTCCTCCTTGCTCGCAACCGTTTTAATGACGACAGACATGGTTTAGGTATATTCTAGCTTACAAATATAACCAATTTTTACCACATATAAAAAAAGCAGTGCCTGAAAAGACACTGCTTAAAAGTAGGGGAGGGAACAGCTCCTTACGAGGCCTTAGGAGAAAGGATGAAGCTGACCTTGCCCTGGTAAGTTTTACCGGACTTGGTGGTCAATTCTGTGTTCAGCGTGAGCATGATCTGGTTGCTGCCCAGACCCGGATTCAGGTCGAACTTGCCGCTGGCGCTGCCGGAAAGGACTTCCACGCCGTTGGAGCCGGTCAGTTCATATGAAACGCTACCATTCTCAGAGATGGTGATGGGACCTGCCACCGGCATTCTGACAGGAGAGCCGGTAAAGGCAATCTCGATGGTCTTGGACATGGTGAAGTTGATTTCACTCACCACATAACCGGCAAATTCCTCATCCTTGAGGTCTACGTCGGCCTTGCTTTCCAGTTCCTTCAGGATGGCGGGGATATCGCATCCGGTCTTCACAACGCCTACGCTGCTTTTGCCGTCGAAGTTAACGGAAATGTCGGTTTTGTCCACATTCCAGGCACGGGCGATGGTGGTATAGAAGTTATTGGCCGGATATTTATCGGCTTCATTATAGGTAACTACGATGTTGTCTTCACCCAAATTGATGGTAACCTGGTTGCCGGTCACAGTAACAGTACCTTCCGCGGCGCCCTTGAGCGTGTACACATTGTTGTTCACGGTATAGGTACCATGCATGAAACTCACGGTAGCTTCGGCTTTTGTCAATACCGTCCTGTAGCAAATGATATAACGGCCGCTCTCGGTGAACTCGATGGATACGATACCGGGATTGGAAGCGGAAGATTCATCCAGAAGAAGCTTTTTGGCCTCGGCGGTATACTTGGCAGCAGGAAGGACAACGGCGCTTCCGCTTTCGCTACCACCCTTGTTGCAGGCAGCGGAGAGCATCAGGGCTGCAGCCGCTGCGCAGAAAAGAAGTACTTTTTTCATGTCTATAATCTATTTTAACTACTTGATAATCAATTAGAAAATACGGATGAAGATGTTCACCTTCACAACCGGAAGAACAGGGATATTGCTAATGGTGTTGATAATGCCTTTATCCTTGTTATCGAGCATTTCGCTGGTGAACACAACCGGTTTTCCGGCATCCGAAAGGGTGTAGTCATAGGACTGGACTTTGGGGTTGCCGGCATACACGATGCCCAGATCTACGGTGGTGCTCACGCGCTTGTCGGCACGGAGGCCGCGGCCAAAACCGATACCGAAGTACGGACGGACCGTCCAGTAGGACAGATCTGCCTTGATGTGACCTTCCTTGTCAGAAGAAATGCGGGTTTTGGGGTCATTCTCGTTCAGCTGAAGGTAATAGCTGGCATATTCATCCTGCTTGAGCACTTTGGAAGCGTCTACATCTACAGCAAGGAGCTTAGGATCTGCGAAATACAAACCCACGGTGAAGTGGAACGAGGTGTTTTTGCCCGGGAAAATATCGAGCAGGAGATTTCCGCTCAAAGAATTGAGGGAAGCTACGGCCGAAATGTTGTTACGGAGCTGACGCGTATTCCCGTTAATGTCAATGGTCTCCGGAATGGCTTTGATGGAGGAACCGTTAATGGGAATATACGGAAGCATCATGGCAATACCGGCATGGAGTTGCAAGTACGGGGTAATGGGTGTGATGGCTTCTGCACCGATACCGTCAAAACCGATGGTAGGGGCAACAGCTAAATGGTTAAACATTTGCTTGTCTTCCTGGGCGCGGACGCTAAAAACAGAAATAGCGAGCAGCGCAGTTAGAATTGCGAAAGTTTTTTTCATAGGACCTATTTTTTTATTCATGCAAAAGTAACAAAAATTTTGCATAATTCCCGTGTATATTATCAAAATGTGCAAAATTCGCTATTCTCAGCGTGAAAATCCCCTATCTTTGTTTGTTACACAATTTATATTATGTTAACTTGCGGATATAAAAAGTTTCCCCTACCTTTGTACTGCAATAAAAAAAGACATGTCCAAGAAAAGAATCGACTTACTGCTGGAAAACGTCCTCATCGAAGCGGTGGCGGCGGAAGGCAAAGCGCTCACCCATGTGGACGGCATGGTTGTCTTCGTAGATTTCGCCGTGCCCGGAGACCTGGTGGATATCCAGGTTTACAAAAAGAAGAAAAACTACATGGAAGGCTTCATCAAACGCATTGTGAAGCCCTCGGAGCATCGATTAGAGCCTTTCTGCCAGCATTTTGGCGTCTGTGGCGGTTGTCGATGGCAGCCGTTGCCCTATACTATGCAATTGGAAGCCAAACGCCAGCAAGTGGAAGACCAATTGGTGCGCATAGGCCATCTGGAGGTGCCTGAAATCAGGCCCACACTCCCCTCTGAACGCATTCAATACTATCGTAACAAGCTGGAATTCAGCGCTTCCGACAAACGCTGGCTGCTCCGGGACGAGGATCCTGCTGCCGTTCCCGAAGAAGATCGCATGGGTCTGGGCTTCCACGTGGGCAAATTCTTCGACAAAGTCCTGGATATCAAAGAATGCCATCTGCAGCCGGAACCCAGCAATGCTATTCGCCTGTTTATCAAGCAGTTCTGCATAGAAAACGGGTATGAATTCTACAATATCCGGGAAAATCACGGCTTTTTCCGCAATATGTTCGTCCGTACTACGGAAAAAGGCGAAGTTATGCTCATCCTGATCTTCGCCCAGGAGGACGAAATCCGCAGAAAAGCCCTTCTGGATGCCCTGATTGCCCATTTTCCGCAAATCAGCAGCCTATATTACGTGATTAACGAGAAGCTCAACGACTCCATTTCCGACCAGTCCCCTATCCTTTATTACGGGAACGAGGCCATTTACGAGGAAATGGAAGGCCTTCGCTTCAAAATCGGCCCTAAATCCTTCTACCAGACCAATTCCCTGCAGGCCTACCGCCTGTATAGCGTAGCGCGCGAATTCGCCGCCTTGACGGGCCAGGAGGTGGTTTATGACCTTTACACCGGAACCGGCACCATCGCCCAGTTCGTGAGCAGGAAGGCTTCCAAGGTGGTGGGTATCGAGTATGTTCCCGAGGCCATCGAGGATGCCAAGTTCAATGCAGCGGCCAACGGCATTGACAACTGCACGTTCTTCGCCGGCGACATGAAGGATGTCCTGAACGAAAAATTCATCCAAAAGCACGGCAAACCGGATGTCATCATCCTGGACCCGCCCCGCGCGGGCATTCATCCGGACGTGGCCGATGTCATCCTCAAAGCCGCCCCGCAGCGCATGGTCTATGTAAGTTGCAATCCGGCCTCCCAGGCACGTGATCTGGCTATTTTATGCCGGGATTACCGCATTACGGCCGTGCAGCCGGTGGACATGTTCCCGCACACCATGCACGTAGAAAACGTGGTGGCCCTGGAAAGGAAAGCCTAATTACTAATTAATTGACTCTAAGATGCGCCCGCAGGATTTCCTCGCGGGCGTCTTCGTAGCGTACCCGCGCCTCCAGCGTGTGCTCCCCTGCCGGCAATTCCACTTTCGTTCCGCTTAAGGATTTCCCATCCAGGCTCCAGTTGAGCGAACTGAAACGGGTGTTTTCCGGCATAAGTACCTGTAAATCAATGGTCTCCCCTGCCGTCAGCATGCCCGAAGGTAAGGCGATGCAGGCAAAGCCCATCTCTGCAAGATTCTCTGCCGGAACCTCTTCCAGCCGCAGCTGCAGCATCAGGTCCATGTAAAAGCCCGCCTTCTTTTGGTACAAGGGCTTCCAGGCCGATTTTTCCAAACTGAACGTGGAATAGTAACTATTCCCCTCCTCCCCTGGATAGACAACGGTAAACGGCTGATTTTCACCGCGTTCCTGAAAACCATAGCCCACATACAGGTCCAGGCCTTCCGGAATGCGGAAATCTTCCTCCAACGGGATGGAAACGGGGTCATACTCCCCTATTACCGGCGTTCCGGCATCCTGGTTCAACCGCCGTTCGCCGGCCACATCTACCATAACGAGCAGATTACCAAGCGTTTCCGGATTTACAGCATAAGGGAAACACACCACTTCTGCCAGTCTACGGCCCACAAACGGAGCCAAATCTGCCGCCGAATAACGGACAGAAACCATCAGCGGTTCCTTACCCTCCTGCGCATAGTAACCGCTGCTTCTGGAGGGGGCATAGGTATAGAAGAGCGTACTGGCCGCCGCTTCATTCTTCACAATAGGCAAATACTCACACGACAGTTGGGCATAGGCAAGATTCGTTTCCCGCTCCAGGGTACGATAACCCGGCTTGGAAACGCTTACAAGCCAGCGGGAGGCGGTAATGTCTTCAACATCAATCTGGAAATAGCCGTACATGTCGCTGTAATCCGTCCCCGCAACTTGATCATCGGCAAATAATTGCACTTGTACATTGGGCACCGGAGCCCCCGCAGGGCCCAGCACCAGGCCGCTGTAGACGTGCTTTCCGCTTTTCAGCACGCGGAAACGGATCCCTTCTTCCTCCAGGTCGATGCAGCTGAAAGCCAGAGAACCGGCCTCCCCTGCCCAGTCTTCCGGCAGGAAGCCGTGTACAGTGCCGACGCCCGGAAACAATAGGGTGGCCGGATTAGGCGAGGCGGCATTGTAATTATGCGGATCCATGGGAGGGACAACGTAGCAGCAGGGATGTCTCCCATAGGCATTCACCCGGTTGTCGGTACGCCAATCAGTCCAATAATAAGAGGCCGGATGGCCGCCGATATCCCGTTCTGAGCCATCTACGTGGTACACCAGCAGTCCCTGGGGCAAGGCCTCGTAATAGAAGCACTCCCCTTCCGTACTGGTGGTGCTCATGGCCGTTTCTCCAAAACGAAGCTGCATCCAGCCTTCCTGCAAGGGTACCAGTTGGTCAGGTGTCATCCACCCAATCAGCATTTTTTCCAGCGCAAGCAGTTGCGGAGGCGCATCGCCCTGTTTGTTATAGAGTCCGTCGGCCATCACCGAAAATTGATACATCCCCCCTGTGAGGCCGTTTTTTGCGCCATCTGTGTCGTACAGGTCCGGCAGGCCCAACGCGTGGCCCATCTCATGGATAACAGGACCTTTTCCCACTGCTTGCATACCTTCCGTCCCCCGCAGTTCCGAGGTGCAGAAATAATAACCCAGGCCCATCCCGTCGAAACGGGCGTCGAGCACTTCCTGGTCTTCGCACGTGCGGACATCGGCATGATGCGACCATATGGCATCCGCCTGAGCGCCGACGGCCTGGTCATACCCGGCGTAAAAGAAGAGCACCAGGTCCAGGATGCCGTCCTCATCCGCATCATAGGAGGCAAAGTCCACCTCCTCGTCCAACTGCCCGCAGGCCTCAAAGAGGGCCCGCTCCGGGGCGATATCACCCAGCCGTTCCCCATTCTCCATGCGGTCCTTGCCATACGCTGCAATCGGCTTATCCAGAAGGACCGGCCCGTAAACGTCGAAAACAGGGCTGAAACGGCCTCCGGAGTTTTCTTTGAAATACGCGTTTACCGGGTCATTCAAAAGCGTGGAGAAGTGGGTTTTAGGGTCCTCCAGGGTGAAACGGATGTTGCGGAATTCTACCAGGACGGTGAAAACATGCGGCTCCCCCTCCGGAGGGAGCGCCTGCAGGGAACGCTGTCCCCAGCCCGGCACGCTTTCCAGCAGCAAAAGCCCTATGAGCATCCATCGTCTCATTTACTGCTCCAGCACAAAAAAGGTTTGGTCGCTCTCCTTGAGCCACACTTTACCGTCCTTCACCTGAATCACCCGCAACTTGTAGGGAAGGCACACGCGGGTGTAGCCCTGCTCCGTTTCCCGGTAAAGGACCTGGAACTCCATCCCGCTGCGCAGCAGCCGGGGCAGGCCGCTCAGCGTAATGGACCGGGCCCGGGCGGGGTATACCAGCCGAAGATTCTGCCGGTTGCCGCCATACCGCAGAATACCCAGCTGCCAGCCGTCCCGCAGCACAATGCTGCCCCCGGGAACCCCGTAGGCGCCCGGCACTTCCGTTTGCAAGATGGGATCTTCTTCTACAGCTTCGGGGACCTCCGGTTCCTTCCCATCGTCCACATGCGGCAACTCCTCCCTGCAGGAAAGGAGGAAAAACAGGGCAGCCAGCAGCCACAAAAGGGCCGATGAGGAGAATCTTCGCATCTTTTTGGTCCTAGTACTCCACAAATATACGTAAAAATGACTAATTTTGCGCAGCAAAAATGGAACGATAATGCTTGTACAGATACTTTTGCTTCTCGTAGGGTTGGCTTTGGTAGTATTCGGGGCCGATTATCTGGTGGATGGTGCATCCGCCATCGCCCGCCGTTTCGGCCTCAGCGAATTCGTCATCGGCCTTACCATCGTGGGAATGGGAACATCGGCACCGGAAATGGTGGTAAGTTTTATCGGCGCGGCGCAGGGCAACGCAGACATCGCCCTGGGTAACGTCGTGGGCTCCAACATTTTCAATACGCTGCTCATCCTGGGCCTCACCGCCCTTATCCTCCCCATGGAAATCACCCGGGAGAACCGGAAAAAAGACGTTCCCGTCAATATCCTTATCACCGTTCTGCTTATTGTGCTGGGGCTGGAGCACACCCTCTTCGGCTTTGGGACAGACGGACTCAGCCGCATAGACGGCGCCATCCTGGTGGGCCTGTTTATCGCCTATATTTGGTCCTCCTTTGCACAGAAATCGGAAGAAACGCCGCAGGAAAGCGACGTAAAGCCCATCAAGCCGTGGCTCGCCGTCATCATGATCCTGGGCGGCCTGGGCGGCCTTGTTGCGGGCGGCAACCTGTTTGTGAATTCCGCCACTGCCATTGCCCATGCGCTAGGCGTGAGCGACAAATTCATCGCCATTACCATCCTGGCCGGCGGCACTTCCATGCCGGAACTGGCCACCTGCGTGGCTGCGGCCGTCAAAAAGAAGGGCCAGTTGGCACTGGGCAATATCATCGGCTCCAACGTGTTCAACATCCTGCTCATCCTGGGCGGCAGTGCGCTCATCCATCCCCTTTCGTTTACAGATATCACCTACGTGGATTTAGGCGCCCTGCTGGCAAGCGCCCTGGTGCTGTTTACTGCCTGCCATGTAGGACAAAAAAACAGACTGGACCGGTTGGACGGCAGTCTGTTCCTTCTTATCTGGGCGGCCTATATGGCCTGGCTCATTGTCCATCTGTAAGCTGTTCCTTGGATAGGACCGGATTACTGTAAATATGCAGGAAAATATCCTTGAGCTCATGTTTGTTCAGGGACGGTTCCACCATGAGCAGACGCTGGGCGATGTAGGACTTGAAGGTTTCCAGGTCCTCCGTGGTGTACTGGTCTGCATATTTTTTACCGCCATTTACCAGGTCATAGGCCATGTAATTGGTTTTCCAGAGCTTGTAACCGCCGATAATCCTGCGGTCCACCACGTGGCGGATAAGCTGGTAGCGGTCGTTTTTGTCGCAGTTGGCAGCCTCCTTGATTTCCTCTTCCGTGAGCGGGTCCAGCACATTCAGGTGTACGCGCCCTTTATACTGCTTGATACCCATCATGATGCTCTCCAGGTCCTCCGTCTCCCCTTTCACGTACTTCTGGGTACGGGAAATGAGCAGTTCACGGGCCTTCATGATATCACAGGGCTCATATTCGTACGAGATGCTCATGGGAATGATGTTCAGGTCCATGAAATTCTGGACGAAATCGCCCTTTCCGCTCATGTCCAGCATCTTCAGGAGGCCCTGCTCCGTGGTATCCAGACCGTCTTTGGTACGTCCCTGGCGCTGGGCGATCCATACGGAGGCGGTACCGGAAGTAATGGTTTCACGGATATAGCGGCTGAGCAGCTGGGACGACAGGTACAGTTCACGAGCGGAAATGCCACGGATGACCTTGATCATGCGGTTGGAACGGAGAAGCAGCTCCACCGACTTGACTTTCAGGAGGTTATCGCCCACGCAAATCTGCGTTTCCGGCAGGTGGAAGCGCTGCAGGGTAATTTGCGTAAGGGCCGGATCCAGGATGATATCCCGGTGATTGGACATGGCCAGATACTTCCTGTCCATGGTTTTCAGCTTATCAAAGCCCTCGAAGGTGTATTCCTTCATGCTGGTGTCCACAATCCAGTTGATGGCTTTGTTCATGACAATGCCCTGGAAGTCATCCACGGTGTGGATGCTACGCAATAATTCACCCAGGAAGCCTTCCGGTTTGTCCGGGAAGATGAATTTGGACACCCATTTGGTATTGGGATGATTGGAAACTCGCGTTAGTGCGGCCGATGCTTCTTCGTCAGTGTAGGGAGCTATATCGGAAAATTCGGTCAGATCCATATCTTGTTGTTTATCTGCTCTACAAAGCTACAAAAATTAAACCAATAAACCTATTTCCGTTCCAATAAAGAACTGTCTCCGTAGCTCAGGAAACGGAAACCGTGCTGGAGCGCATAGTCATAAATGGTACGCCAATCGCCTTGTACAAAGGCAGATACGAGCAAAATCAGCGTGCTCTCCGGCTGGTGGAAATTGGTCACCAGTTTATCGACAATCCGGAAACGGAAACCCGGGACAATGATAATCCGCGTGCCACCTACCAGGTTTTCCAGCCCTTCGCGGTCCAGGTATTGGATCAGGGCCTCCAGGGCCTCTTCAGTGCTGTACGGATATTCGCGGGTATAGGGCGCCCACTGCTCCACATCGGCAGGAAAACCGCTTTCCAGGCAGCTTACACCCATATAATAGAGGGATTCCAGCGTACGGACGGAGGTTGTGCCGACGGCCACGACGGGCGTATTGCCGGCCTTCAGTCGCTGCAGGAGTTCCTTAGAGACCACAAACGGCTCCCGATGCATGGGATGTTCGCTCACCAGGGAACTCTTTACGGGCAAAAACGTACCGGCACCCACATGCAGGCACACCGTACGGGTTTCAATCCCCTTCTTCCGGATGCGTTCAAGCACATCCTCCGTAAAATGCAGGCCGGCCGTAGGAGCCGCTACAGAGCCTCGGATATGCGCGTATAAGGTTTGATACCTTTCCGTGTCGATCTGCTCGGATTCGCGGTTTAAATAGGGCGGAATGGGCACTGTACCGGCCACTTCCAGCACACGGGAGAACGGAGCGCCTCCCTTCCAGGTAAAACACACCACGCCTGTCTGGCCGTCCCGCTGCTCCAGATGGGCTTCCAGGCCAAGCGAGGCAATATCGGCCTTATTTTCAGGATTATAGAGGTGCAGTACATCCGATTTCCACTTTTTGGCATTGCCGATCACGCATTTCCAGGACGTGGTTTCAGTAGCGGCAAAGGCTGTATTGTATTCTACGGGCTGTACGGGCTCCAGACAGAAAATTTCTATGTGTGCGCCGGTTTCGCGCTCAAAATGCAGGCGCGCGGGAACTACTTTGGTATCGTTGAATACCATGAGCGCGCCATCTGGCAACAAATCCGGCAACTGACGGAACACATACTCGTTTACAGTTCCATCTTTATAATGCAGGAGTTTGGACGCATCACGCTCAGGAAGGGGGTATTTCGCTATTCTAGCGTCCTCCAGGCCATAATTATAGTCCTCAATATGGATTTCTGGTATCATCAGATTTGTAAATTTCGTGCAAAGGTACAGCAATTCTCGCAAATAGGGAAATCTCACGAAAAATAAATATTTTACACTCGTGAAGTTTACAAAAATGAATTTCAATTTTGGAAATTCTACATTCAGATTGTGAAATTCAGTCAATCTTGTTACATCCACGCTAAACCATTTGCTAAAACGTCATAAGAAAATCTTATATGTTGTTTTAGCAAATATGTATTTAATGGATTTTCAATACTTTATATTATTTAACTAAAGCAATATATCCGGAAGAGAATCTCCAAGACGCGCATCGCGAGCTCAAAAGGGGCGCCCTGTCGCTTCTGTAAGTACATATCATAATAATTAATGCATTATAAATCAAATAAATCTTTACAATTATACGTAGTAATACTTTAAATACTATTTTGCCATTTTCACATCTGTATCCATCAACTCCCCTATTCTACTGTTTGCATTTCTGAAATAACTTGTTTAAATTTGTAAAGGCAAAGTTTAGAAAAATGAATCGTCGTCTTTTACAGTTTTTGCAGGCCGAAAATCTCACGCAAACGCAATTTGCGGACACGCTTTCCGTCGCGCGCGGAAGTGTCTCCCATATTTTGGCCGGACGCAACAAACCCGGGTACGATTTTCTGGAAAGTTTGCTGCTCCACTTCCCTCGCCTGAACCTGGAATGGCTCCTTACCGGCAAAGGTCGGATGTATCGGGACATTTCTCCGGAGGAAAGCCAGGATCCCGCGCAATTGGAGCTCTTCTCCCTGCCCGTACAGACGGAACCGCGCAAGCTGGAGAAGATAATTGTCTATTACGATGACAATACCTTCCAGGAATTCCGCGCTTCCGAATAATTTTGCTATTTTTGTAGCATGAGAAAGAAAAAATCACTCGCCCTGGAGGTCGCGGGACTCAATTTCACGAATCCTGTGGGCTTGTTACAGGGTGCGGAAGGACTCAGAAAGTGCCCCCTATGGGCTCCTAAGGCCGGTTTTATCGTTGCAACACCCCCTTGGGACAACCTCATCGACTGGATCACAAAATTACAGGATTTCACGCAGCAGAGCATCATCGGCGTCAACCTGCGGTCAGACATAGTCCGCTCTTTCTCCCTGCTGTACGACTTCGCACATTTTATTATAATAGACCCGGATTCCAACAACGGCATCCGTTCAGCAGACATCTCCGACATTACGGAACTGATTGACGAAATTGTCAGTCTGCGCCTGTGTTATGAGCGATACACCCCTATCTTTTTACGGCTTACCAAAGCAGAAACCCCGGACGAACTCCATCCCTTGTGCAGCTATGCCCGCATGTCCGGTCTGGACGGCCTGGTGGCTCCGGATCCGACAAGGGTGCGCATGACGCTGGAAGAATGCCAGCACCGCATGCCCGTCATCGGCGTTGCTCAAAACGCGGAAGAGGCCCTGCAAGAGCTTCAGGACGGCGCTTCGCTGGTGCAGACGGAACTGGGCTCACTGGCCCTCAGAAAATTGCTCAGAACGCTCGAAAAACCTTCTAAGGAATGATTGACGCATGTATTTGTACCATCGGCGATGAAATCCTCATCGGCCAGGTGGTAGACACCAATTCTTCCCATCTTGCCCTGGCCCTGGAAGAGGCAGGCATCCATGTAAAACGCATGATTTCGCTGGGGGACGACAAAACGGAAATCGCCACCATCCTAAGCCGCGAACTCTCCCAAAATGCCCTCGTCATCTCTACCGGCGGGCTGGGTCCCACCAAGGACGATATCACCAAGGCCGTGCTGGGAGAAATCTCCGGCGCCAAAGGCATGGTAACGCACCCCGGACAGTTGGAAATGGTCCACAAGATCCTCCGGAACCGCGGTCTGGACGCCCTGCCTTCCAACCTGGCTCAGGCAGAGGTTCCGGACACGGCAGAAGTCATCGTCAATCAGCTGGGAACGGCTCCCATCATGGTTTTCCGAAACGTACAGGGCGGCGGTACGCTCTACGCCCTTCCCGGAGTCCCGCACGAGGCCGTAGGCGCCATTCCTGCCGTCATGGACGATATCTGCAGCCACCAGCCGCTGGACAGCATCCGGCACCGGAATATCATGGTCTACGGCATTGCGGAATCGGCATTGTCGGAAAAGATTGCCCCCTGGGAAGACGCCCTTCCTGCCGATATGCACCTGGCTTACCTTCCCAATCCGCTCACGGGCATCCGTCTCCGCCTGTCCATATATGGTGGAAACGCCCAGGAGCAGGAGGCGCGGATGGAAGCACAGCTCGAGCAACTGAAAGCCCTCCTGGGACCGCTCGTCTATGCCCCTAAAGACTCCGATTTGGAGACCACCGTTGGAGAACTGCTGAAGGCGGCCGGAAAGACCCTTTCTGCAGCAGAATCCTGCACCGGCGGAGAGATTGCCCATCTGATTACTTCCGTCCCCGGCTCGTCGGCTTACTTCCTGGGATCGGTGACTTCTTATGCCGTCTCGGTGAAAGAAAAAGTATTGGGGGTCTCCCCTGACATTATCCGTGAAAAAGGCGTGGTGAGCAGCGAGGTCGCAGCCGCCATGGCGGAGGGTGTCCGCAGGGTAACCGGCAGCGATTACGCCGTCTCTACCACCGGCCTGGCCGGGCCTGCCGGAGACGAATTCAACCCGGTGGGAACTGTATGGATTGGCGTGGCCGGACCTAAGGGAACGCGCACCGTCCGCTACTGCTACAAGAACGACCGCAAACGCAATATCGAGCGTTTTGCAGCCTCCGCGCTCAACTTCTTGCGTTTAACGCTGCAAGAGGAGTTATAGCATTGATACACAACGAATGTAACACAAATGTTTTAGTTAAAAACATTTGTGTTACATTTTGCTAAAATATCGCTAATCCGCTAATTCAGAGCACTTTACGATTTTCCGCCAAACAGCCATTAAATTGCCTCCGGAGACCTTCTCTATTTCGGTTTCGGAGTAGCCGCGGCGGCGCATTTCGTCCCAAAGGACTGCCAGTTTGGAGACATTTTCCAGCCCTGCAGGCGGAACCTGAATACCGTCAAAATCGGTCCCGATTCCCACGTGGTCTATACCGGCAAAACGGACGGCATGGTCAATGTGATCCACTATCTCTTTTACGCCCGGACGCCAGATTTCCAGCAGGCGGTCCTGCATCCGGTTCCAGGCATCGACCCGCTCTCTATCGGCGGGATTTTCAATGAAACGGGCCTCCAAGGCGTCGGCCTCTTCCAGGAGGGCGGCATCGGCAGGATCACTGGCAAAATCGTCACTCAGGAAGGCGGGATAGAAATTGATGCCCACGTAACCGTCTTTCTCCCCCAGCGCCTGCAGCATCTCGTCCGTCAGGTTACGACGGTGGCCGCACAGGGCCCTGCAACAGGAATGCGTGGCAACAACGGGCGCTTGGGAAAGCTTGATGCAGCCCCAGAAGGTGTTGTCGGAGGCATGGGACAGGTCGATCATCATGCCCAGGGCATTCATCTCCGCCACCACTTGCTTGCCGAAGGGGCTCAATCCGCCCCATTTCCGGCCTTCTGCGGCACTGTCGGCAATGGAATTATCGCCATTGTGGGTAAGGGTTACATAACTCACGCCAAGGCGGTAAAACGTGCGCAGGAGCGAAAGGGACTCCTGGATGGGCGCCCCGTTTTCCATCCCCATAAAGATGGAAATGAGCCCGTCGGCCTTGTTTTTGGCTGCTTCCTCGTGCGAAAAGGCAAGCGCAGCATAGTCCGGATTGGCATCGACAGCGTCATATACCGCCGAGAGCATCTCCAGGGCATAGCGCGTGGCGGCATCCGGAGCCAGGGAGGCCGGTGTGTACAGCGCAAAGAATGAGCCGTCTACACCGCCCTTCCGCAGCTTGGGAAAATCCACGTGCGCATGCGGATTGTCTATGCCTATATTCCGCAGCCGGATAAGCTGGGAAGGCGTATCTACATGCGAATCGTACATTATTATTTGATGGTTCCGGCAGGAGCCAGGGTGGACTTGACAATCTTGTTGACAAGGATGGTGGGAGAACCCGTAAAGATCAGGGAGCTACCACCTTGCAGGGTCACGTTCAGCTCTTTATCTACGGCCACATTCACCTTACCGCCGTTCAGGTCGGCCTTCAGGGCCTGCACCGGGAAGGAAACAGCGTCCACTTCGGCATTCTTGTCGCTCTTCACCTCCATATAATCGGCCGAGCCGTTCAGATTCAGCTCGGAAGAGCCCCCGACATGCAGAATGGCACTCTTGCTCCGCTGGGTCATGTGGGTATTGGATTTTTCACTCAGGTTCAGATTCAGGACCTCGCTGTCACCGGACAGGGCGTTGTCGGAGCTGCCTTTTGCATTCAAGGTGATTTCATCGGCCTTGTCCGCCACTTTCAGAATGGCTTTGTCGTCCGTATTCAACTCCAGTTTCTTATCGGCAACCAGGGAAAGGGCCGCCTGGGTGTTTTTGTTCATGGTCACGGTGATGGAACTGGCCTGGACGCTCAGGTTCCGGATCTGGGCTTTGTCGGTGAGGTTAATCGCCACGTCGGAACCATAGAACAGCTCCGTAGAAGACAGCGACGCATTGTCATCCAGGGTGAGGCCATTCAGTTGCGGCATGGAAACAATGGCACGGAAGACCGCCTTGGGTGCAGACTTGCCCTTATAGAGTTTCTTGATATCCTTGGGCACAGCCTTTTCGTCATAAGTAAGATAGAGGGTGTTGGAACGGACATACACCTGCACGTAAGGCATCAGGTTCTTGTCCGATGTTACCCGCACGCTGTAGGAGCCTTTGGACAGGGTTACCTCAAAATCGCCATTGGCATTCACCATGGTGAATTCCCCTACCGGCAGCGTGACTTCCTCCAGCTGGGTGGGAAACTGTGCACGGGAAGGGAGCGCGAATGCGCTTGTCAGTACGGCAAGGCACAAGATTTTGGTAAAAATGTTCTTCATATCTAAAGTATTATTAGTTTTCCAATTGTTCCATCAGGGCGGTCCACTCGTCGGTATCCGCATCCAGGGCGCGCTTGAGCTCCAGGTACTCCCGCGTGAGCTCCATGACGTCATCCTGGGGACCCGGGGCGCTGAGCAGTTTCTCAATCTCCCCCATCCGGCCTTCCCTGCGGGCAATCTCCTTTTCCAGGAAACTCACCCGGTTTTGCAGCTTGCGTTGCTCCTTGGACACGAACTTCTGCTGTTGGAACTGATTAACCGGTTCTTTTACAGGCTTTTCCGCCGCTTTCTCCACTACCGGCTGCCGGCGTTCCAACTCCTGCAGGCTTTCCAGTTTGCGCTTTTGCAGGAATTCCTGCACGCTGCCCAGGTGTTCGGTCACTTTCCCGTCCCGGAATTCGTACAGTTTGTCCACCAGCCCGTCCAGGAAGTCACGGTCATGGGATACCACAATTAACGTGCCGTCAAAGGCCTTCAACGCCTGTTTCAGGATGTCTTTTGAACGGATGTCCATGTGGTTGGTGGGTTCATCCAGCGCCAGCAGGTTATACGGGCTTAGCATGAGCTTGGCCATCCCCAGACGGGCACGTTCACCGCCGCTCAGCACGGAGACTTTCTTGTCGATATCCTCCCCCTTGAAAAGGAAGGCGCCCAGCAGGTCTCTCAGCTTGGTGCGGATCTCCCCCACGGCGATACGGTCCAGCGTGCCGAAAACGGTCTCCGTAGGGTCCAGGATGTCCTCCTGGTTCTGGGCGTAATAGCCGATTTTGACATTGTGCCCCACCTTGGCCTCGCCCGACTTGGGCTCCAACTCGCCCATTATAACGCGCATGAGCGTGGTTTTACCCTCGCCGTTACGGCCGATGAGCGCCACCTTCTCCCCTCGCTTGATCTCTATCTGCGCATGGGAGAACACCACCTTCTGCGGATATCCCACGGTAAGGTCCGTCCCCTTGAAAACCACGTCTCCGGAACGCTGTGCCGGCGGGAACTTCAGGGAAAGGGTGGAATTGTCGCTCTCGTCTATTTCTATCCGGTCCAGTTTTTCCAGCGCCTTGATGCGCGACTGCACCTGGTTGCTCTTGGTAGGCTTATACCGGAAACGGTTGATGAAATCTTCCGTCTTCTCGATCATCCGCTGCTGGTTCTCGTAAGCGGCAGTTTGCTGGGCGATGCGTTCGGCCCTGAGCGTAACATACTGGCTGTATGGCACTTTATAATCGTTCACATGTCCCAGGAGGATTTCCACCGTGCGCGTAGTCACGTTGTCCAGGAACTTGCGGTCGTGCGAAACCAGCAGCACCGCGCCCCGGAAGGCCTTCAAATAGTCCTCAAACCATTCGATAGACTCGATGTCCAGGTGGTTGGTGGGTTCGTCCAGCAGCAATACGTCCGGCTGCGAGAGCAGGATTTTGGCCAGTTCGATGCGCATGTTCCAGCCCTGGCTGAACGTTTCCGTGAGCCGGTCCAGTTCATCGGCCTTGAAACCCAGGCCAAAGAGCACCTTTTCCGCCTTCGCACGGGGCGACAGGCCGGATTCCAGCGACAGACGGTCGTTCAGGTGGTTCATCCTGTCGATGAGCGCCGCATAGGAGGGCGACTCGTAGTCCGTACGCTCGGCAAGCTCCTCGGTAATATTAGCCAGCTCCCCTTCCATCTGATGGATATAGTCGAATACCGACAGGGCCTCGTCCATGACCGTATGGCCGCGATGATGCTCCATAATCTGCGGCAGATACCCTATTTTCAGCGACGACGGCTTGTCGATACTGCCGCCGGTGGGCACCTGCTCGCCCGTAATCAGCTTCATGAGCGTAGATTTGCCGGCACCATTCTTTCCCACCAAGCCGATTTTGTCGGTTTCGCTGATGTGGAAATTGATGCAGTCCAGCAAATTCCAGCTGCCAAAGGATACGGTTACGTTATTGATGGATATCATGCGTCTTTCTTACATAAGAGGATGGACAGTTCGTACAGGCCATATAGCGGAATGGACAGCACGAACATGGAGAAGGGGTCGCTGGGCGTGATTAAGGCGCTGAGAATGAGCACGGTCACAAAAGCGTACTTCCGCAGTTTCCGCAGCTGGGCCCTGTTCACGATGCCCAAACTGGACAAGACCAGGATGACGGTGGGAAACTCGAACAGCAGCCCGATCAGAAACACCATGGAGGTGAAAAGCGACATATAGGAACCCAGCGTAATGGTATTGGCGATGGCGTCGCTCACCGTATAGTTCATGAAAAACATCAGGCACACCGGCAACACCACGAAATACCCCACTGCCACGCCCAGATAAAACAGTCCTGACGATAACAGGAAACCTTTCCGGACCGATTTCAGCTCATGCTCATACAGCGCCGGCGCAACAAACTTCCAAATCTCATAAATGACATACGGAAACGCAATCACCAGCCCGCAGAGCATGCTCACCTTCAGGTGCACAAAGAATTGGGCCGATACTTCCGTGTTGATGAGCGTCATGCTGAAATCCAGCCCCAGGAGTTTATACAGGATAAAATCCGGCTGCGTGGGCCACAGCACCGCCCAAAAGAGCTGACGCGGGAAAGCCAGGAATACCAGCGAACAAAGACACACTGCCAGCACCGAGCGGAACAAAGTTCCCCTCAGGGCCTCCAGGTGGTCCCAGAAGGACATTTCACTGTCCTGGACTGCCACTTTTACTTCTCTTCCTTTTTAGGATTGTCTTCCTTGACAGCCTCGTTCACCTCTTTCTCCACCTCGTTCATTCCCTCCTTGAAGCTTTTTACGCCTTTACCAAGGCCCTTCATGAGCTCGGGAATCTTTTTCCCGCCAAAAAGGAGCACGATGATAAGAACGATGGCAACAATCTCCCAGGTTCCAATCATGATGAGTGGATACATATGCATACTATTTGTCGTTAATGTATTTCTCGAAAAGTTCCGTAATAACTTCCGGGCAACGGATAGGGGTAAAGGTGGCACTGTTCAGGAAGCCCAGGGTCACCGAGCCCTCCGCGCAGAGCACACCGTCCTGGTTGTAAACGGCCTGCTTGATGAACATCTTGGCCATGGGAATCCGGGTTACTTCCGCAGTGGCTGTGAGCACATCCCCCATCCGGGCGGGATGCCGGAAATTGCACTCCAGGGAAACGATGGGAACCAGGACTTTTAATTCCTTTTCACAGCGTTCGATGGGAAAGCCCACCTGCACCATCATCTCGTCGCGGGCCAACTCAAAATAGCGGACGTAATTGGAGTGATGCACCACCGCCATTTGGTCGGTTTCGTAGTACCGGACAGGGAATGTTGTTTTGAATATTGCCATAACAAAAATGTTACAGTAATTAACAATAATGTTTTACTTGCTTGCTTCCAATGATTTAATCTTTGCCTGCAGGCTTTCAATCTTGGAAAGGGAATCGGCCTCTTTCTTGCGCTCGTTCTCGATGACGGCGGCCGGAGCATTGGCGACGAAGCGCTCATTGGAGAGTTTTTTGCGCACATTCTCCAGGAACTGCTGCTGATACAAAAGCTCCTTTTGTGCTTTTTCCAGCTCTTCCGCCACGTTCACTTTTCCTTCCAGAACCACGAACATTTCCAGGGTGCGGACCATGAATCCGACACCTTGTGCCCCACCCCAGTCCGGCACGATTTCCACCGCACAGTTGGAGAGTTTCTCCACCACGGAGATCATCTCGGCCGGGAAGGCACCTTTGACCTTGAGGTTCAGCTGCTCCTTGGGAGGCAGGTTGCGCTGGCTGCGGACACCACGGGCGCCATTGACCGTTTCCATAGCCAGGGCGAAGTTGTCCAGGACCTCCTGTTTGAAGGCCTGTGCCTTGGGCGTAGCGGCATACATGATGGTCTCCCCTTCCTTTCTGGGAGCGATATCCTGCCAGAGTTCTTCCGTGATGAACGGCATAACCGGGTGGATAAGTTTCAGGAGGGCCTCAAAGAAGCCCAGGGTAGCGTTATAGGTAGCAGGGTCTACAGGGCTGCCAAATGCCGGTTTAATGGCCTCCAGGTACCAGGAGCAATAGTCGTCCCAGAAGAGGCGGTAAATGGTCATGAGGGCGTCCGAAATGCGGAACTTGCTGTAATGGTCCTCCACCAGGGCGACGGTCTCGGAGAGTTTGGCGGTGAACCACTCGATGGCCTTGGCGGCCACGGGGCTCTGCTGCACGTCCTCGCTCACCTGGAAGCCCTTCACAAGGCGGTAGCTGTTCCATATCTTGTTGCAGAAGGCTGCGCCCTGCTGCACCTGGGCTTCATCGTAGAAGATATCGTTGCCGGCGCTGGAGCACAGCAGCATGCCAATACGGACGGCGTCTGCGCCATATTTCTCAATAAGGACGAGCGGATCCGGGCTGTTACCCAGCGTTTTACTCATCTTGCGGCCCAGTTTATCACGCACGATACCGGTGAAATACACGTTGGAGAACGGCTCCTTGCCCATGAATTCCTCGCCGGCCATAATCATGCGGGCCACCCAGAAGAAGATGATGTCCGGTCCCGTCACCAGGTCGTTGGTGGGATAATAGTAGGCCAGGTCCTTGTTGGGCTGATGGTCCGGATGACCGGGTTTTTCCGGGTCGAACACGGAAATGGGCCAGAGCCAGCTGCTGAACCAGGTGTCCAGCACGTCTTCGTCCTGCTTGAGGTCTGCGGCCGTAAGGGCCGGATTAATGGCTTGGGCGGCCTTTAAAGCAGCTTCCGGCGTGGCTTCTACCACGTAACTGCCGTCCGGCAGATAGTACGCCGGGATGCGCTGGCCCCACCACAGCTGGCGGGAAATGCACCAGTCTCTGGCGTTTTCCATCCAGTGCCGGTAGGTATTCACGTATTTCTCCGGGATAAACTGCGTACGGCCGCTTTCCACGGTTTCCAGGGCCATCTTGGCCAGCGTATCCATCTTCAGGAACCACTGGGCGCTCAGTTTGGGCTCGATAACGGCGTCCGTGCGCTCGGAATAGCCCACCGGCGAGGTGTAGTCTTCCACCTTCACCAGGTTGCCGGCTTCTTCCAGCATCTTCACAATCTTCTTGCGCGCCACGAAACGGTCCTCGCCTACCAGGATCTGGGCTTTTTCGTTCAGTTTACCGTGATCGTCAATGATTTCCAACACGGGCAGGTTATGACGAAGGCCGATTTCATAGTCGTGAACGTCGTGCGCAGGAGTCACCTTGAGGCAGCCGGTACCAAAGTCCATCTCCACGTAATCGTCCTCAATCACGGGGATTTCGCGGTTGATGAGCGGGATGAGCACTTTCTTGCCTTTGAGCCAGAAATGGCGCTCGTCCTTGGGGTTCACGCAGATGGCGGCATCCGCCATGATGGTTTCCGGACGGGTGGTGGCGATGATCAGGTACTTGTCCGTGGGATTGCCGTTGCCGTCGGAAATAAAGTATTTGAGGTGATAGAAATGGCTCTTGGTGTCCTTGTGGATGACTTCGTCGTCACTGACGGCGGTGAGGGCCTCCGGGTCCCAGTTCACCATGCGTACGCCCTTGTAAATCCAGCCTTTCTTGTAGAAATACACAAAGGTGTTGATGACGGCCTCGCTCAGGGCGGGCTCCATGGTGAAGCGGGTGCGGTCCCAGTCGCAGGAGCAGCCTAACTTCTTGAGCTGCTGAAGGATAATGCCGCCATGCTCTTCCTTCCACTCCCACGCGTGCTTGAGGAATTCCTCACGGCCGATATCCTCCTTGGCGATGCCCATGCCTTTAAGCTTGGCTACTACCTTGCTTTCCGTGGCGATGGAAGCATGGTCCGTTCCGGGCACCCAGCAGGCGTTTTTGCCGTCCATGCGGGCTTTGCGGATAAGGACGTCGTTCAGGGTATTGTTAAGGACGTGTCCCATGTGCAGGATACCCGTCACGTTGGGCGGCGGGATCACAATGGTATACGGCTCTTTTTCATTGGGTTCGCTGTGGAAGAACTTATGGTCCAGCCAATACTGGTACCATTTGTCTTCCACTTGTGCAGCACTGTACTTTGCAGCTAATTCTTTCATAACTTCTTCTTTAATCCTACAAATGTACGCTTTTTTCCCGACATGGACAATATCTGCCCCTTCCCTGTCATACCGAGGCCAAAGGCCGCTTCCCTGTCATACCGAGGCCAAAGGCCGCTTCCCTGTCATACCGAGGCCAAAGGCCGAGTGTATCTCCTACCGGTCGTTGACAAACACCGAGTCCGCCCTGTCCGTATACAAAATACCATCCAGGTGGTCTATCTCGTGCTGGAAAATCACGGCCGTAAAGCCCTCCACGGCCTCTGTGCGCTCTTCGGCGGTGCCTGGAGCCACATAGCGGATCTGCACCCGGGTATGCCTGGGAACCAGCCCGCGCTTTCCAGGAACGGACAGGCAGCCTTCCGGGCCCACGGCTATCTCACCGCCCAGGCTGTCCAGGTGGGCGTTCAAATAGCATTCAAAGGGCTCTCCGGGCTTGTCGAAGCGCTGCACGCAGACAATACGCTTGTTCAGGCCCACCTGCGGCGCGGCAATGCCCACGCCATCCTGCGAAGGGTCTTGTACGGTGTACAGCATCTTGTCCAGGAGCACCTGCAGCACCGGGCTGGAGAGTTCAGCCGCAGTTAAATCCACGCTTGGAGTGCGCAGAATGGCACTGTCTGCCGCCACGTCAATGGTGGTCACATACATCAGGGAGTCCGATTCCAGAATAAGGGCCCTTTCCGCCGGGGTAAAAGCCCGCTGCGCACAGCCCACCGTCAGGGCCGCCAGCAGTATAAATAGAATGGTCTTACGCATAATATCTTCTTTCCCACAAATATATTAAAAATCCTTGATAATCTCATCTCCCAGCCCCTCTCATCCTTGTTTTGGCCCCTTTTACCCCCTTTTCATTGGCCAGCGGGGCATTGCCGGGGCCTCATCCTCAGCGTGGATCCGAGCGGGCTGGTTGCGGAAGAATGTTGAAAACAGCTCTATTTTTTCTGGAAAATCTGTAAATTCGCATCCGATATGAGCACTACCAACGAAAAATACCGCGAAGACCTTACCGCCTATCTCCTGGAAGTGGCTACCGGCAGCGGCTACCTCAAGGGTACCCTACTGAATACGCCCGACCTGGACGAAGCCTGGCAACGTTATGCGCCGTCCTTCTACGGTGACGCCGTGCGCGAATTCAACGGCTATCCGGAGTATTGCCTGGCATGTGCCGGGTACCTGGGAATGGCCGTAGCACACCTCTGGGACAAGGACTGGGCCAAGTACATGGACACGCCCTACGACTTCTTCCAGAGCGAGAGGGGATTTGACGATATGGACGACTACATCACCGGCAACATCCTCAGAGAGAGCAAGCACAGCGTTGCCGCCATGCATTCTTTATCGGCCGAAGCCTATCATTTCCTCATGAAATCCGGCGCTGAAGCTGGCACGGCCGAGGCCTATCGCTTCTTCCTTATCAGTGTGGAAGTAATGTACAAGATGGGTGCGGCCATCTGGCTCAACCGCCTGGGCTACAAATTTGAAAAGGTTAACCTGGTATAAAAGGAGCGGGGAAGATGTACCGCATACCCGGCATCTTCTCATTAGGTGCCGGGTATTTTTTCTTATGGAAAAGTTTGGATTTGGCGCGAATAAATCTTAACTTTGGCGTTCGAACAAAGCGGCAGACTTTTTCTTATGGTTAAGTTGTATTCTACATCCTTTATAAGGACGATGAGCGTTTATACCGCCACGGCCTTTATGTGTCAACTTAAGGATGACTTTTTTGCCGCCGATTCTGCAACCGATCACAATCAAATCCTTAAATCTATAATTCTATGAACAAAGAAAAACTGACTTACGTCTCGCCCGAGACGGAAACCCTCGTGGTACGATTCGAGGGGGCCTTGTTGGTAAACAGCCCGGCCAGCAAGGATAACACTGAACCTTTCGGCAGCGGCTGGAATGATGACCTTTAATAGTATGCGGCCATGAAAAAAATTTTAAATACTCTTGCTGCATTTGTGGCGGTTTCTTCGGCATTCGTTGCCTGCCAGATCGTTGAAATAGAAAACCCTGCTGAGGAGAACAAGCCGGAGGAGGTAACTCCTGTCCAAATTATGAATACTTATACGTTTGCCATCGTCAACGATAATGATGCCACTAAGACTGTTATTGGTGATGATGGAGTCAATAAATTCGCAGAATGGGAAGATGGTGATCATTTGGCTTATTTAATTAATGATAATGGAAGTACATATTCCGAAGTAGAGGTTGGCGGGTCCTCTGTTACTTTCAATGTGACAGGGGCTTTGACTGCAGGAGATTATCTCTTTGCCTGGTATCCTAATTATGAGGCTACTGAAGCTAGTAGTACTGAGGCCAAATTCAATGTTCCCTATGCTCAGACACAGGATGTTTCCACCGGTTATGACCTTGATGCATTCCCGATGGTTGCAAAACCCATTGAAGTCACTTCTGCCATGCTTGAAGGCTATGATCCTGATGCTGATAATTCAAAGCCTCTTGCAGATGTTCGTTTTGCAAATCTGGGTTCCCTTATTAACTTTAAGGTATTCTCTAGTATCGATACTTATCAAGCTGAAAAAGTTATAAGCGTCACTTTCGATGCCGGAACTGACTACATTGCCGGCACTTATGCCGTTGATCTGGCGGGAATTGACTTTGATGATGAAGCGAGTCTTGTGCTACGTTCCAGCCAGAGTGCTTCGCCTCTTGAGAAGGGCTCGTCAATCATTACAACTACTCTTTCTGCTGAGCAATCTCTTTCTACTCATACAACTAAGGGTACTGCACTTGATGTTTACATGACGGTAATTCCTGGTAGTTATTCAGGTCATGTAGTAGTGTTGACGGATAAGGCTGCTTACACATACACTATTTCATCGCCGAAGGTCTTTGCACGCGGAAGCATTAACACACTTGGTCTTGATCTAAATAAGGCCGGCTCAACGGCAATCCGTCAGACCCCGGTTTCATGGGACTTGACTACAGCGACTTACAATACCCCTACTTCGGCGACTATCGTCACATGGGAAAATGACGTCGTTGACATGGTCGCCACCAAGGAGTCCTCAACGACAGATGCGAATAGCTACTTGGGTGGAGATGCTAATAACAGAACATCTTCCCGTTTCTATAAGGATAGTAAACTGACTTTCACCCCTAAATTTGGGGCAAGAATTTTGAGAGTATCTTATTCTGCCACTACAACTGGTTATGCTTCTGCTCTGGGTAATAGTAGCTGGTCCAATGCACATGCATCTGCTTCTGAAATAATTGTAACCATTGAAACAGATGATCCCGCATCCGCATTTTATGCAACTATTGGAGCAACAACTGGTTCCGATTGTGTAAAGGTATTCTATTATGGTGCGACAGACCCCGCTCTTAGTGGAGCGAGCTTGGCACGTACCAGTCCTCTTTCTGGAAATGAAACATCTACTCTTTCTCCGAGAAATCTTACGAATATCACTTATTCTGTTATTTCCGCCCCCGCATTTGTTGACGGTGAGAATATTTCATTTGCAGGTAATGTGATGACCGTACCTTTTCTTAATAATAAGACACTTGACGCCAAAGATGGCACAATCACGGTTCGTGCCACAGGAGATGAGGGCACTGCTGATGCAGAGATAGCTGTCTCTCAGTCTGCCTCTGTATTTACGGCCTCCTCAACTGATGACATTAATATTGCTTGGAACGACCAGACAGCCAAGACGATAACTTTCACATCGTCATTTGCTCTTACGGACAGCAACATCACTAACGACAATGATACTGACTTTTCAGCAAGTTTTGCTGCGGGTGTAAACCCGGATGAGTATGTCCTTTCCATTGCCGCAAATGACGATAATGAGTCTGGAGATTATTATCTGGCCACTATTTCTGTTAGCCGTGATGGTTTATCACCTATCTCTATCGATGTATTCCAAGCATATAGTGGAGGAACTACTCCGTTATCTGCCCCATCAAATGTTAAGATAACCGCAATGACAGCAAATAGTTTCAATGCTTCTTGGAATGCAGTCACAAATGCAGATGGTTATCATTGGGTTCTTTCTACGGAGGCTGATCCGGATGATGTGGATGATGGAAACACCAAGGCTTCTGGAGATATAGCAAGTGGCAGCACTACCACTCTTAGCAAGACTGGTTTAACCGGAGATAGTGTTTTGGCGGGAAAAACGTCTTACTATTTCCATATATATGCTAAAGGAAGTGGTAGTTGGTCAAATTCCGACCCTACAACTGTAGGAAAGGGCTACATGATTATTGATGGCTCGACATTAACATCAACAGCAACCACAGCGGTTTCTGATAAGACCTATTATACAAACTTTACGGTCACATTCAGTGATGGCGCAAAGTCACAGGCCTCTTCTGGAAGTAACAAGTTCAGCACTAATGCGGCAATCCTTATTGGTAAGAATGGAAAATACATCAATAATAATAAGTGTGCAACTCCTGGTGAAATAACCAAATTTGAGATATTCTATAATGATGGAGCAGCAGCAAAGGCAACCTACGGTGTAAGATTTAGTTCATCGGCTATTGCGTCATATGCTACTGGAACGAATACTTATGAAGTATCAAGCACCACACTTAATGGCGTGTTTGACTGCTCTTCAAAACTGCCATCTAATGCTAAATACTTCTGGTATCAGGTAACAAACGCCAATAATACCCAGGTACAATTCCGTATACTGTATACACCAGAATAAAAGATTGCTGCTAAATGAAATAGCCGAGGCCTTTTTGTGAGTCCTCGGCTATTTATTATTTGCAAAAAACTATGGTACAATACGTAAGACTCTTAGATGTACTTCATCGGTGCTTACGTCGTACTTTATCGTATGCTTACATCCTACTTTGTACAAGAAGAATTAAATTCTAAAAGAAATAAAAGCCGGGGCTCAATTAGGCCTCGGCTTTTATAATTGCTTGTATTTTGAACTATTCGGCGTGTACGCCCCAGACTACACTTCTTTCTCCAGATGAGGTAAGAGTAAATTCTGTTGCGGTTGATACACCGGTTAAAGTAAAGGTTTTGAAGTAGTCTGTTGTTACCAGGCTCTGGCCATTAAGGTTAAATGTACTGCCTGTTCCTTGAATAGCAGAGTCGGCCGTCAGAGAAACAGAGTTAGAACCCGAAACTTTAGTATTAGGGGTAACCTGTAAGGAAACAGTCTTTCCATTCCACGCGGCAGCATGAACGTATAGTTTTGTGGCTCCTGCGGGAACTGTAACTTTACAAGTCCCATTCTTTGCTACTTTCGTCGCAGAATAATTCTTGCTGCTAATAGTGACGGTTACATCAGCCATACCATCGGATACAGTTAAGGTGCTCCCGTGGATATTTGCGTAATTAATGTCGTTCACCGTTAAGCCGGTAACATCTACTGTCATATTGAGATATGACAGGGTCACCTTGGTTTCACCAGCACTAAGCACAGTGGGCGATACTGTGAGGACGGAATTATCCAGCGTAACAACTTGATCGCTTTTTACTCCTGCATTATCCTCAAAAGTGGCTTTTACAACCATTCCAGTGGCGTCAAAAGATTCACCGGCAGAATAAGTAGTCTTTGTAGGAGCAGTCGTAACAGCAAGAGATTTCAAATTCCATACTGTGGCGTCCTTTAAGGTCTTCCTATAAACTCTAACGGCATCCTGTGTACTTGATGTTTTGTAGCATGCAAAACGAGGGTCTGTTCCACTGTTATAATTATATCGCATATCAATTCTGGCATCAGCATTAGTAGACCCTTGTGAGATAATAGATGCAATACCATTAGCGTCAACTGAAATTGCCCATATACCATATGACCCTGCGTTTGCCTTTGTATTTTCGTTGAGGTAATTATTGCTTGTTCCTCCGTTTGCATAAAGGTATTTCGTGCCAACAGGTAAATACCAACCACCCGTTGCAGTTTCAAGTGTTATTTGTTGAACTCCAGCGGGAACAGAAGATATGACAGATTTATCATCAGAGCTGGTTACACTAACCGCATTACGGAATTTCGTGCTGTTCTGAGATCCTAAAGCATAGTCAGCGTCATCATTGGCGATAACTATAACATCATCTGCAGCTAACGCTGTGCTTGTACTTTTAACAAGGTTCCAGGTAAAACTAATACCTGCCGGCATAGTGACTCTGAAATCCAAAAACTTACCCTCTTTAAAATCGATTCCGCCGTCCCCGAAGGTCTTAGAGTAGGTCTTGGCGTTGGTGGTTACATTCACCGTAAGGGTGTGCCCATCATTAGGAATGCAGGTAAAGTAGACAGGGAAATCTCCGGAAGCGGGGACCGCCTCGTTATTATATGTTAATACAAGTGTTTTGCTATCAGATACTGCCGTTGTAGTTGAACCATCATAATAACCTACCAGATCCTTGTTGGAAGTGATTTCAACTTTGCTGACAAGTTCTCCTTCGCCCAAGGCCTTCAAGGTCATTCTGTTGACAGTAACTTTTCTGTTAAATGAAAGAAGCATGTCACTTGCCGATGTTCCATCAGTTGTTATTACTTTATCGTCAGAGAAAAGAATATCTCCTTTGGGGTCAAAGTTGTCTGTTTCAGGACTCTGATACTTGCTAACCATGGGTTTGCCTGCAGCATATAACTCGCGAGCTAAGATTGCCCTGAAAGTATAAGTGGCAGCCTTTGGAACGGTGGCTGTGATAGTCATGTGTGTGGCGTCAACCCTGCTCGCCGTTGAGGTAACCTTGGTAAGCTTGGTACCATCAACGAGATAGACAGTGATATAATCCTCGTCTTCGTCGATCCACTCATAGGACACCTTGTTCTTATCTGTCTCGATGACAGCTTGAGTTTTCGTTTCATCACCGGCTTTTTCTGCGTTGAAGGTGAACGTTACCATCTCTACGGGAGTTTCCTCCGGAGTGTCAATAATCAATTCCTGCTCTTTTGCACAAGATGCAAGGAGAAGAGAGGCTATGCTCATAGCCCAGATGGAGTAATTTAATGTTTTCATAGCCTTGTCAATTAAAAATCACCACCATCAATAAGATCTTCTTTCCCACCAGGTGCACCGGGGCTTGTACATACCATTCCCTCGAATCGTACCACGAGGGTTTCCGTCTCGGGTGAGACGTAAGTCAGTTTTTCTTTGTTCATAGATTTATAGATTTAAGGATTTGATAATAATCGGCTGCGGAATCGGTGGCAAAAAAGTCATCCTTAAGTTGACACCTTAGGGATTTCGCGCACCCTCCCCCATCTTTGTGTTTTAATCAGTTAAGACTATGGAACAAAACACAAACTTCAGCGACGTCGTTGCGCTATGGGAAGCGGACAAAAAACGGTATGTAAAGAGATCCACCTATGCAACCTACTGTACACTCATTCGGAGCCATCTGCTGCCGGAATTGGGAGAAAAAGATGATATCAGTGAAGAAGACGTCCAGGAATTCGTAAACAGGAAACTGGCCGATGGCCTAAGCCGAAAGACCGTAAGAGACATTCTGGTCATACTCAAGATGATACTCCGGTATGGCGCAAAACACGGGCTGCTGCCCGAGCGCCAGATAGACGTCGTATTCCCTCCGGAAAGGGAAAACCATGAAGTCCAAGTACTGACACTGGCCAATCAGCGCAAACTGATGAACTACGTAAAAGAAAACCCAGGCTACTTGAACCTGGGAATACTCATCTGCCTTGCCGCGGGCCTTCGCATCGGCGAAGTCTGCGCCCTGCAATGGAATGACGTAGACGTAGCCTCCGGCATAATCCGCGTCAACAAAACCATCCAGCGTATTTATATAGCCGATGAAAACGAAAGATTTACCGGCATCCTTATAGACAAACCCAAGACCCGGAACTCCCAACGGGAAATACCTATGACACGGGAACTACAGGGTTTACTACGGCCGCTCAAGAAGAACGCACAAGGCGACTACTATGTACTGACTAACGCGCCCACGCCTACTGAACCACGCACTTATCGCAACTACTTTAATAAGGTACTCCTACGTCTGGGCCTGCCCAAAATGCGCTTCCACGGGCTACGCCACAGCTTTGCCACAAGGTGCATCGAAAGCAAATGCGACTACAAAACCGTAAGCGTCCTGCTAGGCCACTCCAACATCAGCACCACCCTCAACCTCTACGTACATCCCAACCTGGAACAGAAGCGAAAGTGTATCAACAGCATGGGGAAACTGATTAAGTAAGTAAGCCTCCGACGAAGTACATATAAATGACACGGAGTTATATGCAAGTGGCAGCAACTTTTCCGAAGTTCCGGTAAGTTGCTGCCACTTTCGCTTAGTTGTATGCTACTCGCTGCTAGTCGCTGCGACTTTCTGCCAGTTGCACGGAAGTAGATGTCAATGGTTGGTAGCACCTTTGCAAAAGGTTGGTTTTTAGGTAACCAGCCTTTTGCAGTCAGATGGGCATTGAGGGCACTCTGATGCATTTTATGTGTCAAAGGCTGGCTGCTCAAAAACGTAAGCATCGAATGCTTACTTACGTACTTGTCCAGGATGCTTACCGGATGCGTACCTTACCGTTTAATTACATTCAAAATCCGAGGCTCAGTTCCTGGGCCTCGGATTAGATAAGAAAAAAAACACTAATTATTCACCATATACAATTACATTGTCAAGCTGACTGTCTCTATTGGTCTTTGAACTGCTAGCGTCAGAGGTAACGTACTCCCACTTCAATCTAAAATCTGAGGTCACCACATCAGATACAGTGGCTGAATATCCATTAGTTTCATCAACATTTGTATCCTTCGCATAGGTTAGAGTGGTCCAACTCGTCCCATTAGTAGAATACTTCAGTGTCATAGTAACGTTTGTTCCCAGTTTAGACAAGAAGGTTACTTTCTTTATCGTCTTGCTTGCAGAAAGGACATTTTCGGTTGTTACAGAACCATTATTAGCATTACCCTTCACACGGCAGATAATATTTGCAGACCCGGCAAGAGGAGTACCGGTAGTCACGCAATCAGCTTTAACAAGGTTCCAATCCACGGAGGATACTGTATATTGATTTTCGGTATATGAATTGTTTCCACTGGTCCGGTGCTCACTAGAGCCTTCAAATGTAGCAGTATATACGGGATTGGCGACCGCAGTAGATGCTTTCTTGATGGTAATTACCTTCTTCTGAGGGTCATCCACGTTACCATTACGGTATATTACGATAGTGCCAAGCGTCTGTTCTTCGGCACCAGCAGCTGTTGTAGAACTTACTGTGATCGTCTGAGCAGAGGCATTTCCGGAACCGGAAGCGGCGCTGGAAATAGTAAGGTTCTTTTCATCGGCGGGAGAAGCAACGGCCGTCCAGCCAAAAGTGGGCGTGGTAATAGTGAAACTGGCTGTTGTTTCGTCCTTCAGGATCGTAATAGTAGAACCGGAAACGCTGAATGTCTCGCCGCGCTGGGCTACAGAAACAACTTTATTGGCACCCTGGCTAGCGGAAGAAAGAGTGATTGAACCATTTCTGGCAGAAGTTCCATAGTTCGGATTCACAGAGTAGGTAACTGTGCCAGCATGATCAGAAACAGCGGATGCTACGACTACGGTACCATCACCTGCGGCCTCAACATCGTCTGCACCAGTGAAGTTATGGATTGTATAGGTCAAATTAGCATCTACATCACCAATTGCAGGAACGTCCGTTACATTAGAGGCAACTATAGAAGGGTCGCCCAAAACGGCCCCATTGCCGTATATCTTAACGTTATCAATAGTAAGCTGGTAGTTACCTGATGTGGGTTTTGTTCCAGCCACTTCAAATTTGATTCTGACTTTCGAGAATTCTCCAGTCGAGCTAACAACGAAGCTATACTTGGCAAAACTGGTGGTTAATGATTTTTCATTATCGACCTTAACCCAGTTGGTACCACTGTCAGTTGAATAGTAGGTGTTTAATTTGAGATTTGTGTCGGACACTTTGGCGTCATAACTGACACTCGTAACATAGGAGCAGTCGAACCCATTATAGATTGCTCCAAAATTACCAGCAGAATAGACGCGCAGTTGTGCACAGTTACTTCCATTCCAGTTGCCATAGGTGATATACCAGGAAGTTCCCTCAGAATCTGTCCCTTGAATAGGGGTTGCACTTGTGTAAGATGATCCATCAATTGGATAATTGAATTCCGTAGAATAGATGGGCGGGGCAGCATCATACGAGAAATTCACCGTCTTAACCTTACCCGGGACAAAGGAAACAGCAGCCGGGAGGGTGATGCCCTTGGACAAGTCATTGACCGTAAGGGTGAGTTTCTTACCGGCAGCGGCATTGAAAGGAGCTACAGCGATATAATAATCGGCCGAGGCGCCATCCGCGATGGGGGTGGTGTTTGACACAGAGAGAGTTACGGACTTTCCTGTGCTACCGTCCTTGGGAGTAAACACCGGAGTATTTCCTTCAAAATTAATTTTGAATTGGCCGGTGATTTCGTAATCTTCTGTTGCAAAAGAAACGCTTGTAACATCCAAGGCCGCACCGGAATCGTTGGTTACGTGAACCTTGACAACGCTCATGGCCTGATTCATGGTAATGGAGGGAGACGTACCGTTTGCAACGCCCTCTGCCTTTCCATACAGGGGGAACCTATTCCCAGCCAGGTGGGCCATCGGCTTTGTAAAATTCTGGGTCATATTACCTCCAACGGCAACATAACCTACTCCATCAGGAGTAACATAGTCATTATGAGGATAGAAAACGTACCAGTCATTGCTAGCCTCAAAAGCATCTGTGACTGTACCTTTGAACGTATTGCTGGCCAAATCTTCTTCAGCAATGGTAAACTTGTCTCTGGTACCATATGAGGTAGAGCCGGCTGCAGTATGGAAAACTGCGATTGCATCATTTGCAGCCCATTTTATGGATGAAAGGCTTTCTGCAGTTGTTTTGGTATCAATACCCGCAACAAGTTCGAACGGAACACCCTGCTTGGCGGGCTCTGCATCTTTGATGATCGCTTCCTGCTTGGCGCAGTTGGTAAGAGTGAGGGTTGCTGCAATAGCCAGACCCAGAGTAAATAATGTCTTTTTCATAATTATTCCAGGTTTAAGGTTACAGCAAAGCATCAAACGTAATTTCACCAAGTCCATCGTCGGTGAAACCTCCAATAGTGAATTCTCCGCTTTCGCAGATCACGCCCTCGATTTGTACTACGAGGGGTTCGGCCTCAGGGGCCATGTAAAATTGTTTTTTGTGCATAGTATTAATGATAGGTTGTTTGTTAAATTCAGCTTACAAAGTTCAAAGTTAACAAATCTTCCGCAAAGGAACAAGCCTCTTTGCGGAAGATTTTAAACCAGTTATGAACAAAGCCTAATAGGCCTTGAAAGACGCCCAGTCGGTAGCCGCCTCTGCCCCGCTTTGCAAGGATGTAGAAAGGTTGCTGAAGAAGTCAAAGCCCGTCCAAGCCTCAATCTGGTCTACGGAGGTCACATAAGGCAGGTAGTTGGTGGAGCCGTTGGGATAGTTGTCGCGATGCTCCAGCCAGAAACCAATGGCCGACGCCCCGGCAACAGATCCGGCATTCCACTTCACCTTCAGCAGCACCTTCCAATAATAGTTCGGTACCGGCAGCACTTTCCCGTCGCGGGTATTGGTAATGGTTTGGATGGTCTCGTTGCCCCCCTTCTTGCGGAAAGCCGCACCCGTCACGACATATACCGTGTCGGAGTTGTGTTCAACAACCGAACGGACAGCATCCTCCAAATTGGCCCAGACTCCCCCGTTGAAGCCATTTTGCAGCTGCGGAGTCATATTGGTGGAGAAATACGTCTGCGCCATCATGGCATCCACCCCATTCCGGTCGGCATTGGGCAGCTGATGGCCACGGGCATAATGCTGGCTTGCATAGGTATCGGACGATACATTCACACCATATCCCTTATACACCGACGTCTGCTTGGACTGCGGCACAATGGGATCATAGTTCCAGTCCTCAACACGTCCGTTTCCCAAATGGTCGGCGCAAAGCGGATAGGCAACCCAATAGGAGGCATACATGGCAGGGTCATAAAGGATGGTGTAATTGCGGGCCTTCTTCCCGCCCATCTGCGCATAATGCGTCACGGTATACAAATCATTCAGGGCCGATGTCGTTGTGCCGGCCATCTCCCCAACGGTATAAGAAGGCATTTCCAGCCAACCGCCCGGAGTAAACGCAGCCTTGGCAAGGGTGGTAAAGTTGACGATGGCGCCATAGTGCTCCACGTAGGTCTGCGTAGAAGAATCGAACTCTACCACATAGGCCTTTACGTAATAAGTAGTCTGTTCCGACAAGGACGGTAAAACGCAGGAGAAGTTCCCGGAAGTAGCCGCATCACTGTCTTTGGCCACCACAAACTGCTCCGGATGCGCCAGGTTGTTTAAGTCGGTATAGTTGGTGTCCCAGTAGAAGCCCGCTTCCAGGATGCCATTTGTCGCTCCGGAATAAGATCCGGACAAAACAGCATTAACTGCCTTTATATCAGTAGCGTCCGCTGTAGTAACTGTCGCATTGGGGATTGAAGAGTTTGACCATTCGATGCGAATCTCCTGGATATAGTTGGCACCATCGTTAGAACGAATTCCCACATAAGAATAGTCTTTAGAAAAAGTAATCTTCTGCCTCACAACCTCTTCTGAAGAAGAAGTCACAGAACCAACCTTTGTTCCCTTTTCCTCATTGGAACCATATAAGTGCCCGCTTCCGTAAGCCGTTTTTTTAGCATATACATCCACAGTCTTTGTTCCCGGAGCCAGCGTGATTGTAACCGAACGCACATTTCCACCTGAGGCTTTAGTCCAAAGCCCCATTGGATTGCTATCCCTCATTTGGATGGTATTATTTGCTCCCTTGGTAGAGTAGCCCTCATATACAGCAGTTGACCCTCCCGTGCAAGATTTATCGGACCATGCAGTATACGAAGTAACTCCCGTGAGTTCCCAGGTAATCACATCCACTTTCATTCCACTAGGCTGCGCACCTGTGGCAATGGCGGATGCGCCTGCCATTGCCGCCGAATTAACCTGGACATAGGGATTTGCCACTGAGGTAACGCTATATGTGTAGTTTTTACTATATTCGAGGGCCTCCAAGTCAGCGCTCTCTTCCGTAACGGTTACGTACGATGTACTTCCCCCCTCCGGCGTATAGGCGACCAAATAAGCCGCAGCATCCTCCACGCCCGTCCAGCTCAGGTGAACAGTATTCTTCACATGATCATCCAGCGACGCCTGAAGATTCGTCGGTTCAGGCAAAGCGATTCGGGCATCATTTTTTGCGACTGCGGAAACTTTTTTAACGCTTATTCCACCACCATTCACACGCAAAAAGCCCGTGTGGATATGCAGATCGCGAACATCCATCTGATAAACCGTTTCGCCTGCCGAGGTGGAAACAGAAGCAAGGGCTCCATCCAGTGTACCACCATTCGTGGCACTCAAAAACAGCGTACGACTGTCGACACCCGTAGCGAGCGTCACAGTGACATAGGCCAGTTCCTCTGTAAACACCGGCAACTGGATATAGGGGGTGCCATTATTCATGCCGATATTGCCAGCAGAATAGGTCATGTTGCCGCCCCACTTATCTCCGTACGGTTTTGAATAAGAAGCCAAATTGGAATAGGAGCCCGTCATGCCAGCATCTTTGGCATCTGTCGCCGTAAACTCCGCGTAATCACCTTCAAACGTATTCTCCACACCGGCTACTTCCACCATGTTCACGTTGAACTTGGTGAGTTTTCCGTCGGCAAATGCCAGCGTGCGGCCGGCCGAGGCCAGGTCCACCGTTTTGGTATAGGTAGTGGTTTCCGTGCGGACGCTTACGGTGAAATTATCGGCCAGGACCCGTGCGCCAAGACGGAACCACACCACAATCTCTCCACTATAGGTAGTGGCTTGAGCAGGCGTGAGTTTCAACGAGTTTCCGCCGCTGACAAACGTTTCTGAGAGTTCGCCGGTGGCCGGATTCAGACTGTAGGCCCCGTGCAGGTTTCCCTCGGTGGTGGAAAAGGTAATCCGCTGGATGCGCTCTGCGGTGCCAGGGGCCTTGATAACCATGCGGGCCGTGGCGCCCAGGCGGGCGAAACGGGCGTTGAGCTCCGTGGGCCTTTCCGTTGCAAAGTGCTGGTGCTCAGCCACTAAAACATCGGCCTGAATATCGAAACTGTTGGCCGGGAAGGTTTGTTCTGCGGGCAGGGTAACAAGGTACTGCTCCCCTACTTGGGTCAGGGCCGCCGACGGATACACAAAGCTGTAGTCGTACGGGGCCTCCACCGCGCCGGGCAGCGACAGACCGAAGATGGCCGTTGCAGCAGGGCCGGTAAGCGGTTCCGACTCCGCCTTGGGCTGCACCACGCCGTTCCCTACCTCGAATACACCCAGGGCGTCTCCGGCCTGCCAGAGGATGCCGTATGCATCGCCAAGGTCATCAATGACGGTTTTGGTGGCCGGATCGCCGGCTTTTACCTGCATTTGGAAGCGGTTTGCCGCAGGTTCTGGCTGGAGGACAGGCTCCTCCTGGATACGGGAACAGGACAGGGCGACCAGGGCAGCCACCCCCATCCACAAAAAGGAATGTACGCTGTGTTTCATGATGCCTGCCGTTTAAAAGTCCAATGGATTATCCAAAACATTGCCTCCGCCAAAACCTTCTCCCGGGGCGTTGTTGTCTCCGTAGTTGCTCAGGTTGAGCAGGGCCCCTTCCGGCTGCAACACGATGGGCTGCGCCGTGGGGGCGGTATAGATGATGCGTTCTTTCATGCTTGTTTGATTATGGATTTGTAAATATAGCATTATTTTTTGTAATTTTGTACAGTTTAAAGCACTATTTACCATGGATAACAATCAGCCTAAACCCCAGAATCAGATTCAGTTGGAACTTAAGCCGGAAATTGCCAAAGGCTCTTACTCTAACCTGGCCATCATATCGCATTCCCGCAGTGAGTTCATCATCGACTTCGCCACTACCCTGCCCGGGCTGGCCAAGCCGGAGATCGGCAACCGGATCATCATGACTCCGGAACACGCCAAACGCCTGATGAACGCCCTGTTCGACAACATTTCCAAGTATGAGGCCCAGTTCGGCGTCATCGACCTGGGCGGCAAGGGCCCGCAGCAAGGCGGCGGTACGTTCAACCTGGCCGATTTCGGCCCGCTGGGAGGCGGAAGCAAGTCCTAGATTCTTCGCTTCGCTCAGAATGACAAAAGAGAAAATTCTCAGCATCAAGGCCTTTGCCTTTGATATAGACGGCGTCGCTACGGACGGCAGCGTGTTCTGCAACAGCGACGGTGACCTCCTGCGCACCTATGACGCCAAAGACGGCTTTGCCATCCGCATGGCTGTCATGAACGGATTCCCCGTAGCCGTCATTACCGGCGGCAGCTCGGAAAGCATCCGGAAACGCATGATTACCAGCGGCGTAAAGCCAGAAGATGTGTTCCTGCACTGTCGGGACAAAAGGGAGCAGTTCCACCAGTTCTGCGAGCGCTACAACTTGCAGCCGGAAGATGTCATGTATTTCGGGGACGATGTCCCGGATATGGACGTCATGAAGGAATGCGGCTGCGGCGTATGCCCCGCGGATGCCGTGGAAGAAGTCATCGCCATCGCCGACTGGGTATCCACCCGTCCGGGCGGCAGGGGCTGCCTCCGCGAATGCATCGAAGGCACCCTCCGCGCACAGGGGAAATGGGTGTTCAATCCCGGTGAATACAAGCGCAAATTCTAAGGACCATGGACCTGAACGGCAAGCAAATCATCCTGGGCAGCAACTCCCCCAGACGGCGGGAATTGCTAAAAGGCTTAGATCTTGATTTTACGATAGATACGGGCAATAACTTCGAGGAACACTTCGGTGAAGATGTCCCCTATGACGCCGTTCCCCGCCTCATGGCGGAAGGAAAATCCCGTGGCTTCCACCGTCCCCTGCTGGACAATGAAATATTGATTACGGCCGACACCATGGTCATCCTGCCTCCGGCCAACGGCCGCCCCGGAGAAATCCTGGGAAAACCCAAGGACCGGGCCGATGCCTGCCGCATGCTCCGGGACCTTTCCGGCCGGGGACACCACGTCACCACCGCCGTAACCATCCGGGACAAACACCGGGAGGAAACCTTCGAGGTGACCACCCAGGTGTGGTTCAAGCCCCTCACGGAAGCGGAAATCAGCTATTATGTAGACAAGTACAAGCCCTTTGACAAAGCGGGCGCCTACGCCATTCAGGAATGGATTGGCCATGTGGGCATTACACGCATAGAGGGCTCGTATTTCAACGTAGTGGGCTTCCCCGTACAACGGGTCTATGAAAAGCTGCAAAGCTTCCTCTGATGCATCCTTTTTCCAAAACCATACTGGACTGGTACGCCTGTTACGGCAGGGACCTTCCCTGGCGCCGTACGCAGGACCCGTATGCCGTATGGCTCAGCGAGATTATCCTCCAGCAAACCCGGATTGTGCAGGGTATGGAGTATTGGAAACGTTTCTTAACACGCTTTCCAACAGTTCAGGACCTGGCCACAGCCTCCGAAGATGAGGTTATGCGCCTCTGGGAGGGTCTGGGCTATTATTCCCGCGCCAGGAACCTGCATGCCGCAGCGAAACAGATCGTCGATCTGGGCGCGTTTCCTACCACTTTGGAGGGCATTTCGTCCCTCAAAGGTGTGGGAGATTACACCGCCGCCGCCATCGGTTCCATTTGCTTCGGTTTGCCGGCGGCCGTGGTGGACGGCAACGTATACCGGGTCCTTGCCCGCTACTTCGGCCTGGAAACGCCCGTAGGGACCACCGCCGCCAAGAAGGAATTCACCGCCCTGGCACAGCGCCTGCTGCCGCCCCAGGAGGCATCGGCCTTTAATCAGGGCATGATGGACTTCGGCGCCCTGCAATGTACGCCGCAGAAACCGGACTGCCTCACCTGCCCCCTGCAGAGCAGCTGTCATGCGTACCGTACCGGACGGCAGGCACTGCTACCCGTTAAAAAAGCCGCAGTCAAGGTGCAAGAACGGCATCTTAGCTACGTATACGTGCGTTTTAACGGAGAAACCGCCATCCGCAAACGCCCCGCCGGGGACATCTGGCAAGGGCTCTGGGAGCCGCTGGTGACCGATGCCGGGATCTCACCGGCTTCGGAAAAATGGTTTTTCGCAAAGCCTTGCGAAAAATATTTTTGCGAAGACACTTTGTATTTACTCCGCAAGGGCGTCAAGCACCAGTTAACCCACCGCACCATCCTGGCCGATTTCTACCTCTGGGAGCCTGCAGAAAGGCCTCAGTTACCGGAAGACTATATCTGGATACAAGAAACGGAGCTTGACCGTTACGGCAAGCCCCGCCTCTTTGAAAAACTGTTGGAGATTGTCGGCCCAAGCCGGCAATGACTTACTGCTTAGGTACTTCCTTAATATACACATCCTGCTGCGGGAACGGAATCTCGATTCCATTCTCGTTGAAGGCGTTATAGATGGCCTCACGGCAAGCAGCCGGGAAGGAACCATAAGTATCTACCGTGGTAAACAGCAGGATAAGCAGATCCACGGAACTGTCGCCAAAATTGGACACGCGCACCGTAATCCCCTTCTTCTGGTCCACCAGCTGGCGGCCGTACTTATCCTTGACCAGCAGCGGCTGCAGGGCCTCCAGAATCACTTTCCGGGCCTTTTCTACATCCGTACCGTACTTAACCCCCACCGTGAAGGTGACCAGCTGGTAGTAATTGTTGCGGGTAAGGTTCTTGAAGTTCTTGCCGAACAGGGCCGTATTGGTAAAGAAGATGATGGAACCGTCCACGGCCTCGATCTGGGTGCTCTGGTAGCTCAGGCCCACCACAGTACCGCGCGTGCCGTCACATTCCACAATATCCCCCACGCGTACGCGCCCGCTCATGAGCTGCACACCGTAGAAGAAGTTGTTCAGGACGTCCTTCATGGCAAAACCAATACCGGTTGCAAGGCCCGTAGAGACCAGCGTAAGGCCGGAAGCCGGGATGCGGAGCATCACGAAAACGATGATGATATACAGGCCCCAGCCAAGCAGCGTAATAATGTTATTGGCCAGGTTGAAGTTGATATCCGTCTCCTTGAAAGCAACGCCGTCACCCAGTTTGCGGAGGGCCGCCTTGGTCCGCCAGACGCGGACGAAAGCCTTGACAGCATACACGAGGTACCGGAACAGGAAGAACAGGCACACCACCATGACGATATTCAGCAGCGATACCGAGAATCCGTCCTCGCCGTAGTGGATAAACGGTTTAAAGAAGATTTCCTGTGCAACCGTAGTGAAATTGAACACCTTGCAGGCCATGAACACCGCGCACGGGAAGGAAATCACGAGCAACGACGGAACCACGGTCCGTTTCAGGAGATCATACAGCCAGGTCACCTCGATATAGGCACCGATACCGGACGGCAGCGGCAGCGAAGGATTGGCCTGCCGATACAGCATCTTGCGCTCTTTGACGTGACGCTCATGATAGCGCGTAAGCAACTCGCCGAGTGCAATCACGCTCTCCAGCAGGGCCAGCTGGAACATCCACCAGATCATAAGCAGCAGGGAGCCCATCACTACGCCGGCCCAGGAAATCAGGGTGGCGATAAGCATGACTACGGCCCCTATCCACAGCAGCCATTTGTCTTCCCGTGCCACTTTCTTGAGCCGTTTGGCGGCTATCCAGAACTGCCAGATCGTGAAAACAAGCACCAGCGCCGGGTATACCAGGTTGATGACGCTGTTGGGAATGAAGATGATCCGGAAGTAAATGACGATGAAGGCCATGAGGAGCGTGGGCAGGTATGCCCGGACAGTCACCGCATTCTGGTCATGTTCCAGACGGATAAGCAGTGAGGTGAAGATGGCGGCAATGAGCCAGGTAAATTCACCCATCATGCCCAGCGAGCGCTGGATGAAGGTATTGTCCGTGAACTGCGCGTTCACCAGCAGGAAAATGCCAAACAGGACATCGCCCAACAGTGCAATCACCATACCCTTCCGCTGCAGGAACCACTCCGAAGCGAACCACTTCGTTTTCTTAAGCCCCAGATTGACGATAAGCATGGCGATGGCCGTAGCAAACACCAGGATGAGCAGCAGCAGGAATGAGTAAAAATACACGATAGGACCACGCCAGGAACTGGTAACCTCTTTCTCGGCCAAATCATCCAGTTGCAGGCTGTAGCGGCTTCTCAAATCCGCCATAGCCTTTCTTAAGCGGTACGGGAAGCGTTGGAGGGTGGTGATGTAACTTCCCTGCCCTTCGACAAAAAGCTTCTCCTGGACGGAGGAATAGCGTTCCTGGGCATAGTCGTAGGCGCTGCGCAGGAGCTCGTCCGTCTGTACGTAATATTCGTTATCCCTGTCGATTTGCTGGAGCTGCTCCCAGTAATAGGCCACAATCTGTTCCGCCATATACAGACAGCTGTCGCGCATGGCGATGGTGGCATCGTCCATACGCAGCACCAGCGAATCCTTAACAAAATCGGGCGTTGCCACCGCCATGGTATGCACGGTATCGGCCTGTGCCAGGACCATGGAGGCGGAATCCAGCGCAACGGCTATTTCCCTCTTTTGCTCAATTTCCTCCGCAGTGCGCTCCGGGGGCATTTTCCGCAGGGTGAGCACCAGACGGTTGTAGCGGTCCATCTCCGTAGTTAAAGCGGACTTGATTTCCGCATACGGGGTATTCTGGCTTTTGAACTGCTCGTACTGCTTGGTAATCTCGTTGAGGGCAAACGTGAGGTCGAACGTGTTCTCCGACGCCTGCGAATACAGCATGATGGAGAGCTCGTTGCACTCATCCACCAGCGTTGCCAATTTCTCATGCTGCTCCTGGATGCGTTTTTCCGCCGTTCCGCTGATGCGGATGAGGTTGGCGTAGGTTTCCTTGAGTTCCATCAGCAGCACCGTGAGCGTATGTTTCAGGTTGGCCTCCTGAAACACCGCCCCCAGCGGAAGTACCACCAGGAGGGCGCACAGGGCTGCTATTAGTCTTTTCTTTCTCATAATTGACCTTGTTCTCCCAGATGGGAATCCTTAAACCCGATGAAATACAGCACGCCGTCCAGGCCGATGGTGCTGATGCTCTGGCGGGCATTGGCCTTTACACGCGGCTTGGCATGGAAGGCAATGCCCAAACCGGCCTCGTTGAGCATGGGAAGGTCGTTGGCACCGTCGCCCACGGCAATGGTCTGGGCGATGTTCACATGCTCGGTCTGGGCAATCAGTTTGAGCAGGTCTGCCTTGCGGCGGCCATCCACCACCTCACCCACATAACGGCCGGTCAGTTTGCCGTCCTCGCCCACTTCCAGCTCGTTGGCATAGACATAGTCGATCCCATATTTGCGCTGCAGATACTCGCCGAAGAAGGTGAATCCGCCGCTGAGGATGGCGATCTTGTAGCCACAGGTCTTGAGGACGCTCATGAGGCGGTCTGTGCCTTCCGTAATGGGCAAGTGCTCGGCTATGTCACGCATAACACTGATATCCAAGCCCTTGAGCAGAGCAACGCGCTCGGTAAAGCTTTCCTTGAAGTCGATTTCGCCCCGCATGGCGCGTTCGGTGATGGCGGCCACCTGGTCGTACACGCCATGGCGGCGGGCCAGCTCGTCGATGCACTCCGCCTGGATGAGCGTAGAGTCCATATCGAAGCAAATAAGGCGGCGCATGCGGCGGTACATATCGTCCTTCTGGAAAGAGAAGTCCATGCCGGCTTCCGTGCCCATGTTCATCAGGTCATTCTGCAGGGCCTTTTTGTCATCGGCCGAAAGGAAGCCGCGGAGCGAGAATTCCACGCAGGCACGCACGTTCTTTTCCGGATGCTTGATGCTCATACGGCCCGTCAGGCGCTTGATGGCGTCGATATTGAGGCCATACCGGCTGATTACATCGGCCGCGGCCTGGATTTGCGCGGCGCTGAGGCTCCTGCCGATGATGGTGAGGATATAGCGGTTGCGGCCCTGCCGGCCGGCCCAGGCCTCATAATCATCGTCCGAAATGGGAGCGAAGCCAATGCTGATGCTGCCCAGTTCGGTGATTTTGAACAGGAGTTCTTTCATCACCTGCCCGGAATGGGCTTCATCGATACGGATGAGGATACCCATGGACAGGGTATTGTGGATGACGGCCTGGCCAAAGTCCAGGATTTGGGCGTCGTACTTGGCCAGGATGGCCATGATGGAGGCTGTGAGACCGATGCGGTCCTCGCCGGAAATGCGGATTAATATCTGTTCTTCTTTCATAATATGCAAAAATACGGAAAATTTCCGTAAATTTGCGTGTTATATTGAACGTTATATATGGCGCTGTTAATTTTTTACCTTCTTCTTACAATGGGCATCTCCTTTTTGTGCTCGTTGCTGGAGTCGGTACTGATGTCCACCCCCATCTCCTACATCACCATGAAGCAGGACGAAGGAGACCGGAACGCGGCCCTGTTCGCACACATGAAACAGGATCCGGACCGTCCCCTCAGCGCCATCCTGTCGCTCAATACCATCGCCAACACGCTGGGTGCAGCGGCGGTGGGTCACCAGGCCACCCTCCTTTCGGGAGAACATTGGTTCGGTATCATCAGCGCCATCATGACCCTCCTCATCCTGGTGTTCTCGGAAATCGTTCCCAAGAGCATCGGCACCTCCCATTGGAAAAGCCTGCTGTGGCTGGCCAAAATCATGCAATTCCTGGTGTATCTGCTGTACCCCATCGTCTGGATTATCGAAAAACTGCACAACAGCATCTCGGACGAGGAACCGGATACCGCCATCTCGCGTGAGGAAGTGAGCGCCATGGCCAATATCGGCGAGGAAGAAGGCGTGCTGGACAACAGCGAAAACAAAGTCATCCAGAACATTATCAAGCTGGACGATATCAAGGCCTATGAAGTCATGACCCCGCGCATCGTGGCCAACATTGCCTCGGAAAACATGACGCTGCGGCAGTTCTACAAACAGCAGGAACTCTCCCACAACTCCCGCATCCCCGTCTATTCGGACTCGCCGGAATTCATCACCGGTTATGTGATGCGCAACGATGTCCTGGAATACCTGACGGAAGATAAATTCGACACCCGTCTGCGCAGCATCAAGCGCAAAATCGCCGCCTTCCATGAGGAAACCTCGGTGAGCGACGTCTGGGAAAGCCTCCTGCGCACCAAGGACCAGATTGCCCTGATCATTGACGATTACGGCTGCTTCCAGGGCATCATCACGCTGGAAGACATCATTGAGACCATCCTGGGTATGGAAATCATCGACGAGAACGACACCGTCACGGACATGCAGCAGTATGCCAAGGACCGCTGGCTCAAACGCCAGAAGCAGTACAAACAGATTGTACTCCCGGACGAGGACGATGAGTAGGCTGTTCTTCAATCCCCTTTCGGGTCTCTTTTACTATCTCCAACCCAAACGACGCGTTCGCCGGAAGGCTCCTGCCGGGCCTCAGGTGGAGGAACTCCGCGCCCGGGCCAAGGCGGAACTGCCGCCGCGCCTCCGGGAACTGGCCGCTGCGCATGGTTTCACGTATGCACGCGTGTTCATCAAGAACAACGTGAGCAACTGGGGCAGTTGCTCGGTACGGGGCAATATCAACCTGAATCTCAGGCTGGTAACCCTCCCCAAAGAGCTCCAGGACTATGTGATGCTGCACGAGCTCTGTCACCTCAAGGAGATGAACCACGGACCTCGTTTCCATGCCCTGCTGGAGTCCGTATGCCCCAACCACCGGGTATGGGAGAAAGAACTTCGCACTTACCGCATCCGCTAAACGGATTTTTGCTATCTTTGTAAGGAATGCGACGCGTTGCCATCATAGGAGCCGGTGCCGCCGGTTGTTTTTGTGCTGTTCAATTAAGGAGAATGGCACCGGAACTGGCTGTAACGGTGTTCGAGGCCGGGCCAAAAGCCATGGCTAAACTCGCCATTACGGGCGGTGGCCGCTGTAACCTCACCAATTCCTTCGAGAGCATCCGTTCCCTGGGAGAAGCCTATCCGCGGGGAGAACGCGTGTTACAGCGGGCTTTAAAGGCCTTCTCGCAGGAGGATACCGTCCGCTGGTTTGAGGCGGAAGGCATTCCGCTGGTGTTGCAGCCGGACCACTGCTGGTTTCCGCGCTCGCAAAGGGCCCTGGACATCGTCCACTGCCTGGAACGCGGCATGCAAGGCGCAGCGCTCCGTCTCCGCACTCCCGTGCGCAGCATAGAGAGATGCCCGATCAGGTCGGGCATGACGATAAATGGGGAGCCCTTTGACTACGTGGTGGTTACCACGGGCGGGGCGGCCAAAGGCCTGCCCTTCCTGGAGGGCCTGGGCCTGGAAATCGTCCCCCCTGTCCCCTCCCTTTTCACCTTCACCATTCCGGACCCGGCGCTCCGCAGCCTCATGGGGCTGGTCACGGACGCCTCCATCGGCCTTGCAGGCACTTCTTTCAAGGCCGAAGGGCCTCTCCTCATCACGGACTGGGGGCTCAGCGGACCGGCCGTCCTCAAACTTTCCTCCTATGCGGCGCGCCATCTGGCAGAGCAGCAGTATAAGGGCACAGTGATCGTCAACTGGTTGAACGCCAAGGAAAACGATGCGCGGGAACAACTTCTGGAAATGGCAGCAGGCAATCCGCAGAAGCTCCTTTCCAGCGTGCATCCCGTCCAACAGCGCCTCTGGGAGCACCTGTTGCAGCGCGCCGGGCTCCGCAAAGACCTCCGCTGGGCAGAACTGGGCAGCAAGGGTCTGAACCGGCTCACGGCCACCCTGACTGCAGACAGTTATCCTCTAACGGGCAAAAGCAAATTCCGGGATGAATTTGTCACGGCCGGCGGCGTAGCCCTTTCCAACATCAACCTGTCCACCCTGGAAAGCAAAACACATCCCGGCTTGTACTTTGCCGGCGAAGTACTTGATATCGACGCCATTACCGGCGGATTCAACCTGCAGGCAGCCTGGAGCACCGGCTATGTCTGCGCCCAAAACATCGTCAAAAGTCTATGAATACCACGCTCTATATTATCATTGCCGTTGAGGCCGTGCTGCTCATTGCTGCGGCCATTTACATCACCTATCTGATTATGCGCAACCGCCAGGCGCGGGAGCTGCAGCAGATGCAGAAATCCCTTTTCGACCAGCAGCTGGAGGCCGTCAAAGCCCAGATGAGCGCAGAGACGGAAAAACTGCTCAAGCAGCGGGAGGATGCCCTGAACGCCAAGGCGGAAGAGACCTTCAAGACACTTGTAGGGCCGCTGGGCAAGGACCTCAAGGCCATGCAGGAGAGTTTCGACGCGCAAAAACGTGCGCAGACGGAAGGCACCGCCAGCCTGAAAACGGCCGTAGAGCAAGCGGTCAAGCACCTGCAGGACCAAACGCAATCCATCGGCACCAAGGCCGACAATCTGGCATCGGCCCTGAAAGGACAAAACAAGATGGCAGGCACCTGGGGGGAGGTCATCCTGTACAATATGCTGCTGAACGAAGGCATGGAGGAAGGCCGCGATTTTGACCGGGAGGAGACCCTCCGCGATGCCATGGGCCATACCCTCCTGAACGAAGACAGCGGCAAGCGCATGCGCCCGGACTATATCCTTCACTATCCGGACCGGACGGAGGTGATTGTGGACGCAAAAACCTCCATGGAGGCCCTTTCGGACTGGTTCAAAGCCACCGATGCCGCCCAAAAGGAAGACGCCGCCCAGCGCAATCTGCAAGCCATCCGCGCCCAAATCAAGAGCCTTTCCACCAAGCGGTACCAGGATTACATCCGCGAAGGCTACAAGACGCTGGATTACGTGATTATGTTCATCCCCAATTACAGTTCGCTGCAACTGGCCAAAACGCTGGCGCCCAATATCTTTACAGAGGCGTACCGGCAAGGGGTGCTCATTACCACGGAAGAAACCCTGATGCCTTTCCTGCGCATGATCCGCATCGCCTGGACCAATTACGACCAGGCCCGCAACCAGGAAAAGATTATCAAGGCCGCCCAGACCATGGTGGACCGCGTGTATGATTTTGCCAAGGCCCACGCCACCATGGGCGAAAAACTCAAAGCCGCCCAGGACGAATATGACAAAGTGAGCGCAAAAATCAGTGAGTCAGGCAATTCCATCCTCACCAGTGCGCGTCAGCTCCTGAAATTGGGCGTGCCTAAGAATCCTAAGAAACTGCTTCCGGAAGAAGACGAATAAACGCCATTGGGCAGTTGCGGGCAAAAGCCTCGTCCGAGTCACTGTCCCCCAGCATCACGCAGCGCTGCGGATCCAGGGACGGTAGCAACATACAAGCTTCACGGAACATGCCCGGATGGGGTTTCCGGCGCGGATCATCGTCAGAAACGGCCGTACAAGTAAGTACAAGGTCGATTCTGCCGCCCGCTTCCAGCAGTTCCTGCATCATGCGCGCATGAATACGCGCCAGGTCGGCATCGGTCATCTCTCCCTTCCCTACGCCCCGCTGGTTGGTTATCAGGACGATATACTTGAACTTCGCGGCCCATAGCGGCAGGGCCTGAAGGATGCCCGGCATCCATTCCCAATCGGCCCAATTCTTTACATACGTGCCCTCCAGATGGCGATTGAGAACGCCGTCGCGGTCCAGGAACAAGGCCTCCGCATCGCTGGCAAGTACCTGTGCCGATGCTTTTTGCACGGCAAACCACGCGGGAATCTCCCACTGGGCTTTGTCGTAGTCCTCGGGAATGCCGATGTCGATGAAATAGTTATCCGTGGGCCAGCCTTTGAGCGTACCGGCGGCCGCCATGGGCTCCAGCACCTCTTTTTCGAAGGAAAAACGCTCCGGCAGCGCCTCCAGGTGCAATCGGCTGCGGTCGATGGCATAGACCCCGGCGTTGATGAGGCCTTCCTCGCAGTACGCTTTTTCCTTGAAGGCAGTAATGGTATGAGATACACTCGCTTCGCTCGGTATGACAGTGACCGCACCATAGCGGCTAAAGGCTTTCATGGGCTTGAGGGAGACGGTAACAGGACCGGCGAAAGGCATGGCGTCCAGCGCCAGCGGGAAAAAGGTGTCCCCATTGAGGACAAAGACTTTGTCGCCATGGCATTTTTCCAGTGCCAGGCGGATGCCGCCACCGGTTCCGAGCGGGGTGTCTTCTTCAGCAAAATCGTAGCGGAAAGGCCAGGTGTGCAACTGCACAAAGGATATAACCTGTTCCTTTAAGTAACCAACGGAAAATACCACGTGGTCAATAGGATACGTGCTCAAATAGTCCAGCATATATCCCAGGAAAGGACGCCCGGCCACAGGGGCCAGACACTTAGGAATGTCCTGCACCACGGAACGGAGCCGGGTGCCCTGACCGCCGCAGAGGATTATAACTTCCATGCTACGGCGCCGGTTTGGGTAAACTGGAACGGGACCACCTGCCCGGGCAGGGTACGCAAAGCCTCACGGACGGCCACCCGCTTTTGCGGCGGCACCATGAGCATGATGAATCCCCCACCGCCGGCTCCGGACACTTTGCCGGAGATGGCTCCGGCTGCCAAGGCCACGTCAAAGGCCTGCTGGATTTGGGGATTGGTGATGGTATCGGCCATCTTCTTCTTGTCCTCCCAGGCTGAGCCTATGATGCGCGCGAACGTGTCCATATCGCCCTGTAACAGCGCCAGTTTCATGTCCACCGCGCTCTGTTTGATGCGGTGCATGGCTTCCACAGCCGTTACATCGCCACGCCGGGTGGCCTGCTGCTGCTTTTCGATAATGGCGGCGCCTTCCCTGCTCCGGCCCGTAAAGTACAGCAGCAGAGAGGCTTCCAGTTCCTGCACAATCCAGTCTTTTACGCGAAGCGGGTTCACGATGACCAGGTCGCTGGGCAGGAATTCCATAAAGTTGAATCCGCCGAAAGCGGCAGCGTACTGGTCCTGTTTGCCGCCGGCGAGCAGCAAATCCTTGCGCTCGATCTCATACGCCAGACGGGCCAGTTCGTAGTCTCCCAGGGGGATATCCATCCATTCGGCAAAGCATTTGAGAATGCACACCACCATGGTGGACGAGGTGCCCAGGCCGGAACCGGCAGGGGCATCGTTATAGGTCGTAATGGCAAAGCCCGGCGCCGGTACAGGGCCGAAATCCCGCACTACACGGTTGTACACACCATCCACCAGGATAGCGCCCGAGGAGAGCGGGCCGGTGCCCAGAGGCACTTCGCACAGCACACCGGCATCGGCCGCATTCACGCGGACAAGGGGAAGTTTTAGCGGTTCGATGGTACAATACGCCGCCAGGTTGATGGTGGCATTCAGAACGTTGCCTCCATACAGGTCGCTGTACGGAGACACGTCGCTTCCGCCGCCGGCGAGACCCAGGCGAAGCGGGGCTTTACTTCTGATTATCATGCCAAAATAGCGTTTGCAAGGGCTTCCAGGGCTGCCTGATCCTCCGGCTTGAAGCGGCTGCGGATGCTCACCAGCTCCCCTACCTGCTCCACGTCTTTCATGGAGGCGAACATTTCTTTCATGACGCGGCCGGCACTGGGGGCCCAGGAACCATTCTCGATGAGGGCGACGCGGCGCTTCTGCCAGCCTTTTACCTGCAGGCTGTGCAGGAAGTCGTATGCAGGCGTGAACAGGCCGGCATCGTACGAGGCGGCGGCAAGCACCATCGTCCCGTAACGGAAGGCATCTTCCACGGCTTCTGCGCGGTCATCCCTTGTTAGGTCGCACACGGCCACCTTGGGGCAGCCTTTTTCGCGGAGCATGTCGGCCAGTTTGAGCGCGACGGCCGCCGTACCGCCATGGATGGAGGCGTAGGCCACAAAAACGCCGGGCGTTTCCACGCCGTAACTGCTCCAGGTATTGTATAAATCAAGGTAATAGGCCAGGTTTTCGCGCAGGACAGGGCCGTGCAGCGGGGCTATCTTGTCGATGGAGAGGCCGGCGACCTTTTTCAGCAGCGCCTGCACCTGAGGGCCGTATTTGCCGCAGATGTTGAAATAATAGCGGCGGCCTTCGCAGGCCCAGTCATCGTCCTCATCGCCCCAGAAACCGCATTTTTCCAATGCGCCGAACTTGCCGAAGGCATCGGCCGAGAAGAGGATTTTGGCAGTGGAATCATAGCTTACCATTACTTCCGGCCAGTGCACCATGGGTGCGGCGAAGAATTGCAGGCTGCGGGTGCCCAGATTCAGTGTATCGCCTTCCTTCACGGCCAGCGTGTGGAAGTTTTTTCCAGGCTGGAACTGGCCCAGGAACTTAAGGGCCATGGCACCTGCAACAATTTGGATATCAGGATATTTCTCTGCAAGCAGGCCGATAAGCGCGGAGTGGTCCGGCTCCATGTGGTGCACCACCAGATAGTCCGGCTGGCGGCCTTGCAGGGCCTCTTCCAGATTCTTAAACCAGTCCTCTTCCTTGCGGGCGTCGGCCGTGTCCAGGATGGCAATCTTATCGTCCTTGATCAGGTACGAATTGTAGGCCATGCCTTCCGGAACAACGTACTGGCTTTCAAATAAATCCAGCGTGAGGTCATCTGTACCGATGTAAAAAATGTCGCGTGCAATTTCTTTCATATCCATCTTATCCGTTTCGATTGAATTACAAAGATAAAAATAAAATGCGTATCTTTGGAAAATTTTGGTCGATTATGAAGCTGATGCAACGCATACGCCGCTTTATCCAACGGCACATTTTCATCTACGAAGACTTAGACACGGCCGGAGCCGCCCAGCGCATCAAAAGCAATATCTGGTTCCGGGGCACCAATGTCTGGATTCTCGCCTTTTCCATCATCATCGCCTCCGTAGGCCTGAACGTGAACTCCACGGCGGTGATTATCGGCGCCATGCTCATCTCCCCGCTCATGGGTCCTATCATCGGCGCCGGTTTGGCGCTGGGAACCAATGACTTGGACCTGCTCAAAGCGGCCGGAAGGAACCTGCTCATCATGGTGATAATCTCCCTGGTGGCATCGACCCTCTTTTTCCTTATGTCTCCCCTGGCGCTGGTGAATCCTACGGAGCTGGAGGCACGCACAAGCCCTACCATTTACGACGTTCTTATTGCCCTGTTCGGCGGTCTGGCCGGGATTCTGGAGAATAGCCGCAAGGAGCGCGGGACCGTGCTTTCGGGCGTTGCCATTGCCACGGCGCTCATGCCGCCGCTGTGCACCGCCGGTTATGGTCTGGCGCACTGGCAGCTGCATTTCTTCTTTGGCGCGCTGTACCTGTTCATCATCAACAGCGTTTTCATTGCACTGGCTACTTACCTGATGGTCAAGTACCTGCATTTCGAGAAGGTGGCCGGCCTGGATGTAGCCAGCGCCAAACGCCGCCGCAATATCATCTCGGTCGTGCTGGCTGTTGTGCTTATTCCCAGCATCGGGACGGCTTTCGAGCTTATCGGCGACAACAATTACGAGCGCAACGTGCGGATGATGATGGATGAAAGCCGCTTCGTGGGCCCGCACACGTACGTGTACGATTTTACAGTTAAGGGCCGTACGGCAGAGTTCTCCCTGGCCGGAGAACCGCTCACGGAGGAGGCCCGCACGGCCTTCCTGGAACGGGCTGCCAAACATAAGATCAAGGAAAAAACCATTACCATTACGGAGCATTCGCTGGGCATGAGCCAGAGGGACATGGACAACCTCATCAACGAGGTCTATGCCCGCACGGAAGCGGAACTGGACGAGAACGATGAACAAATCGGCAGTTTCGAAGCCCGCCTGAAGTCGCTGGAAGGCCGCATGGAAGGGGTTATCGCCATGAACGATTCCCTCCATACCCGCAATCTGGCGCTGCAGCACCAGGCCGACTCCCTCAAGCGTGTGGCCGATTCCCTTGCCCGTCGCCGCTCCGGCAAGAAAAAATAAATTTTGCGAATTCTGAAAAAGATACTATCTTTGCAATCCTTTCTGGTGCTATGGCCGAGCGGTTAGGCACAGGTCTGCAAAACCTGCTACAGCGGTTCGATTCCGCTTGGCACCTCCCCAATGAGGTTGACTCTCTTCTGAGTTAACCTCTTTTTTTGTCATGCACCGCCTCCTCATCCCGTACTTGCCCTTTCCCCCTCATCCCGGACTTGATCCGGGATCTCCTTCCTGGCTTGCCCTTTCCCCCTCATCCCGGACTTGATCCGGGATCTCCTTCCTGGCTTGCCCTTCCTCATCCCGGTCCCGACCGGAAATCTCCTTGCGCGAAGGTCCACCACATGGACCTTCAATACACTTTTCCCGGCATTTTTTTGCGCGAAGGTCCACGCCTTGGACCTTCAGGACAACAGAAGGAATACCAACCTCATCCTTAAAAACACGCAAAAACAAGGACGAGAGGGCCCCAAAGCGGGTTTCATCCTTAAAAACAGCCTAAAATGAGGACGAGGTGAGCGAGAATCAGGAGTGGAACGGGATTGACACTCTTTTTTTTTGCCAAAAGGCATAAAAAAAAAAGAGTGTCGGCCTGTCTCAGGCGGACGCTCTTACTAACCACATAATTAATAACACTAAAACTAATAACCAATAGAATGATTCCGTCAAGAGAACCTTGCTTCCTCATTCCGGATACAAAGGTACGGCATTTTTTGGGATTTGCAAATTTTTTCAAAAGATTTTTTACAATTTTTTTACTTAATATACTAACTCGTTGATTTATAGTTACTTAAATTTAAAGCAAAATTTGGTCCATGGTTTTGTAAATAATTTAATAAGCCACCACGGGTATGTCAGATGCGTTTTTGACTTTTTCAAAAGGGCTTAAGCACTCGCGCATACTTACAGATTGTAAGCAAAATAAAAAATAGCGCTTACAAATCGTAAGCGCTACCCTATCTTTTACTTTCAACTTTCCGTGCCCGGTCACGGACACCTACTGGATGCCCAGTTTAAGTCGCAGATTCTTAATCATATCCACCGTCATACTGTCCATATCGAACGTCGGTTTCCAATCCCATTCTTCACGGGCGCAGCTGTCATCCATGCTGTCCGGCCAGGAGGTGGCAATGGCCTGGCGAACCGGGTCCACCTCATAGCGCACCTGCAACGACGGAATATATTCCCGGATTTTGGCAAAGATCTGCTCCGGCTCAAAGCTCATGGAGGCAATGTTGAAGGAATTGCGGTGTTTGAGGCGGGAAGGATCCGCTTCCATGAGCATCATGGCGGCATGCAGGGCATCCGGCATGTACATCATATCCATATAAGTGCCCGGAGCAATAGGACAGGTGAACTCCTCCCCTTTTACGGCGCTATAATACACCTCCACGGCGTAGTCCGTGGTGCCGCCACCCGGCAGCGTGGTGTAAGAGATAAGGCCCGGGAAACGGACCGAACGGGTATCCACCCCATATTTATGGAAATAATAATCGCTCAGGAGCTCCGTGGCCACCTTGGTGACGCCATACATGGAACGGGGACGCTGGATGGTATCCTGCGGCGTGCCCACATGCGGCGTTTCCGGACCAAAAGAGCCGATGGAAGAAGGCGTAAACACCGCCACGCCCTTTTCACGGGCAATTTCCAGGATATTGAGCAAGCCGTTCATCTGAATATCCCAGGCCAGCAGGGGCTTGCGTTCCGCAACGGCCGAAAGCAGTGCCGCCAGATTATAAATGGTGTCTATCTTATAACGGGTGACGATTTCCGCCAGGCCGGCAGCATCACGCACGTCCGCAATGGCTGACGGGCCGCTCTCAAGCAACTCCCCTTTGGGCTCCGCGCCGGGAATATAACCCGCAACAACCGTGCTCTGAGGGATTTCACGCCTCAGTTTCATCGTCAATTCCGAGCCAATTTGGCCGGTAGAACCCACCACCAGGATATTCTTCATAACAGTTCTTAGTTTAGCAACGCAAATTTATAATTTTTTATGTACATATTCAAGATAAAAACGCTAAATTTGAAAGCAGAAACCATTAATAACACCTATATCATGTACGGAAAATTCCAAGCATATCTCCAAAATGAACTAAAAGCCATCGAAGAGGCCGGACTGTACAAAAAAGAGCGGAATATCGCCAGCCCGCAAAGTGCAGAAATCACCCTCCAGGATGGCAGCAAAGCCCTAAACTTCTGTGCAAACAACTATCTTGGCCTGGCGGACAATCCCCGCCTGATCGCCGCTGCCAAAAAGGCCATGGACAACCGTGGCTACGGCATGTCCTCCGTCCGCTTCATCTGCGGCACCCAGGACATCCACAAGGAGCTGGAAAAAGCCATTGCAGACTACTTCCACACGGAGGACGCCATCCTGTATGCCGCCTGCTTCGACGCCAATGGCGGTGTGTTTGAGCCCCTGCTCAGCGCGGAGGACGCCATCATCTCGGACTCCCTGAACCACGCATCCATCATCGACGGCGTGCGTCTGTGCAAGGCCCAGCGCTTCCGTTATGCCAACGCAGACATGGCAGACCTGGAAGAAAAGCTCAAAGAGGCCCAGGCGTGCCGATTCCGCATTATCGTCACGGACGGTGTCTTCTCCATGGACGGCAACGTGGCTCCGATGGACAAGATCTGCGCCCTGGCAGAGCAATATGACGCCCTGGTCATGGTGGACGAGAGCCACAGCGCAGGCGTGGTGGGCCCTACCGGCCATGGCGTGGCGGAGCAGTTTAACTGCTATGGCCGCATCGATATCTTTACCGGCACCCTGGGCAAGGCCTTCGGCGGCGCCGTAGGCGGGTTCACCACCGGCCGCAAGGAAATTATCGACATGCTCCGTCAGCGCAGCCGTCCGTACCTGTTCTCCAACTCCATTCCGCCCATGGTGGCCGGCGCGGCACTGGAAACCTTCCGCATCCTGAAAGAAAGCAACGCCCTGCACGACAAACTGCAGGAGAACGTGAACTACTTCCGCGACAAGATGCTGGCCGCCGGCTTCGACATCAAGCCCACCCAGAGCGCCATTTGCGCCGTCATGCTGTACGACGCTCCCCTGTCCCAGAAATTCGCCGCCAAGATGGCTGAGGAAGGCATCTTTGTCACGGGATTCTACTATCCGGTGGTGCCCAAGGGCCAGGCCCGCATCCGCGTACAGTTAAGTGCTGCACACGAAAAAGCGCATCTGGACAAAGCCATTGCAGCCTTTATTAAGGTTGGAAAAGAATTAGGCGTGCTTAAATAGCCTCCTGATCGGTATCTTCCGGGCGTTCGGGGACTTCCTCGGACGCCTGCTTTTTTTTCTTGCTGGGCTTTCCGAAGATAACAAACTCGCTCATGAAGAAGTTGAAGCCTCCGGAGAAGCACAGACCCAGGAGGTTGCACAGCACGGGCTCCATCGACCAGTCCTGCATCCAGTTCAGGGCTACGAAGAGGAAGTGAAGGCCCTGCATGGCCACGAATTTAATGAGATAGGCGCCGATGGAGGCTGCATTATATGCCAGGAAATGCCGGAAGAAAGACCGTACGGAACGCTGGCTGATGCGCTCCTTCCAGACAAAGAAGTATGCAATGACAAAGTTAACCAACGCAGCCACCTCGAAGGAAACGGTGGGCGCTATCCAGAAACTGCCCCAATAGTTGCCTTCGAACACATGGGTCGCCAGCCACCAGTGCAAGCCCAAGTCCACCACTGTCCCAGCGCTGCTGGTGACCATGAACATGAAGAACTTGGTGAGTATTTCTTTCTTGGTTCTAGGTTGCATACGTTCCGCAAAGATACAATTTTTTGTATTTCTCGCAAAATTGGTATAATTTCGCATTGTACTATTACGTGTATATGAGCCAAAAACCTATTATTCCGCCTGTTGACAAAGCGCTGTTGAAGGCTGAATTAACCCCTGACACCCTTCTGCGCACCACCAACCGTGCCGGAAACGAACTGTATGTAGTGGGCCCCGAGTCCAGGAACGTCCTCCGGGAAATCGGCCGTTTGCGGGAAATCGCCTTCCGTGCGGGCGGCGGCGGCACCGGCGAAGCGCTGGATCTGGATAAATTCGACACGGACCCCGCCTACGGATACCGCCAGCTGGTTCTGTGGGATCCGGAAGCAGAGGAAATCATCGGCGGATACCGTTTCTGCATCTGCGACGAAGCCGTTTACGACAAATACGGACAGCCCATCCTCACCTCCTCGCACATGTTCGAGTTCTCCAAGAAGTTCCTGGAAGACTATCTCCCCTACACCCTGGAGCTGGGCCGCAGTTTTGTGTCGATTGAATATCAAAGTTCCAAAGCCGGTTCCAAGAGCCTGTATGCCCTGGACAACCTCTTCGACGGCATTGGTGCCATCGGCGTCCTTTACAAGAAAACCATCAAATATTTCTTCGGAAAAGCCACCATCTATCGCGAATACCCCACAGAGGCCCGCGAAATGATTATGGTCTTCATGAAAAAGTACTTCGGGGAAGGCCACAAGCTCATCCACATCCGCAAGGAAGTCAAGGTGGAAAACCCTGGCAGATACACCAAGTTGTTCAAAGGCCTGGAGTACAAAGACGCGTACAAAGTATTGAAGGGAGAAATCCAGAAAATGGGTGTATCCATTCCCCCGCTGGTGAACACCTACATGAACCTTTCCCCGAGCATGATCTTCTTCGGGACGGGTATCAATGACGAATTTGGCGATATTTACGATTCCGGCATCCTCATCAATTTCCAGGACCTGTATCCGGAAAAGAGCAAACGCCACGTGGAATCCTTCACGGCCCTTGGCTGGCGCACCATCAAGCAGATGCTCAAACGCTTCAGCCTGCGGAAACCTACTTTCTGACCGTAATGTGGAAGCAGCTTTGCTTGCGCTCGAACTTGATGTAACAGGTTCCGGGCTGGTCGTGTATGTCCTTGAGCACCTGACTTAACGTAGCACGCAGATAGGACTGCGGCACATCTTCGTAGGGACGGCCCAGATACTCCGGAATTTTCACATAGTTCCAATAAGAAAGGTCGAAGGTGGTGCCGTACCGGTGCGTGGAATTCTCCGACGCATTGACGTTGAAACGGCGAAGCTTGGCCACATCCGCCTCTGTGCGAAGCACGGAAGTAACAATCAACTTATTGGGATTGAGCCCTTTGGAAGCAAGGGAGTCTTGAAAATTCTTGCCGATAAGGTCCAACAGTTCCTTGGCCGATGGAATGAGGTACGGGATGGAGTGCGTAAGGGAATCTACCACATAGGTATCGGTATCTTCCAACTTGACCAGCTTGGTTTTCAGTTGCTCAGCCGCCTCACGGTCCGCTACCGGCGGCACGCCGATGGCCTGGGCCAACTTGAGCTGGGTTTCATTCATGTCGTTGAATTCCCGGGTGAAGTTAACGTCGTAAATGCGGGAACGGACGGGATGGTTCTCGATGAGACCCAGCGCCAGCCAGGCTTCCTCTGCCTCCCGTGCAGCACGTTCCCGGGCGCGGGCCCGATGGGTGACAGTAAGATAAACGCCCAGAGAGGCTATAATGATGACAACGGCTAAACGGAGATACTTTTCTAACATAGTTACAAATATACGAATTATTCATTTTCCCAAACACAAAATTATTACTAATTTTGCATGCTATTAAGAGAAAGCTATGAGTGAAGAAAAGAAACAAGCCGCACGCATCCAGACGTCTATTCTGAATGCTGCAGAAAGAAAAGTACTAATCTGGCTGGCAGAACGCATGCCGGCCTGGGTCACCTCCGACATGCTCACGTTCGTAGGCTTTATCGGGGCCTGTGTCGTCGCTGCCGGTTACGCCCTTTCCAATTTGAATCTCAACTGGTTGTGGCTGGCCAACCTGGGTCTGCTGATCAACTGGTTCGGAGACTCCCTGGACGGTTCCCTCGCCCGCGTCCGCAACACCCAGCGCAAAATCTATGGTTTTTATATCGACCATAACGTAGATGTCATCAACGAGACCATCATGTTCATAGGCGTGGGCTGCAGCCCTTTGGTGAACATGAGCTTTGCCATGCTGGCCCTGGTGGGCTATTTCATGCTCAGCATCTTCGTTTACATCAACTGCCACCTCAAAGGGGAAATGCGCCTGACCTACGGCGGCCTGGGCCCCACCGAGTTCCGGATTATCCTGGTCCTGGTAAACATTGCCTTCTGCTATATTCCCTGGCTCACGGAGTGGAAACAGCCCGTCACCATTTTCCATAACGAGTTCATGGTGGGCCTGTTCGACTACATTGCCGTGGCCATTTCCATTCTCCTTTTTGTTTTCTACTTGGTGGGCTTCTTCCGGGATGCCAAATACTTCTCCAGGCTGGATCCTCCCAAAAAGAAGGAAGAATAAGCCATGATTTTCACACCGGAAGTTGCTGCAGACCTGTTTCCCTTCTTAAGAGGGAAATGGGGAAAGCTGTTGTATAAGCCCTGCATGTACCTTTCCGGCATCCACCATGTCAACCAAATTCACGAGGCCGTGGAACGGCAAGGGATTGCCCCCGGACCGGACTTCGCCAAAGGCATCCTGGACCAGATGGAGCTGGAATTCCTTATTGGCAATCCCGAGCGGCTGGACTTTCCCAAAGGGCCCTTCATCACCATCTCCAATCACGTGTACGGCCACATAGACGGCATTTGCCTGGTAGATATCGTGGGCCACGTACGTCCCAAAATGAAAGTCATGGTGAACCAGATGCTCATACCCATCTGGGGGCTGAAGCCCAATTTCATTGCCGTGAATCCCACCGTGGGCAAACGGGAAACCACTTCTACCAGCATTGGCGGCGTAAAAAGCGCCCTGCAGCAACTGCGGGATGGTGAGCCCCTGTCGCTCTTTCCGTCCGGTGCCGTGGCAGACCTCAAGCCCCGTGAAGGCTGGACGCTGCAGGAACGTCCCTGGCAGGAAGCAGCCATCAAGCTCATCCGAAAAGCGAAGGTCCCCGTGGTACCCATCCGCTTTTTTGACCATAACTCCTGGTTCTATTATGGACTGGGACTCATTGACTATCGACTCCGCTTTGTACGCCTGTTCCACGAAGTCGCCAACAAAAAGGGCACGTCCCCCCGCCTGGGCATTGGCCAGACCATCAGCGTGGAGCAGCAGGAGGCCCTTCCCGATGAAGAATTCGGCACTTTCCTCCGCAAAAGCGTGTATGATATGCCCCTACCCGAACACTTTATAAAACGATCCACCCTATGGAAGTAAGCGTAGTACTGCTTACCGGCGGCAGCAGCGGCATTGGGGCCGCAACCGCCCACCTGCTGGCCTCGGCCGGCATGAAAGTCTATTGCGGCAGCCGCCGCGGCACAATTGACCGTCCCCAGGAAGGGATTGTACCCATCAAACTGGATGTGAACGATGCAGAAGGACTCCAGGCCTGCGTGCAGGAGATCGTCCAAAAGGAAGGCCGCCTGGACGCCGTGGTGTGCAATGCCGGCAACGGCATCTACGGGCCCGTGGAAGGCACCCTGGAGGCCGAGGCCCGTTCCCAGTTTGAGACCACGTACTTTGGTTCGTTTAAAACCATCCAGACCTGCCTGCCGGTGTTCCGCAAGCAGCAGTTTGGCCGCATTATCACCGTGAGCTCCGTCATGGCCGTGCTCCAGCTCCCCTATCAGGGCTTCTATTCGTCGGCCAAGGCGGCGCTGCTGTCCCTCTCCCAGTCCCTGTCCATGGAACTCCGCGGCACAGGCATCGAGTGCTGCTGCATCCTTCCCGGAGACGTTGCCACCGGCTTCACGGCCGCCCGCAAACTGAACCAGGCCGCAACGGACCCGGCATCCCCGTACAAAGCCGGCATGGAGCGCAACCTGAAAAAGATTGAGCACGACGAGCTGGGCGGCATGGCGCCGGAGGTTATCGGAAAAGCTATCCTTAAGCAACTTACGCGTTCCCACATGGCCGTTCGGGTAATTCCCCGCCTGGATTACAAGCTGGTGGGCTTCCTGGTACGCGTTTTACCTGCTAAATGGGTGCTATTCATCCTCTCTCTCTTGTACAATTGAGAAAATTGCCGTAATTTTGAAGAATGTTTAAAAAGGTATGGCTCTCCCTCATGCTGATGGGAGCGGTGGTTTTTGCCGCCGCTCAAACTACGCGTGTGCGCGGGACCGTACGTGACTTCGATACCGGCGAACCCCTTCCTTTTGTCAGCGTTTATTTCGATGGCACCACCATCGGCATCTCCACGGACCTGGACGGAAAGTATTCCCTGGAAACCCGCTCGGAAGACGCCAAAGTGCTTACGGCATCGCTCATCGGCTATGAAAGCCTTTCGTATCCCGTAAGCAAGGGTTCCTTCAAGGAAATCAACTTCCGCCTGCATCAGGACCCCAAACAACTGAATGCAGCGCTGGTAAAGCCGGACAACCGATACATCAAGAGCATCCTCCGTAAACTGGATAACAGCCTGTCCGTCAACGACCCGGACAACGCACCGGACTGGAACGCCCGCCTGTATTCCAAAATCGAGTTCGATGTCCAGAACCTGGAAGAACTCATGCGCTTCCGCGCCCTGGACCGGAACATCGGCTTTGTACGGGAATATACGGACACTTCCGCCATCACGGGCCGTTCCTATATTCCAGCCCTTATCTCGGAGAACCTCTCCGACGTATATCACTCCCAGGATCCTTCCTTCAACCGGGAAGTCATGCGCGCAAGCCGTATCTCCGGTATGGAAGACGACAATGCCCTGCGCCAGTTCACGGGCTCGTACCTCCTGAAGACCAATTTCTACAAGAACAGCATCGGCGTCTTCAACCTGGTTATTCCCAACCCGGCGGCGGCAAGCTCTCACATCTTCTACAACTACTTCCTGGTGGACAGCCTCCAGGTAGAAGGCCGCAAAACCTACGTCCTGCGCTTCCATCCCAAGAAACTGGTCACCTCGCCCACCCTGGACGGCGAAATGCAGATCGATGCGGAAGACTTCGGCATCCGCAGCGTACATGCCGCCCTGTCCGGGGAGTCCAATGTAAACTGGATCCGGCACATCAATGTGGAGCTGCAGAACCGCCGCCTGCCCAACGGACGCTGGTTCTATGGCGAAGAGCGCCTGTTCATCGACTTTGCCATCACGTCCAACGACGCATCCCGTATCCTTTCCTTCCTGGGAAACCGGCACATCGTTTACGAGGACCCCGTTTTTGAGCCCGTCAAGGACCCGGACGCCCTCAGTTCCTCCGAGGCCGTCGTCATGCGCAACGTAGAGGTGGGCGATGAAAGCTTCTGGGCCGATGTACGCCCGTACGAACTGTCGGAACGGGAAAAAGGCATCTACCAGATGGTGGAAGAGATTCAGAACACCTCTGTGTACAAGTGGACGTACGGCATCACGCGCACCCTTGTCAACAATTACTATGAAGTCAAGCCCTGGAAGGTGGAGTTTGGCCGATGGGCGCAGACCTTCGCGTACAACGACATGGAAGGCTTCCGGATGCAGCTGGGCGGCCGTACCCTGAAGGAGTTCTCCACCAAGGTGCGCCTGGGCGGCTATATTGCCTTCGGCTTCAAAGACCTTCGGCCCAAAGGGAATGTCACGGTGGAATGGATGCTGGGACGCGAGAAAACCAGAAAGCTCACTTTCGACGCCAAATATGACTACGTACAGTTCGGCGGCGGTTATGTATTTACAGCTCAGAACATCTTCTCGTCCTTCCTTGCACGTGCGCAAAGCAAAAAGCTGAGCATGGTGCGCTACATCGACGTCAATTACGAACACGAGTTCGCCAACTGGGCCAATGCCTCCATCCAACTGCGTACGCAGCGCGTTTACAGTTACAACGGACCGGACCCGAGCAACGAGCGTGTCCGTTTTATCCGGAGTTCGGACGGCCTGGTGCAGGATAGCTTCTCCATGAATTCCCTCCGTGTGGGCTGCCGTTTCTCCTTTGATGAGCGCGTAAACCGCAACTTCTTTGTCAAGAGCTACCTCTTTACCAAGTATCCGGTGCTGGATGTCAGCCTTACTACCGGTATCAAGGGAATCACCGAGGACGATTTTTCCTTCCTCAAAGCCACGGCCAACATCTCGTGGAAAGTACCCTCCACCGCCGTCGGTTTCGGACGCCTTGAGATAGAAGGAGGCGCCATCTGGGGCAGTGTTCCCTATCCCATGCTCAAACTGCACGAAGGTAATCAGACCTTCTTCCTGGACCGCGGCACTTACGCCTGCATGGACTATTACGAGTTCCTGTCGGACCGTTGGCTCACCGCCTTCTACGAACACAACTTCAACGGCTTCTTCCTGGGCAAGATTCCCTGGGTGAAAAAACTGGACCTGCGGGAAGTAGCCACCGTCAAAATGGCCTGGGGCACCCTCACGGATGCCAACAACGACTCCCCCACGGGTCGCGCGCCCTTCTATCTTCCCGCCAGCAGCAAAACGCTGGAAATCCCTTATGTAGAGGTGGGCGTGGGTATTTCCAATATCCTCCGCATTTTACGGGTCGATGTCTTCTGGCGTCTGACGCACAGGCAGGAAGCCCGGAAAAACTTTGCCGTAAATGTGGGTATAGACGTAGAATTCTGATGATGACACACAAATTCCATATTCAAGTTCTGGACTCTTCGGGACATTCCGAAGGATACCTGTTGCATCCCTATAAAGTGGCCGTATACGCCTTCTCCTATCTGACTGAAGGCGAAGTCCTGGTAGAGGTAGACGGCCAGAACATCCTGGTGAGCGCAGGCCAGTTCATCATGGTTCCGGAGAATCTCCCCATTCTTGTCCGGCACTTCAAGGATTGCAAAGGGTTTTATGGCAGTTTCACCCTGGACTTCCTGAAGGACGCGTCCTATCCGGTCCTGCGCTCGGACAGCCCCATTGTGCAAAGTTTCTGGTTCGACGATGCCGTCTTTATTGGCGCGCTGATGAAGCGCATGATCACCGCCCACGAAGACCGCGACAAAGCGTTCATGCAAAGCGGCCTGGACCTCATCCTGGGGCAGCTACGTCCCAAGGGTAGCCTTGCGGCGGTTCCGGAGAGGTTCCTCCAGCTGGTCTTCGACCGTGAAAAACTACCGCTTTCCGTTTCCGAATACGCAGATATGCTGCACGTTACGGCCAATTACCTAAATAAGACCGTAAAGCTGCATACGCATCGTACAGCCATTGACTGGATAGAGATTGCCCGCCTGAATATGGCAAAACAGCTGCTGAAAAACCCTTCCGTCCCCATTGTAGAAGTAGCTTCCCGGGTGGGACTGGATGACCAATCTTATTTCTCGCGCTTTTTCAAAAAAAGAACGGGGATTACCCCGTCTCAATACCGGAACGGCAAATAACCGGTTACCGTTAATACGTCATCCTTTACTGTAAAGCGCACGTCGGCGCCGTCAAAGGGCATGGCGTATTCTTTTTCCGGCTGGTCCTGATAGGCCGGACGCGGGTCCAGGGCCAGGATTTCCGTCAATGCCAGCCGCTGTTCTTCCGAGAAAGGAAGTTCCTCCGGAATTACCACCTGCAAACGGCGTCCAGGGGCATCTGCGGCAAATCCGCAGCGTGCATCCGGAAAACTGTCTGCATAGGCGATATAGGGTTTGATATCATATATAGGGGTACCATCCATAAGGTCGGCGCCACGGACCAGTAATTCCCCCTTCTCAATACCCTCCAGTTCCACACAGGACAAGCCCAGCGGATTGGGTCGATAAGGCGAACGCGTGGCCCAGACCCCCATGGCTGCATTGCCGCCCAGACGCGGCGGACGCACGGTAGGCTGCCACTCCCCTTTGGCCGGTTTGTTGGCATTGAATCCCCACACCAGCCAGATGCGGCTGAACCCATCCAGCCCGCGGAGTGCTTCAGGAACCCGATAGGCTTTTTCGAAGACGATACGGCCATGGATATGTTCGCTGAGAGAGCTTTGGCGGGGTATGCCGAATTTGGAGCCGAAAGGGCCCCGGTAATGCGCTACGGGTTTGAGGATGAGTTCCTCCATCAGGACAGGTATTTTCCGTGACAACGGCAATAGCGGAGACCGCTGCCGCAGGGACAAGGGTCATCGGGAGCCACGTGCGGGATGGCAAAGCCCATGGGCAGGTAGCCGTCCGCATCCAGGTCGATGGCATAGCCGTCCGTCACCGTGGGCTCCGGCATGGTCCACTGCGGATACTCTTCGGAAGGCTGTTTCTTGTTTTCCGGAACCGTTTTCCAGGCTTCCCAGTCGGCCTGGCACTTGCCGGTTTCCGCGGCATTGCGGCCACACAGAATCCATTTGGGAACGGAATCGGCATAAGCACGTACGATGCGGCAGCATTCCAGCCAGCTGCTATCGTCCAAATCATGACAAAGCGGGCTGTCCATAAGGGGCGAGAACAAAGCATCGTTCTGCTGCTCCGTGTACTGCGCCTCCAGCCAGGTGTCGTGCTCCGCCTTTACCAGGTCGAAGCCCTCGTATCCCACCCGACGGTACATTTGCTCCAGCCGCATGCCTTCCGGCGTCTTGAGGCCCACGGTAAAATAGGGCGCCCCGGCACCGGCATCGAAGGCATCCCGGAAATCGAACGCTTTAAAAGTCTTCTGTTTCAGCTGCTTGCGCAGTGTAAAGATTTCCTCCACGTTGTCCACACAGGGCGAGCAGACATAGTCCCCGTAACTGTCGGAATAGCGGTACATCTTTACCAGCGGGCTCTGGTGCAGGATACGCGTAAGGGCGCGGAAATCGGCCCCATAAGCATGCTCGTACCAGGCCATGACCATATCGACGAACTGTTCCGTGGGAATGATGCCATACAGGTTCAGATAGCCCAGTCCCACGCGTTCCACTTCGTACTGGCCGCTCTTTTCTCCCAGACGCAGCACTTTGTCCACCTCCGGGGCCACGATGTCGTACATTTCGCGGCTGATCCAGACCTTGTGGTAATGCTCGTCGGAGTCGTCGTACTCTACCAGTCCCACGGCCTCCAGAAGCGAAGGATAATCGGCAAAGTCCTGATACTGAACTTTGTCCGGACCGGCGTGTACCAGTTCCTTGAGCAGGCGGACGTCACGTTCCATCAGATGCGACATCCACCTGCGCGGTTGTCCGCGCAGGTAGGTGTGCAACTGGTCTACCAGCTGGGATTTCCGCAGACGGGAACTCATCTCGTTCCCCAGGATGCTCCCGAGGTCCTGCAGTTCCATCTTTTGGAAACCGTCCAATATGGTATGTAACGTCCTTTCTTTCATAAGGCCGCAAAGATACTAATTTTCCTGATATTTCAGAATAGGATTACGGGCGGCTGTGGTTTCGTCCGGACGCGAGATGGGCGTATTGTGCGGGGCCTCGTGCAGGATATTCGGGTCCTGGGCGGCCTCGGCGGCAATCTTCCGCATCACGTCAATGAACGCGTCGATGGTTTCCTTGCTCTCCGTCTCCGTGGGCTCGATCATGAGCGCCTGGTGGAACAGCAGCGGGAAATAGATGGTAGGCGCGTGGAAGCCATAGTCCAGCAGGCGTTTGGCCACATCCAGCGTGGTGGCGCCAGGGACATCGTCGTGAGCGCCGTCGTTGATGAGGCCGTCGAACACGAATTCGTGCTTGCAGACGCCCTCGATGGGCAGCTTATACACGTCCTTGAGGCTTTCCTTGATATAGTTGGCACTCAGGACGGCGTACTCGCCCACCTTGCGCAGGTGCTCCTGGCCCAGGGACAGGATGTAGGCATAGGCCCGGAGAATGACGCCGAAATTACCATGGAAGGCCGATACCCGGATGCTGGGCAGGCAGTCCACCAGCTTTTGAGCGACGCCCACGGGACCGGAACCCGGACCGCCACCGCCATGCGGCGTGGAGAAGGTCTTGTGCAGGTTCAGGTGCATGATGTCGAAGCCCATGTCGCCGGGACGAACCACGCCCATGAGCGGGTTCATGTTGGCACCGTCGTAATACAGCAGGCCGCCGGCCTCGTGCACCAGTGCCGCAATGGTCTTGATTTCGGTCTCGAACAGGCCCAGCGTGTTGGGATTGGTCATCATGATACCGGCGATGTCCGGACCCAGCAGAGGCTTGAGGGCTTCCACGTCGATACGGCCGTTCTCCAGTGACTTAACCTCCACCACCTCCAGGCCGCAGACAGCCGCAGAAGCAGGGTTGGTACCATGGGCGCTGTCCGGGACAATCACCTTGGTACGATTGAGGTCTCCCCGGTTGATGTGGTACTGGCGCATGAGCATGAGGCCGGTGAGTTCACCGTGCGCACCCGCGCAGGGAGCGAGGGTGAATTTATACATGCCGGTGATGGCCGCAAGGGCCTTGTCCATCTCCTCGTACACCTTGCAGGCGCCCTCCGTAAGGCGGGCGGGCATCAAGGGATGCAGGCCGGCAAAGCCCTGCAGGGCTGCCATTTCCTCATTGATCTTGGGATTGTACTTCATGGTGCAGGAGCCCAGCGGATAAAAGCCGGTATCCACGCCGAAGTTCATCTGGGACAGGTTGGTGTAATGGCGTACCACGTCCGGTTCGCTCACCTGCGGCAGGTCCAGCGGAGCCTGGCGGCGGAGTGCCTGGGGCAACTCCCCTGCTGCCGGGAAAGCGTTCTTGGGCAAGGAATAGCCGCAACGGCCCTCCTTGGAGCATTCGAAAATGAGTTTGTCGTAGTATTTCATAGCCTATCCCTCCATAACCGCTTTGACCAGGGCATCGATTTCCGCCTTGGTCCGTTTTTCCGTAACGCAGAAACTCACATACCCCTCTTCCGTAGGGAGAGCGGCAAAAAAGCCAGCCTTTTCCAGGCGCTCCTGCAGCTTGGGCTGCTTGGGCTTGAGCACGAACTCCTTCAGGAACGGCTTGCCGGGGAACACTTCCTCGAACTGGCCGGTTTTCAGGAGCTCACTATACAGGTAATGGGCACCGTCGCAGGAAAGCCGGTTCACTTCCTTGAGGCCTTCCGGTCCCATCAGGGACAGGTAAATGGTGACCCACAGGGCCATGAGGCTCTCGTTGGAGCAAATGTTGGAGGTGGCTTTCTCGCGCTTGATATGCTGTTCGCGGGCCTGCAGGGTGAGCACGAACACGCGGCGGCCTTCTTTGTCCACCGTCTGGCCCACGATACGGCCGGGCATCTTGCGCATATGGTCCTTCTTCACGGCCATGAAGCCTACATACGGGCCGCCATAGCACAGCGGCAGGCCAAGAGGCTGACCGTCACCGATGGCGATATCCGCATCCCACTCGCCCGGCGTTTTCACAACCGCCAGCGCGGACGGGTCGCAGTATTCAATCAGGAGACCTTTCTCCGCGTGGATGGCATCGGCAAAACCGGTATGGTCCTCCACAATGCCGTAGCGGTTGACAGAAGGGACGATAACGCCCGCCACGTCATCCTTGGCAAGTTCCGCCTTCAGGCCCTCGGCACTGGTCTGTCCGTCTGCAACGGGCACATAACCAATCTCCACGCCATGGAAGCGGGCATAGGTTTCCACCACCTCGATTACCTGAGGCAGGAGACCTTTGGAGAGCAGTACACGCGTCTTTTTGCGGGTGCAGGCGATGGCCATCTTCATGGCTTCCGCGGCGGCCGTGGGGCCGTCGTACAGGGAGGCATTGGACACGTCCAGGCCCGTAAGCATGCAGATGAGGCTCTGATACTCAAAGATATAACGCAGCGTACCCTGCGAGATTTCGCACTGGTACGGGGTATAGGCGGTGAGGAACTCCGAACGCGCGCACAGGTACGGGATCACCGACGGCGTGTAATGGTCGTACGCGCCGGCGCCCACGAACACCTTCAGTTTGGCGTTCATGGCCTCCAGGGAGGCGAAATAGTCGCGGATTTCCTGCTCGCTCATGGCGGGCGGAAGGGCATAGGCACCCTTATGCAGGAACTCGGCGGGAACGTCGCTGTACAAATCGTCCAGCTTTTTCACGCCGATTTTATCCAGCATGGCCTGGATATCCGCTTGCGTATGAGGCAAATACGGTAACTGAGCCATCTTATTCGCCGATATTAGCCTTATAACCAGCAGCGTCCATCAGGGCGTCCAGCTCGGAAGGCAGAGACATTTCCACCTTGATAATCCAGGCGCCGTAAGCGTCCTCGTTCACCTTTTCGGGAGCGTCTTCCAGTTCGCCGTTCACCAGCACCACCGTGCCGGAAACCGGGCTGATGAGCTCGGAGGAGGCCTTTACGCTCTCCAGGGCACCGAACTCTTCACCGGCGATGACATCGTCCCCTTCCTCGGGCATGTCCACATACGTGATGTCACCCATTTCCTTCTGGGCGAAATCCGTTACGCCAATATAGGCAATGTTACCTTCTACCTTTACCCACTCATGGGACTCGGAATACTTGAGGCCTTCGATAATCTTAGACATAATCGTTGTTATTTTTTGTAGTTAGTTTGATAAAATCTCTTTTTGACCACCTTGCCGGGGAACACTTTCTTGCGGATACCGATGCAAAGGGGCGTATCCAGGGCGGCAAAGTCTTTATTGACCAGGGCAAAGCAAATACTCTTGTCCAGGGAAATGGAATGATAGCCGGTGGTGACTACGCCCACTTCCTCCCCTTCCGGGGTTAACACGGGATAACCCGCGCGCGGAATGGCTTTGTCTTCAATCTCGATGCCCACCAGTTTGCGGGCGAGATTACCGGCCTTCTGGTCCAGCAGGGCTTCCTTGCCGATAAAGTCTTTCTCGTACTTGCAGAACATGCCCAGACCCGCCATCACGGGGCTGATTTCCGGGCTGAGTTCGTCTCCGTACAGCGGCAGGCCGGCCTCGAAGCGCAGGGTGTCACGGCAACCCAGGCCGCAGGGCTGTACGCCCGCCTTGAGCAGCTTGTCCCAGATTTCCACCGTGTTCTCGTTGGTGGTGTACAGTTCGAATCCATCCTCACCGGTGTAGCCGGTACGGCTCAGGATGAGGCGCTCCCCGTTGTATTCTACGTCGCAGAAGGTGTAGAAAGACAGGTCCGCCGCTTCCTTGTAGCCCAGCACCTCGATGATGGTTTTCTCTGCCTCAGGGCCCTGTACGGCGATTTGGCCGATACGCGGCGATGCGTTGTCCAGCTTTACGTCAAAGGCCTTGGCCTGTTCCTGGATCCATGCAAAATCCTTGTCGATGTTGGCGGCATTCACCACCAGCAGGAAATGGTCCGCCAGGAACTCCCGGTATACCAGAAGGTCATCCACGGTGCCGCCGTCCGGGTAGCACATCATGCCATACAGCACCTTGCCGGGCTCAAAGCCCCGGATGTCGTTGGTGAAGATGTAATTGATAAAAGCCTCCGCCTGGGGTCCTTTCACAAAGATTTCACCCATGTGGGACACGTCGAACATGCCCACGTGCTGCCGCACGGCATTGTGTTCTATGGTGATGGAACTGTACTGGATGGGCATCATATAGCCCGCGAAGGGGCTCATCTTGGCACCCAGTGCCACGTGAGCGTCGTACAGACAGGTTTTGAGTTCTTCCATACTTATAAGTGGTTAATTATGTGTTTATAAAGTACTTTGTTTGTTTCACAGTTGATGCGGAGGTCTTCCGGGCTGCCGCCCTTGGACGGCGATATTTCCCCGCAAATATCCACGGCCACCACCGTGGCGGTTTCCAGGATGCGCGTGAGCAAGTCTTTCACCTGCTCCAGCGTATGGGTGCCCTGGGACCAATCCGTACGGGCCCAGTCCCGGTCCAGGATATCCTTGTCCAACGACACGTATAGCCGCTCTCCCCTCCTTTGCTCCAGCCAGCCTTCCGGCAGGGTTTCCGGACAGCCCTCCGGGCCGATGGTGACCACGCTCCGCAGCTGCGGATTCTCCACCTGCATGGCCTTAACCCAACTGCCACAGCTGAGCACTCCGCCAAAGGCCGGTTCCTGGTTGTCCGGATGGTTGTCCAGCAGCACCAGGTGGAACGGCTCCGTTTCCCGGAGAGCCAGCAGGTGACTCATATAATGGTAATCCCCGCTGTCGATAAAACGCAGCCGCGGGAGTTCCGCCGGTAAACCCTCATTGATCTCCTTTTGTGCGTCACAGTAACAGCAGGTACCCTCCAGCTGGGTGAAGTCCCTGTAAACGAGCCCTTCCCCAGCCTGCTCCTGCAGCCAGGGCAGGAAACCCTGGGCCGCATAAGTACCGCTGAAATCCGTGACTAATACGCTCATTTTCCCATTTCCTCCGCGGCAAAGGTAAGCGCAATGCGCGTAGCCGTGCGAACTTCCGCCTGTTCTTCCTCCGACAAATCCGTATAGGACAGCATGCCGGGCAGCCTGCGGTTGAGTTCATCGGTTTCCGTGCCCAGGATATAGCCCTGAACCGCCAGGGCATTCACCCAATACTGCTGCATGGAGGCGGCCAGAACGGGCAGCATGGGGTCATTCTCCGCCGGGATGCGCCCGCCGGCCAGGGCGTACAAGGTACGGGAATACAGGCAGGCGTCAATGTCGATAAGCTGACGGCGGTGCAGTTCCCGCTGGTTGGCCAGGGCGACGCCCGGCTGGAAGCGGATGCGCTCACTGCGGGCGTCCCAGCTTTCCGGCTGCACGCCGGTTATCCGGCCGGCCACTTCACGGTAGCGGACGGACTCGGCCTTGAGTCCGTGACCGGTTACTACGTCCAGGTTCCACACCTTGGACGGGAGGCCGAAGGGATGGATAACCGACACGCCTTCCGGGCAGAAACTGCGGTTATAGTATTGAATCATGCCGGGAAGCTGCGAGTCCTCCACCGATGCCTTGACCAGGATTTTCAGGCGGGAAAGGTCCTTGCCGAAACGCGCGGCATCCTGCAGCATGCGAACGGCGATTTCTACGTTCAGGTGGCCGTCATCGACAGATACGACCACGTAATTGAGGGTGGGCAGTTGCATGGAAAAGTCCAGCCAGAAGCGCTCCGAGCCTGTATGCTGCTCACTCCAGGTGACGTTGGCGTCATAACGGAACGCCGGTGTGCGGCTTAGGAATTCTCCCTTGAGATGCTCTATCTGAGGGTCTGCAATCCAATAATTGTTTTGCATGGGCGTCAGGTCCGGCCCCACGAAAGAACCGAATTCATGGATAAAGCGCAGGGCCTCCTGGCCGGTGGCGCCAAAGCCTACGATGAGGGCGTTGAACCCCTCTGACACGTAGCCCAGGGAATTTCCGCCGGCATCGCGGACCAGCGAGGCCACATTGACGGGCATGAGATCAGGTTCCTGCCGCTTCACCTGGGTAAAAACCAGTTCCTGCTTGTTCAGAAGCCGGATGCGGGGATGCACATTGGCGTACAACGCCGTATAGTTGTTGATATCCTGGTTATAGCAGAACACTTTGGCTTTCAAGGTGGACTGGGTTACCAGCAGCTGCAGGAAACGGAAGTTGTGGTCCTCATTGTCCGAAAGGATATATACGCAGGAGTTTTCTCGCTGCAGCAGTTTGTCCAAATAAGGCATGCTGATAGCCTCTGCCAGGGTGCTCTCACAGGAGGGGGCTGGCAACTGGCCGCGGATGAACATGAAGTGGTCGTAGCCCAGGATGTCCGCCAGGTTGCGTTCCGTGCGACGGGAGAACATGGCATGCAGCACCTCCCCGATGGAGAGTTCCCCGCCCACTTTCTCCGACGGATCCGGGAAATGGATAAACAGGAGTTCGTCCTCCGGGGCGTTTTCCCGGATGCTCCGGGCCAGAATGCGTGCGCTGGCGGTATCGCCCAGGAAAATATGCAGCTTCCGTTGTCCGCGGGATGACATAAATCCTTGCATCCGAAGACGGATGGCATCCTTAAACCCACGAGGGGCGATGAGGAAAAACAGCGAAATGGTGAACAGGATGGCCAGGATGAACACCGTAATGTAGGAAAGCAGCAGGAGCGGCTCACGGAACACCACGGCCGCGATGATATCGTCAAAGACGACGGTATGGCCGATGAACATCTCCAGCGAGGCCAGCGATGAAATGAGCACCAGTTGGATCCAGTTGCCGTCCGTTACGGTATGGGACGAGCGCGCCAGCATGATGACGTGGATGCAGGTGCCGGCCAGCAGAATGAGGGTGAACACCGACAGAAGCGTCCAGCGTTTCCCCTGCCGGAGCAGACGCACCATCATGGCGACGAACAGGCCGGCGAAAAGGAGAAGGCCGATAGCCCAGGCTATCATGGTGGGAACCGAAACAGGGAAATCTGGTGCGTGCATAACTTACATCCGTTTATCTGTATCTACAAAGATAAAACTTTTTTTCGACAAAAAAGAACGTTATCTTTGCAACAATTATGGCAGAAAGCAACTTTATCGACTATGTCCGGATTTTCTGTGCCAGCGGGCACGGAGGAGCCGGCAGCGCCCACCTTCACCGGGCCAAATATGTACCCAAGGGCGGACCGGACGGCGGCGACGGCGGCCGTGGCGGCCACATCATCCTCAAGGTGAATCCGCAGCTGTGGACCCTTATCCATTTGCGCTACCGCAAAGTAGTGCGGGCGGATAACGGCGGCAACGGCGCAGAAGCCCTCAAACGGGGCAAGAACGGGGCCGATATCATCCTGGAAGTCCCTCAGGGCGTGGTGGTTAAAGACGCGGAAACCGAAGAAGTCATCACCGAACTGGTGGAGAAGGATCAGGAGTACATCCTGTGCCAGGGCGGCAAGGGCGGCTGGGGCAACGACCACTTCAAGAGTCCCACCAACCAGACCCCGCGTTACGCCCAGCCCGGCGAGGAAGGCCAGGAAGGCTGGTTCATCCTGGAACTCAAGGTCCTTGCCGATGTAGGTCTGGTGGGCTTCCCCAACGCCGGCAAGAGCACCCTGCTGGCCGCCATCACATCGGCCAAACCCAAAATCGCCAATTATGCGTTCACAACGCTGGAGCCCAACCTGGGGATTGTGCGCTACTTCGACGACCGTTCCTTCGTGATGGCGGACATTCCCGGCATCATCGAGGGCGCGCACGAGGGAAAAGGCATCGGCATGCGCTTCCTGCGCCATATCGAGCGCAACTCCGTGCTGCTGTTCATGGTGGCGGCGGATGAGCCGGATGTCACCAAGGGGTACAAGATCCTGCTGAAAGAACTGGAGGAATACAATCCGGAACTGCTGGTGAAAGACCGCGTGCTGGCCGTTACCAAGACGGACCTCATCGACGAAAAACAGCGGGCCAAGATTGAAAAGAAACTGCCGGCAGACCTGCCTCACGTTTTTATCTCGTCCGTCGCCCAAACCGGTCTGAATGAACTGAAAGAACTGCTCTGGAAGGCCCTCAATCCATGACCCTGGACCGACTCATACAATGGGACCAGCAGGCCACCCTGTGGTTGAACAACCTGGGGAATGCCACCTGGGACCCCTTCTGGCTCATGCTGTCGGATATCAAGTTCTGGTATCCGGCGTATCTCATCCTGATTGTTTTCCTGATTAAGGAACTGGGCTGGAAGAAGGGTCTGGTCGTAGTGCTGTCCGCCATTTGCATGGTGGTGTTCGTCGACCAAAGCTGTAACGTCGTCAAGGCGGGCGTAGGACGGTTGCGCCCCTGCTACAATTCCTGGATGATTTCCAACGGATTGCGGCTCCCCTACGGCATCGTCGGTCATCTGTTCGGCTTTTTCAGCGGGCATGCGGCCAATACCTTCGGCCTGGCCAGCTGCTCCTACCTGGGCTTCCGGCTCAACAATCCGGACAAGAAGTACCGTATCTATGGGATTGGCGTATTTATCTGGTCCACGCTTGTGGCCAACAGCCGCATCGTGATGGGCGCCCATTTCCTGGGCGACATCGTCGTAGGTGCATGCTACGGGACGGCGGTGGGCACGGCCCTCGCCTTCCTGGCGCATTACATCATCGTTAAAGCGAAGCTATAACCTTTTCCATCCGGGTGCTGCGGGAGCCTTTTACCAGCACCACACAGTCCTGTAACGGGTGGGCCTGCAGATAGGCCGCCAGTTCATCCGACGTAGCGAAAGCCTGGATACCGGAGCCGGCGGCGGCCTGGATGAACTCCTCTCCTACCAGATACGCTTCCGTGCCCTTGAGGCGCGCTACCACCTTGCGGTGTTCCTCTTCGGACTCGGCGCCCAGCTCACGCATGGCGCCCAGCAGGGCCACTTTGCGGCCTTCCACCAGGGCCAGGTTATCCAGGGCCACAGCCATGGAAGACGGGTTGGCGTTGTAGGCATCGACAATGAGCGTATTCTTTTCTGTTTTAACCAGTTGCGAGCGGTTATTGGAAGGAACGTATGAAGCGATGGCTTCGATGGCATCCTTGCGCGGAACGCCAAAGAACCAGCCAATCTTGAGGGCGGCCAGGATGTTGGCGGCGTTGTACGCACCTACCAGGTGAGTTTCCAGCAGGCAGTCCGGGAATTCCATCCTCAGGAAAGGATGCGCGGGCGATGAAGGCAATACGGTTACGTCCTTCATGCCGTAGGCGATGCAGCTGAGTTCCCGCTCCCACAACATCTCCTGCAGGACGGCATCGTCCCCGTTGGCGAAGGCAATTCCGTCGTGCGCTTTCAGATAGTCGTACAGCAGACCCTTGGCGTGCTTGACGCCTTCGTAGCTGCCGAAGCCCTCCAGATGCGCCTTGCCCACATTGGTGATAAGGCCGTGCGTCGGCTGGGAAACGGCGAGCAGCGGCTTCAGGTCCTCCGGATGGCTGGCTCCCATCTCAATAATGGCGATCTGGGCGTCTTCCCCGATCTTGAGGACGCTCAGCGGAACGCCGATGTCGTTGTTCAGGTTGCCTTCTGTGGCCACCACGCGGTACTTGGCAGCCAGGACGCTGCGGATCAGCTCCTTGGTGGTGGTTTTTCCGTTGGTTCCGGTAAGGCCAATCACCGGGATGTCCAGCTGCTGCCGATGGTAAGCGCCCAGCGCCTGCAGCGCGGCCAGCGTGTCAGGCACCTTGAAAAGGCGCGGGTCATCGGCCTCCACCGTGTCGTTGACCACAGCACAGCAGGCGCCTTGCTCCAAGGCCTGCAGCGCAAAGGCGTTGCCGTCGAAATTCTCCCCTTTCAGGGCCACGAAGAGTTGGTTTTCCCGAATGGTACGGGTGTCTGTATTCACGCCTGCGCTGTGCAGGAAAATGTCATATAATTTGCTGATACTCATAAGATTCTTCACTTCGTTCAGAATGACAGGGGCTATTTTCCGGTGCTGCCGAAGCCGCCGGCTCCGCGGCTGGTTTCGTCCAGAACTTCCACCTGCTCCCATTCCACCTGCTCGTGACGGGCAATCACCATCTGGGCGATGCGTTCCCCCGGTACGATCTCGAAGGGCTCCTGGCTCAGGTTCACCAGGATGACGCACACTTCCCCGCGGTAATCCGCATCCACCGTACCGGGTGTATTGAGGACGGTGATGCCGTGCTTGATGGCCAGGCCGCTGCGCGGGCGTACCTGCGCTTCATAGCCTTTGGGCAAGGCGATAAACAGGCCTGTGGGGACCAGCGTGCGCTGCAGCGGCTGCAGCACCACCGGCTCTTTCAGGTTGGCTTTGAGGTCCATGCCCGCACTCTGCTCCGTGGCATAGGCCGGGCAGGGATAAGGCGAACGGTTGACAATTTGTACCTTCATTATTTGGGAGCTTTGATATACAGGACAATGGCGATGATGGTATACAGGTAGTTGGGCAGCCAGATGGCAATGCTGGCCGGCAACGTATCGGTAATCACGAACATTTCGCTGAACTGCATGAACAGGATGTAGGAGAAACCCAGTGCCGTTCCGGCGGCCAGGTTCCAGCCCATGCCGCCACGCTTTTTCTTGGTACACAGCGCCACGCCGATGATGGTGAGGATGAGGGCGCTGAAAGGCAGCGAATAGCGGTTGTTCTTCTCAATGAGCGACATGTTCACAGTGGCGTCTCCGCGCATTTTCTGCGTGGCAATGAGCTCGTCCAACTCCTTCTTGTTCAATTCCTGGATGGTGTAGCGGTTGCGGAAGAAATCGTCCCTGGTAAGGCTGATGACTGTGTCCAGCTGACGCCCGGAACGGATGTGGTCCCCCATGCCTTCGTCGTAGTCCCGGATGAACCAGTTGCGGAGTTTCCACACGCCCGTAACGGTATCATACTGAGCACTTTCCGCCGTCAGTTTGGATGTGAGACGGCCGGTGGAAAGGTCTTCCAGCGTGAAATTGTACGCCGTATTGTTGTAGGCGCTGAAACTCTCGATATACACAAAATGGTCGTCCTCCAGCTTGTAGTGCATGTCGTGCCCCATCTTCACTTTTCTCCAGGGATTGTACTTCTGTTCAAACTGCACGCGCGTGGCGTTGGCATGGGGCAGTATCCACAGACTCAGCGTAAGGGACAGCATGGCAATGATGGTGGCCGATACCAGATAAGGCACCATGAGCCTGTGATAACTGATTCCGCTGGAGAGCATGGCCACCACTTCCGAGTCCTGGGTCATCTTGGACGTAAAGAAAATCACCGTCAGGAACACGAACATGGGCGAATACTGGTTCACAAAATACGGGACAAAGTTGACATAGTAGTCAAAGACGATCTCCCGGATTGGGGCTTCCTTTCGCACGAAGTCCTCGATTTTCTCGCTGATATCGAAGATGACGATAATCAGGGACAGGAAAGCAATGGAGACGAAGAACGTCACCAGGAACTTCCGGATAATGTACCAGTCCAGTTTTTGGAGCCCTTGGAATCTCATAGGCGCTGCATGAGTTTAGGCACCGTGGCGTTTTTCCAGGAGAGGAAATCCCCCTGGACGATGTGCTCGCGGGCCACGCGCACCAAGTCCAAATAGAATGCCAGATTGTGCTCGGTAGCCACCATGGCGGCGAACATTTCCTTGGCGATGAACAGGTGGTGGATATAGGCGCGGGTATAATAGCTGTCCACGAACGAAGTGCCCAGCGGATCCAGCGGAGTGAAATCGTCCGTCCACTTGGCATTGCGCATGTTCATGATGCCGTCCCAGGTGAAGAGCATGCCGTTGCGGCCGTTGCGGGTGGGCATGACGCAGTCGAACATGTCGATGCCGCGGGCGATGCCTTCCAGGATGTTGGCGGGCGTACCCACGCCCATCAGGTAGCGGGGCTTGTCCTGCGGCAGCAGCGGGCAGGTCACCTCCAGCATCTCGTACATTTTCTCGGTGGGTTCCCCTACAGCCAGGCCGCCTACGGCGTAACCGCCGCGGTTGTCGTTGTCCAGTCTGAGGGCGTGCACTACCGCCTGACGGCGGAGTTCCGGATACACGCAGCCCTGGATGATGGGGAACATCACCTGCTGATAGCCGTACAGCGGCTCTGTCTCGTCGAAATGGCGGGCGAAGCGCTCCAGCCAGCCCTGCGTGAGCTTAAGGGACTTGGCGGCATAGCGCTGGTCCGCGTCTCCCGGGCAGCATTCGTCCAGGGCCATGATGATATCGGCCCCGATGATGCGCTGGGTGTCCACGTTGTTTTCCGGCGTGAAGATGTGCTTGCTGCCGTCTATGTGGGAGGAAAACTTGCAGCCCTCCTCCGTGAGTTTGCGGATGGGCGCCAGGGAAAACACCTGGAAACCGCCGCTGTCCGTGAGGATGGGGCCGTCCCAGTGCTCGAATTTATGCAGGCCGCCGGCTTTGTACAGCGTATCCAGGCCCGGACGCAAATACAGATGATAGGTATTGCCCAGGATGATCTGGGCCTTGATATCTTGCGCCAAGTCTCTGTGATACACGCCTTTAACGGAACCTACCGTGCCCACCGGCATGAAGATGGGGGTCTGGATTTCCCCGTGGTCGGTGGAGATGACTCCTGCACGGGCACTGGAGGCCGGGTCGGTGGCTATGCGTTGGAATTTGAACATCAATTCTTTTTTATACTGCAAAAATACGGAAAATATTTGTATTTTTGTATGATTGAAAACCTTTGGACAAATAATAACACTTTATACTATGAAGATTAAACCCGTTACCTTCAAGCTCATCGTGATGCTGTTTCTGGAGTTCGCCGTCTGGGGTGCGTACCTCACCTCCCTGGGCCGCTATCTGGGCAACATCGGCCTGGGCTCCCAGATCAAGTGGTTCTTTGCCATGCAGGGCATCGTGTCCATCTTCATGCCCACCCTCATGGGCATCGTGGCAGACAAAAAGATGGAAGCCCAAAAGGTGCTTTCCATGTGTCACGGCTTTGCCGGACTGTTCATGGCCGGAGCAGGCGTTTACTGCATGATCTCCGGAGACCAGGTGCAGTTTGCTCCCCTGTTCATCCTGTACAGCCTCAGCGTCGCCTTCTTCATGCCCACCATCGCCCTGGTCAATTCCGTGTCCTATAACGCCATGGCCAAGGAAGGGATGGATCCCGTGAAGGAGTTCCCGCCCATCCGTGTATTCGGTACCGTAGGTTTCATCTGCAGCATGCTGCTCACCAACTTCCTGCACATCGGCGGCGTGGCCATGCAGGACAGCTACACCCAGCTCATCTCCTCGGGCGTCCTGTCCCTGATCCTGTGCGGTTACGCACTCACCATGCCGGCCTGCCCCATCGACAAAACCAAAAAGAACGAGTCTCTGGCCGATGCTTTCGGCCTCAAGGCCTTCAGCCTGTTCAAGGATACGCAGTTTGCCATCTTCTTCATCTTCTCGATGCTGCTGGGTGCTTCGCTGCAAATCACCAACGGCTATGCCAACACCTTCCTGGGCTCCTTCGCCGCAGACCCTGCACTGGCCAATACCTTCGCCGTCAAGAATTCCAACGCCCTCATCGCCATCTCCCAGGCCTCGGAAACCCTTTGCATCCTGTTCATCCCATTTGCCATGAAGAAATTCGGCATCAAGAACGTGATGCTCATCGCCATGTTCGCCTGGGTGTTCCGCTTTGGCTTCTTCGGACTGGGCAACCCCGCCATGCCGGGCGTGCTCCTGTTCGTCCTGAGCTGCATCGTGTACGGCTTCGCCTTTGACTTCTTCAACATCTCCGGTTCCCTGTATGTGGAGCAGAATGCCGCAGAGGACATCCGTTCCAGCGCCCAAGGCCTGTTCATGATGATGACCAACGGTTTCGGTGCCACCATCGGCACGCTGGCCGCCGGTGCCGTTGTAGATGCCTGCGACGTATTCAATACGCCGGCCAACTGGCCCAACGCCTGGTACATCTTCGCCGGTTACGCCTTCGTGGTAGGCATTCTGTTCTGGATTCTGTTCAAGGACCCGCAGAAGAAAGCCGCCAAGGCTGCCAAATAACGGCCACTCAAACATTTAGGTCGTCCGCACTGCTTCTTATGGTGGTGCGGACGATTTTTTTGATGCGCGTGGGTGTTTGCTCATAGTGGATGTCGAAGCACGCATACTGGTGATGGATGCCCGACTTCCGGTACGAGGTAACGTACTCCGGGTTGTAACCCAGCCCCACCAGCGTCAGGCGGTCCACCGAACGGACGCCCAGCCGCTCCAGCTTGTCCAGAATGCTGTGGTTGCGCTCCAGGATGCGCAGGACGCGTTGTTCCACTACTCCCCTGTGCTGATTCTTCTTTCTGTTGTGCCACCGGTTCTTGCAGGCTGCACTGCAAAACTTCTTGTCCGGCCTGCCGCTGGGGATGGCTTTGCCGCAAGCCAGGCAGCAAACCGGATGTTCCATTTCTTCAATCTTATAGGCCATAGCGCAATCATTTGGGGCAAAGGTGCGCAGCGCTTCGCACATTTCCAAGCATCGTAAAAAAGATTTCCAAAAAAATTCACGTTTCGCTGGAACAACAAAAAACCGCGTTCGTAAGAAAGATTTTTACGATGTCCGTTTTTTCTTACGAAACTTCGGTAGAAAGCGCAAATAATCGTAAAAAACGTGAAAATCTGCACCTCAGACGGGGTTGGGCAGGATGAATCCGCCTGAGCCCCTTTTACTTTGCAGCCGGACCGGAGCGGACAAGCGCGCACCGCCAGGCCGGCCCGCAAGTCAAACGTGATAAATAAACAGTCATGGAATTTTTGAATAAGATACACCTCCGCGGCGTAGTTGGAAGGGCGGAAATCACCGACTTCTCCAACAACAGCCGCGTGTGCAATTTCTCAGTCGTTACGGAATACGGCGCCTTCGACAAGGAAGGAAACCCCTCCCCGGAGACCACCTGGTTCAATGTATCGGCCTGGAGCGGGAAAGACGGGATGGAAAAAGAGGGTATGGCCGATTTTTACGGCATCCAGCGGGGCGTATGGATTGAGGTGATGGGACGCCTGCGTATGCGCAAGTATATCAGCCAGTCCGGAGAGGAGCGGACCGCCACCGAAGTCATTGCCCGGAAAGTGGCACTGATTCCCAAGGGCGAGGATCCGATGCAGGTTCAAAGAGACTGGTAACGATGGGAACCGTCGGGAAAACACTTTTGGCCGCCTTGCTCCTTGTGGGGACAGCCGTGTCGGCGGCCGCCCAGCGCTTCACCGTGGGAACGGATGGCTTGGGATGGCTGGCCCTGGGGACCGTGAACGCAGACGCTTCCGTGGCAGTGAGCAGGAATGTCTCCCTGCACGCAGGCGCGGCGCTCAACCCCTGGACCTACCGCAAGGATAACCCGGACAAGCAGCTGCAACTGCGGCAGCTTTCGGTCTGGGGCGGTGCACGCTGGTGGCCCTGGCACGTGTACTCCGGCTGGTGGGCTGGAATGGACGCCCGGTACATGGTATACAATGCGGGCGGCATCATCAAACGGGAAACGGAAGAGGGAGATGCGTATGGAGCGCGCCTGTGGGGCGGTTATTCCGTGATGTTGTCGGAGCATTGGAACCTGGACATGGGCGTGGGAGCCTGGGGTGGATGGAAGAAGTATACCGTCTATTCCTGCCCAAGCTGCGGTGTCACCCTGGAGCAAGGCGGAAAAGTGTTTGTGCTTCCCGACGCACGGGTGGCGATCCAATTGATTTTCTGAGATGGATACGCGTAGAACAATCCATTGGATCGCCTCCGTGGCGATGCTCCTGGCGTTCCTCCTTGCTTGTGGGCCCGCAAGGAAGATCGGGCAGATCCGCCAGCAGGAACTGGCGGCCACGCTCGCCTTGTCCCGGAACGAAATCGAGGAGGAACGCAAGGTCATCGCGGTTACCCGCCGGGACACCCTCACGGTGAAGGACGACAGCGGCAATACGGTGCTCATCATGAAGGCCGTAAAAGACGAAGCCTCCGGCGAAATGGTGGCGACGGACGTGCTGGACGCAGCGGTGATTACCGCCCGTTTCCGGAACGTGGCCGAACGGAACGGCCGGATCGACCTCCGCTTCGAGATTATCGTCCCGGCGATGATGCAGGATACCCGCTGGCAGCTCCGTTTCTATCCGGACATGTTCATCATGGAAGACTCCCTGCGTCTTGAGCCCGTGCTCATCACGGGCAGCCAGTACCGCCGGCAGCAGCTGCGTGGCTACCAGCAGTATGAGAAATTCCTCCGGAGTATCATCACGGACAGTACCCGCTTTCTGGACTACCGCAACCTGGAAATCTTCATCCGCCGCAACATCCCGGAACTGTATGCGCTCAAGGCCGATTCCAGCTTTGTCTCGGACGACGCCTTCCGCTCGCTGTACGGTGTCACGGAGTTAGCGGCCATCGAGCACTATACCAACCAGTTTGGGAAGAGCCTGAACGAGCGGCGTAAAAGCCGTCAGGATGCCATGTACGCGCGATATGTGAAGGTTCCTATCGTCACGGAAGGAATCCGGCTGGATACCGTCCTGCAGAACGCCGACGGGGATTTCGTGTACCATTACACGCAGCGGATTACCACGCGGCCCAAGCTGCGGAAGGTGGACGTGGTGCTGTCGGGTGAGATTTTCGAGAGCGACCATCGAATCTATACCATGGCCCGTTCCCAGCCGCTCACCTTCTATATCAGCTCCCTTTCCTCGTTCACGGACGGGACCGAACGCTACCTGACACGCACCATCGAACGGCGCGCAGCGGCCAATACGGCCTGTTACGTGGATTTCCGAAGCGGAAAATCCGAGGTGGAACCCTCCCTGGGAAACAACCGGGACGAACTGGCGCGGATTCGCGAAAACATCGTCCAGCTGCTTTCCAACCCTACTTTTGAGCTTGATTCCATCGTGATTGGCGCATCGGCTTCCCCGGAGGGGACACAGGCGGCCAACGATGCCCTGGCAAAGCAACGGGCGGCTTCCGTAGCCGCTTACTTCGACCGCTTCATCCGTTCCTACCGCGACTCGGTGCAGCGGGCGCTGGACCTGGAGGCCCGGAACAGTTTTACCATGATTGTCGGGGACGATGGAAAGGAGACGATGGGACGTGCGAAAGCCCGGAAAGCGGACCTTCCCGCCATTGCCTTCAGTTCCCACTCCGCCGGCGAAAACTGGGACATGCTTTCGTACCTCGTGGACAGTGATACCGTACTTACCGCATCGCAGAAGATAGCTTATACCAAATGCTTACAAATCAGCGATTTGGACCAGCGAGAAAAAGAGCTGTCCCAGAGCGCTTTCTACCCTCGTTTGCGAGAAGTTCTTTACCCCCGCCTGCGTACCGTCCGCTTTGACTTTTTCCTCCACCGGAGGGGGCTTATCCAAGAGTCGGTGCAAACGACGGAACTGGACACCACGTACATGAAGGGCGTCGCCGCCCTGAAAGACCGCGACTACAAGCTGGCCCTCACCTATCTGAAGGATTATAAGGACTACAACACCGCCATCGCCTATGTGTCACTGGACTACAACGCGTCGGCCATGGCCATCCTGCAGGGATTGGAACGGACGCCGCCGGTGAATTACATGCTCGCCATCGTGTATGCCCGGAACCAGGACGACCAAAATGCGGTCCAGTGCTATCTGGATGCCTGTAAACAAGACCATAGCTATGTTTTCCGAGGGAATCTGGACCCCGAAATCTACGTCCTCATCCAGCGCTATGGCCTGAACAAAGAAGAGGACACAACATTTTAAACCATTTAAAGCCCTATGAAAAAAAGAATTTCTATCTATGTGCTGGTGGCTCTTGCCACCCTTGGAGTGGTAGCCTGCAACCGGCAGGTAGAAAAACTCCCCCTTTCCCAAGCCGCGTCTGAAACGGGACTGGTACAAATCCAGGTTACGCCGCCGGATGCCCCTGAACTGCTCACCAAGGTGGAAGGGAATGCCACGCAGAACAACAACGAACGCAAGGTAAACACCCTGCAGGTATTCGTGTTCAGGAAAAACGGCAGTGAACCGGCCGGCAATCCGCTGGAAACCGACAAATACGTAAGCGGAACTGCCACCACCACTCTGAATACCCTCACCGGCGATAAAAGCATCTGGGCGGTTGTGAATGCCCCTCGCCTGTACGATGTCCGCACGGAGAAAACGCTGATGGAGAAGGTCTCTTACCTGACGGAAAACCGTGCCGACAATCTGGTAATGTGCGGTCAGGCCTATACCCGCGTAGCGCAATACAATGCCTCCACCAGTGGAAACGTCGGAAGCATCACCCCGTTGGAGCTCACCGTAAGCCGCCTGTGCGCCCGCATCTCCCTGCATACCGTGGCCGCCGACTTCAGGGGCACCTCCCTGGAAGGGGCCACCCTGACGCTGCTGGAGGCGTATGTAATCAATGTACCTGGCAGCATCCGTCTGGACGGAACGCCGCTGAGCGCGAGTGCACTCAATAGCGGTGCCTCCTGGTACAACTTCCGCAAGCTGGGGACATCGGCCGACGAACAGAGCCTCAACGACACCAATAAGATACTGAAGGAAAGCGGTTTATCCATGAGCGTCAACACCTCTGACCCGCTTGTGGGTACGGCGGTGGACAAGCACTTCTATGTCTATCCCAACGTATCCACCGTGAAGTCGGACGATGAATCGCCCAGTGCCCGCATGACCCGGCTGATCCTGCATACGTATATCGGCGCAACGGTGGACGGACGCGACGGCAGGGACAGCTATTACAGTTTCAACATCCCGGTGTACGGAAGTGGCAAAACCCTCGAGGGCAATCATATCTACGACATCAGCAAAATCACCATCACCAGCGAAGGAAGCCCTGTTCCTCCTCCGTTCGCCGACATGGAATACGGGAAATTGAACGCCAGCATTACCATTGGCGAATGGGGCGGCACCGAAACCCTATTATACGAACTCTGATGAAACGTTTTTATCCACTGGTACTCCTCGCGTGCATGCTGGTTTCTTGCCGGTCATGGGTGGTAGAGGAACGGAGAAACTGTCCTAGTTTCCTGTTCTTCGACATCGCCAACCATGGATGTCTGGATTCCTATAATCGCGTGCGCATTGCCGACTTCACCTATCCGGAGAACGATTTCCTGGTGGCCGATACCACGGTGGTAAGCCGCATCCAGGACAAGTCCTTCTACATGAAGGTACCCAAATCCGATGCCGTACAGGGGTTCGGTATCGCCGGATTTGACGGGGCGATCATCCGTCATGGGAGCGAGGTGGTGGTGGATGACGGGAAAGACTTTGTTCCCCTGTTCCGCTTTCAGTTCCGGACACCGGCCCGCGAAGAACAGGTGCTCATTCCGGTGGAACTGAGCAAGGACTATTGCGCCCTTACGCTCCGTTTCACCCAAACCGACAGTTTCTCCGCACCGCAGGGTCTGTTTCCGTTTTACTTGATTCTGCGAAGCAATACGGTGGGGATCGAGGGACTGAGCGGCATTCCGGTCCGCGGCGAATTTCAATATCAGCCCCCGGAGGAACAGGAAGGCGTTTTTCGAGCCTTCATCCCCCGCCAGGCAGACCGCTCCCTCACCCTGGAAATCTGGGCGAAGGAAGGTCTGTACGTGGAAGAAGGGCTCGTAAGCAGCTACAACCTGTGGGACTTCATTCAGGAAAGCCATCAGGGATTCAGATGGGAGGCCAAGGACCTTCCCGACCTGGATATAGCCATCGATTTCACCGAGAGCAAACTGGCTGTTACCATACAGCCGTGGATTTCCGAAGGCGGCATCCATTACGGCGCCTGATTAACAAAAAACCTTTAAAACCAAGTATTTATGAAATGCATCAGATGTCATTTGGGTGCCATGCTGGCATTCCTGGCCGTCCTTTCCTGTTCCCGTGGCACATACGTTCACGACACCTTCCTCGACAGCCAAGACCAGACCGGGCAGGTGGCGCTGCGTATCACCACCGCGGACACCAAAAGCGTGCTGCCATCGACACTGGAAACGGCTGTAAAAACGCTGCTGGTGGTCATTTGCAGGGACGATGACCCGTCCCAATGGAAGAGCCTGTACCAGCAGGGCGACACGCCGATGAATTTCCAGCTGCAACTCAAACAGGCCTATACGGCATACGCCTTCGTGAACATGGGGAATGTCCTGCCGGATATTCCCCGCACGGAGGGCGGAGCACTGGATTTTCCCGCCTTCTGCTACACCATAAGCAGTTATGGGCAGTTGACGGAAGACGGGCTTCCCATGGCCGGAAAACTGTCGCTTTCCGATGAGGAACTGATGAGCGGCAGCCAGTTCACGCTTACCGTGGACCGGCTCATGGCCAAGGTGCTGGTAAACGTGGACGGAGTGAGTATGGATGAGGGGTGCGTGTATATGCGGAATGTCGCCAACACGGTGTATCCCTTTGCCGCGGAAGCGGACCGGCGGGCCCGTTCCCAGGCTCAGATCTTTGACGGGAATACCGACTGGGAAGCATTTCAGGGCGCAGAGAGCATGAACGGACGGAGCCAGACGCTGGTATTCTACGTGCCGGAGAACTGCCAGGGGCAGCTGCTTTCCACCCAGATGCAGTGGCAGAAATCGGCCGATTACATGGACGACGAGGAAGCCACCTTATGCACTTACGTGGAATTCCAGGCACAGAAGGGCGGCTCGCAAGACGGCGTCTCCGGACCGGTCACCTACCGCTGCTACCTGGGAGAGAACACCGCCAACGAGTTCTCCGTAGCGCGTAATGCCGTGTACCTGGCGCAGTTGTCGCTCACCTGGGACGGCCTTTTCTCCGGGCAGACCTGGCGCATCGACGCGGAAGATTTGTCCGATGAAAGGCGGCTGCGGCTATCGACACAAAGCCGGACGCTGGATGCAAGCCTGTCCAGCCTGGGCAACGTGAGACGGGATAATGCCGTTTCCCTGTATGTGAATTTCAGCCGGGACCGGGGCGCCAGCTGGGTGGAAGGTGCCAAGGACGTCAACGAATGGCCGTTTGGCTGGAACCTTTATGTCGATGGCGTCCTTCAGCCTTCCGGAGCCGCCTCTACGGCTGCGGGAGACATCGGCTGGAGCTACTCGTCGACCAGCGACCTGTTGACGATACAACCCGGACCGTCCGCCGTTTCCGGGAGGACACATACGCTGCAGGTCCTGTCCGCAGACGGACGCGTGGCATCCAACGTGGTATCGTTTGCCGTGGGAGAGAATCCGCTCGTGGCAATTTGGAAAGACAATGCAGCACCCCGGTACGTAGCTCAGCGCGGACAGATTCAGTGCTACGACCCGGATAGTGGCGAGCTTTTCACAGACGCGGCGTTCTATTCTACCAACCCCTCCAAGATCAGCATCATCGACCATTGCGACGGAACCGCTGATATCAGCATCCTAGCCCCCTTCGAGGCGGGCGAAGCGGGGATTTATCTGACGGACATGGACGATGGACGACGCTGCGACGTGGATATGGAAGGGCTCCTTCCTTATTGGTGCTTCAGCAACCAGAATGCTGTCGAGACCTATGTGGACGGGGAGTTTTCCAAGTTGGTCATTTTCAGCAGGACATCCGCCACGGAAGGCACCGAGCTCATCCAAAACCGCTTCAAGCTGTCCAATAGCACCTACGCCACCGGGGAATACCTCAATTACTCCCTTGTCCTCTCCTGCCTCAATCCTACCGTCACTTCCGAGAACGACTTCATCGGCCTGAAAAATTTCACCTGTTCCGAGAGCGGAATGACGGTGGATATGCGCCTGAAAACCTTCCAGGGGCTGACGTTTGGCACAACGGCGCAGAAAGCCATCGACACCATCCATGTGCTTGGCGCTGCGCGCGGGAACTTGGACGTTACCGTAAAGGCCTGGAATCCCTTCTATGATTATACGTCCGTAAAGGCCGGCTCGCTCATGAACGACTACACCCTGTTCCAGTTTCCGGACAACGACTACGGATGGGATGCAACGGCCTATTGGTCGGCCCGGTCCTATTCCGACACGCAAAGTTATACCATGGCCGTTCCCAGAATCTTGGTGGAAAACGATGCCCACACCCGCTTGAAGGCCTATTTCAATGACGATGGACGCGCCTTTGGTACGGCGATGCTCAGCGGAGCTCCAAGCCGGAATTCCTCCACTTCCATGACCTACTCCATGTCCGGCGTGAAAGAGAGGGACATCGTCAACCATGGCGCCGGGCAGGTGGACTTTAACATTGACGTTGTTTGTCCTGTCGATGGAAGCGTGCTGACCAGGACCTTCGGCTACGGCTATGTGCGCCTGCATGCCTTCATCTACGGCGAAGTGTATTGGACCAGGTCCGGGCAATTCCATACCGCGCCCAATATTCTCCATGGGAATGCAATCGCCAACGGGAAGGGGCTGTTTCCGGGGATATTGTCCCTGCAGGTCGCCAGTTTCATTTCCGCACCCACCTGGCCCTATATCACGGCGAGCGACGGGGTGGATTCGGATGGCGAGGTACTCAACATGACGCGCGCCATCATGGAGCAGGATGCCGGCGGGGGCGACCTGTGCCTGTACCCCGGGTTGGAATCCCCCGCCCCCGGCTGGGTGGGACAGAATACACACGGTGAAGAAGCCATGTGGTATCTTCCCGAGCAAATCCGTCAGGTTGCCAGCAATAAGCAGGCGGAGTTCCTGAAAGCCTGTGTCCGGCGCACTATGCTGCCTTACACGTTCAGTACCAGCCACAGCAGTATCGCGGGCAAGGAAGCCCTCTATCGGCACAGTGAAACGGAGCTGCACTACGACCCTACGTGGGGAGGCACCTATACCTACTCACTACCAACCCGGCTAGAGAGCAACGCCGCCAAACGGAGGCTGCTGGTCCTGCATATCATCAGAGGTACCACGGAAACGTACAACAGCTACCTGGGCTATTATGACGCCGCACCGGAGGGCGGCAACGGCGGCTGGTACTTCTCCTACGAGAACCGCACAGCCTTCTGGCGATGATGAAATGCAGCCATCGGATTATTGCCGATGGCTGTTTTTTCATTATATTTGCAGGAATGTTCCGTCGCCTTGTATATCTGACACTTACCGCCGTGGTGCTTCTCTCCTGCTCCACGACGCGGAAAGCTGCAACGGCTGCCAAGCAAGCGCCCCTCACAGATCCCGTAGAGATTGCCCGCTCGCAGCAGCGTGCCCAGGAAGTGGCGGATTCCATTGCGCAGGTTCGTTCCGGCGATGCAGCGGGACAGACGGCCCCGTCGCAGATACCCGGGAAGAGCGCGAAAACATCGAAAGAAGAAGCCAGCGGGAAGAAGACGCTTGGTGACAAAGTGGTGGCCTATGCCCGGAAATTCCTGGGTACGCCGTATAAACTGGGGGCATCGGGCCCCTCCCGCTTCGACTGTTCCGGTTACACCACGTACGTATTCAAGCACTTCGGCTATACAATTACGCCTTATACCGGCGCTCAGTTCAAGGAAGGGCGGCCTGTCCACGGCTATGCCGACCTGCAAAAAGGTGACCTGGTGTTCTTTGGCAAGCGTGGCAGCGTGCGGGATATCGGCCATGTGGGCATCGTAGTTTCCGTCGATTACAACCGAGGCAGTTTCCGTTTCATCCATGCCTCCACCTCCGGCGGCGTGACGGAGAGCGAATCCACCCAGGCCTATTACATGATGCGCTATATCGGCGCTCGACGCATTTTGCCCGACGAATAATTTTTATTATTTTTGCAGCCACGTTCAACCATCGGGGGTGTTTTGGTTTTGACAGCGCTGATGCTGGACGGTAAGCATGTCGGGCCTCGGAACCTGTCCCGTAAAACGCAGATTCCAAAAAATCAGTTGCCAACAACAACTATGCACTCGCTGCTTAATTTGCCAAGCAAATTAGCTTAATCCGTCCCGCCAAGGCTGCGGGGCCGACGAGTATCCCTCGGAACTTCCGCCTCATAAGGGCCGATCAAGGGGTATCATTCATTTGGGGCCGCTCCGGAGGACGCCTCTAAATCCGGCTAAGACTTAAAGGCTAAGGGAAGCTTCGCCCGCCTTCCGGCAGGGCTTCTTCGAAAACCAAAGGACGGATAAGCATGTAGAAAGCCGCCTGGTGCGACGTTTGGACAGCGGTTCGAGTCCGCTCACCTCCACCTTAAAAAAGGGCCCTTCGGGAGCCCTTTTTTCGTGGAGGTGAAATCCGCCCACGTTACCCCACCCCAAACCCCTCCCTCGGGGAGGGGCTTTTTTCGTCATGCCCGACCTGTCTCCTCATCCCGGGCTTGACCCGGGATCTCCTCCTACTTCATTGCCTTCACTACCGAGGCCTTAACGGTGAAGAAGTTGTTGGTGCCGGGGCTTAGGATGCGGTATTGCGACTTGTTGCCCCAGGAGGCGGGGCGGTCTTTGATTTCCATGTCTTCGCCGGTGTCGTTTGAGACGAAGGGGGCGATGACAGTATGCCAACCTTTGATGCGGTCCATGGAAGCATTGGCCTCGAAATCGCCCGCACAGAGCTCCTGGAGGCATTTCTTGTAATATGCCTTCCACTCGGCCTTGCCCAGCAACTTGACGATGAGCGGGTTGCTGTCCGAGCCCCAGCGGTAAGGGTCCTGCCGGCCGGAATCTCTCTGTGAGCCACATTCGTGGCTGGTGCCCAGGGTGTTGTCGTAATCGTAAGGGATGAAGAAGAACTTCCCGTCGGGATTGAAGTAGAAATAGAAGTTGTTCATGTTGTTCCAATAATCATCCCACATGCCCACAGCCACGTTTACGGCATAGGTTTTCAAGAGAAGTTCCACATCCATGGTCTCCGCCGCCCAGTTGTAGAACGCCTCCCCTTTGAGGGTGTTGAGCTGACGGATGAAGTCCTGGAGCTGCGCCTTGGCGAGGGCGAATTCTTCGGGCTTGGACTTGAGTTCGTAGGTGTAGTCGTGCTCGTTGTCATCGACACCCATCCAAGCATTGGCGTCGCTGAGGGAGGCACCGTAGCGGGCCTTCCACAGGTGACCGTCCTTGCCGCCGAAAAGGTCCTTCCGGTGCTTGAGGTAGCTTCCGCGCACATGCTCCATGAGTTCGTACACGCCCATGTAAGTTTCCTTCCCGCCGATGGTGATCCACAGCCGCGTATAGCCCGAACTGATGGCCGTCCAAACGCCGGCACGATGGAAAAGGTCGTAGCAATAGACCTCCCGGCAATAGGCGGCATCGTCCTTAAACCATTTGAGGTCCAGGCGGCTTGCGCCCAGCAGCTTCTGGTTTTCGGCATACTCTTCGAAGTGCAGGCCGAAGTGCACGTGGTGCAGGTTTCCAGCCTCTCCGGGATAACGGCGGGAGGTGTTGCCCTTGAGTCGGAGGCCGGCATCTTTTATCGACTCGGAAATGACTCCGTCGGAATACGTAACGTCACAATGGATGTACTGCTGGGTGTTGTTATTCTTGTCGAAGGCATCCAGGAGCACCTTCCACTGGGCCTCCGTGATGCTGATGCGTACCTCCGGCACTTTCCCACTCGCAGGCAACACAGGGACAACCCGCGGAGGAATCTGTGCCAGCTCGGGGATCTCAGGCAGCTGGCTGTCGTCCGGCCCCGGCACAATCTCCTTCCGCCCGCACGCCACGGCCAAAACAACCAGCAATATTCCCAGTATACGCTTCATGCGTACAAAGATAAGGTATTTTTCTTTCTTTTGCCATGACGATGAGACCCGCGCTTGCCGCGATTACATCTATAACGGCCTCAAATGACGATTTCTTGCAAACGCGGCACGGATTTCAGCCCTTTTACCCCAAATCGCTGCCGCGATTGCGGCCCAAATACCGTAGAACAGCGATTTTTTGTAATCGCGGCCGAAGCGCCTCCCCCCCCGTCATGCCCGGCCCTTTCCCCTCATCCCGGGCTTGACCCGGGATCTCCTTTCCGGTCATGCCCTCCCCGCGCCCCGTCATGCCCGGCCCCGACCGGGTATCTCCTTGCGCGAAGGTCCCGGATGTGGACCTTCCGTACATTTTGCCGGGCTTTTTTTCGCGCGAAGGTCCAGGTGGTGGACCCTCAGTACACCTTCCTCCTGGGGTGCAAATGGTTGGCGGCCTTTTTGTCAATGGTTGGTTTTTGTGCAACCAACCTTTTGCAGGGGAATGGCATCTGAGCTATATGGATGAAGGGTATAATGTCAAAGGTTGGAAGTGTAACGAACGTTCGCTTGGAACAAATTGACAAAGAAGGTTTAAATAACTTCAAAAATACTTATCTTTGTATAAATCCTATTACTATGACCGATATAGAATTTATTGTGGAAGAACTGCGCAAGTTCAACCAGGAGCGCGACTGGGATCAATTCCACAACGGAAAAGACCTTGCTATTGGCTTGTCTGTCGAGGCATCCGAACTCCTCGAGGCATTTTTGTGGAAAGCCCCTGAGAATGTCAATCCGGACAAAGTTCGTGAAGAGTTGGCCGATGTGTTGAACTATGCATTCCAGATGGCCGATAAATATAATCTTGATATCAAGGAAATCATGCTGGAAAAGATTCGCAAGAATGCTGCGAAATATCCAGTAGAAAAGGCTAGAGGTAGTGCTAAGAAGTATAACGAGTTTTAAGAGATGATCGTATACAACGCGAATAAGAAACAGTTCGTTCTAGACGTAAGAACAAACGTCATTGCCACAAAAATTTTCAACCTTATTTCACAAAAAGGATTGTGCGCAGGACAAGATCGCGAATTCGCTGCATGGCAGAACTCCATGCAATTTATGAGGAACATTGTGGACGATGCCGAGATAGATGACGAGGTGCAGGTTGCCATCGAGTACAATATTCCACAAACTTCAAAACGTGTAGACTTTATCATCATCGGTGCCAACAAAAAAGGTGAAGATAATATTGTAATAGTTGAACTCAAGCAATGGACGAAGGCAGAGATTGTCGATGACGATATGCATTTCTGTGTTCGCACGTACGTTGCGAACAATAATAGGATTGTCTGCCACCCCTCCTATCAGGCATACTCTTATTCACGTTTCATCGGCAATTATTCTCAAGTAGTCCACACCAACAATATAAATCTGGTACCTTGTGCGTACCTACACAATTATCTACCCGCATACAAACACGCTCTTTCGGCCGATATTTATAAAGAATGGTACACTTCTGCACCTTTCTTTATCATGGATGAAGTCCAGCCGTTTACTGATTTCGTAAAAAAACACGTCACTCAAAAATCTTCAAAAGGAGACCTATTATATCTTATTGACCATGGTCGTATAAAACCCACCAAGTCATTACAGGATGCCCTGGCTACAATGGTTAAAGGAACTCCTTTATTTGACCTTTTAGATGAGCAGGCTGTCTGTTTCGACATGTGCGTCAGAACAATGCTACAGTGCTTAAAAGATCGGAAGAAGCGCACAATTATTGTGCAAGGTGGCCCTGGAACTGGCAAATCAGTCTTAGCTGTAAATCTTCTCATGCATTTTATCACCTGCGCCTGCAATGCTGCGTACGTCACAAAGAACAGTGCTCCAAGAGAAGCTTTTCTTTCTATCCTGACTGGAAATAGCGCAATGAAAAGGGCCGAAATAAAACAATTATTTCGATCCCCTTTCGGGATGTCTCAAGTACCTGCAAATTCTTATGATTGTCTAATTGTAGATGAAGCGCACCGCTTGGTTAAACAGATGTACCGTGACTATACAGGTACCAATCAAGTGAAAGAATGTATCAATGCTTCGCTTCTGACTATTTTTATGTTGGATGAAGATCAGGCAGTTACCACAAAAGATATCGGGAGCATCCAGGAAATCAGTAAATGGTGTAAGGAGATGAAATCAAACATCATTATGCGCGAAGAGACAAAACTTGTTTCTCAGTTCCGCTGCAACGGAAGTGATGCTTATATCCAATTTATTGACAACTTATTACAGAGAAAATCAGAAACTGTCAACATCCCGTTTTCAGAGCTGAATTACGACTTTCGTATTTTCGATAATGCCTCTGAATTACGTGAGGCGTTACGGGAAAAGAACACAAACAATAAGGCCCGTATGGTTGCCGGCTACTGCTATGACTGGAATGTAAAACATGGCAGAGGTGACATAGATATTATTCTTCCCGGAGGGTTTCAAGCCAAATGGAATTTGTCTGAAGTATGGGCAATTAATCCTAAATCCTTTGAAGAGGTTGGCTGCATACATACCGCCCAAGGTTTGGAGTTTGATTATGTAGGGGTTTTGATTGGGAAGGACCTGAAGTATAATAATGGAAGAGTCATAACCGATAAGACGGCGATATCAAAAGATGATAATTCCTCCGGCATCCGTACAGCCAATGATGAGGATGCCCGCCGTCTCATTCTCAATACATACAAGACGCTACTTACACGTGGTCAAAAAGGGTGTTTTGTTTATTGTGAAGATGAAGCGCTTAGAGAGTATTTTAAGAAGAGACTTACTGATTGTTTATAATTCCGGCTGCACACGCTCTAAAGAGAGCGGTTTACGCTTGTAGGAAATATCGTCATTAAAGCCAGGCATGACGGAGGGGGTACACTCAAGTTGCAGGGTACCGTCGTTAGAGGCAGATTTTGACGGAGGGGGTACAGGAGGGTGACAGGGGTCCGGCGGCAGGAGATCCCGGGTCGGGGCCGGGCATGACGGGAAAGGGTTGGCCATGACGGGAAAGGGTTGGCCATGACGGGAAAGGGTTGGCCATGACGGGGTTTGTGTGCTTTGGGGTAGAGGAAAGGGATACCCTCCAGGGGGCTTGTGCACCCCCGCACGAGGGTAGGGGGAGGGGCCCACAGCGGCGACGTCGTCAGACGGAGCGTTGCGAAATGGGAGGGGCCGGAACGGAGCGAAGCGTAGTGGAGTCCCCCTGGAGGGTATCCCTTCCTCTGTCCTGAAGGTCCAGAACGTGGACCTTCGCGCAAAAAGATACCCGATCAGGTCGGCCATGACGAGGGGAAAGGGGCGGGCATAACGGCAGGAGATCCCGGGTCAAGCCCGGGATGAGGGGAAAGAGATGGCCGATCAGGTCGGCCATGACGAAGACGGATTATTTCAGGATAAGTTCCTGGATGAACGGAGCGGAGTGGTCGGTGGGCGTGAAGAGGTCGTCGGTGGAGAGGAAGGCGTTCATTTTTTCCACGAGGACGTCGCGCTGGAAGTAGAGCTGGTTGCGGATCACGGAGGAGCTGAGGGTGATGTAGAGTTTGCCGCTGCGGAAGTAGCGTTTGAGGGTGAAGGGGGCGGCGCCGGAGCAGGCGTCCCAGGCGGCGAAAACCCGCTGGGTATTGAGTCCGGTGGCCAGTTTCATGGATTTAATGTACTGCTGGACAATTTCTTCCATGCCCACCGCTTCCTTTCTATGGATCCTCACTGCCATAGCCTAAACACGGGTAAAAGCGCCGCCGGAAGCGGTAAAGTAAGCGCGATCCTCGGTAATACGGTCCACGATGCCGGAAAGGCGAGCTGCGTCCGTATCCGTAATAAAAATCTGGCCGAAATCCTGGCCGGCGACCATGCCAATCAAGTTAGCAATTCTATTCAAATCCAGCTTGTCGAAGACATCGTCCAGGAGCAGCATAGGTGCAAAACCGTAGGAGCGCTTCATGATTTCATACTGCGCAAACTTGAGTGAAACCAGGAAGGATTTCTGCTGCCCTTGCGAGCCGGCGCGACGGATGGGATGACCATTCATCGTAAAGAGAAAATCGTCCCGCTGGATGCCGGAGGCCGTGTAACGCAACCTAAAGTCTTGCTCCCGGTGAGCCGCGAAAACTTCTGACAATGAACCGTTAAATAAATCCGATTTATACTCAATAGCCACCTCTTCCCCACCCCCGGAAATGAGTTTGTAATACTCCGCCACAACGGGCTGCAAGTCCTTGGCCAAACGCGCGCGCCCAGCGTGCACGGTAGCGGCCGGACCGGCCATCCGCTCATCCAAAACAGCAAGCAGCGAAACATCCGGAAGCGGGTCTTTGAGGATTTTATTGCGCTGGGCCAGCAGGCGGTTATAGGCCTGCACGGCGGCCAGATACTCGCGGTCCATCTGCGAAAGTACGGCATTGGAAAGCCGCCGGCGCTCCTCACCAGACTCACTCACCAGGGCGATATCCCCGGGCGAAACCATGACCAGCGGAAGCACGCCGATGTGCTCGCCCATGCGCACGTAGGGCTTATCGTCCCTAACCAGCTTTTTTCCGTCCTTGGTGACCTGCAGGGCGAAACGCGACTCCAGGCCGTTCTCCATGGCATAGGTGCCGCCTAAAGTAAACCCGGCCGTTCCATAGCGGAAATTGGCCGCATCCGGGGCCGGGAAAGCGCTTTTGGTCATGGACAAATAATAGATGGCATCCAGCAGATTGGTCTTCCCTTCCCCGTTGTTTCCGCTGATACAGTTGACATTGGGGCTGAACGAAAGTTCCTGGAAAGAGATGTTCCGGAAATCCTGTACTACTATTTTCTTGAGTGTGGGCATAAACGAGCGCAATAATCAATTGCAAATATATAATATTTTTCGTAAATTTGCGGGCTAATTGCAAGTCAAACGATAAGTAAAAACAACAAAATAGTATGGCAAAAGTAACTAAGAATGCGGAAGAGCTCCGTCAGCAGAATATGCAGGAAGCTGTTTCCAAGACCGAAGATTTCTTCAAGAAGTATGGCAACATGATGTACGGCTGCATCCTGACCATCCTTATCGTAGCCCTGGCCGTCCTGGCCTACAACCGTTTCATCCTGCAGCCCAAGAAGCAGCAGGCCACCGACCAGATGGCCCAGGCAGAGCGCTGGTTCCTGGCCGGTGAATATGAACTGGCCCTCAACGGTGACGATAACGATCCCGGCCTGCTGGACATCATCGACCAGTATGGTTCCAAAGCCGGTGAAGCCGTGTACATGTACGCCGGTGTCGCTTCCCTTCAGACGGGCGACTTCCAGGGCGCTATCGACCAGCTCAAGAAATACGACGGCAAGGATCCCATCCTGAAAGCCCGCGCAGAGGCCTGCATCGGTGACGCATACGCCGAACTCCAGGACTATAAGAACGCCATTTCCTACTACCAGAAGGCTGCCAAAACCACGGACAACGCCCTTGCCGCCGCTTATCTCCTGAAGGCCGGCATCGTGGCGGAAGAGGCTGGCGACAAGGCCCAGGCCCTCTCCTTCTACAAGGAAATCAAGGACAAGTGGGGCAACGCTCCCGAGTCCATGGAAATCGACAAGTATATCTCTCGTATCGAAATCGCCGAATAATTATGGGAAGAGCGTTTGAATTCCGTAAAGAGCGCAAGATGAAGCGCTGGGGCCACATGGCCAAAACCTTTACCAAGCTGGGCAAGGAAATCACCATCGCCGTCAAGCAGGGCGGTGCGGAAGTAACCGGCAACCCCCGTCTCCGCGCCCTCATCGCCGAGGCCAAGAGTGAGCAGATGCCCAAGGAAAACATTGAACGCGCCATCAAGAAGGCCACCGAGGCCAAAACCGGCGACTTCAAAGAGCTTGTCTATGAAGGCTTCGGTCCCTTCGGTATCGCCTATCTGGTAGAGGCTGCAACGGACAACAACACCCGCACCGTGGCCAATGTCCGCAGCTACTTCACCAAGTGCGGCGGTTCCCTGCAAACCAGCGGTTCCGTTGCCTTCATGTTCGACCACAAATGCGTATTCCGCATCAAGGAAGATCCCGCCAAGCCCATCGACGTAGAAGAGCTGGAGCTGGAACTCATCGACTTTGGCGCTGAAGAAGTGTTCAAGCAGGAAGTGGAAGACGAAGACGAAAACGTGCATGTAGAGATTTCCATCTACGGAGACTATACCGCTTACGGCCAAATCCAGAAATACATCGAGGAAAAAGGCTATGAGCTGGTTTCCGGCGGCTTCGAACAAATCCCCAACGTTGACCTGAAGGAAGTAACCCCTGAACAACGAGCCACGCTGGAGAAACTCACCGGCCTCCTGGAGGACGATGAAGACGTGACCAACGTCTACACCACCATGGCTCCCGAAGCGGAGTAATGCGGAAAGTCCTACCAGTTATCTATTTAACATTACTTCTCACTATGTCGTCCTGCGGCGTAGTGAGATTTCGTAATGCCCCCACGTATCATGCGGGGGTACCTAACAAGGTAGGATATAATCACGAAGGCATTATAGAGGAGGTTTATCACGATTGCAGCGTTCCCGGCCCCACGCAGCGACGGATGATCGTATATCTTCCCAAGGACTATTACGAGAATCAAAAGCGCTACCCGGTCTTTTACCTCTTGCACGGAGCCCGTGGCTATGAAACCTCCTGGGTCCGCAAAGGCTTTGTCTATGAAACCACCGACAGCCTTTTCCGGAGCGGCCTGGCCACGCCCTGCATTGTGGTGATGCCCAATATGAACCAGTACAACAACGACCGTGACTATGACGATTCCCGCTTCAAGGATGCCTTCGAGTCCATCCTGGAGGTGAACGGCGTAGTGGAAACCGCTTTCATGGACGATGTTGTTGCGACGGTAGACAGCCTATACAGAACCATTCCGGACAAGGCGCACCGCGCCATTGCGGGCCTGTCCATCGGCGGCTGGCAAAGCGTATGGATCGCCCTGAACCATCCGGAGAGTTTCGACTACATTGGCGCTTACTCCCCTTACACCTGGTGCATGAGCGCCCCTAACGCCTACCGCCGGCATTTCTATAGCGGCCTGTACCGCAAACTCAAGGTACAATTCCAGAACCCGCCCAAGGGCTATTACCTGTATGCGGGTAAAAAAGACATGATGCGACCCTCCACCCAAAGCCTTCACAGGGTGCTGGAGGAGCGCAATTATGAGCATGAGTACATTCTTTTCCCCGGCGGTCACGACTGGCCGAATGGCTGGATAGATGAGTACCGTGACATGCTCCAGCGCGTGTTTAAAGAGCAATAAACTATGAAAATCCTTTTTGTTTTAAATAACTACTACATCACGGGCAACGGCCTGTCTGCTTCGGCACGCCGCACGGTGGAATACCTGCGCAAGGCCGGTCACGAGGTCCGTGTTATGTCCGGTCCCAACCACAAGGATCCCAGCGTTAAGCCGGAATATCCGCTGGAGGACTACAAGTTCCCCATCGTCCAGCCCATTATCCGCTCCCAGGGCTACGCCTTTGCCCAGAGCAATCTTCCCCTGATGGAAGAGGCCGCCAAATGGGCCGATGTCATCCACCTGGAAGAGCCCTTCGTGATTGAGTGTCGATTGATCAAAATCTGCGAGAGGTTAGGTAAACCCATCACGGGAACCTATCACCTGCATCCGGAGAACATCACCAACTCCCTGGGCCCGCTGGTGCACTGGAAACGCCTGAACTGGAAAATCCTGACGGCTTGGCGGGAGCACGCCTTCAATCATTACGATTGCATCCAGTGCCCCACGGAGAACGTCATGGACCGCCTGCGCCGCTACCATATCAAAGCGCACTGCGAAGTCATTTCCAACGGCCTGGTCCCGGACGCCTGTATCCGCCCGGAAACACCCCCGGCAGACTATGAGGACCCCAACCGCCCGCTGCTCGTAGTGTATATCGGCCGCCTGTCCCGGGAAAAAGACCAGCCCACCCTGCTGGAAGCCATGAGACACAGCAAATATGCCAAGCGCATCCAGCTGCATTTCGCCGGCCTGGGTCCCTCCACCCGGAGAATCAAACGCATGGCTCACAAACTGTACAAGGAAGGCGTGCTGGCCTATGACCCCATCTTCACCTTCGAAAGCCGCGATTCCCTGCGTCAGTTGGCCGCCAGGGCCGATCTGTGCATCCACTGCGCCACCATCGAGGTAGAAGGTCTCTCCATCATGGAAGCCATGCAGCAGGGCGCCGTTCCTGTTATTGCTCAAGGTCGATACAGCGGCACCTCCCAGTTCGCGCTGGACCGTCGCAGCATCTTCCCGGAGCAGAACCCCGAGGCCCTCGCCCACCGCATCGATTACTGGCTCTCCCATCCCAAGGAGCGCTGGGAGATGGGCAAGAAATATGTGGAGCACATGGAGAAGTACGACATCCGCAAATCCGTGGAGCAACTGGTGGAAATGTTTCAGAAAGCTATTGATACTAAGGCCAAAAAACAGTAGCTTTGTAACATGGGAACGCAAACAAAGTCAACATATTACAAGGTTGCCGGCCTGTGCTTCCGCCTGGAAGGCCCCGTTCCGGAACTGGCCAACCTGGCGCCTTTCCGCTGCCAGGAGGAGAGCGATCTTCTGTTCACCTTGGAACTGGTGAGCAGCATGCCCCTGTTGACTGCCACGCCGGTTTTCTGCACCGACGATGGTCCGGGCTTCCCGGAAATCGCCATCGACCAGTTAGCGGACGGCTGTTACCGTTTCCGTATGCGTCCCCTGCCCGGCCAGCCCGTTGCGGCGGAACTGCGCACCAATAGCGGCTTCAGCCGGGCGCAGCTCATGTTTGTGGGAGGAGACACCCACTTTGCCCTGAACAACTCGCTCATGCTGCTGTATGCGTTTGCATCGGCCTGTAAAGGAGTATTGGAAATGCACTCGTCCGTAGTGGTGAATGACGGGAAAGGATACATGTTCCTGGGCAAGAGCGGCACTGGCAAAAGCACCCATAGCAGCCTCTGGCTCAAGCATATACCGGGCACGATGCTCCTGAACGATGACAACCCCATCCTGCGTCTGATGCCGGACGGCAGCGCCCGTGTATTCGGCTCGCCCTGGAGCGGAAAAACCCCTTGCTACAAGAATTTGGACTTCCCGGCCGGCGCCGTCGTGCGCATCCGCCAGGCACCGTTCAATAAAATAGAAAAACTGCCGCCCGTGCAGGCCTATGCCTCCCTGATGGCATCGGCCTCCAGTTTCCGTCCGTTCAAAACGCTGGCGGAAGGCTGGCACGCCACCCTGGAAGGCCTGGTGAGCGTACTCCCCTGCTACGTGCTGGACTGCCTGCCGGACCAGGCCGCCGCGGAACTTTGCCACAAGACCGTCCATGGATAAACGCATCGTCGCCAACGAAATCCTGCTCGAAGAAGCCGCCACGCTCATGCAGGAAGGACGGGACGTAACGTTCACGCCTCTCGGGAGCAGCATGCTGCCTTTCATCCGCGGAGGCAAGGACGCCGTCCGCTTGCGCAAGATGGACGATGTAAACGTTGGCGATATGCTGCTGGTCCGCCTGGACGGCCGTTATGTGCTGCACCGCTGCATCCGCAAGGAGGGCAAGCGACTCACCCTGATGGGCGATGGCAACCTGGTGGGGACGGAAAGCTGCACCACGGACGATGTACTGGGCACCGTCGTTGGCATCGTCAAGAACGGGAAAGAGCGTAAACCCGGCGACGGGCGCCTCTGGCGAACCACCCTGAAGCCGTTCAGAAGATATATTTTAGCCATATATAGGAGATTACCCTTATGAAGATTAAAGACGGATTCATCCTGCGCTCCATCTGCGGAGAATTCATCGTGGTGGGCGAAGGCCTGGCACAGGTGAACTTCAACAAGATGCTCTCCCTGAACGAGAGCGCCGCCTACCTTTGGAAAGAGGTGGAAGGAAAAACGTTCACCCAGGAGGACCTGGTGCAGCTGCTGCTGGACAAATACGAGGTCAGCAAGGAGCAGGCCGCTGCCGATGTGGAGAAACTCACCGCTACCTGGGTCCAAGAAGGCGTAGTAGAAGCGTAAGATGAAGAGTTTCAAGGCCTGCGTCAAGACCATCTGGTCCCTTTCCCGCCCCGTCAGGTGGCGGATAGCCATTACCGTGGCAGTCGGGACCGTTGGCGCTGCCGTGTCGCTGGCCTTTGTCTATTACAGCAAATACCTGGTAGATATCGTCACGGGAGAGAATCCGGATCCGCTGGGCCCCGCCGTGGGCTTCTTTATCGGCATCCTGGTCCTGCAGCTCGGCACGATGCTTTTTGCCAACTGGTGGAATGCCTACAATCAGGTGAAGACGCAGAATATCCTGCGCAAAGACCTTTTCGGCCATGTGATGAAAAGCCGATGGGACGGCCGCGAGCGTTTCCTCTCCGGGGATACCGTCAACCGCCTGGAAGAAGACATCCGCGTGGTGGCTGAGCTGATTTGCGACCGCATCCCGGGCATCATGGTCACGATTATCCAACTCCTGGCCGCCAGCGCGTACCTGCTCCTCCTGGCCCCCAACCTGCTTTGGGTGCTCGTCATCCTGATGGGCGCCGCCGTGCTGGGCTCCAAATTGTTCTTCCGCCAGCTGCGCCAACTCATGGCTAACATCCGCGCCCGCGAGAGCGAACTCCAGCAACTCATGCAGGAAAGCCTGCAGCACCGTGTGCTGGTCCTCACCCTCACCAACGTGGAGCGCGTGCTGGAAAAATTCGGCTGGTTACAGGCCGATGTCGAGGACAACACCCGTAAGCGCCTCAATTACAACGCCGTCGCGCGCGGGCTCATGTTCATGGGCTTCCAGGCCGGCCACGCCGCCGCCTTCCTTTGGGGTGTCTTCGGCATCCGCGCCGGCACCGTCACTTTCGGTACGATGACCGCCTTCCTGCAACTCGTCGGCCGGGTACAGCGTCCCATTGCCGATTTCGGCCGGCAGGTTCCCGCCTTCATCACCGCCCTCACCTCGGTGGAGCGCCTGATGGACCTGCAGGAACTGGAGCAGGAGCCGCTGGAAGCCCCTGTCATGCTCCCCGGCGCCCCCACCATCACCGTCTCGCACGTCACTTACAACTATCCCGGCGTTTCGGAGCCCGTGCTCAAGGATTTCTCCTGCACCTTCCCTTCCGGGCAGATGACCGCCATCGCCGGACCTACCGGTATTGGGAAAAGCACCCTCATCCGCATGATTCTGGGCCTGTTGAAACCCACGGAAGGAGAAATCACCATCGACAATAATCCCGCCGGAAGTGCCTTGAGAGGCAATTTCATGTATATCCCGCAGGGGAACTCCCTCCTCAGCGGCACCATCCGTTCTAACCTCCTGCTGGCGGCGCCCCATGCCACGGAAGAAATGCTCCGGGAGGCGCTGGACACCGCCATGGCGCAGTTTGTCTGGGAACTGCCCAAAGGCCTGGACACCCCTTGTGGCGAGATCGGCAGCGGCCTGAGCGAAGGCCAGGCCCAGCGTATAGCCATTGCGCGCGCCTTGCTGCGTCCGGGCGGCGTACTCATTCTGGACGAGAGTACATCGGCCCTGGATCCGGAGACGGAAAAACGGCTGCTGGAGAACCTCCACAGCCGTTATCACGGGAAAAAGACCCTATTATTTATCTCGCATCGCGAAGCCGTTACGCAATCGGCCGATGCTATCGTGCGCCTGGACTAGGCCCGGGACACGGTTTCCTTCAGGATTTCAGAGACAGTAGGATGCGGGAAAATCACCCGCTCCAGCTGCTCTACGCTCATGTGCTGCTCGATGGCGATGGCTGCGCCATGAATGAGTTCCGAGGCCGGATTGCCCAGCATGTGTGCGCCAATTACACGGTTATCGGCGTCCAGCACCACCTTGCAAACACCCTCTCCCCGCTCGTTTTCCGCCACGAAGCGGCCGGAGAAAGCCATGGGGAGCGACAGCACGCGGTCGCCTTCCAGGGCCCCTACACCCGCCACTTCCGGATTGGTGTACACCACGCCAGGAACGGCATTGTAGTGCATCTCGTCCTGGATGCCGCGGATGGTATTCAGCGCCACCTCTCCTTCCCGGCTGGCGGTATGGGCCAGCATGGAGAAGCCGGTGACATCGCCGGCGGCATATACGCCCGGCACGTTGGTGCGCATCTGGGCATCCACCTTGATCCCGCAAGGCTTGCCGGCCGCATTGCAGGCGAGTTCTACGCCAATAGTTTCCAGGCCGATGCCCTGCAGACGGGCCCTGCGGCCCACGGAAACCAGGATTTTGTCTCCCTGTGCGCGGCAGGTCTCCCCTTCCGGCGTTTCGAAAATCACCTCGTTCCCTTCTACGCCCACCACCTTGCAGCTAAGGTGGAACTTCACGCCCTTCTTCTCATATTGCGCCTGCAGCATGGCGCTGAGCTCGGCATCCATCGGCCCTAAAATCTTGGGAAGCATCTCTACTACAGTTACTTGCGTGCCGATAGAATTGAAGAAGCTGGCGAACTCCATGCCGATGACGCCGCCGCCGATCACCACCAGCGAAGCGGGCTGCTCGGTAAGGGAAAGGATTTCCCGGTTGGTGACAACGGTGGTTCCCAGCCCTTCGCGGAGCCCCGGAATGGGAGGCACCACGGCCTCGGAACCGGTGCAAACGAGGATATTGCGGGCCTGGTACTCCGTCTCGTTACAGCTGAGCGTAAAGGCATCGTCACGCTTTCCGGTAATAACCCCTTCTCCGTTAACGACCTCCACGCCGGCATTGCGCATCTGGACCTTGATGCCGCCCACCAGCTTTTTCACCACCTTGGTCTTGCGCTTGAAGATGGCGCCGAAGTCGATGGCAGATTCCGGCACGTTCACCCCGTAACGGTCCGCGTGGCGGGCCGTATCCAGCACCTTGGCGCTGTACAGCAAGGTTTTGGTGGGGATGCAGCCTTCGTTCAGGCACACGCCGCCCAGTTCATCCTTCTCGATCAAAAGCACTGACAGACCGGCTTCTCCGGCTTTTCCGGCAGCCACGTATCCGGCGGGACCGCCGCCCAAAATTGCAATATCGTACATAATTTAGATTTGATATACAAACTTAACGAAAATTCGCGAAATTATCCCTATTTTTGTGCGATGATAGAAAGTCAAGAAATATTACAGGACCTGAAAAAGGCGTTGCTGGCCAAACTGAAGGAGGCGCTCATCTCCGTCATTCCGGTCATCGTCCTGGTTTTCGCCCTCTCCATTACTCCCTGGGTCGATATTACGGCCAAGGAGTTGTGGATTTTCCTGGTTTCCGCTTTCTTCCTCATTTTCGGCATCGGCCTGTTTAACGTTGGGGCCGATATGGCCATGACCCCCATGGGCCAGTATATCGGTGAAGGTCTTACCAAATCCAAAAAGCTGGGCATCCTTCTGGGCGTCAGCTTTGTGATGGGCCTGCTCATCACCATCGCAGAACCGGACCTGGCGGTTCTTGCAGGCCAGGTTTCGGCGGTTATGAACGGTACCACCCTCATCTGGACGGTGGGCGTCGGCGTGGGGCTCATGCTGCTCCTCGGCGTCATCAAAATCATCTTTCATAATCAGCTGACCAGCATCCTCCTGTTCGGATACATGCTGCTGTTCTGCTTTGCGGCGCTCCTCATCGAACGGGGCAACGGCGCCCTGCTGGGCCTTTCGTTCGACTCCGGCGGCGTCACCACCGGCCCTATCACCGTACCGTTCATCATGGCTCTGGGCGTGGGTATCGCCCTTACCGTAGGTGGCCGTAACGCCAGTGAAAACAGCTTCGGCCTCATCGCCCTCTGCTCGCTGGGCCCCATCATCGCCGTGCTGGCCCTGTCCTTGCTTTCGAAGGGTAACCTGCAATTCTCGGTGCCGGATTATTCGATGGAAAAAGTGCTGGAAGACGGCCTTAAGGAGCACCTATTGCTCACTATGTGGGATGTAGGCAAGTCGCTGGTCCTTATCGTGGGTTCCTTCTTTATCCTGCAATTCACCGTTCTGAATCTGCCCATCACCAAAATCGGCCAGATTCTCTTTGGCATCATCTATACTTTCGTGGGCTTGGTGCTGTTCCTGGCTGCCGTGGAGATGTCCTTCATGCCCATCGGCTTCAAGATCGGGCTGCAGCTGTCGCAGCATCATGCGGGGCTGCTGATCGGCTTTGCCTTTATTATCGGTATGGTGGTGGTGATGGCGGAGCCGGCCGTGCACGTGCTCAATTCGCAGGTGAACGACATTACCGGCGGCGAAGTGACCAAGTTGCAGATGATGCTCGCCCTTTCCCTGGGCGTAGGCATTTCCATCGGCCTGTCTACCCTTCGCGTCTATTACGGTTTTTCCGTGCTGTACTACCTGGTGCCCGGCTATCTCCTGTCGCTGGGGCTTTCCTTCTTCGTCCCTAAACTCTATACCGCCATTGCGTTTGACTCCGGCGGTGTAGCCAGCGGTCCCCTTACCTCCAGTTTCATCCTGCCCATGGTGGTGGGAGCCTGCGTTACCATGCAGGGAACCGGCAACGTGCTGGATTTCGCGTTTGGTGTGGTGGCGATGGTGGCCATGACGCCGCTTATCACCATCCAGACCCTGGGCTTCCGTGCCGTTGTAGCGGCCAACCAGCGCAAGAAAGTGGCCATGCGCCGCATCAAGGCCGCCGCAGACGACCAAATCATCTATTTTGAGTAGTGCGCTATGGATAAAAAACAGAGAAATATCGCTCCCGTTAAACTGGAACTGCTCGTGGCCGTTGTCCATAACAGCAAGCTGGCCTATTATTCCAGTATTATCCAGTCGCACCAGGCCAATATGCAGTTTACAGTAGCGGCCAAGGGTACCACCCACCTTATCCTGAACTACCTGGGCCTGTCGGCCGACCGTCCCAAGACGCTCCTCACCGCCGTGGTCCGCTCAGACCAGGCCGGGGACCTCATCGAGCAGCTCAAGGAAACCTTCAAGAAAAGCGGAGATTACAAAGGCGTGGCCTTTACCGTGCGGCTCACCAGCACCATCGGAGCACTGGCCTACGGCTTCCTGGCCAACGAAAAAAGTATAAAAGAAGAACAATAGATATGGCTAATCATCAACTCATTGTCTGCATTGTGAACGCAGGCTTTTCCCAGAATGTCATGGAAGCGGCCCGCGCTGCCGGTGCCCGCGGCGGTTCCATCATCCGCGGCCGTGGCTCGGCCAACCCGGAAGCGGAAGAGTTCTTCAACATTACCGTCCAGCCGGACAAGGAAGTGGTCCTTATCCTGGTTCCTGACGATATCAAAGACGCAGTAATGACCGCCGTCTATAAGAACAGCGGTCTTACTACGGATGGTCAGGGTATTGCCTTCTCCCTCCCGGTGGAGCGCACTACGCTGGATTAGCAGCCTATAACAGGAACCACCTTAGATAAAGATGTACTTGCAAATAAACAAGGCTGCTAAAATCCACATCGTAATGGAGATATCCTTGAAACGGCCGGCCACAGCGTGGCAGAGCACGTAGGAAATCACGCCCAGGAGGATACCGTCGGAGATGCTGTAAGCAAGGGGCATCATAATCAGGGTGATGAAAGCCGGAATGGCCTTGCAATAGTCGTCCCAGTGGATGCGGGTGACGGAATGCATCATCATCACGCCCACAATGATGAGGGCCGGAGCCGTGGCAGCACCCGGGATGGCCAGGAACAGCGGGCTGAAGAACAGGGCCAGGACAAAGCAGACGGCCGTAGAGAAGGCCGTGAGGCCGGTACGTCCGCCCTCACCCACGCCGGAAGCGCTCTCCACATAGGTGGTGGTGGTGGAAGTACCCAGGCAGGCGCCGCACACAGTGCCAATAGAATCGGCCAGGAACATCTGCTCCATGCCGGGAATGTCATCCCTGCGGTTGCCTTCCGGTACCAGACCGGCACCCTGGTGCACGCCGATGATGGTGCCCATGGTGTCGAACATGTCAATGAACAGGAAGGTGAAAACTACCACCAGCATATCCAGGGTGAGGACATTATGCCACTCGAACTGGAAAGCGATGGGCTTCACGCTGTCGGGAAGGGCAACGACGCCGTTCAGTTTGGTAATGGCCTCCCCCGTTGCCGGATCCTTGATCACCAGGCCCAGCAGCGTGGTGGCCAGGATGCCCCACAGCATGCCGCCGCGCACCTTCGCCATCACAAGACCGGCAGTGATGAACAGGCCGATCATGCCCAGCAGGGCCGTACCTTCGGTGATATGTCCCAGGGACACCAGCGTAGCGTCGTTATTGACGATGATACCGGCATTCTGCAGGCCGATGAAAGCGATGAACAGGCCGATACCTGCGCCGATGGCTTTCTTCAAGGTGCCAGGGATGGCATTGAGGAGCCAGGTACGCACCTTGGTGAGCGTCAGGACGATGAAAAGCAGACCTTCGATGAGCACCGCCGTAAGGGCGAACTGCCAGGAGTAGCCCATGCCCAGGCAAACGGTGTACACGAAGAAGGCGTTCAGGCCCATACCGGGAGCCAGGGCGAACGGTTTCTTGGCATACAGGGCCATGACAACCGTGCCGATAATGGCCGCGACAGCCGTAGCGGTAAATACCGCACCGCCGGGCATACCGTCCAGAGCGCTGAAGATAGCAGGGTTCACGGCCAGAATATAGGCCATGGTGAGGAAGGTGGTGATACCGGCCAGGATTTCGGTACGCACGTTGTGCTTCGACGAATCGAAGCCGAAAAGTTTCTCGAATGCAGGTTTCATTTCATGAAACATTAAATGATTAACGTTACCCCCTCCCGAAACCCCTCCCCTCGGGGGAGGGACTTAGGTTGGTGGGAGTATTCACTGTCGTGCCGAAATCAGAAGACCCACTTCACACCGGCGCAAGGACGGGCCCAGAAGCCTCTGGCAGAACCAAAGTCGAAGGAGAGTTCCACCTCACCGCCCACATTCAGCTGGGGAACACCGAACCACTGGCCCACGGCATACCAGAGCTGCGGCTCGGAGATGAAGACCACGTGGGAAATTTCAGGATTGGCCAGTGCATTCCCAGACGCATCCGTGTACAGCATGTGATCCTGCCACCAGAAATCGGCAAAACCGCTGAAGGTCAGGCCCTTGGCGCCAAAGAGGTCACGCAGGCCCCAAACCACGGTGAACTGCATGGGAACCATGCTCTTAAAAGTAGGATTGTCACGATAGTCAATCCACTTGTAGAGCACTTTCAGGTTAAGCGTATTCCTGTAGTCCTTGCTGTGGATGAAGTAATCCAGACCGGCCAGCACGGCGTTGTTGATGGCATACTTGCTGTAAATACCACCGTTGTACTCCACATGGGCGCTCAGGCCACCCATTACGGTGTTCTGCCAGAAATTCAGGCAACGGGCAATCTCCACGTAGGTTCCGTTCGGGGAGAAAAGCTTCCCGTCGATACGGTTGTTGAAGTCGTGATCGACAAAGAAGAAGGTGTTACCCCAATTGTCATTGTAGAAACCTTCGATGGTGGTGGTCACGAACTTACGGTCTTTACCGAAATCGTAAAACACCTGGATGTTGGTCTGGGCCTTGGCCACAGTGAGGGCCGCAAAAGCGATGCCCAAGGTAAGAATAGCTTTTTTCATAAAACGTAGTTTATGTTATTAATATATTGGATGTTTATTTTCTAAGCGAGGGATTGATTTCAAAGTTCACGGCTTTGTCTGCGTTGGGGTTGGCACCGAACTCATAGTCCTTGCCAGGCAGGACAGCGTTCAGGATAACGCCCACCAGGGCAGCGATGGCCAGGCCGCTCAGCGAGGTGAAGCCCAGGCTGATGGCATCGTTGGCGCCGTATTTGATACCGATGGCCAGCACCAGGATGAGGGCCATCACAATGACGTTGCGGCTCTTGGTGAAATCGACCTGATTTTCAACCACGTTGCGCACACCCACGGCGGAAATCATACCGTAGAGCACCAGCGACACACCACCGATGGTGGAAGCGGGCATGCAGGCGATCAGGGCACTGAATTTAGGGCAGAAGCTCAGGATGATGGCGAAGACAGCGGCGATGCGGATGACGCGCGGGTCGTATACTTTGGTGAGGTTGAGCACACCGGTGTTCTCACCGTAAGTGGTGTTGGCCGGAGCGCCGAACAGGGAGGCGATCATGGTAGCCAGACCGTCGCCCATCAGCGTGCGGTGCAGACCGGGATTCTCCAGGTAGTTCTCGCCCACCGTCGAGGAAATGGCGCACATATCGCCAATATGCTCCATCATGGTAGCCAGGGAAATGGGGACGATGGCTATGATGGCGCTCACGACGAGGCCCCAGTTGGGATTGGTGAACACATGGAAGGCGGTATCCTCCCAGCGGAACGGAACGCCCACCCAGGCAGCTTCCTTCAGGGCGCTGAAGTCGCACAGGCCGAAGCAGGCCGCCACGACGTAGGAGCCCAGCACACCCAGCAGGATGGGGATGATCTTGATCATCCGTTTACCCCAGATGTTGCATACGATAATAATAATAATGGCCAGCAAAGCGATCCACCAATTGCTGTTGCAGTTCTGGATGGCGCTGCCGCTCAGCGTAAGACCAATCGCAATAATGATAGGTCCCGTGACGATGGGCGGGAAGAAGCGCATCACCTTCTTGGCACCGAATGCGGCGATGAACCCGGCCAGCACGAAATAAAGAATGCCTGCCGAGAAAACTCCGATGCAGGCATAAGGTAAAGATTCCGAGGCAGTGAGTCCTTGTTGAGCTCCCAGGGCGACAACGGCTGCGTAGCCACCGAGGAAAGCGAAGGACGAACCCAGGAAGGCCGGTACCCGCATTTTGGTGAGGAAATGAAAAATGAGCGTTCCCAAACCTGCGAAAAGGAGAGTGGCGCTCATCGAAAGACCGGTAATAACCGGAACCAGAACTGTGGCTCCGAACATGGCGAACATGTGCTGGAGACCGAGGGTAAGCATCTTGCCCTTTCCCAAAGAACGGGCGTCATAGATACCTTGCTGTGTTTTTGTCATAAATATAAAGGTTTGTTAAGTGTAGTTCGAACCCTTAGGGTCTATTATGACCGGACAAAGGTAGATAATAAAATTTTTTAATACAACCCTTTTCTGCAAAATCGTCCCAAAAAGTTTTCAACAAAACTTATCAACAGGTGGAGATTTGTTCAGATGTTCAAATGTTTGTGCCTCCGTTTTCAAGATGTACGACCTATTAATATTTTACTTATCTTCGTACTGTTGACACTAACACATAATCACATAAGTCTTATGAAAAAAGTAATCATTCTTCTTGCTTCCATGGCCATGGCTATGAGCCTTCAGGCCCAGGAACTGTCCAATTTTGCATTCTGGGGCGGCCAGAAACCCATCGTCTCCCCTGAGATCCAGAACGACAGCGTCACCTTCCGCCTCAAAGCCGACTACGCCACTGTGGTTAAGCTCAACGGCTCCTGGATGGCCAACCCTTGGATGGATTCCATCGACATGAAACGTGGTGAAAACTGCGTATGGGAAGTGAAGCTTCCTCTTCCGGAGCCCGAGATTTATACCTATCATTTCATTGTGGACGGTGTTTCCGTAAACGACCCTCAGAACGTTCTGGTTCAGCGTGACGGTACCCGTTACCTCCCCATGCTCACCGTTCCCGGAAAGCGCACGGAGAACTATGGCGAGGCTAACCAGCACGGCACTATCAGCCATCCCTGGTATCACAGCGAAATCCTGGGCATGGACCGTCGTCTCACCGTTTATACTCCTTATGGCTATGAGGCCGGTAAGAAGAAATATCCTGTGCTTTACCTCCTGCATGGTGCCGGTGGTGACGAAGAAGCCTGGAGCTCCATGGGCCGCGCCGCTCAGATCCTTGACAACCTCATCGAGAAGGGCCTTGCCGAGCCGATGATCGTGGTGATGCCGAACGGCAACCCCGGACAGGCTGCCGCCCGCACCCTGAATATTCCCGAGAAGCCGTACGACTGGCGCGATCCCGCCAACCGCGACCTCTATGTCAAGAGCCTCTGCACGGAGATTGTTCCTTTCATCGAGAAGAACTTCCGCGCTGTTCCCAAGCCCGCATCCCGCGCTATCGCAGGTCTATCCATGGGCGGTGGCCACACCATCTCCGCTTCCATCCTCTATCCTGAGATGTTCGACTACATTTGCCCCCTGTCTGCTGCCGGCAGCGCAACGCCCGAGCAGATCGCCGCTCTTAAGAAAGCTGGCGTAAAGCTCTACTTCCTGGCTTGCGGTAACACCGACTTCCTGTTCAAGGGTGCCGAAGAAATGCACGCCAAACTGCTGGAGCAGGGCCTGGAGCACGAATACTTCGTGTCTGACGGTGGTCACGTCTGGTCCAACTGGCGTCTGTACCTGAATACCTTCGCCCAGAAACTCTTCAAGTAATGCATAGAAGAAATATGATTATGGCGGTCCTTGCGACCGCCATTTTGTGCTCCTGTGGGCCCAAGTGGCAAAGCCGGGAAGCTGATGGTTACAAACTCATCACCCAGGATGGCGGTCCTACCCTCACCTACACATCGGCCCCCATCCTGGAGCAGGACCGTTATGCGTTCAAAGACCTGAACCGGAACGGTGTACTGGACCCTTACGAGGACTGGCGTCTCTCCGCTGAGGAGCGTGCCAAAGACCTGGCAGGCAGGCTCTCCATAGAGGAAATCGCCGGCCTCATGCTCTACAGCAGCCATCAGGCGGTGCCCGGCAGCGCCTATGGTTTTGGTGCAGCCAGCTATGAATCGGAGGACCACAACTCCTGGGACCTCACGGTGCAGCAGAAAAAGTTCCTCAAGGAGGACAACCTCAGGGCCGTGCTGGTAACCAGCGTGGAAAGCCCTGCCGTTGCAGCCCGCTGGAACAACAACCTGCAGGCCTTTGTGGAAGCGCTGGGCCAGGGTGTTCCCGTGAACATTTCCTCCGACCCCCGCAACGAGACCGCAGCCACGGCTGAATTCAACATGGGTGCTGGCGGGCAGATTTCCCTCTGGCCCACTCCCCTCGGCCTTGCAGCTACTTTCGATCCCGCTTTGGTGCGGAGCTTCGGCGAAATCGCCTCCCGTGAGTATCGCGCTCTGGGTATCGCCACGGCTCTCAGTCCGCAGATCGACCTGGCTACCGAACCCCGCTGGAGCCGTTTTAACGGCACCTTTGGCGAGGATCCGGCCCTGGATACCGACATGGCGCGTGCCTATGTGGATGGTTTCCAAACCAGCCCGGAAGGCGGCTGGGGCATGGAGAGCGTGAACGCCATGGTGAAACACTGGCCCTCCGGCGGTTCTGAGGAAGGCGGACGCGACGCCCACTTCAACTACGGAAAGTTTGCCGTTTACCCCGGCGGAAACTTCCAGACGCACCTGCGCAGCTTTGTGGAAGGCGCTTTTAAACTGGAAGGCGGCACCGTCGAGGCCAGCGCCGTGATGCCTTACTACACGATTTCCTACGGGATCGACCCTTCCGGAAAGAACGTGGGCAACAGTTATAGCCAGTATATTATCGGTGAGCTGCTTCGCGGCAAGTACAACTACAAGGGCGTGGTTTGCACCGACTGGAACATCACCTATGACAACAGGGCCATCGAGTCGTTCGACGGCAAATGCTGGGGCACGGAAACCCTGACCGTGGCCGAAAGGCACTACGAAGTGCTGAAATCCGGCGTGGACCAGTTCGGCGGCAACAACGACAAAGGTCCGGTCCTGGAAGCCTACCAGATGTGGGTACGGGACTTCGGCGAGGAAGCCGCCCGCAAGCGCTTTGAGGAATCGGCCTGCCGGCTTTTGATGAATTCCTTCCGCACAGGCTTGTTTGAAAGCCCCTACACCTCTCCCGAAACGGCCATGGAGGTGGTGGGTCAGCCTGCATTCATGGAGGCCGGTTATCTGGCCCAGGTAAAGAGCGTGGTCCTGGCGAAGAACCATGCAAAGGTGCTGCCCCTGTCGGGCCGTCCCAAAGTATACGTCCCCAAGCGCTTCTACCCGCAGATGCCCGGTATGTTCGGCCTGTCGATGGGCCCCGAATCGCATTGGGACTTCCCTATCGACCGTGCTCTTGTCGAGAAATATTTTGAATGGGTCGACAGCCCCGAAGAGGCCGATTTCGCCCTTGTGCTCATCCAGGAGCCTTCTACCGGTGCCGGTTATGACGTGGCCGACCGCAAGAAGGGTGGGAACGGCTATGTGCCCATCAGCCTCCAATATCGACCTTATAAAGCCGATTATGCCCGTGAGAAATCCATCGCCGGCGGTGACCCCAAGGAGTCTTTCACCAACCGTTCCTTCAAGGGGAAGAGCGTGAAGACGTATAACGAGGCCGATCTTGACCTGGTCATCGACACCCGTAAAAAGATGGGCGACAAGCCCGTGGTGGTTGCGGTGAGCCTCTCCCGTCCGGCCGTTCTTTCCGAACTGGAGCCTTATGCCGACGCCATTCTCCTTCGCTTCGGCGTGCAGAACCAGGCGGTGCTGGACATTCTGAGCGGCGCGCATGAACCATCGGCCCTCCTGCCTATGCAGATGCCTGCCGATATGCGCACGGTGGAAGAGCAGTACGAGGATGTGCCCCGCGACATGCGTCCGCTGCTGGATGCCGACGGCCATGCCTGGGACTTCGGCTTCGGTCTTAACTGGAGCGGCGTTATCAATGACGATAGAACACAAAAATACAAATGATGAAGAAAATGTTTGTTTTGGCAGCGCTCCTGTGCTGCCTGCCCGCCTGGGGCCAATGGTTCCGCGAGCCTACTCCCAACGACACCCTCCAGTCCGTGCGCGTGCTGCCCGACGGGAAAGTGCTGTTCCAGATTTACGCTCCCAAGGCATCGTCGGTGATGGTCAGCGGCGACCTCCCCTGGGACAAGCCGGTCAAGTTTGAGAAGGCCGATAACGGCGTGTGGAAAGGTTTGTGCGAAGGGCTCGGTGACGGCTGCTTCCGCTACAGTTTCACCGTGGACGGCGTGAAGGTCCAGGACCCCAAGGCTCCCCTGTCGGCCGAACAGGCCTCGGTGCTTACCAAAGGTGAAGGGTATGTTCGGAATGTGCACCACGGCGCACTCTCGCAGCGTTTTTACTGGTCCAAGACCCTGAACTGCCAGCGCCGTATGCACGTCTGGACGCCCGCCGGCTACGAAAAATCCTCCGAGGCTCTGCCGGTGCTGTACCTGATTCATGGCGGTGGCGATAACGACGCCTCCTGGCCTGGCGTAGGTGCTGCCGGCTGGATCCTGGACAACCTGCTCGCAGAGGGCCGTATCGTCCCTATGATTGTGGTTATGCCCAACGGCACCATCCCTTCCGGCGACATGATGGGCGAAGTTCCCCTCTTTGCCGATGACATGGTTACCAGCATCATTCCTTTCATCGAGGCTAACTATCGCGTTGTGGCCGATCAGGCTCACCGCGCCATGGCTGGCTTGTCGATGGGTGGCATGGAGACTATCGAGACGGCATTCCATCATCCGGAACTCTTCTCGCACGTGTGGGTGCTCAGCTCCAGCTTCTCTCCTGGCAAGCAGAAAGAATATGTGGAGAAGATTGGTCTGAACAAGATGGCCCCGGCCCTAAACAGCAACTTCAAGGCGCTAGTATTCACCCAGGGCGGCCAGGCAGACATCGCCTACCGCAACTGCCAGGAAGCCCTTGGCTACCTGAAAGCCGCCGGCATCAAGTACGACTACATGGAGAACGCCCAGGCCGGCCACAGCTGGACCACATGGCGCGCCGACCTCCAAGTCCTCGCCCCCACCCTGTTCAAGTAGCGGCTCTTTGCTGCCCCAGCTATGCTTTGGGTGATCGCTAAAGCATTGAGCTTCAGTCACTTACTAGAAAATCCTCGTCGCGTTTTGCGACGAGGATTATTCTGTATTGCACTATGTATCAATTACTTAGCGACCAACCAGTGCGGGGAAAATGTGGTCCCAGATCAGGTTTATTTCCTGCTGCATGTCCTTGACATGGGCGGTGGTGACGATGACGGCGTCCTGGTCGGGCATCACAATGATGTACTGGCCATTGGCACCGTCGGCACGTACGGCGTTGTGGCGGCAGCGCCACATCTGGTAGCCGTAGCCTTGCACCCAGTCGCTGTTTTCGGGCAGGAAGTACGGCAAGTTGGGATGCTGGGCAAGAATCTCCTTCACCTGGTTTTCGTTGAGGCCGGCGCCCACGGACGGCACCTGGTTGGCAGTCATCTCATGGACCCAATCGGCAGGAATCACCTGTTTGCCATTAAACTTGCCGCCATTCAGGAGGCACAGTCCCATGCGGGCCATGTCCTCCGTGTGGATGTACAGGCCCCAGCCACCGGTATTGATGCCGGCGGGGCTCTCCTGCCAAAACGGCTTGGAAATGCCCAGCGGCTGCCACAGGCGGGTGTCCAGGTAATCGACAATCTTTTCTCCGGTCACTTTTTGGACGGCGGCTGACAGCAGGTACGTTCCCAGGCTGTTGTAGCAGTAGCAGGTGCCGGGCTCATGCTGGAACGGCCAGCTCATGAAGCCGTTGATCCAGTCGCAGTCCTGCACGCGCGTTGCGTAGGTGGGGTCGGTGCCATGGCCGGAATTCATGGTGAGGAGGTGCCGTAGCGTGACACGCGAGAGGGTGTCGGAAGCGTTAGCCGGCACACTTTCCGGGAACAAGTCCACGATGCGGTCTTCCAGCGACAGCAGTCCTTCGGAGATGGCAAAGCCAACGGCCGTGGCCGTGAAGGTCTTGGAGACGGAGTTCATGATATGCGCCGTGTCGGGCGCCCAGAAATGCTCGCACAGCACCTTTCCATGCTGCAGGACCATCACGCTGTGCATATCGACAGCACTGTCGGCAACGGCCTGGATATAGGATTCAAAGGCCGATGTCAACTCGGGAGAAGCCTTTCCGCGGGGAAGCGGCCCCTGCGGATTTGCGCAGGCGAACAGACATGCGCCTGCGACAAGGGATAGGAAAATGCGTCTCATTAGTCGTCGGAATCCATTACGCTGCTACGCATGCTGACGGGCTTGGGTGACTTCGGGGTGTCCTTGAACAGCTTCTGGGCAAAAATCGTCAGATAGACTCTCCAGTTGCGCCAGATATGGCCGCCTTCGCTCTCGTACAGGGTGACAGGGAAGCCCTGGAAATCGCACCACTCTTTGAGCTTTTTGGTATTCACCATGACGCCGTCTTCCTTGCCGCAGCCCATCCAGTAGAGGTGGGGACCATAGGCAAACACTTTGGCGAAAGCCTTTTCGTTTCCTTCCACTAGACCGACGCCGGAGAAGAGACCCACATAGCCGAAAGTATCCGGATACTTCAGGGAGAGCATGCAGCTCTGACGGCCGCCCATCGACAGACCGGCCACGGCGGTGTTGCCATAGCCTTTGGCCACGCGGTAGTGTTTCTCGATGAATTTCATCACATCCGGGAAGCTGTCTTCGATTTCCCGGGTGCTCTGGGAACGGCTGTTCTCGAACGTGGGCTGGAACATGTTCACAGCGGCACCGGGAGCAGCCTGGTTGAACCATACGCCGTTGGGCATGACCACAATCATGGGTTTGGCTTTGCCCTCTGCGATGAGGTTGTCAAGAATCTGGGCGGTGCGGCCAAGGTCAGTCCAGGCATCCTCGTCTCCGCCGCTGCCATGCAGGAGATACAGCACCGGATAGTACTTGGCATGGGCGTCTTCATAGCCGGCGGGCGTATAGACGGTCAGGCGGCGTTGGGCCGACAGCGTAGGACTGTCGTACCAGACATGGGACAGCGTTCCGTGCGGCACGTTGTGGACTTCATAGTACCATCCGGCATCGCCTTCTTGGGCGCTGAGCGTAAAGATATTGGTCCAAGTGGCAACGTCGCGGTTCTGGTGGACGTTGGACGGATCCGGCGCGCGTCTGCCATCGACCAGGAAACTGTAAGAGTACAGTTCTCCGGGAAGAGGTTCCGTAGTGTAGGTCCAGATGCCACCGGGGCCTTCTTGCAAATCTGCCACACCGGGAGCATTGTAAACCAAGGTTTTCCCATTCATTTCGAAGGGAATGGAACGAGTGGGAAGGAAGTCACCTGTGACTTGCACCGTAACGGCCTTGGGGGCGTGCAGGCGGAAAGTCACACTATGGTCCGGGTTAATCTCGGGAGACACAAGGCCCGTACCGGGCCCCAGTGCCTGTTGGGCGGAAGCCGTCACAAAGGCGGCCAGCGCCATAAGGGTAATGGCAAAACGTTTCATGCCTACAATTTAGGAATTTTCCTGCTATTTTCAAAAATACGGCGGCGTTTTTTCATCCGGATAAATTGACTATATTTGTATACTATGGCAAAAGAAAACATTTACCTGGCATCCAAGCCCAGATACGAGATTCTGGACGGACTGCGCGGCGTGGCGGCCATGATGGTCGTAGTCTTCCATTTATTCGAGACTTATTCCAAAGGCCCTGCTTACCAAATCATCAACCACGGCTATCTGGCCGTAGATTTCTTCTTTGTCCTTTCCGGCTTCGTCATCGGGTACGCCTACGATGACCGTTGGGACAAAATGACCACCTGGGGCTTCTTCAAGCGCCGTCTCACGCGCCTGCATCCCATGGTCATCATCGGCACGCTCGTAGGTTTCTTCCTTTTATATTTTGGGGCCGATGCCTTCCCGAACATCCTTGAGGCTCCGCTGTGGAAAATCCTCCTTTGCGTACTCTGTGGATTCCTGATGATTCCCACCGGAGGGTCGATGGATATCCGTGGCTGGAACGAGGAATTCGGCCTGAACGGCCCGCAGTGGACGCTCCTGCTGGAATATTGCGGAAATATCCTTTATGCCCTGGTATTCAGACATTTGCCTAAGGTCGCCCTGGCCGCGCTCTGCGTGTTCTGCGCCTTCTTTACCCTGGACCTTACCCTCGGCTGGGATGTCTTTGGATTCTTCCCTGACGGGCCCCGGTATACCGTAATCGGCGGCTGGAGCATTACCGGGCAGCAGATGTATGTCGGCTTTACACGGTTGCTGTATCCTTTCCTCTGCGGCCTGCTTATTTCCCGCATTCTTCCGGGTAGGATGACAAAGGATAATCCCAGCGGCTCTCCCATCCGCATCCGCGGCGGCTTCTGGTGGTGCGCGCTTGTGCTGGCAGGTATCCTTGCCATGCCCTGCATCGGCGGCAAAAGCGGCGTTCCGGACGGTCTGTTCCAGGCCGCGAGCATTCTCGTGCTCTTCCCGCTTATCGTCCTTACCGGCGCCGGCTCCCAAACCACCGACGCTTTCTCCACCCGCTTCTGCAAATTCCTGGGCGACGTATCGTTCCCGCTGTATATCACGCACTATCCTTTGATCTACGCCCAGATGAGTTTTGCCGTAAAGTATGCCGATGCCCCCCTGTGGCAGCATGTGCTGGTTGCCGTGGGCGTATTCTTCTTCTCTGTCGGCATGGCTTACGCCCTGTTCAAGGCCTTCGACGAGCCCACCCGCAAATGGCTCACCGAGCACTGGCTCAAACGCCGCCGCGGTTAGTGATCGCTAAGTAATTGATACATAGCGCAATACAGAATAATCCTCGTCGCAAAACGCGACGAGGATTTTCTAGCAAGTGACTGAAGCTCAATGCTTTAGCGATCACCCCAAAAACGGAGGGCATCAGTGCGCCAGCATCCAGTTCATGGGGCTGTCCTGGGAGTAGTCGTCCAGGAGCGGGACCCAGGAGAAGTGGGCCATCATGGGCGAGACACCCCAGCTGACCAGGTCTTCGTCGGAATAGATGAGGACCTTGTCCTGCGTGGCGCCCAGGCGTTTACGGGCTTCGGAATAGGCGTAAGTGCTGGCCACCTTGCATGTGTTGTCGGTAGCGGCGTGCACAAAGAACATGGGCAGATTCACGAAAGCCTGCACATCCATGGGGCTCAAAACCATATTGGAGCCATCCCATTTATAAACCACGGGACCGTTCCAGGCTTTGACCAAATCGTCCACAAACTGACCCGGATACTTCTCATCGACCTTATGAATAGGGACGATGGGATCCATGGCGCAGCAAGGGATGGCCGCAGCAAAGCGATTGGCGAACTGCATCATGAAACGCATGGTGCAACCGCCGCCACTGGAGGCACCGGCGCAGTACAGATGCGCTCCGTCCACGGTACCATCGGCAATAAGCGTGTCGATGAAAGCCATCTGGAGGGCATTGTTGCGGTCGATGAGTTCGATCTTCTCCGGATAGAGCGATGCGCTGTAGTGGTAGTTGGGATTGGCGATGGCAAACACCAGCGCGGCACAGGGAATCCCCTGGGAAGCCAGCGATACCAGACAGCGGTTGGCGGTTGCTACGGTCTGCATGTCGCGGTCGTATTCGCCGCCGCCGATCTGCCAAACCATCAGCGGCACATTCTTAATCACGTTTCCGGAAGCATCCTTGGGCAGGTGCAGCATATATTCGCGGGTCAGTCCGCCGAAGGAGAATTCCCCGTGAATGCAGTCGTCAAGGACAGCCATGTGCTGGGCACTTACCTGCTCGGGCGTCACGTTCAGGGCCGAATCGACCGCGCAGTGCAGCTCCCAGGGTATGCGCTTGAAAAAGCCTTCCATCTTGCCGTCCTTGCCAAAAGGCTTGGCCTCGATGCGAAGCACGTTTTTCTTGCGGGAAAGGACGATACCATCCTCTTCGTAGGCTTCGGCGAACTTGCCAGTAGCGGCATCGACGAACGCACCGGACGTATTGTTGACCAGGTCGAAGTCGGCGGCGGTAAGGCCCTTCAGCGAGCGGGGATTGGACACGGTGATCTCGATGGCATCCACCAGGACGCCGTAGTCCCCCACCTCGGTGCAAATTTCAACCTTCTCCACTTGGGCAGAAGGTCTGGGGCCGCAGGCTGCCACCAGCAGCGCGGCCCCAAGTACCCATAATTTCTTCATACTAGATGTTTACAGTAGCTTTCTGACGGATGTCGTCGGAGGCGCTGCCCAGAAGGAGTTCCAGCTCGCCGTTCTCCAGCTTCCACTGGGCTGCATCCACATCCCAGTAACGCAGGTCGTTCAGCGAAACCTCCAGGGTAACCTTACGGGTCTCCCCTGCCTTCAGCGTCACGCGTTTGAAAGCCTTGAGTTCCTTGGCAGGCCACTCCACGGCGGAGTTCACTCTGTTTACATAGAGCTGGACAACCTCATCGGCCTCCATCTCACCTGCATTGGTCAGTTCAAAGCTTACCTTGACGGCCTCCTTGGATGCCTTGGCCGACATCGGTCCGTAGTTGAAGTTCACATAGGACAGACCATGACCAAAGGCGAACATCGGCTTCACGGCCTTGGTGTCGAACCAACGGTAGCCCACCAGGGAGCCTTCCGTGTAGTGCGACTCGGGCTTAGGCAGAGAGTCGATGAGTTTCTGGCGCTCCTGCGGGCTCATGGCCATCACGTCGGGACGGAACATGAGGGAGAACAGGTCGCCGCCGGCGTTGGAGCCAGGGAAATTGCCAAGGGCATAGGCCGGAGAATCTTCCAGCTTCACCGGGAAGGTGAAAGGCAGTTTTCCGGAAGGGGCGATGTCGCCGAAGAGCACCTGGGCAAGGGCCGTACCACCTTCGGTACCATTCCACCAAGCCTGGACAATAGCCGGAGAAGCGGGCTCAAGCACCTGCAGGTCGGTGGGACCGCCGGAAACCAGCACGCTCACGAGGTTGGCATTGGCGGCACGAAGGGCCTGGACCAGTTCTTCCTGGCCGCAGGGCAGTTTGATATCCTTGCGGTCGCTGCCTTCGGTTTCGATACTCTTGTTGGTACCGCCGAAGAACAGGACAAGGTCGGCCTCCTTGGCGAGCGCCACAGCCTGCTCCAGAAGAGCGGGATCGGCGGGCTCGTCGATAGCGGCAGCCTCAAGCGGATCGGGAGCAGCACCGGCAGGCCTTCCCCAACGGAAAATGCCAGGGAAATTCTTGTAGCCGGGAGCATACACCACCTCCACACCGGCACCGGCACGTTTGGTGATGCCTTCCAGCGGAGTCACCTCGTACAGGGCCTTCACACCGGCACCCATACCGCCGCTCTGGGTCTTGAGGACGGCATTCTGGCCGATAACGGCAATCTTCTTGACATCGGCCTTGATGGGCAGCACACCCTCGTTCTTGAGCAGGACGATGGACTTCTGCGCCACCTGCAGGGCAATCTGCTGGCTGGCCGGCTGGGAAGTCATGACGGTGTTGGCAACGTCGGCAGGAACAGCCTCAATGGCCAGACGGACGCGAAGGATTTCCTTCACTTTCTCATCGACCATAGCCTCGGTAAGGGCTCCGGTGGCGATGGAGTCGATGACGGGCTGGCCCAGGTAGTTGGAGCCGGTCATCTGGACGTTCAGGCCATGCAGCATGGCACCCATGGTGCTGTGCGTGCCGCCCCAGTCGGAAACGGTGAAGCCTTTGAAGCCCCACTCGCCGCGCAGAATCTCGTTCAGGAGATGCTCGTTCTCGGAGCAGTAGTCGCCGTTCACCTTGTTGTAGGCCGGCATCACGCTCATGGCACCACCTTCGATGATGGCACGCTCGAACGGCTTGAGGTAAATCTCACGGAGGGTACGCTCATCCACGATGGCATTCACGCTGCCGCGGTTGGTCTCCTGGTTGTTGACGGCGAAGTGCTTGATACACACGGCCGTACCCTCGTCCTGGCAACCCTTGGTGTATTCCAATGCAAGGGCGGCGCTCAGGATGGGGTCTTCCGACAGATACTCATAGGTACGGCCACCGACGGGCAGACGCTGGATATTCACGGCCGGGCCCAGGATCACGTCCTTGCCACGGAGCCGGGCTTCCTTGCCCATGCCGGTGCCATACTTGTAAGCCAGTTCCTCACTCCAGGTAGCGGCGAGAGCGCTGCCCGTGGGGAAATAAGTAGCGCTGTCAAGCGTCCAGCCGGCGCTCATGAAGCCATTGGGCTGGCCTTCTTCGCGGATGCCGAAAGGACCGTCGGCGTAGTTCATATCGGCAATGCCGAGGCGCTCTACACCGGCCGAGGACATGTTGGTCTTGGAGTGCAGCATGTTCACCTTCTCTTCCAGGGTCATCTGGGCGATAAGGGCGTCGATCTGCTTGTCATTTACGGTCAGTTTGTCCTGCAGGTTCACTGCCTTTTGACCGCAGGCAGCCGCCACAAGGAGGGCGGCTGCAAGAATAAGGGTTCGTTTCATGATTATTTGAAGATCAGGGGAACGAATTCGCTAAGGTAGACACGCCAGTTGCGCCAGATGTGACCACCCTCGGTTTCCATAAAGGTATAAGGATAGCCTTTTTCGTCCAGCTTCTTCATGAAGTCCCTGTTGGCCTGGATAAGGAAGTCAGTCTTGCCGCAGCCAATCCAAAGCAGCGCGGGCTTCTTGGAGAAATAAGTGGCCAGCTTCTTGTCGAAGTCCTGGTAAATAGGGCTCACGGAAGTGTCGTTCACACCGATGGCAGCACTGAACATACCGGAATAGTTGAACAGGTCCGGATAGTTCAGGGTGTTGTACAGCGTGTGGAAACCACCCATGGAAAGGCCACAGATGGCACGGCTCTGCTTCTTGGCGATGGAGCGATAGTGGCTGTCGATGAACTTGACGATCTCCGGGAAAGCGGTCTCGAAGCTGCCTTCCATGGTCTGAGGCAGAGCCATAGTGGGACGGGTATAACCATCGGCATTCTCCAGCGGAGCAGCCTCCTGGGAGATGTTGCCATTGGTGAATACCACGATCATGGGCTTGGCCTCGCCGCGGGCGATGAGGTTGTCAAGAATCTGGGTGGCACGGCCCTGGGTTACCCAGGCGTCTTCGTCACCGCCGATGCCGTGAAGCACATAGAGTACGGGATACTTGGCCTTGGAGGTCTCGTAACCGGCAGGAGTGTACACAGTCAGGCGACGGTCGAAACCGGCCTTATCGGAATGATACCATACCTTGGCAACGGAGCCATGGGGCACCTTGTGAATGGCATAGAGGTCGGAACGCTCCCCTGCCACCGGTACGAGCAGTACGCTGGTCAGGCTGGCGATATCGCGGTTCACGAACACGTTGTTGGGGTCGATGGTGGTAAAGCCGTTTACCCGGAACGTGTAGGTGTACATCTCAGGAGCCACAACGAAAGGAGTGGTGTATTCCCAAACGCCGTTAGGGCCTTCTTTGAGTTCGGCCACGCCGGGAGCATCGTACTCCATCTTGTTGCCGTTCATCTCGAAGGTGAGCTTCTGCGTAGGGAGGAAGTCGCCAGTAACTTCCACTTTCACGGCCTTGGGAGCCTGGAGGCGGAAGGTAACGGTGCCGTCTTCGTTAATCACGGGAGACTCCACCTGAGGACCTCCCCAAAGAGCCTGCTGTGCGTTGGCGCTGAAGCCAATGAAAGCAGCTGTGAGTATAAGTGCTAAACGTTTCATTTTCAATTGTTACGATTAAAAAGATTCACCAGCCTTTTTAAGGGCTTTGGGAAGGCATTCACGCCAGAAGTCCCAGGTATGGCCGCCATCACGGGCAATCCATTCAACCTGAATTCCTTGACCGGACATATAGTCCGCACACGTCTTGGAATCTTGATTGTTCACCGTAGCATCCTGATTACCCACTTCAAAAGTGAAGGGAGGGAAAACAGACTTGTCTGTCTGCGAATCCACCAGCCACTTGAACATGTCGTAGGAGGACGCCGGGCTCATGGAATAAGCATAGGTGAACTTTGAGGGATACTTCAGGGCGTGATACAGCGTACCGAAACCACCCATGGAGAGGCCTGCTACGGCACGCTTGCCGCTGAACTTATAAGCACTTTCCACAGCGGGCATCAGCTCATCATGGAAATAGGTCTCATAGTCTCCCATGTAAAAAGTCATCTGGGCATCCGGCATCACGATAATCATGGGGGTGCCGCCGTTCTTTACATACCTTGCGGCAATTTCGGCAGCATTGCCGCCGTGGGTCATCCCATACTGGGTGGTATTTGCCAGCCAGGCTTCCTGATCGTCCCCTGCGCCATGCAGCAGGTACAGGATAGGATAAGCCTTTTCCTTGTCAAATTTCGGAGGCAGCCAGATATTGTATTTCATAGTCTGTTTCATGGCCGCACTCACAATCTCCAAGTTATGAATTTCGCGCCCGTTGGGATTCATGAGTTCATTCAAATCCACCGGATCTGAATTATTCTCAGGGTTATTCTTATTACTGCAGGCACTGAAGGCCAAAGCCCCCAGTACCACAGCAGCAATAATCAGTAAAGTACGCTTCATTACTCAGCAGCAAGTTTACCTACGAATTCGAAGCCCTCACCGGAGAACTTATAGACATCGGCGGAAACAGCCGTAACGGAAACAGTTTCACCGGGATTTACGAAAATCAATTCCTCATCCTTATAGTAACGGGTTCCACCAATGCCATAAGCACCGGCATCATAACCATTACCGCAGGTATGATCCTCGTGAGCATACTCCACGCAGGCATACTGACCGGACAGGTCGGTCGTGCCATTGGCCAGAACCAACTGGAAGTAAGCTACTTCCTTCTCATTGGCATCGAAAAGAGTGATGTAGTGAGTCGTGACATCCGTGTGAGTCTGCCAGGAAGAGTCCATGGCACCCTCAGCAGGCGTATCGACGATAGTGTAATCGGCTTCCACATCACCACCGGCACCGGGGGCGCCCATAATATAGTCGAAGCCATTACCGGAGACCTCATAGATACCATCGGCCAGTTTGACGATGAGCACTTTTTCACCAGGATTGACGAACACCAGCTCATCACCCTTATAGTAACGGGTGCCACCAATGCCATAAGCACCGGCATCGTAACCGTTACCGCAGGTGTGATCCTCATGTGCGTATTCCTTGCATTCATATTCTCCTGATAAATCGGTCGTTTCGTTTGCAAGAACCAGCTGGAGGTATGCTACTTCTTTATTACTCTTGTCATAAATGGTCACATAGTGCGTTGTCACATCATCATGTGTCTGCCAGGAAGAGTCCATAGCACCCGGGGCAGGAGTGTCGATAAATGAATAGTCCGGATTAGGAACGTCGCCAGGAGTCAGCGCTTCGATTTCGCCCTCAAACTGAGCCCAGTCGGGATAGGTGGCCTCTTCACCCCAGGTGATGATCCACTTGTTGCCATTCTTCTGAACGGAAATGGTTCCGGAGGTAATCTTTCTGGCAGTGGCAGAACCATCTACCGTCCACCAGCAGGTACCCCAGTTTTCGAATACCATGCCGATACCCCAAAGGTCACCGGGATCCCAGCCGATACCGAATTCGCCTTCATTAATGACGCCACCGGCTGCAGAAGCGGTGTATACACCCTCGTGAAGGTATCCGTCTGCACTATAGAGGTCAACGGCCAAGTAGTTACCATTACCGGTATAAGAATACGTTGCAGCGTCATAAGAGACACCGGGCGTAGCCAGGGACAGGGTCACGGAATTGGTGCCGCTGGCCACATTGCTGTTAGCAGTAAGCACAACAGACAGCGCCACCGGCTCCGGATCAGGGTTATAGACGATTTCACCCTTCCAGAAATAGCGGTATGCTTTTCCGGACTGATCGAAGAGGGCGAATTCAAAAGTATAATCCTTGCTGCCTTCGATGTTACGGACAACAATGACACCGGACTGATCGGTAACGGCTGTACCGTTCACCTTGGTACGGGAAGCGATAAAACTGCCCTTGGTGGTACCAGGAACATAGGAACCGGCCGTCAGAGCATAATTGGCACGAGCCAATACCAGGACGGTCTCCAGAGTAGCGCCACCTTCACCGCTGAATTTGAACGAGAATTCACGGGTGCTTTCAGTCTTGACGGTCTGCTGGGAGACCAGCGTAGTAAGGGTAGCCTCCGTGGCCTGAGGGAAAACGCCCTTAAGCGGATTCAGTTTTTCCTTCTGGCAAGAAAGCAGGGCCAAGGCAGCTACAAAGAAACTATATAAGAATGCTTTTTTCATGTTTCGGTACTATTAATAGTTGGGATTCTGCTTGACATTCTCGTTGAGCATAACCTCAGTGTAAGGATAAGGAAGATGCTCGTGCTTACCCACTTTGAAGCCATAAACGGAACGGCCGGTGGAGACCCACTCTACGACGCCGTTGGATTCCATGGCAGGATAAACCTTACCGGCGTCCTTCAGGAGTTCAGCGGCATCGCCCCAACGGAGGATGTCCTGAAAACGCTGTCCTTCGCCGCAGAGTTCCAGACGCTTCTCAGTCTTGATGTCTTTGAGGGTGACACCATTCAGGGCAGGAAGCTGGGCGCGGGCACGTACGCGATTAATATAGTTAACGGCTACATTGGTATTTCCGGCCTGGAGGTTGGCCTCAGCACCCAGCAGGAGCACCTCGGCGAAACGCATCCACAGCGGGTTCTTGAAGTTCACCATGGCATACATGGTGAGGTCTTCCGTCATGAAGCGGCCCTTCCAATTGAAGTAACCGGTAGAGAGAATCCTCTTGTTAACGGTGACACCCATGGCCTTGATCTCGTCATAGGTCTTGATGGATTCAGTGCGACGATAGCTGTCGGCACCCTCCCACTCGGTGAAGGTGTTCACCAGCTCCACGGTAGGAACCATGAAGCCCCAACCGCCGGTACCGCACACATTCTCAGGAATGGTCATTTCACCACCGGAGCTACGCCAACTTACCATGGCACCATAGAAGTCAAAGTTGTCCATGGTATTGTCAGTATCGTTAACGCGGATGCTCTCGAACAGGCTCTCGCAGTTCATCTTGTAGGCCTGGTGACGCTGGTCGCCGTAAGGGCCACCTTCCCACAGGTCGTACAGTCCGGAATCCACAACCAGTTTGAACTGGTCGGCAGCCTTGCTGTAGTATTCGGCGTTGTTCAGTTCCTTGGCCATCCAGACATAGGCCTTACCCAACAGAGCCTGTGCAAACTGCTTGGTGGCACGCCAGGTGGTGTTGTCGTTGAGGCTGGTCTTCTGGGCCAGGGCGCCGGAGTTGATAGCGGTAGTGAGGTCCTTTTCGACCAGGGCCCACAGGTCCTCGGTGCTAGCATTGCCCTGCTTGTACTCGGAAGGAGCAAGCTCGTGGTCTACGATGGGCGGATTGCCCCAGAGGGTAATGAGTTCGAAGTAAGCCCAACCACGGAAAAGGTGAGCTTCGGCCACGGCCTGAGCGGCGGCTTTGCTCTGTTCGGGATCGATATGACCCAGAATTACGTTCGCGTGATAGATGAGGCTGTAGTAGCCGGAGAAGGAACCCTCGATCTGGGTAGACTCGGAGTTGAAGCCAAATTCGTCCAGGGCATCCAGTTCGGCGTTATCACCGCGGGAAGCACCGCCGGAATAGAAGTCGTCGGAAAGGATGTTCTTCACCAGCATCACATTGTAGTACCAGCCACGGACGTCGCTGTACAGGGTAATACCGGCAGACTGGATTTCCTCGTCGTTCTTGTAGAAAGTATTGTAGTCGATAGCGCCCTTGCGGGGGATGTCCAGCAGCTTGTCGCAGGAAGGAATCACGAACAGGACGGTCAGCAGGGAAAGAATGATATATTTAGTTTTCATAAGGCGGTCGGGATTAGAAAGTGACATTTACACCAAAGACAACCTTCTTGGAGGTAGGATAGTTACCCTTGTCCACGCCCATGGAAGCACCCTGACCAATGATTTCAGGATCGAAGCCCGGATATTTGGTAAAGGTAAAGAAGTCATCCAGGGAAGCATAGAGACGCAGCTGCTCGATGAAAATCTTACGGAGCCATCTCTGAGGGAAGCTGTAACCCAACTGAATCTGCTTAATCTTGAAGTAGCTGGCGTCGAATACGACACCGCTGGAAGTAAGGAACTGGGTGTAGTTCGGAGCGGCGGCGCCAGGCATGGTGCCATTCGTGTGGGTAGGAGTCCAACGATCCTCGGAGATAGCGGCCAGGCGGTTGGTGGCATAGTCCACATTGCTGAGACCGTTCAGGATCTTGTTTCCACCGGCACCGGAGACAAAGAGGGTAAAGTCGATACCCTTCCAGCCAGCGTTGAAGGTGAGACCATAGTTGAACTTAGGAATACCGGAGCCAAGGTCTCTCTTGTCGGTGTCGGAAGGAGCCGTGGTGGGTTCACCCTTGGTGCCATCTTCGTTATAATGGTTGAAGAGGGCTTCACCGGTTTCCTTGTTAACGCCAACATATTCATAACCGTAGAGGTGCCATGCAGGATAGCCTTTCTCGAAACGGGTCACATTACCATAGTTACGGACGGAAGTACCGGCGATACCATCCTTAAGGGTGGGGTGCAGATAGGTCACCGTATTCTTGAGGGTGGAGAAGTTACCGCTGATGCTGTAGAAGAAGTCACCCACCTGGTCTTTCCAGCGGAGTTCCAGTTCAATACCCTGGTTGTCAATGTTACCGGCGTTCATCGGGGAAGCGCTCACGCCCACGATGGTGGAGGTGGTGATACCCGTTACGATGAGGTCCTTGGTCTTCTTGTCAAACCAGTCGAAGTTCACGGACAGGCGGTCGCGCAGGAAGCGTAAATCCAAACCGACGTTGAACTGCTCGGAGGTTTCCCACTTCAGCTCCTGGTTACCGGACATGGACGGAGCGTAACCAATGATGTACTGCCAGGAACCGTCGGAATTGGTGAGGCCGGTAGGATATTGGCCAGTAGAAGTGATGTCGTTAGCATACTGATAACCGCCCAGACCGGCGATGGAACCGTTCTGACCCCAGCTCACGCGCAGTTTTGCAAAATTGACGGCGTTCTTGACAGGGGCGAAGAAGGATTCCTCGGAGATGGACCAACCAGCCGATACGGAAGGGAAGTAACCCCAACGCATGGGCTTGGGAAGGATGGCCAAGTCAGCAGCATCGGCACGGAAGGTAGCCTGAACGTTGTATCTGTTCGCATAGCTCCATCCCGCACGGGCGAAGTAGGAATACTTACGGGTGAAGGATTCCACGCCGCCGCCAACGCTCTTGGTGGCGGTAGGGGTAGCCTGGCTGATGTAGTAGAACAGAGGGTCGTCGCGCTTGAGACCGAAATCGACTACACCACCTACGTCGGAACCGGAAATGCCGGAGTTGGAACCGAAGCTGCGGTTCTGGCTATAGGAGATACCCACCATGGCGCTCACATTGTGCTTGCCGAACTGGTGCATCCAGTTGGCGAAGTTTTCCCACTGGTAGTACATATTGTTGTTGGCGCTGCCGCTCACACTCATATAGTACTGATGGGCATAGCCTTCATTTACGAAGTAGTCGTGGCTGTAGCCATAGTTGTCAGAGGAGCTGAAACGATAACCCAGGCGGGAGGTGATGGTAAGGTCACGATAGGGCTTGAGGTTAATGGCGGTGGAACCGTTGATGTTGAAGCCCTTGGAGATAGAATAGGAACGGTCGCGCTGCACCAGCGGGTTCACGTTCTCGGAAACGAGGAACTGGGAAATACCGTAGACACGGCCTTGTTCGTCGCGGAGAAGTACCTTACCTTCGTCCAGATACTGCTGGATGAAACCGGGTTCCTGACCTTTCTCATACACTACAGGAGTCATGGGGTCCAGCTGGAGGGCACCCAGAACGGCGGAGCCGTAGTCGGAGCCTTCAGAAACGGCACGGGCCTTATAGTACTCGACCTGGTTGTTGGTCTGGACTTCCAGCCAAGGTTTGAACTTCCAGGAGCCGTTCACCATACCGGTCACACGCTGATAGACATCGGCGTCTCCCTTGAACATACCGTTGTTGTCCAGGTAGGAACCGGAGATGTACAGGTTACCGCGGTCGTTACCGGCGCTGAAAGTAAGGTTGTGGTGGTGCATGAAGGAATTCTCATAGGACTCTTTCACCCAGTCGGTGTTGGTCTTCTGATCCCACTTGGAATACACGTCGTTAAGGGTGAGGGTACCCTTTTCCATATAGAACTGGATGTACTCCTCGGAGTTCATCACCTTAGGAGTCTTGCCCAGGCTTTGGGAAGAGAGCTGGTAAGAATAGGTGATCTTGCCGTCGCCTTTACCGCGGCGGGTGGTGATCATCACAACACCGTTACCGGCTTCAGCACCGTAAATAGCAGCGGAAGCAGCATCCTTCAACACTTCCATGGATTCGATATCGTTAGGGTCGATACCGGAGATGGAGGAAGTGAGACGACCATCCACGACATACAGCGGGTTGGCGTCGTTGTTGGAGGAGATACCACGGACACGGATGGCCGGGCTGCTACCCGGAGCTGCAGAGGAAGCGAAGGTCTGCACACCGGCGGTCTTACCGCCGAGGGCCTGCTCAGGGCTGGTAATGGTACGGTTCATAATGTCCTCGGACTTCACCTGCGAGATAGCGCCGGTGACGTCTGATTTCTTCTGGACACCGTAACCCACCACCACAGTCTCTTCGATCATCTGGGTGTCGGGCAATAATTTAATGGTAAGGGTTTCGTTACCGTTGACAACAACTTCCTGGGTAACGTAGCCAATGGTGGAGAAAACCACCGTGGCACCCTTGGGAACCGAGAGCGTAAACGAACCGTCCCCATCGGTGATGGTACCGTTGGTGGTGCCATTCTGGACAACACCAGCAGCAATCATCGGCTCGTTCTGCTCATCAGTAACAATACCTTTCACGGTCACGTTCTGTGCGAACGCGGCCCATGCGGTACAGAGCGACAGTGCAAGCACCGTCAGAGATTTCATTACTGAATTTCTCATTGTACGATTGGTTAAATGGTTAGTTAATAGATGATAGAATATCAATTGTCAGAGTTTTTGGCCAGGTTTCCCACGCGGGCATCCCGTCGGCCTCCGGCTTGCCGGTCTTGGCAAAGGAGGTCCACAGGCGGCTTACGCGGTGACCCAGTTCAACAGCGTCCACTCCCCCGCCCGTGTATGTACGGTGAAGGAGCACGTTGTCAAAGACAAAAGGAATTTCGATGCAGTGCGGACTGCCCAGGGCACCGTCCAGTACCGGCGTTTTCCAGCGGAACAGGTACTTGTAAACAGGCGCGCAGCCTGCCTGGGTGCGGACCTCGGCCTGTTGGTCGGCCAGGGGCTTGAAAATGGGATCCTCCATATTACGGGTGAACTCATGGTAAGTACTACCTATAATAATAGGAATGTCCTTGGAGAGCGCCAGGGCTTCGGGCGTGGCAGGCTGGAAAGGAATGACCTCGCCGTCCACAACCGGCAACTGGGCGTACAGAATCATGGAAAGGAAGTTCTCCGGAAGCGTACCGTCTTCGCGGGCTTCATTGGTAACGCGCTGAAGGGCCGCATTATAGGCTTCCAGCAACTTCTCGTAAGGGATATCGGCCAAAGCGTCCACCTTGGAGGGAGCTACACCCAGTGCCTCCACGGTATAGGCGCCCACCTTGCGGGACACCTTGGGAACGGCCAGTTCGGTAATGGAGCCGCTTTCCACGATGGCTTTGCCAAAAAGGCCCTGGGCCGAAGGCATGGCCATGAGGGTGCAGACCTTTCCGCCGCCGCCGCTCTGTCCGAAGATGGTCACGTTGGACGGGTCTCCGCCAAAATTGCCGATATTGTCACGTACCCATTCAAGGGCCTTGACGATATCCAGCATACCCACGTTACCGCTCTTGGCATATTTTGCGCCGTAAGCGCTGAGGTCCAGGAAACCCAGCACATTGAGCCTGTGGTTCAGCGTTACAACCACCACACCGTGGTCACGGGCCAGGTTGGTGCCGTCGTAGGAGATGAGTTCCTGGCCGCTGCCGGCGCGGAAACCGCCGCCGTGAAGCCAGACCATCACCGGACGCTTGGCACCGTCGTTGATGCCTTCCGTCCACACGTTCACCCGCAGGCAGTCTTCACCCGGGAAACCATCGTCCCAGTGCATGGTGAAAGCCTGGTTGTCGTCCTGCCAGCCTGCGCGCTTGTCCTGAGGGCAAGTGGGGCCGTAAGCCCGGCTTGAACGGACGTCCTTCCAGGGCTCCGGGTCTGTGGGCGGCATAAAACGCTGTGCCTGGGCATAAGGGATGCCCTTGTAGATGAACACGCCGTCGTCGATGTAACCGGCCACGGGGCCGCTAACCGTTTGCACGGTGGTGTTCTTAGCCGATGTTTCTAGCTCTCCCTGGCAGGCTTGGGCAGTACGCCTGGAGGCGTTCGGACCACAGGACAGGGCCAGCAAAAAACAGCCAATAACAGGAATGAGGTGTTTTAGTATCATCGTTACGTAGTTTTACGATGCAAAGTTGGCGAAAGTCCGCCGCAATCTCTTTTTATTATTGTCAAATACTTTCATATGCGTACGCAAACACTCTTTCATTTGTTCACTTTTGTGCGTAAATGTTCAAAAATGTTTTATATTTGTACTTATGAACAGCAAGTGGTTAATAATTCTCACCCTGGCCCTTACCGCCTGCGGCCAGCGGCAGGAGATGGAAATCAGCAGCGTGGTCATATCGGACCGCCTGTCCAATCAGCGAATAAACAGTTTTGCCCAGGATTCCGACGGCCACATCTGGATAGCCACGGGCCGTGGGCTGAACAAATACGTAACGCAAGACTATTACCAATATTTTTGCGCGGAGGACTCCCTGAGCCTTCCGGACAACCAGGTCAACAATGTGTTTTTCCAGCGCAACGGGCGCCTGTGGGCAAGCACGATGAACGGCGTTGCCTGGCTCACGCCCCAGGACCGTTTCAGGCGGGTGGAAATTCCCGATGGGAACAGGAATATATCGACCCTTATGGAAAACCGCGAGGGACAGATGCTCCTGAGCAACGGCAGCAAGATCTTCGTCTATGACGAGTCGTCGGAGCGCCTCCGTACGGTCATCCGTGACCTCAATTCCTTCGGCTCCCCTGCCATCATCATGGGCTCCGACAACCGGATATGGGTGAACAACGGCATGGCCGTGAGCATCTATAGCGCTTCCTCATTTGAACTCCTGGAGCGTATAGAAACGCATTTTCTCTGTTATCACATTTGCGAAGTGGGGAACGAGCTCTGGCTCTCCGGTATGGGCGGCCTGGAAATCCTGGATACCCGTTCGCTTCAGTGGAAACCGCTCCCGGAGGCCATCAGCCGCACCCGGGGCATCATGGACGGCGACGTTGACCTTATTTATGCTATCGACAATCGCAACATCCTGCTGAATGTCATCGGGAAGGGCATGTACTATTATTCCCGCGCCCGCGAAGAAGTACTCTTCGAGGAAGACGGCGGCTTCCCCTTCTCGATTCCCGATGCAGAAATCCTTACCATCTTCCGCGACAAAGACCACAATTTGTGGTTCGGCACCACCGACCAGGGCTACGGCGTTTCGTATGAGTATAAGGACCAGTTCAACAGCAACAAGTTCATTACCGACGCGTTTGCGCATAAAACCGTTGTCTCGGTTACGCCTGACCATAGCGGAAACGTGTGGATTTGCACCCAGCATCACGGACTGTACTGTTATAATATCGGCAGGAAACAACTCAAGGGCATAGACGTTTCGCCTCTCATCCCAGACCGCAAGGTAGGCTATATTCGCTGCTCAAACGTGTTCTGCGACGCAGATGGAGACCTGTGGCTGATGTTCACCGGCAAGTATCGCGTCCTTCGCTGTCGCTACGACGGCCAGGCGCTGCATCCGCTGGACCAGGTCGACTTCCCCGCCCCGCTTATTGCCATCGCTCAGGACGACCAAAAGAATATCTGGCTGGGCGGCTGGAGCCCGGAACTGATGCAGTACAATCCCGTAACCAAAAGCGCAACCATGGTTCCCATTGCGCTCCAGACGGACTGGACCGCAGCCATAGAACTCTTTATGCTGGAGCCCGGGAGACTGCTTGCGGGAAGTATCGGCCAGCCCGTCGTCTCAGTCAATACCTACACGCGGGAAGTATCTGCCACCCATATGACCGAAGAAGGACTGAGCATGTTGGTCAGGCGTTCCGTCCTCATTCCCAATGTCATATACAAAGACAGCGAAGGCGATATCTGGGTGGGGACCACTGCAAACGGACTGTTACGCTATAATCTAAACGACAAATCCAGCCAGATGTTTGCCGATGTCCCCTGCCTGGACATCACGTCCATCCAGGAAGACCGCCAGGGAAACGTCTGGGTATCCACCCTCAACGGCCTGGCCAAATACGACCGGACCGTCAACCGGATGGTAACCTACTTCGAGAACGACGGTATCGGCGGCAATCAGTTCAGCAACCGTGCCTCCTGCCTGCTGGAAGACGGCACCCTGGTATTTGGCGGCACGCACGGCCTCACCTGGTTCAATCCGCTGGAATCGCAGGCTGTAAGGACCGTCCCGCTGGTGTTCGAAAGCCTTTCCATCCATAACAAGCTGGTGGCCCCGTCGGCTGGCGGCCCCATCGAGACCATGCTGTCCCAAAAGCCGGAAATCACCATCCGCCCCGACCAGAACGCGTTTGACATTTCTTTTGCCGCGCTCGACTACAGCGAGTTCGAGCAAATCCGCTACGCATACAAACTGGAGGGCTTCGACCAGGACTGGGTGAAAATAGACACCCGTCACCACGCCTATTTCGCCAATATCCCTCCCGGGCACTACACCTTGCGTGTGCGCATCGCCAATGGCAGCCATACGGTGGCATCGACCCAGGAAACCCTGCTTATACACGTGCTTCCGCCATGGCACAAAACCTGGTGGGCGTACCTTCTTTTCATCCTGGCCGGTCTTCTCCTCTTGGCTATTGCATATAGCTTCTACAGGCATTTACGCCGCGTGCGCAAGGAAGCAGCCAAGCGCATCCGTGAGGTACGCCGCGAACGGGAAAAGGCAGAAGAGGCGGAGCGGGCCGAAAAAGAGCTGAACAAGATCCAAATGAACTACTTCTCCAACGTGGCCCACGAGTTCCGTACGCCGCTCACCATGATAGCCGGGCCGGCGTCACAGCTGGCTACGTCGGAGGGGATCCGCGGACAGGACCGCAAGCTGGTGGATATTATCCGCCGAAACGCCACCTGGATGCTGTCGCTGGTGAACCAGCTGCTGGATTTCAACCGGATTGGCAACAGGAAGCTGCAGATGAAGGTGGCCAAGATGGACATTGTGGAGCCTCTGCGGGAAATTGCCGAACTGTTCGGCTACAACGCACAGTCCAAGGGTATAGAACTGAGTACCCACGGCCTGGAAGACAGCTTTGTGATGTGGGTGGACGGCGACAAAGTGCAGAAGATTGTGATGAACCTGCTCTCCAACGCCCTCAAATTCACTCCCCCCGGTGGAAAGGTGTCGCTGTCCTTCGACGTTATCTCCCGTGAGGAAGCCGCCGGTAAATTCCCCCTCACCGAAGCCGATAACGACGGCCAGTATGCCTGCATCAGCGTTGCTGACAGCGGCTGCGGTATACCGGAGGAAGAAATGGAAAGCATCTTCGAGCGTTTTTACCAGACCGGCAGCGGCAAGGAGAACTACGGCTCCGGTATCGGCCTGTACTACGCCCGCGCCCTGTGCACGCTGCATCACGGCTACATAAAAGCCTGGAACCAGGAAAGCGGCGGTGCGCTCTTCAGCGTTGTACTTCCCGTCAGCGCATCGTCTTACAGCGAGGACGAAAGAAGCACGGAAGCACCTGAGCTTCAGCTGCATACCCTGCTGAGCACGCAAACACCGGACACCTCCGCCACACCGGAAGAAGAAGGCGAACGCAAGCAGATCGTCATTGTCGATGACGACATCGACATTGCCAACTACCTGAAAATCCTCCTCAAACCCACGTACAAGGTTAGCGTGTATTTCGACGCCACATCGGCCCTGAAGGGCATGGAGGAAGAAGGGGCGGACCTGGTGATTTCAGACGTGGTGATGCCCGGCATGAACGGTTACCAGCTGTGCGAGAACATCAAGAGCTCCCTGCAGCTGAGCCATATCCCCGTCGTGCTTGTTACGGCCAAGGTAGCCGTGGAAAACCAGGTGCAGGGTCTGGATAAGGGGGCCGATGCCTACGTGACCAAGCCGTTCCAACCCGCATACCTTCTGGCCCTGGTCAAATCCCTGCTGGAAAACCGCGAAAAACTGCATCGGCAGTTAGGAACCGTTACCACCACCGAGGAAATTGCACCGGAAGCCCTCTCCCCTCGCGACGCCGCCTTCATGAAGGAACTGTACGAACTCATGGAGAAGGAACTGGCCAATACCGACCTGGATATCCTGCGCATGACGGAAATGATGAAGATTTCCCGCACGAAGTTCTATTATAAGGTAAAAGGCCTCACCGGAGAGAATCCTTCCGTGTTCTTCAAGCGCTATAAACTGAACCGTGCTGCGGAACTGCTGAAAGAGGGCAAGTACAACATGTCGGAAATCGCCTACATGACCGGCTTCAATACCCTCTCCCACTTCTCTACCTCCTTCAAGAAACAGTTCGGCGTTCCGCCGTCGGAGTACGTAGGATAACAAGCCTATTAAAAGAAATCCTCCCATGCGAAATTGCACGGGAGGATTTTTGAATATATGCTGCTAGGTTAATTTGCAGCGGGCAGGCAGGCGGCGTTGGCGGCCCAGGACTGGGCTTTGGCCTGCTTGAAGGTAGCTTTGGCACGGATGTCGGCTACGGAAGCACCGAAGTGGGCTACGTAGTTGCCGGCAGCCATTTCCCAAGCGCTGGTCTCAGGATTGAAGGAGGCCAGGGTGTAGGCGTCTACCTTCATGGTGAGAACCTGGCTTTCACCGGGCTTCAGCTCTGCAGTCTTGGCAAAGGCCTTGAGCTCGCAAGCAGGTTTCTCCAAACCACCGGCAGGAGCGCTCACATAAAGCTGGACAGCTTCTTTACCGGCAACGGAACCGGTGTTCTTCACGGTGATGCTGGCGACAACGCTGCCATCCTTCTCAACCTTCACGACGGGCTTGCTGTACTCGAAGCTGGTGTAGCTGAGGCCATAACCGAAAGGATAAGAAACATTCTTGCCGGCGGTGGTGAAGTAGCGGTAGCCGACGTTCAGGCCTTCGGCATAGTCGGTGTAATCCACATCTTTCTTCAGCTGTTTCTTGACAGTAGCGGTAGAAGCGAACGGATTGAAGGAAGGATCGGCCTTCACGTTTGCCGGGAAGTTGTAGGAGGAAGGAATGTCGTAGTAGTTCACCGGGAAGGTCATAGGAAGCTTTCCGGAAGGATTGGCGGCACCGGAAAGGACATCGGCCACGGCATAACCACCTTCCTGACCAGGAGTCCAGGCCAGCAGGACGGCATCGGGAATGTGTTTCCAGGAAGCGGTCTCGATGACACCGCCGATGTTCAGGACCACAACCAGCTTCTTGCCTGCAGCGTGGTAAGTATCGGCCAGGACCTGGAGCATTTCGCGCTCCTGTCCGGTGAGGGTCCAGTCGCCGTCGGTAGCTTTGCGGTCGTCACCTTCGCCGGCGTTACGGCTGATGGTGAAGATGGCCATGTCGCTGACAGCCTCTTTCTTCTCGATATAGGAACGGGAAACCTTCATTTCGGGAACCACGGCATCGCCCAGCAGGATGCCCCAGCTGTTGGAAGCGTTGTTACGGGCCTCGGTCTTGGCGAGGGTGATGTACTGATGATACCAGGTCTCGATGTCGGCATCGACCTCGAAGCCGTTTACGCGGAGGCCTTCGGCAACGCTGCGGACATAGGCCTTGTTCACGTTACCGGAGCCAGTGCCACCGGCGATGAAGTCATAGGAACCGGTGCCGTACAGGGCCACCTTCTTGACATCTTTAAGAGGCAGGACGCCATTGTTCTCCAGGAGGACCAGGCCTTCGGGGGTAGCGGCGCGGACGAGCTTAGCGTGACCGGCGAGGTCGGGCTTGTTGGAATACTTGTAACCGGCGAAACGAGGGGTGCGGACGATGTACTCCAGCATGCGGCGTACGTTGCGGTCCAGGTCTTCCACGGGCAGGGAACCATCCTTAACAGCAGCGATGATGCGCTCGATTTCCTGCTCCATACCGGGTTCCATGAGGTCGTTGCCGGCCTTTACAGCAGCCACGGTGCCTTCCTTGAAGCCCCAGTCGGTCATCACGATGCCGTTGAAGCCCCACTCGTCACGCAGGATGGTGGTGAGGAGGTCGAAATTCTGCTGGGTGTAGATGCCGTTCAGACGGTTGTAGGAAGACATCACAGTCCAGGGATCGGACTCCTTGACGGCGATTTCGAAACCTTTGAGATAGAGCTCGCGGAGGGTGCGGACATCCACGCGACTGTCGTTGTTCATACGGTTGATTTCCTGGTCGTTGGCGGCGAAGTGCTTGATGGATACGCCGACACCGTTGCTCTGGATACCGCGAACATAAGCGGCGGCCATCTTACCGGTAAGATAAGGATCCTCGGAGAAATACTCGAAGTTACGGCCGCACAGCGGGTTGCGGTGCAGGTTCTGACCGGGAGCCAGGAGAACATCCGCGCCGTATTCCTTCACTTCCTCACCCATGGCGGTGGTGAGTTCCTCTACAAGGGCGGTGTTCCAGGTAGAAGCCAATACGGTACCCACGGGGAAACCGGTGCAGTAGAAGGTCTGGGTGGTGCCGGGACGGGTGGGATTGATACGCAGACCGGCAGGGCCGTCGGCCAGCACGGTGGTAGGAATGCCCAGACGGGGAATGGCACGGGTAGTACCGGCAGCACCGGAAACCAGCGTTTCATTGGAAGCGGTGAGCGAACCGGCAGTCATGGAGCCCCAGCCGCCGCCTACTACGAGCGTAGCTTTCTCTTCAAGGGTCATAGCCTTGAGGACAGCGTCGATGTTTTCTTTTTTCAACATGGGTTGAGCTAAGAGGGAAATGGTGCAGCCGAGGGCTGCGAAAAACACAAAGATTTTTTTCATATCGGATGAATTGGTTATTGATCTTTTGCTCAAATTTAAGTGAAAATCCGCAGATTAAAAAAATGCGCCATGCAATTGAACATGGCGCAACATATTTGAACAAAGAATAAAATCTTAAACAAGTCCCTTGCCGTGGCAGTTTTTGTACTTGAGGCCGCTGCCGCAAGGGCAAGGATCGTTACGGCCCACATGTTTATCGGCCCTGATGGGCATCCGGCTCTTCTGCTCGCCGTTGGTGGAGAGCTGCGAAGGGTCGTTGGTGCGCATCTGCTGCATGTTGCGGTTGGGCTGGGTGGCCGGACGGGCCTCGCGGGCGTCCGAAGCATCCCGGAGCGGGATGAAGGCACGGAGCAGGAAGGTCAGGACTTCCTCGTTCAGTTTCTCCAGCATCTCGGTGAACAGGTTGTAGCTTTCCAGCTTGTACACCACCAGCGGGTCTTTCTGTTCATAGGCGGCGTTCTGCACGCTCTGACGGAGGTCATCCATGTCGCGCAGGTGCTGCTTCCAGTAATCGTCGATATAGTACAGGATGATGCTGCGGCTCAGGGCCTTGGCGATTTCCCGGCTTTCGGTCTCGTAGGCCTTCTTCAGGTTCACGGACAGGGTGAGCTGGCGCTTGCCGTTGGTGATGGGAATGGCGATGTTCTCGTACATGGACCCCTGCTTCTCGAACACGGTCTTGATGACGGGATTCACCCGCTCGATCATGGTGTTCATACGGCGGTCGTACACCTCTTTCATGTGCTCCGCCAGTTTCTGGGCAATCTGCTCCGGCTTGGCATCGGCATAGAAAGCCTCGTCAAATCCCAGGTCGATGGAAAGCTTGGCGATGATGAATTCCTCGAACTCCGCGTAGCTCATGCCTTCGCTCTGCTCGGCAAGGATGGTGGCGGTGTCCTGCATCATGTTCTGCACGTCGATTTCGATACGCTCACCGGAGAGGGCGTTGCGGCGACGGGCGTACACAGCTTCACGCTGGTAGTTCATCACGTCGTCGTATTCCAGCGTACGTTTACGCCAGCCGAAATGGTTCTCTTCCACCTTGCGCTGGGCGTTTTCGATGGCGTTGGAGAGCATGCCGCTCACCAGGGCCTCGTCCTCCTGCATGCCCAGCTTGTCAACGACGGCGGCGATGCGCTCGGAACCGAACTTACGCATGAGGTCGTCTTCCAGGGAAATGTAGAAGCAGGAGCTGCCCGGGTCTCCCTGACGACCGGCACGACCACGCAGCTGACGGTCCACACGACGGCTGTCGTGACGGGTGGTGCCGATGATGGCCAGACCGCCGGCGTCCTTCACCTCCTGGGTGAGCTTGATATCCGTACCACGGCCTGCCATGTTGGTGGCGATGGTGACACGGCCCTTGTGACCGGCCTGTGCCACGATTTCCGCCTCGCGCGCGTGTTCCTTAGCATTCAGCACATTGGCCGTAATGCCGCGGATGCGCATCATGCGGGCCAGGAGTTCGGACGTCTCCACATCCGTGGTACCCACCAGCACCGGGCGTCCGGCGTTGGAGAGTTCCACCACCTTGTCGATGACGGCGTTGAACTTGCCTTTCTTGGTCTTGTAGATGATATCGTTCTGGTCGTCACGGATGACGGGACGGTTGGTGGGGATGACCACCACATCCAGCTTGTAGATATCCCAGAACTCCCCTGCCTCCGTTTCTGCCGTACCGGTCATACCGGCCAGCTTGTGGTACATACGGAAGTAGTTCTGCAGGGTGACGGTGGCGAAGGTCTGCGTGGCGGCTTCCACCTTCACGTTTTCCTTGGCCTCCACGGCCTGGTGCAGGCCATCGGACCAGCGGCGGCCTTCCATGATACGGCCGGTGCTCTCGTCCACGATCTTCACCTTGTTATCGACAATCACGTAATCCACGTCCTTGGTGAACATGGCGTAGGCCTTCAGGAGCTGGATGACGGTATGGACGCGCTCGCTCTTGAGGGAGAAGTCCTCCATGAGGGCGTCTTTCTTCTCCGCCTTTTCCGCGGGGCTCAGCGACTCGTCGTTGGTGATTTCCGCGATGGCGGTACCCATATCCGGGAGCACGAAGAAGTTGGGGTCCGACACGCTGCCGGCCAGGGTATCGTGGCCCTTGTCCGTCATATCGACAGAATTCAGAACCTCGTTGATGACGAAGTACAGCGGATCCGTAACGGTGGGCATCTCGCGCTCGTTGTCCTGCATGTAGTAGGCTTCCGTCTTCTGCATGAGCTGTTTCATGCCGGGCTCGCTGAGGAACTTGATGAGCGGCTGGTACTTGGGCAGGCCCTTGTAGCAACGGTACAGCAGCAGGCCGCCGTCTTTCTCGTTGCCCTCTGCGATGAGTTTCTTGGACTCGTTCAGGGTCTGGGTGACCAGCGTGCGCTGTTTGTTATACAGGTTCTCCACATAGGGACGATACTCCATGAACTGCTCGTCGCCCACGGCTTTTTCCATCGGACCGGAAATGATGAGGGGCGTACGGGCATCGTCGATGAGCACGGAGTCCACCTCGTCCACGATGGCGTAATGGTGCTTACGCTGCACCAGGTCCGTCATGCGGGAGCACATGTTGTCGCGCAGGTAGTCGAAACCGAACTCATTATTGGTACCAAAAGTGATGTCGCAGTCGTATGCGGCCTTGCGGGCGGAGGAGTTGGGCTGATGCTTGTCGATGCAGTCCACGGACAGGCCATGGAACATGTACAGCGGGCCCATCCACTCGGAGTCACGCTTGGACAGATAGTCGTTCACGGTAACTACGTGCACGCCTTTGCCGGCCAGGGCATTCAGGAACACGGGCAGCGTGGCGACCAGGGTCTTACCCTCACCGGTGGCCATTTCCGCAATCATACCGCGCTGTTCCTTATTGATTTTTACGCCACCATTGAGGACGATACCACCAATGAGCTGGACGTCGTAATGCACCATGTCCCAGGTGATCTCGTTACCACCGGCCACCCAGTGGTTGTGCCAGATGGCTTTTTCTCCCTGAATCTCCACGAAGTCGCGGCCCTGGGCTGCCAGGAGTTTGTCGAACTCCGTGGCGGTAACCTCGATGCTTTCGCTCTGGGCGAAACGGCGGGCGGTGCTCTTCACGATGGCGAAGGCCTCCGGCAGGAGTTCGTTCAGGATGGTCTCGATGGCGGCGTCCTCGTCTTTCACGAGTTTGTCGCTCTCCGTTGCCAGGGCTTCCTTTTCCTCCACGGGGATGTCTTTCTCCATCTCCAGCTTGATTTCCGCGATACGGTCCTCGAAGGGTTTCTCCACAGCCGCAATCTTGTCCTTAAGGGCCTGGCTGTGGGCACGGAGTTCGTCGTTGGAAAGTTTGTCGATATCCGGATAAATGGCAAGAATCTGATCCAATACGGGACGGATGGCTTTCATGTCCCTGTCACTCTTGCTGCCAAAAATTTTCTTGAGAATATCTGCTATTGCCATTTTGTCATGTAATCTTAAATCTTACAAAGGTAAATAACTTCGGCCGATATTACAAATATTATACCTTACGATTGCGGCAGCGACGGATGGCAGGAAACTGGTGGCAGATCTGCCAAAAGTACTTGAAAGGCAGCAGGCTGCCGTATTTTACGCTTTTTACCAGCGTGAACAGACAAACGAAAAGGAAACGCTCCCAGAGCGGACGGTTTACGTCGCAAAGGCGCACGAGCGAGCCGGTATAGTAGTTCCGGTGAATGACTTTCTCTTTGGCCTCCTGCCGCTGCGCACGGTCGTGTACGGCCTTGGCCGCCGGCACTATGCCCACCTTGTATCCAAGATGCCGCGCCCTGTTGCACCAGTCATCGTCCTGTCCATAGAACGGAAACAGTTCCTCCTCGAACAGCCCTATGGCCTTCAACGCTCCCACCGGCACCAACCAATGCGCCGCCATAATACGCTTAACCTCCGCAGAACCATGATAAAGCTTGGCAAATTGCGGATCGAAGGCTTGGTAGCCGTCCTGGTACTGGAGGGGGCTCAGGACGGCGTAGTCCGGATGGGCTTCGGAGGCGGCGACGAGGGCTTCCAGGGCATCGGGAGCCAGCCAAGCATCCTGGTTGAGGAGGTATACGTAATCGTAGCCCTTCTTGATGGCCCATTCGAAGCCCATGTTATTGGCCTTGGAAAAGCCCAGGTTCTCTGCGCTGCGGACCAGATGTGCCTGCGGAAAATGCGCCGCCACAAAGTCTGCACTGCCGTCCGTGGAGTCATTGTCCCAGACATACACGTCTGTTGTCATCCCGAGCGAAGCCGAGGGATCTCCTGCCACGGAGCGCAGGCAGCGCTCCAGCCAGTGCAGGCCGTTGTAAGTGACAACTATGACAAGGACTTTTTTCATGGCCGGAAGCGGATAAAGGTTTCTTTGGCCGAGGAGCTGTCAAAGACGGAACGCAGGATGTTCCGGGCCGTGTCGCAATGGCCCAGATGTTTCATATAGCGGGCGGCTTCGACACACCAGATATACAAAGCCAAGGCTTTCGTTTTCAGCCACTTCCCTTCCCCGTAGAAGAGCAGGGAGCCTTTTACACGCGCCGGCTTGATGGCTGCCTCCATGGGGCCGGCCGTGCGGCCTGCGAGATGGGTGATGACCACGTCTGCATCGGCCCAGACCGTATAACCGGCAGCATTGAGTTTGTGCCCCAGGGCGATGTCCTCCGGGGTGAAGAAATAGCGCTCGTCCAGCCAGCCCATCTCCCGGAAAACGGCGGTTTTAATGAGGAAACAGGCGCCGTTGAGCGTGTAACTTTGGAATAGGCCCGGCTGCATGGACCAGCGCGAGGGCTTGGTCTCGTCCACCAGGTGCAAGTAGTGGCGCATGTAGCGCACGGCAGTCCAGGGTGCGCGGCCGCAGGTTTGCACGCGGCCGTTCCCGAAAACAATCTTGGGCTGCACGGCAGCAGCGTTTTCCGGCAGCTTGGCCATGTCCTCCAGCAGGCGGTCCACTACCGGCATGGACTGGAGGGTATCGTCATTGACGATAAAACAATATTCGCTCTCTATCTGCCTGAGTGCCAGGTTGTTATTCTCCGCAAAGCCCCGCACCTCATTGCTCTCCACCAGGTGGACGGAGGGATAGCGGACGGCGAGGGCTTTCCGCTGCTCCGCGCTCATGAGATACGCCACCACCCAGACGTCCAGCGGGGTCCGGTTTTGGGCGGCCAGGCTGTCCAGGCAGGCATACAGGTGCACGGCAGGGTCTCCCATGCACACGATGACGACGCTTACCTGAGCCATAGCAGCATGCATTTGCGCCAAAGAAGGCGCAGGTTGTACTTCAGATTGGCCCAATTGAGTTTTCCGGGCACATTCTCCTTGCCCGTAAGCGGGTGGAGTGAATAACGGATATAGGGCACGTTGCGGGCGTTCAGGCCCTTACCAAAAAGAAGCGTCGGCTGCAGGCCTTCCAGGTACAGCGCCGGAGTGAGGCTGAGCTGGTCCCGTGTGCAGCGGGAGGCCTCCAGCAGGGTCCACCATTGCTCGTCCAGGGCCACGACGGCGGCTTCCTTGTGCCGGCGCAGCACCACGTTGGTCTCATAGAGCCCGAAGTGACGCGGCATGGCCATCTGTTTGTATCGACACAAAAGCCCCCGGGCGGCGCGGGTGGAGAGTTTGTCCTTGAGGTAGCAGTAGCGGAGTTCCTCGTACACGCAGTTCCGCGAGGGATGCTCCAGCAGGGCCAGCGGAGCTTCCTCCAGGGTCGATATACGCTCGTAAAAAGCCTCTCCGGTGATGCAGAGGTTGGCGTCCATGAAAACGGAAAGCTCGTATTCCGGCAGCAGCAGATGCGGGTGCAGCTTGGCATAACGGGCCCGCAGGATGGGGTTCGAGGAGGCGAAAGGGATCTCCCGCAGCTGCCATACACCGTCCTGCCCTGCCCTGTCCGTGAAGCAGACATAGTCGAACGCGGGATTCATCACCTCCGGTTGCACCAGATGGTCATAGTTCCCCGTAAGGACGGTATAAATCACTTTTTTCATGCCGATACAAAATTAACATTTTGCAAGGAAAGCACAAAATCATTACCTTTGTTTGTTGTTATGACCGGATTTGTCGTTCTCCATTACCTGGCGTACGAAATGACGCTGCAGTGCACGGAAAGTCTCCTGGGACTTGCCGGAGAAAAGCATATCGTCATTGTGGACAACGCCTCCCCGAACGGCTCCGGGCAGCGTCTGGCGGAGCATTTTTCCGGTAACCAGGAAGTCACCGTGCTCCTGGTCCCTCAGAACGAGGGCTTTGCGCGTGGCAACAATCTGGGATACAGCCACTTGCGGGAGCATTTCTCCTGCGACTTCATCGTGGTCCTTAACAACGACGTCCTCATTCCGGATGCGTCGTTCATCGACAAGGTAAAAAGCATTTATCAGGCAACGCCGTTTGCCGTGCTGGGGCCGGATATCCTGAATCCCGGCACCGGCATGCACCAGAACCCCGCCCATCGGCAGGGATTCACCCGGGAGGAGCTGCTTTCCCGCCTGGAACGCTACCGTAAAAACCTCTACCACTTTGCCTGGAGGCGCTTTAAATGGCAAATCAAACAGGCGTTCCGCCCGGCCCCGGTTCCGGAACCTGTACAGTGGCAGGAGCCGGCCTGGGATGTAGTCCTGCACGGGGCCTGCTTCGTGTTCTCGCAGGATTTCATCCGGGTACGGGAATACGCTTTCCACCCCGGAACCTTCCTCTACTTTGAGGAGGATATCCTGCATTACGAATGCCTGCAGCAGGGTCTTCGCCTGCTGTACAGTCCTCAGGTCCAGGTGCAGCACCTGGAGGATATCGCCACCAATAAGGCTTACCGGACTCCGGCCCGGAAAGAGAAGATGAAACTGCAGGAGACCGTCCGGTCCATGGAGGTCCTGCTTAACCTGATGAACCGCTGACGCATGGCCACTTCCTCCATCAAAAATGCGGTTTACCTGAATGCCGCCGCCCGTTATTCCACGCTGGTGCTGCGCCTGCTGTTCAATGCGGCGCTGGCCCGTATCCTGGTGCCGGAAGACTTTGGCGTAGTGGCGGTTGCGATGGTGTTCACCACCTTCTTCAGCCTGCTCTCGGACATGGGGCTGGGCGCCGGCATCATCCAGAACAAAGAACTGAGCCGGGACGATATCGGCAGCATCTTTGCCTTCTCGCTGCGGCTGGGGCTGGTGCTCATGGGCGCCTTTGCGCTGCTGTCCTTCCCCATGGCCCATTTCTATGGCAACCAGGCCCTGGTGCCGGTGGGCATGCTGCTTTCCATCCAGCTGTTCTTCAATACGCTCAATGTCGTTCCCAACGCCTTGCTGCTCAAGCAGAAGGAGTTTAAGAAGGTGGCGCTCCGCATCCTGTGCGCCTGCCTCACTTCGGGCACTGTGGGTATCGTGCTGGCCCTTCTCGGCCTGAAATATTACGCTCTGGCGGTGCAGGCCATCCTGGATGCCCTGTTCATCTTCGGTTGGAACTACTTCTCCACGCGGCCGCCCATGGCCCGGAAACCCAGCCGCGCCAGCCTGGAGAAAATCCGTTTTTACTCCAGCTACCTGTTCGGTTTCAACCTGGTCAACTACTTTGCCCGCAACCTGGATAACCTGCTCATCGGCAAGTATATGGGTGCTGCGCAGCTGGGCTATTACGACAAGTCCTACAAACTGATGCTGTACCCGGTGAACAACCTCACCCACGTGATTACGCCGGTGCTGCATCCCATCCTGTCGGAGCACCAGGACGACAAAGCGTATATCTATGAGAAATATCGGCAGGTAGTGAAAGTGCTGTCCCTGCTGGGGGCCTTCATTACGCCGTTCTTCTGGTTTGCCAGTGAGGAAATCATTCCCATCCTGTACGGGAAACAGTGGCTTCCCGCGATCCCCTGCCTGCAGTGGATGGCGCTGGCCATGTGGGCGCAGATGATCCTGTCATCGGCAGGAACCATTTTCCAGAGTCTGGGAGATACCAGGAGGCTGCTGTGGAGCGGCAGCATGAATGCCGTCCTGGTGGTGGTGTTCATCATCGCCGGTCTGGTGGAAGGCAGCATTGTGGCCGTGGCGCGGAATGTGGCCATCGCCTATAACCTGCAGTTCGTGGCCACTTTCTACATCCTCGTGCACCTGTCCTTCGGTTTCCGTACGCGGGAGTTCCTCAAGGGGCTGTCGCCGGACCTGTGTGTGATGGCCGCCGTGGCCCTGGCCGGATACGGCTGCACCTTCCTGCCGGCGCTTCCGCTGGTGGGTTCCTTCGCCGCCAAGAGCGCCCTCATGGGTGCAACTTACCTGCTGGCGCTGGTCCTCACCCGCCAGTTCAAGCCGCTTCTGGGCTTGCTTTTCCGCCGATAGCGGCGATTATTCCGGTTTGTAAGAGTCCTTCAGGGCCGTGGTCTTGTTGAACACGGGGTGCTCCGGCGTGGAGTCTTTATCCGCAACATAGTAGCCGGTGCGCTCAAACTGCACGGCGATGCCGGAGTTGTCCTCCAGGAGGGCGGGTTCCGCCCAGCCCTTGCCAATCACCAGGGATTCCGGATTCAGGAAGTCCTTGTAGTCCTTGTCTTCCGGCACCTGGGACATGTCTGCCAGGGTGAAGAGTTTGTCGTAATTGCGGACTTCCAGCTCCTTGGCGAACTGGGTGCTCACCCAATGGATGGTGCCCTTGACGGAACGATATTCCGGTGAAGGATCATAGGTGCACTTGAGTTCCACCACTTCCCCGTTCGCGTCCTTGATAACCTCATTGCACTTGACGATGTAGGTGTATTTGAGACGGACCTCGCCGTCCGGCTTGAGGCGGAAGAACTTCTTGGGAGCGTCTTCCATGAAATCGGCACGGTCGATAAGGAGTTCTCCGGTGAACGGGACGCGGCGCTTGGCACCTTCCGGATCCGCCGGGTTGAGCGGGCAGTCGAACCACTCCACCTTGCCTTCCGGCCAGTTGGTGATGGTGAGCTTGACGGGATCCTGCACCACCATGTAGCGGTTGGAGCGCTCATTGAGGTCCTGGCGGACGCACCACTCCAGCAGCTGGAGGTCCATGAGCTGGTCACGCTTGCTCACGCCGATTTTGTCGCAGAACATGCGGAGGGCCTTGGCCGTATAGCCGCGGCGGCGCACACCGCAGAGGGTGGGCATACGGGGGTCATCCCAGCCGCTCACGAGACCTTTCTGCACCAGCTCCAGGAGCTTGCGCTTGGACATCAAGGTGTACGTCAAGTTAAGACGTGCAAACTCGTACTGGTGAGAGGGATAGATGCCCAGCGTCTCGATGAACCAGTCGTACAGCGGACGGTGGACGTCGAACTCCAGGGTGCAGATGGAATGGGTGATGTGCTCGATGGAGTCGCACTGGCCGTGGGTGAAGTCGTACATGGGGTAGATGCACCACTTGTCCCCGGTGCGGTGATGGTGCGCGAACTTGATGCGGTACAGCAGCGGGTCGCGGAACATCATGTTGGGATGGGCCATGTCGATTTTGGCACGGAGCACCTTCTCACCCTCGGCATACTTGCCGGCCTTCATCTCGCGGAAGAGCTTGAGGTTTTCCTCCACGGAACGGTCCCGCCAGGGGCTGGGCGTACCGGGTTTGTCCACGGTACCGCGGCCGGCGCGGATCTCGTCCTGGTTCTGGTCATCCACATAGGCCAGCCCGCGCTGGATGAGTTCCTCCGCCCAGGCATAGAGCTGGTCGAAGTAATCACTGGCGTACAGTTCCTTATCCCACTGGAAGCCCAGCCACTTGATGTCCTCCTTGATGGAGTCCACGTACTCGGTGTCTTCCTTGGTGGGGTTGGTGTCGTCGTAACGGAGGTTGGTTTTGCCGCCGTACTTCTGCGCCAGGCCGAAGTTAAGGCAGATACTCTTGGCGTGTCCCAGGTGCAGGTAACCGTTGGGCTCCGGCGGGAAACGGGTCATGATGCTGTCTACTTTGCCTTCGGCAAGGTCTTTCTCTATGATTTCTTCCAGAAAATTGAGTTTGCGCTCTTCCATAACTAAATCTTAATAAAGCCCTCAAAGGTACGAAAAAATCCCCACAAATGTTCAGATACAAAAAAAATTAGTATTTTTGCATGTTTAATCAGACTAAAACCTACAATAAATATGGGACTTTTACACGCGAGACTGGCCAAGTATGACCTTCCGCAGAAGATGCAGGAAAGAGGGATTTATCCCTACTTCCGTCAAATCACCAGCAAACAGGGCACCGAAGTTACCATGGATGGCAAGCAAATCCTCATGTTCGGTTCCAACGCCTATACCGGCCTCACCGGTGACGAGCGCGTCATCAACGCCGGCATCGAAGCCCTGAAAAAATACGGTTCCGGTTGCGCCGGCTCCCGTTTCCTGAATGGCACGCTGGACATTCACGTTCAATTGGAAAAAGAACTCGCCACGTTTGTGGGCAAGGACGAGGCCCTGGTGTTCTCCACCGGCTTCACCGTGAACAGCGGCGTTATCCCCCAGCTCCTCACCAAGGACGACTTCATCATTTGCGATGACCGCGACCACGCCTCCATCGTGGACGGCCGCCGCCTGTCCTTCGCCAAGAGCCTCCACTACAAGCACAACGACATGAAAGACCTGGAGCGCTGCATCAAACGCTGCCCCAAGAATGCCGTGAAGCTCATCGTGGTGGACGGTGTGTTCTCCATGGAAGGAGACCTGGCCAAACTGCCGGAGATTGTGGAGTTCAAGCACAAGTACGACAACGTAGCCATCATGGTGGACGAAGCCCACGGCCTGGGTGTCTTTGGCAAGCAGGGCCGCGGCGTGTGCGACCACTTCCACCTCTCCAAGGAGATCGACCTTATCATGGGTACCTTCTCCAAGAGCCTGGCGGCCATCGGCGGTTTCATCGCCGCTGACAGCGTTATTATCAATTACTTGCGCCACACGGCACGTACGTACATTTTCCAGGCTTCGGATACGCCGGCCGCAACGGCATCGGCCCTGGAAGCCCTGCATATCATCCAGAAGGAGCCCAAGCGCATCACCAACCTGTGGGATGTCACCAATTATGCCCTCCGTCGCTTCAAGGACGCCGGCTTCGAGATTGGCGATACGGAAAGCCCGATTATCCCGTTGTACGTGCGCGATATGGAGAAGACCTTCATCGTCACCAAACGGGCCTTTGACGAGGGTGTGTTCATCAACTCGGTGATTCCGCCGGCATGCGCCCCGGAAGACACGCTCATCCGTTTCTCCCTCATGGCTACGCATACCCGCGAACAGGTAGACCGCGCCGTGGACGCCCTCACCAAGGTGTTCAAGGAAGAAGGCATCATCAAATAGGTGACAGCTAACCACTTCACCTACAACACATTACAGAATAATCCTCGTTCAGATTTTGAACGAGGATTATCTTATAAATGCCTAAGGGTGAATTACTTAGCAATCACGTTTGCGGCTTTGTCCACATCTGCGGCGGCGACCACCACGGAGATACTCAGCTCTTCCCCGCCCTGGGCGCTGGCAATGATATTGATGCCGGCTTCTCCCAGCTTGCCAAATACCGAAGCAGAAGTGCCGGGCAGGTTACGCATGCGGCTGCCGAACACGGTGACAATCCCCACCGCCTGGTTAAGCACCACCACGTCGTCCAGCGGCAGCAGCGGGTTGTCCTTGAACAGGCTGCGGATAGCCGTGAGGGCCCGCTCCTTTTCCTCCGTGCGGATGGCGAAGCTGATGGAATATTCGGAAGAGGTCTGGGCGATGAAACGCACGTTGACGCCCGCTGCCGCCAGGCAGGAGAAAATGGCGCCGGACATACCTACGCGGCCCAAAAGGCCCGTACCGTACACCGTGATAAGGTCCAGGTTCCGGTCCGCCAGGACGGCGGTTTTATGCGCAGAGCCCGTGGAAATTACGGTGCCGCTGAATTGATCGTCCTCGATATCCTTCACCAGGATGGGGATGCCCGCATTCTTGGCCGGCCAGATGGCATAGGAGGAGAAAGGAGCACGGTCCGATGCGCAGTAATGCGCTGCTTCATCGTAGGTGATGGCGTCCAGGCCTTCCACGCCGTGGGCCTCCACATGGAACTCGATGGACTGGGCCTTTAAGACGGCGGCGATGAGCGCAGCCATCAGATGGGCGCCATCCTTGCCCACGCGCACCACGTATCCGGAAGTGAGACGGCCGTAACCGCCGGAAATCACCAGCGGGCCGTCGTTTTTGCATCGGGCTAAAATCTGCTGCTTGGATGCATCCCAGTCAAAGTGCTGCTCGCCCTTTTCATCGCTGGTGCAGATCATGAGCTCCGTGCCGTCCAGGAGTTTTCCCTGCACGTGCTGGTTCACGGCCTCCGCGCACAGACGGGCGCATTTGGCCATGACATAATCCTCGATGGCGATGGAAGAGGTTTGCACGTACATGGCCTCCCGCAGGTAAGTGGAAATGGTGTCGATGGTTTTTTCCACCATCTCCGTATATGCAGGCTTGACGGACATGTCGAGGAAGTACTTCTGGATGGCCTCCAGATCCTCCTTGGCCGATTTCTTCTCCTGGATGGTCTTGCGGATGGCTTCGCGGAACATGCCTTCGATGGTGCGCTGCGGCCGGATGACTGCGATGGTGTCCGACCCGCACAGACTTGCAATTTTCTTGATGGAACGTTGCTTAAGGACGAATGCTTTAACTATCATGGTGCAAATTTTAATTAGCCATTACGAACTACAAATATAGCCATTCCGTTCCGATTGGTCAAGAGGAGCGCAAGTATTTTTCCCACCTTTGGATATGTCTTTTATTCTTCCTACCTTCGTAATTCAGTAAACCACATTGATTATGAACAACAAAACCAATAGTCTGCTCGTCCGTTACGGCATCTCCACCATGGGACTCCTGGTAGTAGCGCTGGGTGTGGGCCTGTCCATCAAATCCAACCTGGGCATCGCTCCCCTTTCCTGCATCCCTACCGTCCTGAGCCTCCGCTTCACCCACGTTTCCGTGGGCACGTTCACCTGGGTGTTCAACCTGCTGTTCATCGTGCTGCAGGCCTTTATCCTGCGCAAAGACTTCAAATGGGAACACGTGATGCAGGTACTGCCCATCTTCATCTTCGGCTATATGGTAGACGGCGCTATCTGGCTGTTCGACGCCCTGCAGTCCCCTGCCACCAACTATGTGGTGCAAATCCTGCTGTGCCTGGGCGCCGTGGTGCTCACCGCCGTGGGCATCCGCCTGGAAGTGGTAGGTCAGGGATGGATTCTCCCTGCCGATAACACCCTGCACGTCATCACGCAGCGCACGGGCGCGCGCTTTGCCATCGTCAAAATCATCATGGACGTGGCGCTGGTGGCCATTACGGTACTGCTGGCCCTGTGGTTCTTCGGTCTTCTCACCGGTAACGGCCACACCATGGTGGTCCGGGAAGGCACCCTCATCCAGGCCGTCCTCACCGGAGCCTGCATGCACGTGACCGACCCGCTTCTGAACCGCTGGCTGGAGCCGGTAGTCGCCAAAGCTAAAGAATAAGGCGGCTTGTATCAATTAGTTTAATCAGCATGAATAAGACAATTCTTTTATTGTCATCATTGTGCGTGTGCGTAGTGATGAACGCACAGGAACATACCGATTCCACAGATATCTTTCACCAGCATCTGGAACTCAATGCCGTAGTGGTCACAGGCCTCACGGGAGATGTTCACCTGAACGAAGTCCCGGCCCCCATTTCGGTTGTCCGGTCTGTCGATTTGCAGGCAAGGGCATCGACCAACATTATCAGCGCCATCGCCCGGGAACCCGGCGTGTCGCAGATCACTACCGGCGGCGCCATCTCTAAGCCCGTCATCCGCGGACTGGGTTATAACCGCGTGGTGGTGGTCAACGACGGCATCCGCCAGGAGGGCCAGCAATGGGGTGACGAACACGGCATTGAGGTCGATGGTGCCAGTGTCCATTCCGTAGAAATCCTGAAGGGACCCGCCTCCCTGATGTACGGCTCCGACGCCATGGCGGGCGTGCTCATCTTCCATCCGGTTCCCGTAGCGGCACCGGGGACGGTCCGGGGGAACATCGCCACGGAATATCAGAGCAACAACGGTCTCATCGACTATTCCCTGAATGCCTCCGGCAACCACAGCGGGTTCATCTGGGATGCCCGTTTCTCCGACAAATACGCCCACGCGTACCGGAATAAGGCCAATGGCTGGGTGTCCAATTCCGGTTTCCGGGAAAGGGCGGCATCGGCCATGCTGGGCCTGAACAGGAACTGGGGCTACTCCCGCCTGAAATTAAGCTACTATCATCTGACTCCGGGCATCATTGAAGGCGAAGAGGAAGGGTACACCGGCTACAGGCCCGGACTTCCCTTCCAGCAGGTGTATCACTATAAAGCCGTGCTGGACAACACGTTCCGCCTGGGAGACGGCCGGTTGAAGGCCCTCGTCGGCTGGCAGATGAACCGTCGGCAGGAGTTTGAAGAATCGGCCCAGGAATATGGCCTGTACTTCCTCCTGAACACCCTGAACTACGACATTAAGTACCAGCGCGAAATCAAGGGCTGGAAGTATTCGGCCGGTGTCAACGGCATGCTGCAAAGCTCGAAGAACAAGGGAGAGGAATATCTGATTCCTGACTACCGCCTCTTTGACGTGGGCGTGTTCGCCACGGCTTCCAAACAGCTCGGAGCCTGGGTTCTCTCCGGCGGTATCCGTGGCGATGTCCGCCTCCTGCACAGCCTGCCGCTGGAAACGCGCTTCGACGATTTCACCCGCACCTTCCCGGGCATCAGCGCAAGCATCGGCGCCGTGCGTTCTTTCGGAGAAAACGTCCACCTTCGCATCAATCTCTCCCGCGGATTCCGTGCCCCGAACCTGAGCGAGCTGGCCTCCAACGGGGAGCATGAGGGCACTTTCCGCTATGAGGTCGGCAATAAGGATCTGAAGCCCGAATACAGCCTGCAGGGGGATATCGGCCTGGATTTCTCTTCCAAGTATGTCTCCGGGCAGCTGGCCGTATTTGCCAACAAAATCGACAATTACATCTTCCTGACCCGGACCGCAGATGGCGTTCCGCCAGTCTTTACCTACACCAGCGGGAACGCCCGCCTGTTTGGCGGCGAGGCCCAGTTGGACGTTCACCCTATCCACAGCCTGCACCTGGGCGCGACCTTCTCCTACGTGAACGGCAAGCAGATCGGTGGCACCTGGCTTCCGATGATTCCCGCCCCCCGCCTGCTGTCGTCCGTCAAATATGAATTCTCTCATGGCGGGAAGGTACTGAACAACGCGTTTGTGGCCGTAGAGGTGGACTGGAACGCCCGCCAGGACCATTTCTACGCGGTGGACGACACGGAAACCGCCACGCCCGCCTATACGCTCCTGAACATGAGCGCAGGAACCGATCTCATCATCAAGGGAAAGAAGCGCGCCAGCATTTACCTGATGGCCGATAACATCCTGAACACCGCCTGGCAGAGCCACCTGAGCCGCCTCAAGGAGGTGGGCATCTACAACATGGGACGGAACATCACGGTGAAAGTGATTATCCCTATTTAAAGCCCGGAAAAAACACGCTGGCAGCCTACTACGCCAAGCATCGTCCCCCTTACGACATGTATTTCATGGCATTCTCCGGCGAAGACGCCAACCTGCGGGGCTCAGAGTTTTATGCCCAGCATCCCCTGGTGCCGCTTATTGACTATAAGCTGGCCTTGAGGATGTCTACGAAATCCTGCTCAAAGAGCGGTACGTAGGCGTTTTCAAGGCCCTCATTCTCGGCAATGTGGTGCGCCATCTCGCCGATGCGGCTATCGTCGATGCCCACTTCCTGCAGGTGCATGGGCATGCCGAGGCTTTCGAAGAACTTATAAGTGGCGTCGATGGCTTTCTCGGCGATTTCCCAGTCTGGGAGAGACGCGTCGATGCCGAAGACATTCACGCCGTATTTGACGAAGCGCGGCAGCGTGCGCTCGTTCAGGATATGCTTCATCCAGCGGGGCGTGATGATGGCAAGGCCCTCGCCGTGGGTGATGTCGTAATAGGCGCTGAGGGCGTGCTCGATGCCGTGCATGGGCCAGCCGGATTCGCTGTTACCAAGGGACATGATGTTGTTGCAGGCCAGCGTGCACACAAACATCATTTCGGCACGGGCGGTGTAGTCTTCAGGGTTCTCCAGGCATTTGCGTCCGTTCACCATCAGGCTCTTGATACCCGCTTCGCAGAAGCCGTCGTTCATGAGGGTGGCGTCCTCGCAGAAGTACTGCTCCAGAATGTGGTTGATGGCATCCGCGATGCCGGCGCAGGTCTGCTTCTTGCTCACCGTAAAGGTGTACACGGGATCCAGGAAGGACACCTCAGGGAAAAGGAGCGGGTCGATATAACCAATCTTGTCATTGGTCTCCGTGCGGGAAATAACGCCGCCGCAGTCGTATTCGCTACCGGTAGCCGCGAGGGTGAGAATATCGACAATAGGAAGAGCCGCTTTCGCCTTCACCTTGTAGGAAATCAGGTCCCAGGGGTCCCCGTCGTAGCAGGCGCCTGCGGCGATGGCCTTGGAGCAGTCCAGCACGCTGCCACCACCGACGGACAGGATGACATCGACCTTATGCTCTTTGCAAAGACGAACGCCTTCCAGCACACTGGGGTCGTATTTCGGGTTGGGCTGGATGCCGGAAAGTTCCACAATCTCAAACCCTTTCAGCAATTCCAGCACCTTCTGGTACAGGCCGATTTTCTTGATGCTGCCCCCACCGTAGGTAAGGAGGATTTTCTTTCCGTACTGCGCCATCACCCCGGGCAGTTTCTCTACCACGCCCTTACCAAAGATAAGACGGGTGGGGGTCATGTATTCAAAGTTCTGCATACGTTGTTAATATTTCTATCCAAACTAAGATTATCGGTTTAACTTTCCCCACCGGCACTTGGATGCTGCAACGCCGTAATCTTATCAAAACGTGCTGATAAAACTATGCGGCACGGGCAAATACGTCAAGATACCTGTTGAATGCGGCTAATTCAGAGAGGTTTCGTTCAAGGAAGGCTTTGCAATAGAGTTCTCTAAAGCGGCAGAGTTCTTCAAGCATGGCAGAACGTAGCATCGGCGTTGCATCGGTACGGCCATATTTGATCGTGAGGTCAACCAGTTCCTGAAAACGGGCGAAAGCACTTTGGGCCCGTGTCTCTTTCCCCTCCTCTAACGCCTTATAGATACGAGATGTTTCACTGCCGATGTTAGCCATCTGCTGCGGGAATGTCAACTCGGCCCATCGGCCATTCTCAAGACCTTGATGTAGCATTACTCTGTGATCATCTTGTCCACAATAGTGGTTATCTTCTTCCTTACATCCTGGTCCAACACGTCTCTGGAGGGATTACCCTGCCATGAGCGGATGTTAATGAGTGAGTCAAACTCGATAAAATCATCACCCATTTCGTCGGGATATAGGTTAAACCCCCATAGAAAAGTCAGCTGCGAACCATTCTCCAGTAACATTCGTTCTAGGTCAGCATGCAAATCGGCATCAATGGCCAGTAATCCCTTTTCCACATCCGCAACGCACTTGATCATGTCACCAAACGTGTGGGCGGCATACTCTTTCAGTGTGGCTCTTGATATGGGGGTATTTAAAATCAGCATAATGAAACTGTGTTTCTGCAAAGATAGCAAAAAACCGGCATAAAGATAGCAATTTTGGCGCAGATGAGCGGCTGGAATGGCGCAGGTGAGCGGCTAGAATGGTGCAGGTCCGCTGAAAGTACCCTGACCGGCGCCACCAGAATGCATGAGTGGCCGATTTGCGGCGCCGGTCACCCACACAAAAACTGACCTGCGCCAGATACCGGCCTTCATAGAAAGACTTGTTTATTTGTTTTTCTTCGCCCACGTATTTGCTAAAACTACGGCAACAACTGCCAGGATGGCCACGCAGGACAGATGGATTGTTGCTGCTAAATCAGAGTTCTTCATTAAGTAGATAAAGATAGGGGTTTTATCGCAGTTGTCCAAATCATGGCTGACTCGCTCGTACATCGGTTAAAGCACGGAATCTGCCATAGAGGGCTGTTATTGTGCTTTAGAGGGGGCGATTACATAGGGTTAAAGCACAAAAAGTGGCATAGAAGTGTAAAAGTGTGCTTTAATCACTTGAATGCCGTCCAGCCCCGCTACAAAGCTATTTCGGAGCGAAGCGACCCAGGGGGTCTGGGGGATTAGGCCCCCAGAGACTCGAAAGACTCATTTACAAAGAAAAGAAGTTGCTGAAAATCAGCAACTTCTTTTCTTTGTAGACCAAACACTCCGAATCTCGAACCTCTCGTTCATCGAAGGGCTCGTCAGAATACAATCTTTTATTGGTGATTTGGACTGGAAGTTCTCCAGCGTTTGAGCATGGGGAAAAAGCCGCGCATCATCTGCTTGTACTGCTCTTGCGTCACGGGCTCCGGCATCATCTTATTTACTTCATCCACGAACTGGGCGCAGTGGTCTATCATTTCCTCCATTGTGCATTCCTGCAGGAACTTGCCGTCCTGGTAGCAGTACTGGCAGTAGTCGAAGTTGATGCTGCCGTCGGCATTGTGGCCGCAGTCTTCATCCTTGGTGAGCGGCATGCCGCAACTCTGGCAGAACTGAGGAAGTTGACCGGGGGCCAGATGCTTCTCTTTGGGAGGGAAGCCTGCCTCGTAGGTCGCGAAGGCTTCCGGCTGTGCATCGGCCACAAAGTAACCCGCGGGCGGGCAATACGTTCCCTCGCGGTTTCCCCAATAGCCGGGAATCAGTTCCTGGGCCAGGAAGTACGGCACCTCACTTTCGGCCGGTTCGCCGTGATAATGGATCTTCAGTTTGCTGGCCAGGCCAAAGCCGGCGTGCCTGTAGAATTCAATATTGCCTTCCATCTGCAACAGGCCGATACCCATTGCCCGGGCCTTCTCCAGCGCATATTGCAAAAGTTTGAGGCCATAGCCCTTACGTTTGTAATCCGGATGGATGCTGATGGGGCCGAAAGTCCAGGAAGGGAACGAAGTTCCGTCGGTTAGGGTAATTTCGGACTTGGAGAACATGACGTGGCCTATAATTCGGCCATCCTCCTCCATCACCAGGTCCAGCTCCGGGATGAAAGCCGGATTGCTGCGGTATTGATTGAGTACAAAGTGTTCCTGGCATCCGGGCCGGTATACGTTCCAGAATGCTTCCCGCGTGAGGTTTTCCACCTCCCGCCAGTCTTTGGGTTGTTCTAATCGAATCTTCATAGAGTAGTAAGTAAACTGATTCTCCGGGCTATCTCTTCCGGGTGATCTACGAGGAGCTGACCGTGATTCATTCCGGGAAACACTTCCACGTGGGCTTCGGGGCAAAGCTTAAGCAGATGTTCCACCTGCGGTTTGGCAACGAACGCCTCCTTGGTACCATACCAGAAGTGGATATCGGCCCCGTGGATGGACTCCAGTTTGTGGGTATAGACGTCCTTGTAACCGTTCCGGACGGCTTTGCCTTTCCCATAGGGCCATACTTTTTTGCATTCGTCCAAGAGCACGTCATAGTAATGGGAGTGGAACACCCATTTCCAGAACCCGGTCCAGTGGTAGCAGGTCCACACATTGAAGCTTTGATAGTATCGCAGCGGGTCAACGCTCCATTTTGGAAGTGGCAGCAGGGGAGCTGCATCCATGACGGCGTGGTCAATGACAATCTCATCCCGCTCCAGGATTCTGGACAGAATCTTGCCACCCAAGGATAATCCATATGCTACGTCCAAATGCCCGTTCAGGTTCTTCTGAACATAATCTATTGCTTGCGCTGCCTGGTCGTCTACGGAGGTGAACTGAGATTCCTGTCCCAGCAGGAACCCGTCGATGCCTACAGCAACAATAAAAAAGTTGTCCTTTAGGAGCTCTATCAGCGGCAGGAATATCTCATAGGATACCCCAAGCCCTGGAATCAGCAATAGGGAGTGATAATCTTTATTTCCGTAAGTGTTGAAAGTCATTTTACAAGCGATTTATAGGCTTCAACGGCATCACGGAAAGTGAGGCCGCTGAGTTTGACGACCGTCTTCTGCCCTTTCTCTTCTTCTTTGGCATTCAGCCGCTTGCGGAGCAGTTCCGGATTCTTCGCCA
>CAMKSQ010000003.1 GCA_946415475.1 uncultured Bacteroidales bacterium
GACGCTCGTTTAGTTTGAAATTGTATGTTACAACTTCCGGTACTTGCTTGTACTTCCTTTCAGTCTTTTCAATGATCTTTTAAATTTTCAACCAGCCCATGTGGGGAGGTTAAAAATCCCGCTCGTTTCCGAACGGGACTGCAAAGGTAGTAACTATTTTCGAACTGACAAATTTTTTCTGAATTTTTTTATAAAATTTTTTAAAAAATTCCATAAGGTGCTGTAATTCAAAACGTTACCACAAACGTTAAATACAACTCGGTGCAAATCAGGCACTTACAAAAAATCGTCTATGCGCATTCACATAGACGATTCTAGACAATTAAATGATAATCAACCGATTACATTTTACGGGCCCAATTATCACTTGAGACGGGCCACAAAACCTTGTGCTGCTTTGCCGCGCGGGAGGAATTGTTTCATGGCGCGCACCCAGGCATCGACCTCATTCTCCCCCACTCCTTTTAATAAAAAGGTCTCGGATTCTTCGCCGGAACGGAGGGTAAGCTCAATCTCCACGGCCACCTGGCTTAGGGACCCGGGCGTTTCCAATTGCTTGACGATGCGGGCCTCCACCTGTAAAGGAGCCTCGGCAACATTGCCGCTCTGCAGCAACTGCACCAGCCGGGGCTGCAACACCTCCACGGCCGCCTGCGGCACCTCTTCCCCTATTGTAATATTCTGCGCCCCGGCCACCAGGCCCGTCACCAGGAGCGCAAGCGTAATCAGTACTCTTTTCATCTTTCCTATAATCTATTGGTTACAAATCTAACCATTTTTCCCCGCTTTTCCCAACCCTCGTCCTTGTTTTCGGGCAATTTTAAGGATGACAGGCCTGTTTTGACCCTCTCGTCCTTGTTTTGGGGCATTGTCAAGGATGAGAAGGGATTTAGGCGCACAAACACTGGCCAGTAACATGTTGACAATCAGACAAATCCTAAAAATCCTCGGCGCAAAAAGAGCCGAGGATTATAAGTAAGTAGTTGATTATAAGGTGATCGGCAGCCAGCCAGGTCCTGATTACATCATGCCGCCGGCGGGCATGGCGGGAGCGGCGGGCGTGGGCTCGGGGATGTCCACAATACCACACTCGGTGGTGAGGAACATGCCGGCCACGGAAGCAGCGTTCTCCAGGGCCACGCGGGACACCTTGGTAGGGTCGATGACACCGGCCTCGTACATGTTCACGTACTCGTCGGTGCGGGCGTTGTAACCGAAGTCGCCCTTGCCCTCGCGGATCTTGTTGATGATAACGGAAGCCTCAACACCAGCGTTGGCGGCAATCTGCCGCAGCGGCTCCTCGATGGCGCGCTCGATAATGTGGATACCGGTGGTCTCGTCATCGTTCTCGCCCTTCAGGCCACGCAGGGCCTCGGCGGCACGGATGTAGGCCACACCGCCACCCGGCAGATAACCTTCTTCCACAGCAGCGCGGGTTGCGTTCAGGGCATCGTCCACGCGGTCTTTCTTTTCCTTCATCTCCACCTCGGTGGTAGCACCCACGTAGATGACAGCCACACCGCCGGCGAGTTTGCCCAGGCGTTCCTGGAGCTTCTCGCGGTCATAGTCGCTCTTGGTGGTCTCGATCTGGGCACGGATCTGGTCTGCACGGTCCTTGATGGCAGCGGCATCACCGGCACCGCCCACGATGGTGGTGTTTTCCTTGGTGATGGTTACCTTCTCCGCCTTACCCAGCATCTGCACGTTGGCGTTCTGCAGGGTGAAGCCGCGTTCCTCGGAAATGACCACGGCACCGGTAAGGGTGGCGATATCCTGGAGCATCTCCTTGCGACGGTCACCAAAGCCGGGAGCCTTAACGGCAGCCACCTTCAGGGTGCCACGCAGACGGTTCACCACGAGGGTGGTAAGGGCCTGGCCCTCGACATCCTCGGCAATAATGAGCAGGCTGCGGCCTTCGCGGGCCACGGGCTCCAGCACGGGCATCAGATCCTCCATGTTGGCAATCTTCTTGTCGGTGAGGAGGATGTAAGCATCGTCAAGGACAGCTTCCATCTTGTCGCCGTTGGTCATGAAGTACGGGCTGATGTAGCCGCGGTCGAACTGCATACCCTCGACCACCTTAACCTCAGTCTCGGTGCCTTTGGCTTCTTCCACGGTGATGACGCCGTCCTTCTTCACTTTGGCCATGGCATCGGCAATCAGCTTGCCGATATGAGCGTCGTTGTTGGCGGAAACGGTGCCCACCTGCTCCACCTTGGAGTAGTCCTCGCCTACCGGCTGGCTCTGCTTCTTAAGATCGGCAACAACAGCAGCAACGGCCTTGTCGATACCCTTCTTCAGGTCCATAGGGTTGGCGCCGGCGGCCACGTTCTTGAGGCCGACGTTGATGATGGCCTGGGCCAGCACGGTTGCGGTGGTGGTACCGTCACCGGCCTGGTCGTTGGTCTTGGAGGCAACCTCCTTCACCATCTGTGCGCCCATGTTCTGGAACTGGTCTTCCAGCTCCACCTCTTTGGCTACGGTTACGCCGTCCTTGGTGATTTGCGGAGCACCAAATTTCTTGGCGATGACCACGTTACGGCCCTTAGGGCCCAGGGTAACCTTAACGGCGTTGGCCAATGCATCTGCACCTTCCTTCATGGCGGTGCGGACGTCTGTATTGAATTTGATTTCTTTTGCCATGATGTTATTCTTTTTAATAACGAATCCTCATCCCGGACTCGATCCGGAATCTCCTAGAGACTAGAGAATTGCCAAAATATCAGACTGTTTTACGATGAGGTACTTTTTGCCATCCACGGTGACCTCGGTACCGGCGTACTTGCCATACAGGACGGTTTCTCCGGCCTTGACTTCCATGGGCTCATCCTTTGCGCCCGGGCCAACGGCCACAACAACGCCCTGCTGAGGTTTTTCCTTGGCATTGTCCGGGATATAGAGGCCCCCGGCGGTCATGGTCTCGGCCTCTTTAGGCTCGATGACCACTCTTGTTCCTAACGGTTTTAGCATGATATTGTTTTTTTAGTTTGTAGCGTTTGGATGCCCGGTTACGCCGGACATGACGCCTGGGATTTATCAAGCGCCGTGCCAAGGCGGACAAACTGACAATTTGGCAGACGGGCGGCATCGACCCAAAAATGGGTAGCGTTTTGCGTTCTCACCTATTATTTATTAACTTTGTATGCTATGGAAACTATAAAAGACCAATACTTTGAGGGCGAGCGTCCTCTGTACTGCAAGAAAGACGGCCTGTACCTGGAGAACGTCACCATCGGACCGGGAGAATCGTCACTGAAAGAAGGCGCCGGCATCGAGGCCGTGCACTGCGAATTCAACGGAAAGTACCCCTTCTGGGAGTGCGACGGCTTCACCATCCGGGACTGCGTGTTCCGGGAAGGCGCCCGTGCGGCGCTGTGGTACACCCGTGGCTGCAAAATGACCGATACGCTGGTAGAGGCTCCCAAGATGTTCCGCCGCATCAGCGACGTGTATCTGGAGAACGTGAAGATGCCCATGGCGCAGGAGACCTTCTGGGACTGCCAGGACATCGTCCTCCGTAACGTAGAGACGGCCGATGCCAATTACATCTTCATGCACTGCCGGAACGTGGACATCGACCATTATGTGCTGCACGGAAACTATTCCTTCCAGTACACGAAGAACGCCGTTATCCGCAACGCCAACCTCCAGACCAAGGACGCCTTCTGGGAGAGCGAGGACGTGACTGTCTATGACTCCGTGATCAACGGCGAATTCCTGGGATGGTATGCCAAGAACCTCCGCCTGGTGCGCTGCCACATTGGCGGAAGCCAGCCCCTGTGCTACTGTGAGAACCTCATCCTGGAGGACTGCACCTTTGCGGAAGACGCGGACCTGGCCTTCGAGTACTCCTCCGTGCAGGCCACTGTGAAGGGACACATCGTCTCCGTAAAGAATCCCCGTTCGGGCTTCATCAAGGCCGGCTCCATCGGGGAGGTCATTCTGGATGAAAACGCCAAAGCCCCAACCAATTGCCAAATTAGTTGTGACAAGTAACTTGCTCATACTCAACACATAACATACTAATCCTCGTTCGAAATTTGAACGAGGATTATATAGGAAACGATTGACACTGAAACACTTAGCGATCACACCATGACATATAACTTTGACCAATGCCCGGACCGCCGGGGAACCGAGAGTGTAAAATGGGACCTGTATCCCGGAACGCTGCCCCTGTGGGTGGCCGATATGGACTTTCAAGTGGCGCCGGAAATCCAGGCAGCCTTGGAAAAACGCCTGGCACACGGAGTGTTCGGCTACGAACTGGTGCCGGACAACTACTATGAGGCCATCCACAAGTGGTTTGCCGAGCGGCATGGTTGGGACGATATCGACAAAAGCAACATCGTCCCCACTACCGGCGTAATCGCCGCATACAGCGCCGCCATCAAGGCCATGACCGTGCCCGGCGACAAAGTAATGGTGATGACGCCCTGCTACAACGCCTTTTTCCCGGCCATCCGCAACAACAAATGCGTGCAGCTGGACAACCCGCTCAAGTACGACGGCCGCTATATTGTGGACTGGGACGATTTTGAAAAGAAGGCGGCGGAAGCCAAGGTGCTGCTCCTGTGCAACCCTCACAACCCCGCCGGCCGCGTATGGACCCGCGAGGAACTGCTCCTGATGGCCACCATCTGCCAGCGGAACCAGGTATTCGTGATTTCCGACGAAATCCACTGCGAACTCACCTACCCTGGCCACGATTACACCCCCTGGGCCACCCTGCCGGAGGAATACGTGGTCAATTCCGTCTCCTGCATCTCCCCCACCAAGGCCTTCAACCTGGCCGGCATCCAGATAGCCAACATCTACGCCAAAGACCCGGCCATCCTGGCAAAAATGGACCGCGCCATCAACGACAACGAGTGCTGCGACGTGAACGTGTTCGGCGTCACGGCCCTCAAGGCGGCCTACACGGAAGGCGGCGCATGGCTGGACCAGCTGCGGGAATACCTGTTCCACAATGCCCGCACGGTGGCCTGCTTCCTGGAAGACGAACTGCCGGAAGTGAACGTGCTGCCGCTGGAAGGAACCTACCTGATGTGGCTGGACTGCCGCACCGCCCTGCGGGAAGGAGAGCCGCTGGAGGGCTTCAGCGAGCGCTTCGGCAAGTTCCTGCAGGAAAAAGTACAACTCACCCTTAGCACGGGCTCCATTTACGGAGCCGCCGGCGAGGGCTTCATGCGGGTGAACATCGCCTGCCCGCGCAGCCGCCTGCTGGACGGCATGCAGCGCTTTATCGCAGGCTTCGAAGCCTATAAATCGACCCCCTGGAAATAACTGATGCCTATGAAAACCTTCGTGAAAGTTTGGTTGGCGGCGAGCCTGAGCCTCGCGGCCGTTGCCTGTGGTCCCCGTAGCGTGACGCCGGAGCCGTCGGCCAGCGAATTCGCCCCTTATATCAAGGCCTATACCGGTGGCATGGTGCCCCAGAACGCAGAACTGCGCGTGGACCTCATGGAAGAGGTGTCCGGCGTGGATGCGCAGGCCCTGTTCCAGTTTGAGCCGCCCGTGGAAGGCGCCGCCCGCTGGAACAACCCTTCTTCCGTCAGTTTTATCCCTGCCGATGGTGCCCTGCAGGAAGGCAAGGCATACAAAGCCACCTTCCACCTGGAAAAGGTATGTGAAGGAGCGCCTACGTTCGTGTACCCGGTGCTGGTAAAAGGCCGGACGGGCACGACAGGAAACACCCTGCTGGTGAAAGACAACGGCCGTGCCTTCCGCGTGGAGCAGGTGGCTCTGAAGGATGGGTACATTGAGGTGAACCTTTCCCAGGCGCCGGCCAACGCCTCCCTCCGCGGAATGGTGGAGCTGAGCGGCGCCGCCCGCAGCTACACGCAAGTCAACGGCAGCACGCTCTCCGTTTTCTTTGAAGGGGCCGATGCCGACCTCACCCTCACGCTGGACGCCGGCCTCAAGAGCGAAAAAGGCGACGCGCTGGAGGAGCCTTTCATGCATACTTTCCTGCGGGAAGAGTCCAAACCGGCCGTCGAGATGTCCCTGAAGGGCAGCATCCTGCCGGAAAAAGACAAGTTCTATCTCCCCTTCCGTGCCGTGAACCTGAGCGCGGTGGAGGTACGAGTAGTTAAGATCTATGAGAAGAATGTCCTCATGTACCTGCAGGACAATTCCTTGTACGGATACGGCAGTTCCCTGCGTCGCAGCGGTCGCCTGGTGTACAAGGGCGATGTCCAGCTGGACCCGTCCAAGAACCTCCACGGCTGGAACGACTTCAGCATCGACCTGAGCGGACTCATTAAAAAGGAACCGGGGGCCATATACCGCGTACGGCTGAGCTTCCGGCAGGACCAGTCGCTGTACGGCGGCGCGGAACCGCTCCTGAACCCGGCCGCTCCCACAGGCAAGCCCACCCCGCATGACGATGCCATATGGGACAAGCCCAGCAGCTATTACTGGGACAACGACTTTGACTGGAACCTGTACAACTGGGAAGATGCCGACGACCCCACCAAGCCGTCCTATTACATGGATACGGACCGATTCCCGGTGGTGCAGCTCCTGGCCTCCGACATCGGCCTTGTAGCTGAATACGCCGGTGGCGACCAGCTTTGGGTGGCTACGACGGACCTGATCACCGGCGAGCCGCTTCCCGGTGCCAAGTTGGAAGTGTACGATTATCAGCTGCAGTGCATCAGCAAGGGAAAGACGGACGGAAAGGGCCTGGCAACGCTTACCCTGGAGCACCAGCCTTTTGCCATCGTGGCCAAGGCGGGCGGCAGTACAGCCTACCTCAAGACCATTTCGGACGCCGAGCGCTCCCTCAGCCGGTTTAACGTAGGCGGCGAGGCCCTGCAGCAAGGGCTCAAGGCCTTCATCTATGGCGAACGCGGCGTCTGGCGCCCCGGCGACACCCTGCACGTGAACATGCTCCTGAACGACAAAGGCCACAGCCTCCCGGCCGGCCATCCTGCCACCATGGAGCTCTATACCCCGGAAGGGCAGTTCCACAGCCGCATGGTCCGCACCGGCAAAGACGGTTTCTTCACCTATAACATTCCCACGCAGAGCAGCGACCCTACCGGCTACTGGAACGCGTATTTCAAGGTGGGTGGCAGCAGTTTCCACAAGATTCTGCACATCGAGACCATCAAGCCCAACAGGCTAAAAATCAATGCCGATTATCCCTCCGTCCTGGAGGCCGGTCTGCAGAGCAAGGCCCACATCGACGCCCAATGGCTCACCGGTGGCGCAGCCGGCGGGGCCAAAGCCCACGCACAGCTCACGCTCAAGCGCAAAAAAGGCACCCCGTTCGAGGGCTTTGAGGGCTATACCTTCAACAACCCCGCCTCCAAGTTCCAGGAAGCCCAGGCAGAACTGTTCAGCACCTGGCTGGACGGCAACGGCAGCGCCAACGTGCAGCTGACCCTGCCCGAAGCCACCGACGCCCCCGGCATGCTGGAGGCCTTTGTGGTTACCTCCGTGGAAGAAAAAGGCGGTGACGAGAGCTTCACCACCCAGACCCTCCCCTTCTCCCCGTACAGCGCCTACGTGGGCATCAAACTGCCCAAAGGCGAGTACCTGGAGACGGACCGGGACCAGGCCATCGGCCTGGCGGTGGTAGATGCAAAAGGCCGTCCCGTGAAAGGCCATTCGCTGGAATATGTCTTATATAAGGTAGGTTGGAACTGGTGGTGGGACATCCGCGGAGAAGGCCTGGACACCTATGTGAGCGGCAATTCCGTCAAGGTGGTCAACAAGGGTGTCCTGACATCGGCCATCCAGGATGTGATGCTGCATATCAATATCGACAAGGATAATTGGGGCCGATACCTCCTGCTGGTACGCGATACCGCCTCCGGGCATATCAGCGGGGCCGATTTCCTGGTGGACTGGCCGGATTACGAGGGCCGCGCCGGACGGCAGGATCCCGAAACCCTCACCATGCTCAGCTTTTCCACGGACAAATCGACCTATACCGTTGGCCAGCAGGCTACCGTGTACATCCCGGCTGCACCCGGCGCACGGGCGCTGGTTTCGCTGGAAAACGCCAGCGGGGTGCTCAGCCGCGAATGGGTGACGCTCTCGGAGAAAGACACGCCCTGGCACTTCAGCGTAACGCGGGAGATGGCACCTACGGTCTATGTGCACATTACCCTGGTGCAGCCGTACGGCCATACGCTCAACGACCTGCCGCTCCGCCTGTACGGTGTGCAGCGCGTGCGGGTGGAAAACCCGGGCTCCAAGCTGTATCCGCAGCTCCAGATGCCGGAGAAGCTGCATCCGGAGGAGGAATTCACCATAAAAGTATCGGAAAAGAACGGCCAGCCCATGACCTATACGCTGGCTATCGTGGACGAAGGCCTGCTGGATTTGACGGCCTTCAAGACGCCGGATCCCTGGTCCCGCATGAACCGGGACGAAGCCCTGGGCGTAAAGACCTGGGATATGTTCGACTACGTGGTGGGTGCCTGGAACGGGCGGCTTGCACCCCTGGCGGCCATCGGCGGTGACGAAGACGCCGTGCGCAGCGCCCGCAAGGACAACCGCTTCAACCCGGTGGTGCTGTGCTTTGCACCCCGCACGGTAGAGGCCAAGGGAACGGATGTGGTCAAGGTAAGACTGCCGCAGTACGTGGGCAGTGTCCGTGTGATGGTGGTGGCGGCCCACGACGGGGCTTTCGGCAATGCCCAGAAGACCGTTCCCGTACAAAGTCCGCTCATGGTCATCAGCACCCTCCCCCGTCAGCTGGGCTGCGGTGAAGAGGTGGCCGTACCGGTGAATGTCTTCGCCCTGGAAGAGGGTGTGAAGGACGTTACCGTTACCCTGGAGGCCGATGGTCCCGTAGAGCTCGTGGACCGCGTAGAGCGGCTGCAATTCAGCGGGGCCGGTGATCAGTTGGTGCGCTTTAAACTGCGTGCACTGGACCAGGAAGGCGTGGCGCATGTGCGGGTGGCCGCTTCCGGCGCCGGGCACAAGGCCAGTGAAGAAATCGCCCTGCCTATCGTTAACCCGCAGGCCCTGGTAACCCGCGTGGAGCGCTTCACCCTGGCCGCCGGAGCCAGCCGCAAAGTGCCTGACGGACAGTTGCAGGTGAGCGCCTTCCCCGTTCCGGATGCCCACGGCCTGTATGCCGGCATGCGGGATTACCCGTACGACTGCACGGAGCAGCTGAGTGCCCGCGGCCTCACGCTGGTGAACCTGTTGCCGCAGTTGAATGAGGCCGATGCCGCCGAGGCCCGCACCCTGGTGCCCCAGATCATCGCCCGTCTCTACGCCCGGCAGAACGCCGACGGCGGCTTCTGCTACTGGGGTGGCGGACAGTCCGACAGTTGGGTATCGTCCATGGCCGGTGTCCTGCTGGTACAGGCGCAGAAGGCCGGATTCGAGGTGAACGACGGCGTCGTCAAAGCCTGGAAGGCCTATCAGGAAAAACTCTCGCAGGCATACCGTATTGCAGGCAATTCCCTATTCTCGCAGGCCGATGAGGCCTATCGCCTGTACAGCCTAGCCGTGGCTGGAGCATCGTCACAGGCAGGCATGAACCGCCTCCGCGAAGGGTCGGGACTCACGCCGCAGGCCCAGTGGTTGTTGGCCAGCGCCTATGCCCTGAGCGGCAAGACTTCTACCGCCAACACCATCCTCAATAGCGTAGGACGCGATTTCCCGGAATATAGCCCGTACAACCTCACTTACGGCAGTGCCACGCGCGACCGTTTTGCCGCACTGGAGGCCTTGGTGCTGTGCGACCGCATGAATGAAGCCATGTCCCTGGCGCAGGAGCTCATGCTGGACAAGACGCTCTCGACGCAGGAAACGGCCTTTGCCGCCGTGGCCCTGGCCCGCCTGTTCCAAAAGGTGCCCACCCGGGAAGCCCAGACGGTCCTGGAGACTGGCGTGCTCACCAATAACAGCGAAGGCACGGTTTACGTCACGGTAGCTACGACCTCGCGCGAGGCCCAGCCTGCCAGCAGCAACGGTCTGGGCATCGAGGTAAGTTATGTCGATGCCGACGGCGCTCCGGTGAATGCCAACGCGCTGGCGCAGGGCACCCGCTTCACCGCCCGCATCAAGGTGCAGTCCAAGCAGGTTGGCCGTGATCTCCAGAACCTGGCCCTGAGCCTGAACGTGCCTTCCGGCTGGGAGATTGTGAACGACCGCATGGCCGGCGGCGCCGAGGACGGCTACGACCACAAAGACATCCGCGACAATGCCGTGCGCTGGTACTTTGCTTTGCCTGCCGGACGGTTCAAGACCTTCTCCGTGCAGTTAAGGGCCGCCTATGAGGGTCGATTCGCACTGCCCGCCACCGTGGTGGAAGCCATGTACGAGCCCACGGTGCAGGCCGCCACGGCCGCCGGCACCGCGCTGGTCCAGCCCTAGTCGTCCTTGAAAAAGGGCGAAAATAAGGATGAGAGGGGGTTTTGAGCCCCCTCGTCCTTAAAAAGGGGCAAAAATGAGGACGAGAAAGATCATATGGGCCATTTTGGCGGGGCTGGGGGTGGCCTGGCTGTGCTGCTTGCCGCGGGAGCTGTTCCGGGACGTGAGTTACTCCACGGTGGTGGAGAGCGCGGAGGGCGAACTGCTGGGGGCGCGCATTGCGGCCGACGAGCAGTGGCGCTTCCCGCCCCGCGACACCGTGCCGGAGCGCTATGCCACGGCCCTGGTCCAGTTCGAGGACCGGGCGTTCTGGTGGCACCCGGGGGTGAATCCGGTGGCGCTCGTGCGGGCGGCCGTGGACAACCTCCGGGCCGGGCACGTGGTGAGCGGGGGCTCCACCCTTACCATGCAGGTCATTCGCCTGTCCCGGCAAAAGGAGCGCACGCTGTGGCAGAAAACCATCGAGGCGGTGCAGGCCACCCGGCTGGAGTTCCGCTATTCCAAGAAACACATTCTGGCACTGTATGCCGCCCACGCCCCTTACGGTGGGAACGTAGTGGGACTGGAGGCGGCCGCCTGGCGCTATTTTGGCCGCCCCGCGGCGGAACTTTCCTGGGCAGAGGCCGCTACGCTGGCCATCCTGCCCAATGCGCCCGGCACGCTGCACCTGAGCCGGGGCCGGGAACAACTGCTGGCCAAACGGAACCGCCTGCTGGAGCGTCTGCTGGCGCACGGGGATATCGACCGGGACACTTATGAAGCGGCCCTGGAAGAGCCGCTGCCCGGCGCTCCCCTGCCCTTGCCCACGCTGGCGCCGCATTACGTGAACCGTTGCCCGCAAGGCCAGCGGACACGGACCAGCATACGCTTCCAATTGCAGAAAGCCGTTTCGGAGGCCGTGGACCGGCGTTCAAGCGACCTGGCGGCGGAGGGCGTGGCGGACATGGCGGCCGTGGTGATCGACAATGCGAGCGGAGCGGTGGTGGCGTATATCGGCAATGCCTGTATGGACCGGGAAAGGCCGGGGATGCAGGTGGATGTGGCGGCACGGGCACGCAGTACCGGGAGTATCCTGAAGCCGTTTTTGTATGCGGCGGCGCTGGAAGAAGGGGTAATTCTGCCCCGGACGCTGCTGCCGGACATTCCCATGAATCTGGGAGGCTTTGCGCCGCAGAACTTTGACCGGCAGTTCTATGGGGCGGTTCCGGCCCATGAGGCGCTGGCCCGCTCGCTGAATGTCCCGGCGGTGTATCTCCTTCGCTCTTACGGCGTGTCCAAGTTCCATGCCCTGCTCAAAGCGGCGGGGTTGAGCACCCTCACGGAGGCGCCGGAGCACTACGGGCTGTCGCTCATCCTGGGCGGTGCGGAGGCGCGTCTGGACGAGGTGACGGCGGCGTATGCAGGGATGGTGCGGTTCTATCAGGGGCAAAACGAGGCCGATTCGCCCCTAAGTGGGGGTCCGAAGGGAGCCTCCGGGGCAAGACAAGGCGATTTTGCCCCTCAGCTGGCAATCTGGTACACGCTGGAGGCGTTGCAGGGGGTGAATCGACCCGATGAACTGGACTGGCGGCTGATCCGTTCGGTGCGGAAGGCGGCTTGGAAGACCGGCACCAGTTACGGTTTCCGCGATGCCTGGGCGGTGGGGATGACGCCGACTTACACCATTGGCGTATGGGCGGGCAATGCGCAGGGCCAGGGCGTGCCGGGGCTCACGGGCGCCCGCGCCGCCGGGCCGGTGATGTTCGATATCCTAAACCTGCTGCCGGCCGATACGCAGTGGTTTGAGATGCCCGATCAGGTCGGGCAGGACGGGGGCGTCACCCCCGGCCCGGACCGGGGGGCTGCCTGGGCGGCGGTGTGCGTGCGGTCGGGCATGCTGGCGGGGCCGGAGTGCCCTGAGAAGGAGGATGCGCTCATTCCGGCGGCGGGGCTGGAAACCGCCCCCTGCCCTTACCACAAGAACGGGGAGTTTGTGCTGCCGCCCGCCATGGAGTGGTATTACAAACCCCATCACCCGGAATACACCGGTGCCCGAAAAACCCGCCAGGAGAAAGCCATAGAGTTCATCTACCCGGCATCCGGCAGCACCCTCACCCTCCCCCGGCAGTTAAACGGCCAGGTGGAAGGTGTGGTGTTCCGCGCAGCGCACCACCAGACAGATGCCACCCTCTGGTGGCACATGGACAACACGTACATCGGGGAAACCCGCTTCCTCCATGAGCTCCGCCTGGCCCCCGCTCCCGGGAAGCACGCCCTCACGGTGGTAGATGGCCAGGGTAATACGGCTTCAGTGGTGTTCTATGTCCGTTAGTCCATAGGGTTATTTTTTGCAATCTTATAAACTATTTGTATATTTGTGGGTTAGGGACATAGAGCCCAGCATGCATAAAACGAACGTAAAAGTTGTTATACCGTGATTAGAAAAAAAATTCTGTGCTTTCTTATCACACTGCCGTGTGCACTCTTTATGCTGCGCGCGCAAAACAACGCGTACAGCATTGACGATCAATGCTATAACCTTTTCCGAGAAACAGAAGCCCAGTTAGGGCAGCCTGGCTTTCAGGAAGCCAATAATGCCCTCCTGGCAGAGGCACGGAAAAAAGGCGATACCAAGGCGGAAACCCTGTACTACGTGGAGCAGATGAAAAACTTCACGCAGAGCAAGCGCCTCAAACCCGTCACGGAAGAGGATGACGACCGGCTCAACCTCCTCATGGAGGAGCTCAAGCAGAATGCCCTGAAAAACGGCTACAGCCAGTATTACTATTACGCCTATGAGATGGCGCAGACCTACTTCTACAACCACGACAAATTCTACAGGACCATGGAACTGGCGCAGGAGATGCAGACCTACGCCAGAGAGAACGGGGACGAATACGGTATGTGGATGGGGACGCGCTACCTGGTGTCACTCTACGTAGCGCAGAACGACTACTTATCGGCCAAAAAATACATCCTTGAAGCGCTGAACATCTTCCACAACAGCACGGACCCAACCGTAAAGCGGCAAAGCGTCTGCCGGCTGTACTGCGACCTGGCCGACACCTACCCCATCGGCCATGACTCTGTCCGCATCAACCTCAAAAAGGCCGAACAGGCTGCCAAACAGCACCTGGACACCCTGCGCTGCCATTACCAGCGGGCCAAGCTGGCGGCCTTCGACAAGGACATCAAGTCCTACGAACAGCACCGTGACTACTGCCGGCAGGACCGCCTCCTCTTCCAAATCAGTTCCACGGCACAGCAACTGTTCAGCCGCATAGACTCCCTGGTTTATGGCTATGGGCTCAAGGACATTAATTTTGACTACTACACCACGCGCCTGCGGGAAGTCAAGTACACCGCCAACATCGCGGAGGTTTATGGCTTCAAGGACCTGGCCTTCGAGATAGAGAAAAGCCTGAACGCCTTCAACGAGCAAAAAATTTCCCAGACCAACCAGTCGCGCCTGGTGGAGATGAGCGCCCGGATGGGCAACAACATGCTGCAGGCACAGGTAACGGCCCAGTCCATCCAGATGCGCCGCACCTCCATCCTCCTGATGATCCTGCTCACCATCATCCTGCTGGGTACCTTGGTGTTCCTGCTCTTCTATATCCGCAGCCTCCGGCGCACCAACGAGAAAGTCCGGCTGGCCGATGCCGCCAAGACCCGTTTCGTGCAGAACATGAGCCACGAGGTCCGCACTCCACTGAACGCCATTGTGGGCTTCTCCCAGCTGCTTTCCCTCCCGGACGGCAGTTTCCCGGAAGCGGAGAAAGAAGAGTTTGCCGCACATATCGTGAACAACTCCAAGATGCTCACCATGCTGCTGGACGATATCCTGAATGCATCGGCCATGGACAAGGGCACATACAAGATTACCTATGAGCCCGGAGAGCTCCACCGCATGGCGCAGGCGGCTATTTCCAGCACCGAGCACCGTTTGCAGCCGGGCGTACACATGTTTTACGTTCCGGAGCAGGAGGAGCCGTTCACCTTTGTCACGGATCCCGGTCGCGTACAGCAAATCCTGATTAACCTGCTTTCCAACGCGTGCAAACACACATCGGCCGGCGAAATTCGCCTCACCAGTTCGTTAAAGGCCAACCCGGGCTATGTGACCTTTGCCGTAACCGATACCGGCATGGGCATTCCGCCGGAACAGGCAGAGAAAATTTTTGAGCGCTTTGCCAAACTCAATGATTTTGTGCAAGGAACCGGCCTGGGACTGAGCATCTGCCGGGATATCGCCGACCGCATGGGCGCCAAAGTGTACCTGGACACCGCGTATTCCGGAAAGGGCGCCCGTTTTATTTTCCAGGTGCCCGTGGAGCCGACAACCACTCTTGAAAACATTAAAAACCAATAACATGACACCAATTTACGCACAAGCGCACGACTATTCCGCGTTCAATGTCCTGGCTGTGGACGACATTCCCCTGAATCTGATGTTGGTGCAGAAGATGCTGGGACGCTTCAACTTTGAAATGCGCACCGCCACCGGTGGCCAGCAGGCGCTGGATGCCGTAGAAGAGAAGAAACCGGACCTGATTCTGCTGGACCTGATGATGCCCGGGATTGACGGATTTGAGGTTCTCAGACGCCTCCGGGAGAATCCGGAGACGGCGGACATCCAGGTTGTCATCCTGAGCGCCCTCAACTCCAACGAAGACGTTGTGAAAGGCTTCAATGCCGGTGCCAACGACTTTATCATGAAGCCCATCATTATGGAAAAGCTGCTCACGTGCGTAGTGAACCAGCTCACCATTGTAGAAAAACGCTCCAAGTAGGTCCGTGCGTCGCCGCATCCTGCTCATACTGGTGCTGCTGACGGCCCTGGCTAGCTGGGGCCGGGCCCAGATTGTGAACCGGCTGCGGGTAGACCAACCCACCTTCCTGCGGTATGCCTACTGCCGGATGCAGGAGTTCAATCCGGACAACCTGGCCATAGCAGATTCCCTATACCGGGAGGGCATGGCCCAGAACAACTTCCGCTACAAATGCCTGGCGCTGTCACTGGCCTACCCCGTGCACTTTGCGCAGGGAGAATACGGGAAGATGGATGCCACCATTGTAGAGATAAAAAACCTGCTCCAGGACCGCAAAGACCTGAGGGAATTCTATTTCGCCACCCTCCACGAGTATTGCGTGTTCCTGCTCCAGTGCGACCGCATGCCGGATGCCATGCTGGAGGCGCGTGCCATGGAGCGTCTGGCCCAAGCGGAGAAAAAGCCGGTGGGAAAGATGTACGCTTACCGGATTATCGGCCTTATCCAAAGCTACCGGAACAACCCCTGGCTGGCCATTGAGAACCTGGAGGAAGCGGTCAAATTCACCCGCGAAGCCCGGCAGGAGCAGGACCTCCCCAACCTCTACATCCTCCTGGCGCAGGAAAATGTCAAAAGAAAGCATTTCGATGAGGTGCAGGCCTATTGCGACAAAGCCCAGGAATATGCTTCCTTCTTCCCCATCGTGGACCTGAAAATCCGCATGACCAAGGCCCTCCTTTATCATGCACAGGGGGACCATACCGCTTTTATCAAGGCCTACAAAAACTTATGCGCGGACCCGCATTACACCCTGCAGGCAGACCCGCTGTCCAGGGACCGGCTGGACATCACTTACCTTGTGCTTAACGGAGAACTGGAAAAGGCGCTGGAGAAGGCCGGTACGCTGGAACCGCTCCGGGAACGGCTGGCGCACCAACAGGACATTTACGCCCGGATGGGCCTATACCAGGACGCTTACAGCCACCTGGAGCAGCTCATGAACGAGAAAGATTCCGTCTACATAAAAGTCCAGAACGAGGACCTGGCCATCCTGGATGCAGAGATGGAAAACGCACAGCTGCGGGAAGAAGCCCAGCGCCTGGAAGCGCGCAACCAGATCACCATCCTGCTAGGCTTCCTGCTCATGTTTGCCCTTGCGTTCATCTCCATCCTGGTACAACAGTGGCGGCTAAGGGAAAACCTGGACCAAATGCGCCACAAAAATGCAGAGATGCTGAAAAACAGGCAGGCCTACCGGAAATTGTTGGACTCCCAGGAGGCCCAGAATGCCTGGCGAATCCAAATGTTACAGAACAGAACCACCAATATACTCACGCAGGACTATGAAGATATCCTCTCTCTTTAAAAGCCATAGCAGCGAACTGCTTGCCCTTGTCATTTTCCTGATAGGCTCCTCCCTGAGCATGCTGGGCCTCATCCAACGCATTCCCCTCATTTTGGGGATTGCGGGCGTGGTGATTCTGGTGGCCGGTCTGTTATACTTCTGCCTCAAACTGGTATCCGAACGCGCCTACAAGGAGTATTACAAGGACAGCTATGAGATTGAGCACGAGACCATTGAGGACGAGATCCGCAAATCCATGCGCTACCACCGGTACCAAGAGGCTGTCCTGGCCCGCTATGAGAGCGCCTGCCGGGACCTGGGGCTGGTGGACGAACAAAAAGACTGGCTCCTGGACCTGCTCATGGCCGAGAAGAACAAGGTGGACAAAGAGTTGGATGCCCAGGACGGCGGGCATATCTAGGGGGGCGTCACCTCCTACCGCCACGAACTCCTTCTGGCCCCGGAACCAGGCAAACACACCCTCACCGTAGTAGACGATGAAGGCAACACCGCCTTCGTCCGCTTCATCATTGCCGACTAGACCCGGCAGGCGTTCACGAAGTCTTCCGGGGTCATTACTTTCATAGGACGGGGCACTTCGCGGGAAAGAAGCTTTTTGTCACAGGTGACGATGATGTCACAGCACTGGCTGTAGGCAAAGGATATCTGGGCGCTGTCTTCGATGTCGGGGTTGGCATCCCGAAGGGCAGTTTTGAGATCAAAGGTATCTATATAACTGGAGTTGGTATGGTCCAGCATATAGAGCACCGACTCTCTGAATACTGAAGCAACATATTTCGGGTGTTTCCGACAGACATAAGCCGCATCCAATAAACTCTGAGTAGATATGGCTGCCTCTACGCGACTATGATAAACCAAGAATAATAAATCAGTGGCGATTGTATGCCCAGCCCTCTCCTCCTGAAAAAAATCCAAGAGGATATTCGTATCAATAAATATCTTTATTTTATTCTCCATACTTTTCCCAAAGTGCATCCCATAAAATTTGTTTATCCATTTCGGCCTGGTCGAAAGCGTCCAGTCCCTCATATTCCTTTGGAAGCTTTCCTTTGATGGCAAACCTATCCAATTCTCGTGCTTTCTCAAAGAACTCCGGAGGCAGTTTGGGAAAGACCAATTCCCTTCCCCATCTATCTTCCAGAGTTTCCTCTACCAAAGTATTCAAAGACTTGTGCTCTTTTTTAGCTTGCCATTTGAGCCTTTCCAGCAAAGAATCCTTGAGCCGGAAGGCCGTTTGTGTTCTGGGTACCGTTTCCATTTGTATAACACTTTTCGCAAATATATAACAATATTTGGAAGGAAGCAAGGAATTTCTTATATTTGTAAGTTAAATAACGGTACAAAATAACCAACTAACCACATATGAAACTCACTTATTTGACTCCGGAACTTGAGGTTCTGGAACTTAGCCCGAGGGATGGGCTGTTATTGGAATTGTCGGGAGGAACGGGAACGGGCAGCAATATGCTGGACCCGGATCTGTCACAAGATCCGTTCGGCATTATCATTTAACGGGAGGACGCACTATGAAGAGATTGTATATTCCCGCCATTCTGGCAATCCTGGCTTCCTGCGCACAAATTGAGAAGGACGTCCCCGTCCTGCCCGAGGAAGAAATCATCCCTGCAGGTTACAAAGTACTCACCATCACGGCCCAGAAGGCCGATGACACCAAGACGTCCTATGCAGGAGACGTAACATTCTCCTGGAGCGCAGGTGACAAGGTTTCGGTGCTTTGCAACGACGGAACCCAAAACCTCTGGGAAACCTTCAATATCGAAGAAGCCGCGGCCAGTTCCAAGTTCAAGGCTACCGTTGCCGAGAATATCAACCTGGGAGCTATGGACGGCAGTAAAGTTGCGCTGTATCCAGCCAATAATAACCACGTATTTACCAGCGCGACTTCCGGAGAGATTTCATTCCACATTCCGGCAGAAAGGGATTTCTGCGTTTCGGATGGTGGACACCAAGAAAGCGCCATCCCTATGTTCGCCTGGGGAACGGACGACGACACCTATGCCTTCTCCAATCTTACCGGTGCGGCCAAATTCACATTTACGAATGTCCCCTGTTCGCAAGTTAAAATGGTGTATACTGTTCCCGGCGTTAAACTCAACGGCACATACGGCCTGCTGTTTGACAGCATTGACAAGGCCAATGCATCCAACGTTCACTGGAACCCTGCCGACGCTGCCAACGATGCGGAAAAAACAGTCACCTATTATGGCGACGTAAAAAGCGGCAAGGTATCCTTCTACCTGCCTTACGCAGAAGGTTCCATCTGGGGATACAGTACGCTACAGCTCATAGACGTCGTCACCGATATGGTTCTTTACAACAACACCCATGTAGGAAACATTAGCGTCCATAAGAACCAGATTGCCGTTTTACCGGAACTAAGCCTCGCTTTCCATTCGGCCTACAGCATTGACTGGAGCAAGGTTCCTCAAGCCGGCAACTCTGGTGATGCTTATCTCGCCTTGAGAAGACTCAAAGCCACAGCCGATGACACCTACATATATCTATACATTGAAACCAGCCCTATTTATATGTGCCTTGATCACGATTATGACAGTTATTTCCACTTCTACAAAGAGGATGCGTCAGGAGATTCCGAGTATTGGTACGACTATGATGAGGGGTGGATAAAAAGCTCCGAAATTGACGCCGCCCATGCCAAATGGGCCTCTAAGGATGGGATGATTGACTTCATCACATACGGCACCGACGCGTATTCGTCCAACTTACTAATGCACCCTAGTGAGTGGTATTACGAAATTCGGATGAAACGAAGTGTAGATCCCGCTTTTGCAAGTGCAGGCTCAGTAAAGATTGGTGTTGTTTTGGATGATACTTATAAACAGGGCGATGAATCGGGGCAATACAATTTCGGGGACCCTTACGGCGTCATCCCCACCTATGGAGAAGATAACATGTACGAGTTAACACTCCCATAACAAATCTTTTCCATCACACATTTTACAAGAAAAGCGGCCTGATGTTTCAGGCCGCTTGCTTATTCGGTATATTCTTTAACTATCCAATCTTTAGGGACACCATTTTTATTAGGAGCGAAGGGGCCATTATGGGCTTGGTAGAGGGTTCCGGTAGATTTGATTCCTGACATCCATTGATTGAGACAATCTGAAGCACTAATATTGGTTGCAAGGCAAACGACAGTACCCAGACTCGTACATCCAGATAACATCTGCTGATAACAACTTTTTGCAAGAGTGGGCGCCCTCAAGATAGGGATCGAAGTTATTTTTGAGCACCCTCTAAATAATTCTCGATAACAATCCTCCGTAAGCTCCATCGCATCCAGTTCAATACCTTCTGTAGTTATAAGGCTGCTGCAGTTGCGAAACATGTTATAGCAGCTTCTAATACCCACTGTCTCCACGCGAAAAGCAGGAACTCGCGTCAGCTTTGTACAATTACGGAACATCTGCGTATAACATCTGGGGGGAAGATTCGTGGCCGGAAGTATAAGCGGGTCATCATCACTGATATCAATATACTTAACCTCAATTTCATCATTGCCGTTCTTCCCTTTCGAAAAAGCCCCATGGAAAGCACTCTCGGAGAGATTATCCTTATCGGCCAGCAGACTCATGATGTTTCCAGCAATATACACTTTTTGATCCGCATCAAAGATGGGCTTATTGCCGGGTGTACCCCATTGATCTCCACTGTCATTTTTATAATTGGTGCGTTCTCCTGTAAAGCAAATCCTGTCACCCTTCTGTTTTAATAGGAAGATGTGATGGCCGGCATCACAATCTTCCCAATCAATACCATTGTTCCTGCTAAACTTAATATGGTCGTCGGCAGCATAGTAGTTGAAAGTGACCGTAGTATTGTCTTCAGTAGCAATAATCGTGAACCAGTCACGTTTTTCAAGAGTACGTACATAAGCCTCCCCCGGAAGAGCGGAATCAATCAGTGAATGGGTTCCGTCGGTGCTCATCTGCAAGGCAGAGGCAAAGCCATTGCTCCAGTAATAACTGGAAGCGGAAGAACTTCTGGGGAGGAAAACATAATTAGAATAAGCGACTACCAGAGATCCTTGAGCATCCCAAATCTTCATATCCTTCCAGGCAGCAGCTGACTGAAGGGCATTCCAATCTGCGTCATCTGGCAACTTTTCCAATACAGAAGGCACCTCGTAAGTGCTTCCATACGGGGTACCCAACTCCCATGGATGAGATGCTCCCTTGTTCACTGTCTCCAATCTTTTTCCGGCGACCGTCACAAAATGGGAACTTCCTACAACAGGCCAGGTAGTGTAAGAAGCAAGTTGATAGGCCTTGTTGGCTTGAATAGCGCTTCTGTTCTTGAAATAATGAGAATACGTATTGCCCTTTTTGAGAACAAAATAATAGTCCTTTCCGGGCTCACTCACCGGTTTTCCACTCACATAATAGCCCTTTTCACCGGCCAACGTACCGGCGTAGCCATTGACGGGAGCGCCAGCGTTACCGCTATTCTCTGTAATGTAGCCATTGACGTTCAGACTTGCCAGACCAGCGGGACAAAGGGCATTACAGGCCAACTGAATTGTTTCGTTGGCCTCTAAATAAGGAATGTAAAACTGTACATAGGTTTCGGGCTTTTCCATCGAGATGGTAGCAGAAACCACGAAGTCTTCACCAACCTCTTCTACAGTATAAGCTTTGTTAAAAGCGTAAAAATAATACGTATCAGTGCCCTTGTTAAAAGTCCACTGATTGTTGTCATAAGAGGGTAAAGCATCATTCCCGTAGGGCAAATAAAGTGCATGTAAAGTGCCAGATGCCCCCAGTGCGCTCGGGCCTATTCCCACGCAAGCCGTGTTCCAGTTTGTTCCGTTGAAAGTAGCCGTCAAATAGCCATTGGTAATGCCGGTAACAAAAATAAATACTCTGTCCCCGTTTTCCCAAGCGGTCTTGATGCCCTTGGTGGCATCTTCCGGATGATGTATAGTAAAGTTAAATTGGAACTTGGAAGGGTCAAAGGAGTTCTCGCTATCGGGCATAACAGGTTCTTGCTGGCAAGCAGCAAAAGCAAAAAGCATGAAAAGAGATATAACAAACCATTTTCTCATTTTTCTTCTCCTCCTTCGTTAAAAATCTTCTTCTGGCTCAAACGGATTATCCGGGAAAACGGGATCGAAGCCATTGAGGCAAGTCCAGTCAGTGGGGATTCCGCTAACACTACGAGGCCATGTATTGCCCGAGGCAGAGGTATTATTCCCGACAATAGCCGAGATGCTCTGGGTAAACGTACCGATAGCAGAGACATTCTGTAACCAATTGGCGGTACTGCTGTTGGTGTTGATACCGTCCCTGGCCATGCAAACGACCTTATTCAATGAGGAACAGTCCTTAAACATTTGGCGATAGCAGTCCTTTACCAAGATTGCGGCCGGAAGAACAGGTGACGATGTCAAACTGGTGCACTCCTCAAACATAGAGTAATAGCAGGCTTCAGCAAGGGTGGAAGCAGAAAGGGCCGGTGCAGCAGAAAGCCCTGTACTCTTAAACATGGCTTTATAACAAGCTTTTGCCAGAGCCGTGGCCGGAAGATCAGGAGCCGATGTAAGCCCAGTGCATCCCTCGAACATGTTTTCATAGCAAGAATCGGTAAGACTCATAGCCGAAAGTTTCAGCTGCATGTGCTCATCAGAACTGAATCGTAGCCAAGTTGCGCCTTTGAATGCCCCCTGGAAAGCGTTATTAGCAGGGATCGACGTGCGCGGTTTATACTTTTCATTGCACATAAGGAACATGATGTCTCCATAGACATAACAAGCTTTGTCGCCGGTGGCCAAGAGAGGAGTCGTTCCTGTATTCTTATAACTGGTAGCCTTACCCCGGAAATACACTTTATCTCCAACGGCCGAAAGGAGTATGGGACTACTGTAATTAAACCATTGGTAGCCGTCCAGGCTGTATTGGATACCATTAGAAGCCGTAGCATAATTAAAGGTAATCTCCGTATCAACCTCCATTGCTTCCACCGTGAAGTAATCCATCAAATAGGTGGCACGCTGGAAAGTATAATAGGTATTAGCCTGAAGTGTAGCTTCGGCCATACTTAACGGCGGAACGTTTTCGGAGCCCACACTTACCTCAAGTTTAGCTCCCGACAATGTTGTTCCCGGAGAAAAAGCGTACACCCAGGTGGCTTCTATATCACCGTCCACTTCGGTAGTCTTGCAGGAAACAGAGCCCAACAAAGACTTGGATGCATCACCGTAATGATTAAAAAGATTAGCTGTTACATCTGTATCAGCGCGAACGGTTTCCGGGTTAAAAGACAGGCTCATAACCAAGAAAGAAGACTGTTGTTGAAGGGTAAAATACGTATCTCCGAACAGCCCTGTCCCGGTAAAATGGCTAAATTGGCGCACAGCCTCCTTCAAGGAAACGGCCCACTTGTCATGGTAGCTGCTTGAAGTAATATCACTAGGATCTAGTTCTTGGACCTTCCCTTCTTCGGAAATGTGATGCAGTTTATCTTCCGGCCCCACAAGGACCAGTTTGACAGACGTTGTAAGAGTTGGGGTATATTCATCTGCTACATATAGGTCTCCTTCAAACAGGGCCACATTGTTTCCGATACCGCCATCGAAGGACAAAGACAGGAAGCCATACAAATGACCATCATCGCTTTCCATATATACCTTGTCACCTTCCTCAAACTTATACTTGAGATCATCTCCAACGGTTGCACGCGTGTCAGCCCCTGCTTGGACAGTGGCCTTGTAATGCAAGGTCTGAACTTCCGGACTGGGGGACGGAGCAGGCTCAGGTATATTCCCCTCTTTCTCACAGGCAACCGCAAGGGCCAGCATCGACAATACTAGAAACTTTATAACCGACTTAATCATAGGCCACCTCCGTCATTAAGATCATCGCCTAAGCCAATATCACCACCAGTATCAACAGAATCAAGGAACACGCCATGAAAACCCCTGAGAATCATTTTACTAATCACAATGTCTCGATTGGCAGGAGCATCCATCTCAAGCGTAGCGCTTGTTTGACCCCAAGGAATGGTCCACATATACACATAGTCATTCCCAGGATAAGCAGAATATAAACTACCATCCGGATGGGGTTCCACCCTGGTATCGTACGGTTTCTGTGGAGTAGTGCTGTCATTGGCCAGATATTGAATCTGGGCGTAATACAGGAAAATATCACTATCGCTTGATGCAATGCTCGCATGAAGGACATAATGACCGCCAGCTGGAAGCATAATTCCACTAGTGTGTTCAGTTGGAATCTTTCCATCCACTGTTGATGAAATATTTAAAGAGAAGTGACCATTAACCTGGTGCATCGTCTCATTTTTCCCGATAGCGTCACCATCCTTTAACTGTTTCAAGTCACTGCCAGAAATAACCCAGGAATGGACTTCGCCTTTGAATCTGGGCGCAGAAACTACTTCTTCCACATATCCTACTGCCGAAAGAGTGAGAGAAACCGGATCGGGATCAATGCCGGAGCCCGTTTCTGTCTGGAACCAACTATCACGGTAGTAGTCTCCAGCATGATTCGAGAAGGGATTGGAATCCTCCTTTACGCCTCTCAGGTTCTTAACGGTTATCGCGGGTAACTTTGTTTCGGTTAATAATTTCACCAAGAAGTACATATCGGTGGCGGACGAAATATGACCGTATGCCACGTCGGAGTAGTTACCGCGATCATAGCCATCCAGAATACCCACATTCCGGAAATGCCAGGGCTCCAGCGAGGCCTCCACGTAGGAGTCGAGGGCCGTGAACTTTAACGATACGTCACCATTGTCGACTTGCGTTTTGAAATCAAAAACAATGGTCTCATCACTGGGAACAAATTTATACAGATTACCCTCCACATGGATTATTTCTGATGCGCCTGTGGCCGATACAGGTAACAGGTTCACAGCCTCCATGAAGAAAAAGTCCTCATGTCCCAGATCTTCAGGATAAACGCCTGTTTCCACCTGGACATTAGCATCGGTAGGAGAAGAGTCGCGAGGAATGGACGTCTTAAATTCTGGCGTTTTGAAACTGCTATAGTTGGTAAAATCGTCGTGGGACTGTACATTATCATTCCCGGCCAGGAAATAGTTCTCCTTGTCGGCCACCCAAACCGTTGTAGCGTTGTCATTACAGTTTGTAATGAAGTGACAGGAGAAACTGCGCCAACGGCTTTCGTCTTGAAATACATCTTCCGGCTGCACTTCCTTATAGGCGTCCCACGTAACGGTCCGCTTAAACTGGAAAGCCGACTTGTTTTCATTTCCCGGGACAATGGATTTGCCATAAATAACCGGAAGATTCTCTGTGCTGGCATCAGTAGAAGCAGTAAGGGTAGCATGCTCCGGTTCAACGATAAACTCCAGAGGAAACATGGACCGTGGAAGACCGTCTGGTATACTAATGGTTACCTTTTGCGCCTCTCTGGTCTGACGGGGAAGGCTCTCCCGTTCGCACCGCACACGCATCTCCTGCTTGGGCTGCAGCGTGATGACGATATCCCGGTACAACGGCTGTTCATTAGGATTAATCAGTTCATCCTCCGAATCACGAAGATAACTCATGCAGGCAATGCGAAGCGTCTGTGTCTTGGCCACATACATATCCGGTTCCAGAACCCTGAATTGAATGGGCCGCCAACCATCTTCCCTAGGCTCTCCAATTTGGACATCACCATTACTGATAACCCCTTGATCTCCATCTACTAAGGAACATGTGACACACTCAACCTCTTCACCAGCCGCATTCGTCCTTGTCACAGCATAATTGATACCGCCATGATCTTTATTAATGTCATCAAAGAATTTGACAAACAGATGAGTGGGCAAGTCATCACCAGGTTCATCAGCTTTAATAAAAGTTTTCGCCATCCAGGGCTGGATAGCCATACGGCGGGTGCCGTCAGAAATATCGGCCAAGTGGGAAGCGTTGACGTCGGCCGATACATCGGCACTACCAGCCGAATGAGCCGCATCCTCAGGGGTATTGAATCCCCTGGCTTCAATCTTTTTTATTTCTACCTGGTATTTAAAGTTTCTGAGGATGGGATAATAGGCTCCTCCTGCCATAAAGTCCACCTTATAATAGCACTTTATCCCATTATAAAACTCGTCGAAGGAAAGGTTGTCTTCGGTATGTGCACCAGAATTAGAATAGTCTGCCTCAGGATTATAATCTGCTCGAACGGGCCATCCATCCACTATTTTTGAATCAAAAAAGATGGGATCGTCCAGATTCAAATATGTACCATAGACAATCATAAAGGAAGGCGGCATATTATCTGTGGGAACCGGACGTTCATACAGATACACAGCCGGCTCATCTTCCTCTCGCAATGTTGAATCATAAACTCCCTGTTGATTCTTATCGTATCGAGGGTCATATTGCTTCACTTTGCCGGAACTATTTATAAAATCCGTTGCGGCCGGAATCGTCTCATCAAAAAGGTTCTCCTTCTCCGGAAGGTTTCCCTTATAAGCATAAAGGCCTTCGGCATCTGTCAAATCGTCAAATGCAATATCCTGATAATTCTGGATAAAGCCCGTAATACCTCCGTAAGGAACCAACGTACCCTGCTTGGGAACATGAACAACCGCAAAACTGATGGGCGTAAAATGAGAACCAGGTACATTTTTCAGACAGACCTTTGACCAATTGCGAATGAGGGGGATGCCGCTTTCGTTATGGAAATACTGTAGCGTCTCCTCACTGATTACATAACGGTCTGTCTCGGGATGCTCACCATATTTACCATCGGCTACACCATCGCCATCGCTGTCGGCTACATAGTATTCGTTTCCGTCGTCGTCTATGTCAGTTTGAGCGGCAATTTTGGGGAGCTCAACCATTTGCCAAAAGCCAGTTTTCTCTACACCCGACAACTCCGAAGGCAGAACTTCTTTTGCATTGCCAACACGAATGGTTGCAGGCCCATTCCCAATGAAATGGATGACACGCGCCGTGTTGGAAAGTTCCAACTCGGCTTGAAACTGATAAACATCAACGGTCCTTTCTACGCCCCCACAAGTTCTTGTCCCCTGAACTGGGCCACTTTTCTTCTCTGCCTTCACATATTTCTTATAGTAACCACTACTGCCGAAGACGGCCAGATGCATGGTCTCCAGCTCGCTGCTTTCACTCAACGCCTTGGTGGCCGGATCCTCTGCAGGAACGGTAAAAGAGAAGGTAACACTCACAGTTCCCTTGGGCGCATCATCAGCCGGCTCTTCAAGCACAAGCGGGCTTACTTCCCGGGTACAGGCAAAAAGAGGCAGCAAAAGCAGCAATATGTAAAAGTATCTTCTCATCGGGTTCGGGGCATATCTCCAAAAATATATTCGTCACGGTTATCCAGCCGATCATCCAAAGGATCCCAGTACCAGGAATCATATACGCAACGGGCAAGTGCATAGGTAACATTCTGTAATCCTCCACCGGGCTTTACGGCACCATGGGCCGACCAGTAGTTTGAGCCGGTGCCAAAAAGAACCTCAAAAGTTCCTTTTGCCGACAAAGTGGCGATAAAGTCAATCTCCGCTTTTGTAGGAAGACGCCAGCGGCCTGCCGGATATCCATCCTCCTGATAGGTGGCACATTTGTATTCGGCCGAACGTTTGGTCACGCCATTATAATACTCCAGTCCGCCAAATTTGGAAGCCACACGATAGGAAGGTGCAAGCATGTTTTTTGTCCTGTCAGATTCTTCTGCCGGATAATAGTATTTGAGTAGACGGTCGCCATCTTCCTCATTATCAATGAATGCCGGAGCCTCATGAAAATGGGAGACATACTCAAAATCATCTACCGAGCCATCCCAATTGTAATAAGGAGTATTGGGAACGGCCGTCGAATAAGACTCCTCGCCATTATTCCAGGTTTCCACATACAAAGTGCGGGGGTCTCCAATGACGTAGGGACTGTTGGTAGGCAATACCGTAACTACAATATTGTACATATTGCGGTTACCTCCCGTGAAATTGACAATACGCCACTGCATCCACTCCAAATAAGGACGAGCCTCACTACCCGAATTGCTGGCACTCCAACTTTTTTTATACGTGTCCCTTAACCGTTTTGCCAGTATACCATAGGGACCGTCATCATTAGCATCATTCTTGTGACGCATTCTGCGTTCCCCATCCACAAACACATATCCGTTGTGTTCAAAACTCTTCCACGCCCGGACATCCTGCGGATCACCGGAAATATCAATACCCGGCAATTCCAAATTGGGGTCCGAATTCTCTTCACCCACAATATACACGGCAGGATACTGAATAATCTTCACCATCTTGGAATATTCCTTCGACGTCGAGGGATCATCGGCATGTTGCACGGAAAGGAAGATGGTATAAGGAGAATAATCAAATTTCTTATTCTTATAGTCGTTGTTCAGCAGATGATTAAAACGAATGTATGTGGCATTTTTGGTAAACCAATTAGTCTTTGCTGCATCCGTTTTATACTCAAGGTAGTAGGAACCCTTGGGATAAAGTTTGTCTCCATATTTAATCGGAACCTCATCACCCGGATCCAGAACCGGACCTCTTGATTGACGGATATATGCCGAGAAATTATCGTTCCACTTGTCCTTATCGGCCTCCGGCTTCTTTCCATAATAAGGCCTGGTGACGCTCAGGACATCAAACGTAATAGGATGGCTGCTGGTGTAGTTGATGTCTACCGTGGTCTCGTTGTTCAGTTCGTAAAACTTCTGATCATCCGGTTCGTCAGTCTCTTTATATTCCTTATCAACGGATAAGTAACGCGCATTTCCAATGCTGGCCTGCTTAATCACCACGTTCTTGTCCTGCCAGTAATAGATAAAGAAATCGATGGGATTCACCGTAACCTCTGCATCATCGGTATCGGCACCCAGCATACCCACGGCAATGTTGTAATGGTACCAGTTATTCCGAAGGAAAGCATTCTTCCCATCCGGAACCCCTTCCTGCCTGTTCTGGGGAATGATAATCTTATAGTAACAAACCCTTTTCAGATTGTCGGATAAACGAATCCAGGGAAGAACCAGTTTCAGGTAAGGAACGTGCACATTCTGCCCCGTCCAATACTGAGGATAGGTATATGTGGGATATGTGGTATAATAATCCCCATCTTTATCGAATATCTGTTTATACGTTTTATCAGTCTGATATTCGTAAAAATACATGGGGTTCTTCTTATAGCTGAAGTGAACGGGGTGGTCCTCCTCATTCGCTTTTAGCTGGTCTGTATCCACCGGATTACCATCCAGCGTGACACTTTTGACGCCATCTACCAGATAAATATACATTTCCTCTACGGAAGGCCGCCAATCCTCGTAGACGGGGACCTCCTCACCGGTCTGCTCATCCAATTGCGTTCGGCCTGTGTCTACGGGAACAATATCATCCACCTTGATGCCTACCGTTAACTTGCAGGCATATCTGGCTACGGGAACGATCCCTTTGGACACTACCTTGGCTGTACGCCCCCCATCATCTGAAAGCGTCAGCAACTGCAGGCCGCTCATCATGAACTGCATCTGCCGATGATTAAACGAGTCTGTCTTTTTCTCAAAGTCAGTAGTCTCCATCACGGAATAAAGACTCTCCAGCGAGAAATCGTCTAAAGCCTCCAACTTTTCACTGGGGACATTCACCAACGCAAATACCTCGCATTCATCCGTAGGGAAAATCTGGTTGTTCACCTGATTGGAAGTAACTTCAATGCGGAAAGTAAGAACATTGTTGGTCAATTCGACCCGCTTATGGTAAGGATGCGTAATGGTACGGCCATTCCCCTCAGGATATACAGGATAGAAATAGAAGTCTACCCATTTTACCACGTTCTCGAAATAGTTATTATCCCCGTCACGAACATCGTCAAGACCCGCCTTGGTCATATCAAGGTCGTCGCAGGACAAAGTGAGTTCAATCACGGGGCCATTCCACGGCGCAGTCATTTCCCTTTCCTTGGCACAGGAGAGGGAAAGAAGCGGCAGCGTAAGCAGCAACGCATATGCTAAACGACGCATCACGGCAAGATAAAAATATAATTCTGATTAATGGCCTCGGAGCCCAACGCTACTTCCTGAGAATTATCCGGCGTATAGACTTTAAAGTCCAGAGAGATGGATTTCCCGTGATAGGACTCCAGGAACGGCTGTTTGGCATCTACGGAAATGTCTATGCGTCCGTGATTTATCTTGGAGTTGATTTCTGTTGAACTCTGTGTCACTTCAAAACAATGCTCGGAGCCATCTACAACACCCTTGACTATTACCTCAATGGTACCATTACTGGGGGTGACGATATTTAAAAAAGCCTTTGCCGGGGTTCCCTCTCTCATATAAACTTTGAAATCATCCGTATCTCCCACCTGTTCAATGGATCTCACGGAAGAAGGATCCACGGTAAGCGGCACGGTAACGCTGGCCGAGGAAGTCAAAAAGTCAATGTTGTAGATATTCATATCCCACGGGAGGACATTCAAGGAAAGGATGAGGGTTCGGTCGCTGATGAAGTAGCCATACATGGTCCAGGTATGGTTTCGGGAAAAATCCGGTGTCTTCATGGCGAAGGGTTTGACCCGGGGTTCACCCACTACAACGCCATTCTTCTTCACCTGATAGTACACCTTGCCACTGAGCGGTTTATCGCTCTCCCGAAGATAATAGGTTGCAGGGCACAGGAGCTTATTCTCCTGTATTGCATCCAGCACCAAACGCTCATAGTCGGCAGCACCGCTTGCGCCCGAACCGGTATAGGTATAAAGTTCGGGAATAGCGCTGGAAGGAACGTCAGTTGTACTAGGAATCGTAGAGATTATTTCATCCACATAACCTTCGCTTTCCTTCACATGTAGCCCTCCACCAGAAGAGAATAGATATTCCTGGTTGGGAATGAGGTTATTATCCAGTTCTACGCGCAGCACCTCTATGGACTCTGCGTCTTCGCCGGTATTGAGCGTCTGGCAAAAGACATAACGCAATTTGGAGACAGCGCGAAGGAGGGTTATCTTGCCCACACTCAACGCGTAGTCCTCACCGCTAACGGAAAGATTCTCACCCATACCGCTCATAGGAAGGCCGGTCTTGGTCTCTGCGTTTTTCAAGGATTCGGGCGTCACCGGGCTAACCGGGCCGAAATAGTTGCCGCCAAACGTTTTCGCCGTCAAGGTTGCATAGTCCACATCTCCCAAGGTGGCGCAGCCAACAGATTTTGAATTGGCCAGGATAAAGATATCCAGTTTCGGGCGGGGGTTATCCGTGGCAAGCGTACGGTCCACAGAGAATACGTATTTCTTCACGGTTCCAGCCTGCGGCAAGTCGTCCGGATTGGGATGTTCCTCATCCGGATACTTTTTATACAGGACCTTTTCGTGGTTTTCTCCGTGTTTGAATATCCAAATCTTGAGGTCGTAAATTTCATTTTCCTCATCAATCTCAAAAGCAACCTCTCCTTCATCTCCCTTGGTGCCGGGAGCCGACGGAATCTCAAGCGTTAAACTGAGTTTAGGAAGTTCCTCCGCCGAAACAACAGGCTCACGACGGCAACCGCCAACAAGCAGCGCCGAGAACAAGAATCCTATGATTATGCGGTATTTCATCTTTTTTTAATCTAGCCAAACCTCCGTCGGAGTAGCCATCTCCCAGTTCAACTGAGCCAGCACGCCGATAGAAAGTTGAGGTATACCCATATCCGGGATGGCACTGTAGGCATTTTCAAGAGACTTGATGGTAAAATTGACGCTGGTAATACGGTCTTGAATGAAGACGCTGTCCAGATCATTTCCATTCTCATCCTTTTGCTTTTCTGATGGAACCTCCAGTAAACCCACCAGATAGAAATGATGGCCCGGCATAATACGCCCCTCATCTATACCATAGAAAGTAATATTGGAAGAATTGTTCAGGAACTCCAAACAAACATAAACGCTTTTCTCTTTGGGCGTTTGGAGAACGAGCGTACGGAATTCAGACGATTTTGTGGCCGTCAGGGAAATACCGGAAATCTGATTGTCGTACAGATAGTACTGACGGGGCTCCGGGCTGGCGGAAGGGTTATATTCCGGCGTAAAGTCAAAATACTGCGGATACTGTCGGCCGATGATAATCCCGGTAAGAGGGAAAAGCCCCTCTTTAAGCGTAATCTGTGTATGGTAATTATTATCCAGCAAGTCCTTTTTATCGGCCTTGATGGTCGCCGAAAGCATGCCCACCGCAAACTCCAGAGGGTCTTTCAACGCCATAGAGGCTGTCAGATTGGTTACACTCCCGCCATCAGCATAATAGTTCAAGAGAACTTGAGACCAGTCATTACCACTGAGAGAGGCATCCTCCACTTCTTGATTGGATGTCTGAATAAGTGTGTTGGAACGATAGTAAAGCGACGGAGGAAAACAATAGTCCGACAAAGCAGCAATACCATCCAAACCATTTTGCAAAGGGACCACATAGCCGGTGGGTGACCAACGAACGGTAGCGGCACCTAAAGGGAGACCCAGATTCTCGGGATATCGTTGGAGGTTCTCGTCCTTGAAGGCAACGGTATGCGCATCTTCATCAATATCCAAGACATCCTGGTCTGCCAGGTCTTGCATCTTATCCAGAATCTTCTGGCGGAGACCGTTGAATAAATCCTTGTACAGAAGAGGCGATTCCACTTCCTCCACTATTTTAGTAGCATCGTACGTTACGCCTTCTATTTCCAACTGATACTGAACATCATCTATGCTTTTCAGTTGAAGAGCCTTGTACAAGGAAGTAAGGAGCACACTTACTCCCGCACCGGAACCAGGGAGAAGACGTCCATCTGCAGTCAGTTGCCGATAGCAGTCACTCAAGTTCTGATCCCTCAGATTTCCTCCCCAAGGGATAGTAACATCCTTGAATTTTCCTTTATTCCCATAATAAGCCTTCATTGTAAAAGAAGAACCATTCACAATGGTTGTCAGTACATTGGCAATGGACAACGCTTCTTGAGGGCGATCGGTAGTGGACGCATACATGGGTTCCGGGGAGAAACGCAAATCCCCTGCCGTTGTAACACCACTGCCATCGAAGCCACTTTCGACCAAAGAGCCATAAATCTGTTTGGTCTTTACGGTGTTGTTGTCTACGCTTCCCGACAACCCTTTCCCATAAGCCAATACCAGGGCTGTCTGTTTGGGAATAGCCTGGTGCATCTCATACAAATGGGCATTATTACCACCTGATGGCTGAAAGCCGGGCAGCTCCAAAGGAAGAGACAAAGGTTCGCTGGTTGACTCTACGGCATCTCCGGACTTAGCAAAAGGGATGACATATACTTGATCCAATCCCCGAAAAGAAGCGTCTGTAGGCTTCATCTCCGAGATTGTGGACACATTGGCCTTGGTTTGTGGAATAGTTCCAACACGCATGGCAAGGCGTACCCCACACACTTCTTCTCTTACTTCCTTACTAAGAACTTTCTCTCTCTCACATGAGACAAACCCTGCCGGTAATAGCATTACCAGCAGACAGGAAAACAATATGCCCCTGAATCTAAGCATTATAGAACAACAGGAATCTCAAGGCCGGGTTCCCAATTCAGGGTAACGCTTACGCCGACAGTAGGGTCGTCGGGAGCCAGAGTACCATTGGCATAGGCCCGTGCGCACAACAGACGGAACTGGCCAGGCAACAGCTGATTGTGGACCCCCAGAATGTTTTGCGTAATGGTACCGTCGCCCAGGGTGCAATAAACGTACACCTGCCAAAGGGAATTGGGGGCGACATCCGTAACAAAGGGATCGTCCCAGTCGATGACAATTTTAGTGGACGGGGCCGGACGGGAAGGGAATGTCACGGCCACAAAACCAACACGGCCTGGATCTTCAAACTCCAGCTGGTCCGGCTTCACCACCGGGGTATAGTCAAAGTGGTACAGGCTGTCACAAATGTCAAAGCTGGTAGCAAAACCCGTCATAAACACCTTTACGTCCTTGATGCCGCTGCCTAGCGTATCAATCAGCACGGAGGACGCACAGTTGGCCATATACAGTTTCACGTCAAACTGCTGGTCGATTCCCTCCTTGATGTCCATGGGAAGGCGGGCGGTGAAAAAACCCGTCTTGTGTGAGGTGACGGTATCCTTCACTTGCTGCACCGCACGCAGGGTGTGGCAATTGTCGGCCCCCTCAAAGGACAGCAGCGGATTCTGTTCCATGTTGGCCGTTGCAAGGTGCATATAGCGCCGTACCGGTATATATAGGGTATAACTGGATTGGTTGGCGTCCATTACGTGACTTTCCCGGTGCAGGAGGACAGAGTCGGCCTGCACGTCGTAAAAGCCCAGGTCGACATCGTGTGCGTGATCGGTGAAGACATCCTGCAAGTAGGACTTGATGGCGCCGGCAACATTTACGTCCGTCACCAGCCCCAACTGTGTCTGCAATTCCGTGGTCATGTTGGTGACCAGGCGCAGCTCATAGTCCAGGGTATAGTCTGTCTCGCAGTCACGCATATCCTCGTCCACCAGGCTGCAGCCGGTGAAGGCTACAGCCAGGAGGATGAAAATACCTGTATGACGCAATGCGAAACGCATACAAAACCTATTCGTTAGTCACCACCAAGAACCACGTCGAAGGCAAGACCGCTCGTCCATTCCATATCAATGGAAACACCCAGGGAAATCTGGCTGGAGCGAAGGTCGGGCACGGTCACATAGGCGTGCTTGAGGGCATTCTCGCCGATGATGAGGTTGGCCTTGGTCATATAATCCTGCATGAACACGCGAGGAGCGTTGATGGTTTTGCCGGTCGTAAGATTGAAAGGAGGATAGCAATAGTGGTCGCGGCTGAGGTCCTTGAAGTTGTCTCCATTCCCTTCTCCGGAACGGGCAGACGCCACAGCGGCAGCCAGATCCATCTTACCTACCAGGTAGAAAGTACCCCCTTTACGGATAAGGTTCAATTCACCCCAGAGGTCCATATCGGTTTTGTTCACCAGTTCCACACCGATGTAAACATCGGACTGTTTGTCGGCCGCCTTGGTATGGTCATAATTGTCCCAGACCATCGTATAGATGGGATCGGTATTGGCGGTTACCTTGACAGGGGTAGAACACTTGTCATAAATCATCTTATCAAACGCATTTCCGGTGAAGGAAAGGCCCGAAAACTTACCTTCTTCATCTATGGAAATACCCGTATAATCCGTATTGGTAGGTTTGCGGACAAAATCCCACCCCACAACATCGGCCATGCCGCCAACGATGATGCCGGTTACGAAAATACCCTTGTTTGCATCGGTAAAACTGGTGGGGATTTCCTGGTCGTCCTCCAGCGGGTGCAGCGCATGATTATTATCTTTAAGCGTAGCGGCACCATACTTAACGGTAGACTCCAAAAGCGCAGTACCATAGTTGATGTTGTTGATCATGGCAACGCTGCGGGTGTCGGACCGCACACTGGCGTCAACGGAATTCCAGCCCGTCCAAGAATCCGTATTCCATTGTGATACGGTGGAAGGATAATCCGAAGATTTCATTTCCTTTGTGGTTACACGGATAGGAGAGTTCCCGAAGTACATCAGTTCTGCAGGATAGCGGTAGTTGGAAATGGGGAAAGTGACTTCGCCCATACCATAGGCCGGAATATTGGTGGAGTATTCGAAGGTGTCCTCTTTCTTGATGTCGGGGAAAACATTGCAAATAAGGGCGGCAGCACCTTTAGGAAGGCCCACGTTAAGCGGAAAGCCCTCGTTGTTCTCCGTATAAAAATACTTTTTACCGCTCTCGTAAGTAGTCGTTTTCTTTTCATCCTGATCCTGGAAGTTAGCCAGCAATACACTGCTGTTTGCATTCCAGTCGGAGGTAGAAGTACAGGTGGACAGCCTCGCCAAAAGAAGGGCAACATTAATCTGGCCTGTCTCATCCTTGATAAAGTCAGCCTGGCCATCGCTACCGACGGAGAAGAAAAGATGCATACGGGATTCGATCTCTTTCGCCAGAAGTTTGGCAATTTGCTCTTGCCAGGTGGTGGGAACCGCACCGGCACCTCTTTCAACCACAGAATACAAGTCACGCATCGTACGCAAGACAGCCGTCGCAGAACCCGCACGAATCTCATGCAGGCCAGGTGCGGTCTTCACATCGGTGAGTTCCACATAAGCACGGCCCAGCACCTCGCCCAGCGGAGAAAGCGCTACATTTGTTCCGTTTTGCGTCTTGACAATTTCATCGGACTTGGTGGCGTCAGAATCATCATACTCATAACGGTACATTGTGCCTAACTGCTTCCATGACATCTCGCCTGCGTAATACTGATACTCCAGCCCACCTATCACTTTTTTGTTTCCATCAGCAGGGTTAGGGAATTCTGCAGCCAGCTGAGCAGCCACCTCCGTGGAAGGAGTGGGCCACCAGAATTTATAGCTCTTGTCCTTGTCGGCAATGGCGGCGTCTGTCCAGAAAGAGGCCTCATTGACGACACCCGCCGAAAGGAAATAGGTGAGCATACGGGTGAAGAAGTATGCACCCGCGTTAAACGCGGCCGTACTGGCGAGACGGGACTTGAGCGAAAAAGTCAGGGTGGTAAGATCGTTGGGATTACCAGCTGCGGTAGCTACACCCTGCAGGTCATCGGAATAGGTTTTGAGCGCCTTCCCATACAACACTACGGCATTGGTTCCCAGCGGGAGCGCCAACTCCACGGAACGGGAAGCATTACTCTCAGACACCGATTTGGCGCTAAACAAGGTACCCAGATTGAAATCCCTGGTAGCAGATACTACCTCCACCTCATCCGTTTCTGCATTCTTATGCCTGGGCTTGAATAAAAAATGGCTTCCACCTTCGGCTGCGTACGGCAGGTTATAAGACAGGACATGTACGGCGTCCATTCCAAGGAAATCGGAATTGACCTGGGCGAATTCAGCCGTGGTCTTGGTATCCTTACCGGTGTTGGTGGACACGTTCAGGACAAAATCTGTCTTGACCGTATTTGTCTCGGCGTCAAAATACGGACTGGGAGTAACGGGTTTCTCGACTTCCTTGTTGCAAGCCACCAGTGAAGCAAGCGCGAGGGCTCCCAAAATGTAAATACTGCGTTTCATATACATAGATTTTAATTATTATTCATTATTCGTTCTCGGGTCCGCCTACAATGACGTTGCTATAAGTAAGGCCCCGTTTCCATTCAATATCTACGGACAGACCAAGGGTCATGGAAGTGGAGCGAAGATCCGGCACAGTAAGGTAGGCATACTTCAAGGAGTTTTCGCCAATCTTGAATGTGGCCGATGTCATGAGGCTCTGGATAAAAATACGTTTAGTCTCTGTCGTCGAGGCCTCGCCGGTTTCGGAAACTGTATATGGCGGGATAATACGATCTGCAGGCCATGTAAAGCCAGAGTCGTTATTGGAAGGATTCAATTCACCAATGAGGTAGAAATAGCCTCCATTCGGAATCAAGTTCTTATAACCATAGAACTCCTTTCCAGAGTTGTTCTGGAATTCAAGAGCAATATGTACTGTTTCCTGGGTACTGCCTGTGGAATAATTGTCAAAAACCACCGTGTAATTGGGGGTGCTGCCAGTAACCGCAGCATCCGAATAAGGCACATTGATTCCTACGGCCTTGTCGTAAATAAACCCGGAAACCATTTTGTCGTAAGTGGGACTTGCAGTATCGGGATCCTTAACAGGCAGGAAATTCCAACCCACGTGCTTGGGTTGTCCGCCGATAATAATACCCGTGAGTTTGAAAGTATTGTCCCCCAAAGCAATCGTTATGGGAGTACCTCCTGTAATAGCAGTGGTGTTATCCAATAACTGTGTATCCGTATGAACCTTGGCCGAATAAGCCACCTTGGTTTCCAACATAGCCACACCATAACGGATATTGTTGGTCATGGCTACAGACTGAGTTTCCTTTTCAATGTCGTGACCGGGCCAGTTGGTCCAAGCATAACTCTGCCAGTCGGCAGTAGTAGGATACTGGTTTGCCGTATATTCAACCGTTGCCGTACGAACGGGGCTGTTGCCGAAATACAGAAGTTCGGCCGGATAATAGAAATCGGAGGCTGTGTAGCCCGTAGAGCCAGTAAAAGGAGTATTGCCACCCATACCGGCAACATTGTAATAATCAGGGTAGGAAAAAACTCCCTCAGCACTGCAAGTGAGATAGGCTGCGCCTGCCATTAAGTTAAAATTGGAAGGGAATTCGTCGGGCTTGTATCCTTCGAAGGTGTCTTTAAACTTGAGCGTAGTCCAGTCGGGAGTCTCTCCAGTAGTATTAAAAGAAAAATACTTGTCCAGATTGGCATCAATGTTCTTTGCCAGCATCTTAGCCACAGCTTCAGCCTTTGTTGTAGCGGTGCTAGACGCTAGGGATTTGATAACCTTCCACATCTCACCAACCATACCCAAAACTGCGGCGCCGGAACCGGAACGAAGCTCGGTGTCCGCCGAGGTCGGGTTGTAGTTAATTCCCGTCATTTGCTTATATAAATAGGCCAACTTTTCTTCCATGACATACCATACGACGCCCGTTTCGACAATGCTCTGTTTGTCATTGATAGCGCCATAGGTTGCCCAGGTAATGCCCTCAGGATAATCGTCAGGAGCGACAGCCACATCAACATCTTCAACGCTTAAACCATCATGGCTGGTCTCCAACGGAGTCCTCATCACTTCGGTAAGGATACCGGCAATGTGGGTTTTCATGTCTTTGAATTTATCAGAGTCGGTGAGACGGTTTCCCAGTTGGAAATAGGTGGATCCAATTTCATTATTGGGAGAATATTTGGCCAGATGGCCAAAATAGTCCTCGGCAGAATATACCCCCACTTTTCCAGTTACGTCCGGGCTTTTCCCGTAAAGTACCATAGTATTGGTCCCCACCGGAAGGTCAATGGACAAAATTCGGCGCGTAGTTTCACCGCCAAACAGGCGGTTTAAACCATAGTATGAGTCCGCAGTGGCCGGCGAAGTTAGAATCTTGTCATCTGATCCCAACTTGTAGGTGAGCAAATGCACTTTGTCCATACCCCGGAAATTACCATCGGCCTGAACGGCTTCGGAAACTTGCTTAGTCTGGGCAGTTCCGGTAGCCACATTGAGCACCAAATGGGTGTTTACCGATACGTGGTCCTGCCCGCCATCCGCGAGTATTGACTCCCTCTGGCAACCGGTGAAACCGGCCGTTACCGCCAGAGCCGTCAACAAAACAATTACTTTTTTCATCATAATATATCTTCTTTATCTTTCATTACTTCTTTCCAGGCCTCATACTCCTTCCGGGCAGGGCCGTACACGGAAGCGCCGTGCAGGTTTTCCCGGGCGGCAGAGGAACCCAGCTGCGCAGCGCGGCGCATCAGTTCCAGGGCTCGGATTTCCTGGTCTGTATCTTTCTTGTCCAGCGCAGTGAAATATAGCGCTACGCCGTATGCATTCATGGCCTCCGCATCGCTGAGCGTGCAAGCCATGAGTTTGGGATCCGACTCCACCTTGGCAACCACCTCCTGGTAACGCTTGGCCTTGAGGAGGTCCATCACCTCATGGTTGAAGGTCTCCGTGGCCGGATCCGGTGCCGCACCATAATATACGCGTATGTAACCCGCGTTACGCTGGTCTTCCAGCAGTTTGTCTGCCACCTTTTGATACAAGGCTTTATCGGCCTTGAGCTTGCGCTCGCGCTCCTCCACATCCGGAAGGGCGGCGATGCCTTGCAGCGTCTCGATTTCACTGGCGCTGAAGCCCCTGGGGGCGTCTGCCAACTGGGCACGGAACCAATCCCAGGCTTCTCCCTTGCCGATTACCTCAAAATGCCGGTTATTCAGCCCGGTGCGCGCTTTCAGGGCATCTACCACGGCCCGTGCACGGCGGATGGACAGGCTGTCGTTGCGCTCCTGGGGGCCTTCGATAGAAGCCAGGCCCACCACCGAGATGAGCACTTCATCCGTGCGGGCGTCCTCACGCAGTGCAGTCACTGCAGCGGCAATCTGGTCCATCACGTCGCCGTTTTTCCCCAAGGAAAGGTCCAGGGCATCGCTGTCCAGCGAATAGCGCACCGTAAGAATGCTGTCACGTCCCTCGCGCGTAATGTGGTCCAAGGGACGATAATTTCCGATAGGAACCACCCAGGCATTCTGCTTGCCCAGTTTGTCGCCGGCGGTATCCGGGGCTTTCACATCCTTGAGATGCACCACAAAAGCCACCGGAGCGCTGAGCACCGTCAGGGTGTCCCGCCCGCTCACAACCACGCCCGGCTTGGGACGTTTGTCCTTGGCAACGGGGTTCCATGCTATATTCACACCCAGCTTGGGCACCACGGCGGGTTTACGAACCTCCGCCACCTTGGTACCGCAATGGGCACAGTCGAACTTGTCATAGGCGGCCAGGCCGGCAGCCACACCTGCCTCTGCCTCTATGCGGATGTACTGCCCCAGCCACCAGCTGTAACCGGCAAATATGCCGCCGCCCCAGAAGGAACCCTGGACGCGGTGATTCTCCACCTCCGGATACATGTGGAAGGGGAAGGTGACATTCCCCACATTAAAATGCGTATAGATGGCGTCTCCCCCGACAAAAAAGCCGTCGTACACCTGGTCGAAGTAATACCGAACCTCCGGCACAACGGCATAGTTGCGCCAGTGACGGGTGTTCTGGACGTTGTCATTGTCCCAGAACAGCCAGCGGGGCCAGGTTTTGATGCCGGCGTTGAGACCCAGGGAAACGTGTTTACCCACAGGGAATTCAAGGCCGATATTGGGTTCTGCTACGGCATCCCACAGCAGATTGGTACGCAAACTCATCCCCTGCCACCTTTTCACCGTATCGCGCGGTTCTGAGGCAGCGTAGGCAATGAAATTGAGCGCCAATCCAATTAGGAGAAGTCCCCCTTTTCGAAGCGGCCAGTTCACCATAGTTTAATAATTTTTAGTTTGTTTATGCTTGACAATTAATAAGAAAATCCTTACCTTCGCCAACCCTAAACAAACTGATAAATCTCTATCTTTTCTATCCGTCTCTTCTCAAGAGATGGTGTTTTTCACTACAATATTTTCGCAAAAATAATTTTAAAATTTCTAAAAAACAAGCTTTAAACCACTTTTATGGCTTCTTTGGACCATTTTAGTTGCGTTTTATCCCTTTCCACTCATTAAAAATTCCAAAATGGAGGCGTTCGCGGCATCCAATTTTTCCTCCTCCATGGACGCCAGATAAATGCGGGTCGTCTTCTCTGAATCGTGCCCCAGGGCCTCACTGATGATGGCCACCGGTATCCCCATCTTATACGCGTTACTGGCCCAACTGTGCCGGGCCTGGTACTACTGCTCGTCGACGCCCGTTGTGTGGATGAAAGAATCGGCAATGAGGTGTTTCTTCATGTGCTTCTGAGCCCATTTTAACATACTGAAGCATAGCAGCAGGATGGCCAGGGCAATGACACCGCCCAACTCCGGGTTAACTTGCTGGGACATGGCAATCCAGTCATAAGTCCCGTGGAGCAGTACCGGATACAGCCACATTTTAAGTCCGGCCAGCGGAGCACGATAGCTGTCGAAGTAGTACAGGGAGAAGAAATAACCCATCACCACCGCAAAACCAAAATGGCCGGGAATAGCCGTCAGGGAACGGCTCAGACCTACGGTCACCCATTGGGAGCCAGCTCCTATCACATACTCCAGGTTCTCGAAGGCAGCAAAGCCCATGCCCACACATACTGCGTACACAATGCCGTCCATGCGCTCGTCAAAGTCCTTGCATTTGCGGAGGAAGAGCCACAGCAGCACAAGTTTGGCCGTTTCCTCAGGGATGGCAGCGCCAAAGAAAGCAGTTCGAAAAGCATCGATTGTAGTGTGAATCTCTTGCGGAAACAGCCCCATCTTCATGAACGGAACAGAAATCAGCAACGAAGCGAACACCGACCCGCCCCCATAAAAGAAGGCTTTTACCAGGTTCTTCGTGGGCTCCCGCTGGAGCTTATCCTGCGTATAAACATAATAAACAAGGATAAGGGCTGGCAGCACGGCCAAGGCAAACACAATAAGCATAAGTCTCAGGTTTAGTTGCGCTAATTTACACAATTTTTTGCAAAATCAATTTTTCTTTGTACCTTTGCCTTCCCTTTCGGGCGGTTAGCTCAGTTGGTTCAGAGCACCTGCCTTACAAGCAGGGGGTCACTGGTTCGAATCCAGTACCGCCCACACAGTAAAAATCAAGCACTTACAGGTTTCTGTAGGTGCTTGATTCCGTTATAAGGTACATTTTTGCTAACTTTGTGCATTGATACTACGCGAAAGAAATGACAAAACTGATCATCTTGGATTTTGACGGAACCCTGGCCGACACCCGTGAGCTCATCGTCCGTACCAATCAGGAAGTGCAGCGCCAGATGCACTATCCCGTGCTTGCCGAAGCCCAGATTGTCTCCACCATCGGCCTTCCCCTGAAGGAGGGCATTCTGGCCATGTTCCCGGAGCTGCCGCAGGAGGAAATTCCTGCGTGGGTGGTCACCTATCGGGCCGTGTTTGATCAGTTGAAGAAGCAAATTATTCCCGGGGTGTTTCCGCACGTACGGGAAACGCTGGCCGCATTGGTGGAAGCGGGCTGCCGCTGCACTGTTGCTTCTTCCCGTGGAACGGCATCCCTGACGGATTTCCTTCGCGATATGGGGCTCGCCCCCTGCATCTCCTACGTCCTGGGTGCCGACGATGTGAAACGTGCAAAGCCACATCCTGAACCCGTCCTGAAGACCCTGAAGGACTTGTCCATAGATGCGGCCGATGCGCTGGTGGTAGGAGATATGCCGGTGGACATCCAGATGGGCCTGGGTGCCGGCGCCCACACCTGCGGCGTCACTTACGGCAATTCGAACCGCCCCGCCCTCCTGGCAGCCGGTGCGCACGCTGTGATTGATGACTTCGCAGAACTTCTGCGGATTGTGTAATCCAGCCTGCCCCTTCTCATCCCGGACTTTCCTTCTCATCTCGGACTTGGCCATTCTCATCCCGGACTTGACTCGGGATCTCCTTCCCGTCATGTCCAGCCCCGACTCTCCTCATCCCAGACTTGATCCTCCTCATCCCGGGCTTGATCCTCCTCATCCCGGGCTTGACTCGGGATCTCCTTCCCGTCATGTCCAGCCCCGACCGGGTATCTCTTTGCGCGAAGGTCCACCACATGGACCTTCCGTACACTTTTCCCCTGGATTCTTTGCGCGAAGGTCCACGCCCTGGACCTTCAGGACAAAGGAAGGAATACCCTCCAGGGGGACTCCACTACGCTTCGCTCCGTTCCGGCCCCTCCCATTTCGCAACGCTCCGTCTGACGACGTCGCCGCTGTGGGCCCCTCCCCCTACCCTTGTGCGGGGGTGCACAAGCCCCCTGGAGGGTATCCCTTCCGCCGTCCCCGGTTCTCATCCTTATTATCGCCTGTTTTTAAGGACGAACCCCGGTTTAAGACCCTCTCATCCTTGTTTTGGGCTAATTTTAAGGACGAGACACGGTTCTGCACCGTCTCTCCTCCCATCACCGTTAAAGCACACTCACCCTATCCTGGACTACCTCCAATGCCTCACCCTGTGCTTTAATTACTCTTTCTAACCCCGTTTAAAGCACACCCACTCCGCCCAGATCCACCTCCAGGGCAGCACCTTGTGCTTTAACTACCCTTTTAACACCCGGCTAAAGCACACCTGCCCTGTCCAGACCTACCTCCAAGACCCCATCCTGTGCTTTAACTACCCTTTCTAACCCCGTTTAAAGCACACCCACTCCGTCCAGACCCACCTCCATGGCAGCACCTTGTGCTTTAACTACCCTTTTAACACCCGGCTAAAGCACACCTACCCCGTCCAGACCTACCTCCAATGCCTCGTGCTGTGCTTTAATGCCGGGATGTTGCCGGAAGGAAAGCGGAACCCTCTTGGGCCCTTTCATGGAGCCCGAGAGGGTTTCCGCTAGCCGCCTTGCCGCGTATTGCAAGGCGGTGGTTCCGTGTCCACTCAGCCGCCGCACCTGGTTGCGTGCGGCGGCCACTCCCTGGGCTGGTCGGTATCCTGTTGACACTCAGCAACACTCTGAATATCAACCCGTTACCGACCAGCTGGTTGTAAGGTGCCAATTTACAAGACTGGTTGGTAAGTGCTTGATTCATAGTTAAATACAAATAATCCTCGGCGCAAAAGGAGCCGAGGATTATATAGTAACCTATTGATGGCCAACGGGTTAGTTGCCAGTGACCGTGAGGGCGGGACGGGAGGCGGAGTTGGCGCGGTAGTGGGGGGCGTAGAGGGACTCAATCTCCACCACGGGCGCCTGGAAGCGGCCCGCCTGCTGCACGTAGAAGGTCTCGGAGATTTCCGTATTCTCCTCCGGATAGGAGTCAAAGTAATACTCTGTGCAGGCGGCTTTTACATTCCTGTAGCCCTGCGGGACAAAGCCCCAGACAAAACCGGCGCGGAGCGGGCGGATGAAACCGTAGCCCACATGGCCGGAGAGCTGATGCTCCGGCTGCAGGGCTGCCTCACGGCCGGCCGTCAACTTCACGAAACTGCGGTTTTCCCCGTTCCAAATCTTATAGGTGACCACAATCTTGTCGCCCACGGCCACCGGGTCGCCGGGCTTGAGTTCCACCTCACTCCCCTCCTTGAAGAACTTCCGCTCCAACTTGAAGCCGTTTCCGGCGGCCTTCACGGCCTTGAACGGGGCCCGATACGTTCCGGACAGCGCCAGCACACGGGTGTTCATGACGGCTTGGGAGCCGTCCAGGATGGAGGTAATGGCGTCGATAAAAGCCGGTTCGGTGTCCCAGTGCTGGGTCTCCTTCTGCAGCATGAGCCAGAGGCGGATGCCGTCGGCGATGGCGGAAGGAGATACACTCGCTCCGCTCGGTATGACAGAAGAAGAGCCCGGTAGGACAGAAGAAGAGCTCGGTATGACAGAAGAAGAGCCCGGTAGGACAGAAGAAGAGAGCAGATCGCACAGGAGGGCGTGGGCGTAGGCTTCGCTCTCCAGGAGGCCGCGCCAAGGCATGACGGCGTTGGGATAGTAGTAGCCGCCGGAAGGATGCGCTACAGCATATTCCACCAGCGACAGGAGGTCAGCCTGCATGGATTTCTCCAATTTGGCCTTGGTACCCAGCGAAACGCCCCAATCCTGCGCCAGGGCAATACCACCTTCCCGCTTCAGCAGGTTGCGGAGAGTAAGCAGCCGACGACTCTTGTTCAGGATTTGTCCCTCCAGGCCACGCCCGTCTTTCTTACCGGGCGTCAGATAGTCCTTGGCCCACTTGGTAAACGTTTTAAAACGTTTTTTATCCGTTTCCGATACGGGTTTTACCTCGAAAGGAACGTTGGCGTAAAGGGCGCGCACATGCAGGTACTGGGCATCGGAAATGCCACCGCACCAATACGGACGCTCGGAGCCAAACTGATTGGCATCCAGGTATTTCACGGCCGATGTCACCTCCGGCACCTCAAACCCACGGTCGCGGAGCTTGGCGATCCGCTCCAGGAGCACGGCGGTGATAACCGGCGAGGAATGCATGCCTTCGAACCAGCCGAAGCCACCGTCCGCGTTACGGCAGGCGAGGATCTTCTGAAGGAGGGATTTCTCGACTCCGCCTGCGGCTTCGCTCGAAATGACAACGCCCAGCCGGGAAGCGAGAAGGGAAACGTACCAGGCCTCGGAGAGGCTGAGAACATCCTTGCCCTGGGGCTCCACATGGGACGGGATGGCGTCACGGACCATGTCCAGCACGGTGATTTCGCGCAGGGAGGCCTCCGATGCCGGCATGTTCACAAAGCGGGAACGGAGGCCCTGCAGCAGCGCTTCCCGGTTCATACCGTCCAGCAGCACGGCCGAATGGGCCTCGGTAAGGGTTTGGGCAGCCGGGTACACGGGCACGGTCACCTGCACGGCGTCGGAGAATGCCTCTGCGCGGAAGATGGCTTTAAGAGATACACTCGCTTCGCTCGGTATGACAGAAGAAGAGCTCGGTATGACAGAAGAAGAGCTCGAAATGACAGAAGAGTCGGAGCCGGGAATGACGGGGGCGGTAATCCGGAAGCGATGGTTCACGCTGGCGCCGGGCTGCACGGTCACGGGCACCATCTGCGAACTCACGGGCTTACCAGGCTCGGAGAGCACCAGGACGATGGTTCCGGAAACCGGCTTATCGGTAATGCTGGACACGGTGACCGCCGCATCGTACACATCGCCCTCGTACAGGAACCGCGGTTCCAGCAGGCTCACTTTCACCGGAATCGACACCACCATCTCGTCCTCCACCGTCGCATTATGCATGGCCGCATCGTGCGCGTACGCCCGTACATAGAAGGTCGATAACTTATCGGAAGTCTTGAAGCTGAAATGCAGCGTCCCGTCGGCACCCGGCCGCAGATGCGGCTGGAAGGTCAGCGCACTGGCGAAGTCGCTGCGCACAGGCGCATCGTCCCCTCCACCACGTCCATAAGCCACGACATCGTCGCCATCAACAACAGCCTTGCTCTCGACCGCCTCGTCCATGGCAGCATATTCATACTCGGCAGCATCGGCCATAGCCATGGGCGTTGCATTCATCATGTACTTCCCGCCGGTGCGCATCATAATGGGTCTGTGTCGATACGCCTCCCCCACCACGCCGCAAACCGGCGTAATCCAAATCTGCGGTACACCATCGTCATAGATGCTCACCTCCGGCCATTCATTCTCCGCCACGGCATCCAGGCTCTTGTCCCAGGCCGCCACCAGCACCTCCGCATCGGCCGCCGTCTTGAGCGCAAACGTATAACGGGTGCCCGGATAGGCCTTGTCCTGGAAACGCGTAAACTCCAACGGCATCGTATAACGGTTCTTTTCGCGTCGATACTCCCGGTCGTAACTCACGGACGCACCATGCAGGAAATAGAACACCTGAAGGCGCACCACATCCGGCCAGTTCTTCTTATAGGCAAACGAAAGATTCTCCAGGGAGCCATCGGCAACTACAACTTCCTTACTCTCAAGGAGTTGCTCACCATTCCCATAGACCATCACCTGGGCATAAACAGTTCCTTCAGTCGTGCCGATACGGGCACGCACCGCTCCACCCTCAGCCACCGTCGTGGGACCCGGAATAAAGACGCGACGGGCCTGCGGCATGAGCACCTGCGACTCGGGAAGAATGCAGAAAACGGCGAAATCTTCCTCGTTCTCTACCTTCTTTCCGCTCTTGCTCTCCCCTTCTACCCGCGCGTGAACCTTATAATATCCGCTGCCCGGCAGTTCCACGGAGAAGCTGTTGCCGGACTGCACCTGCCCGGAAGCCAGCGTGCTGCCATCGGCGGTAAATACTTGAAAACCAACCGGAAGCGGCACCACATTGCCATCCTCATCCAGCGCCTTCAGCGTCATGCGTAGGGTGCTTTGCAGAAGGGTATAAGCGGGAGTGTACCGCCAGTCATCCTGGTCACGGAAGGCCTCCAGCTCCACAGAAGCGGCATCGGCAACAGAAGCGTCGATTTCCACATCGTCACCCACGTAATATCCCTTGCCGAAACTGCGGGTTTCCCCGGTGAAATCTGTCACCGTAACCGTAGCATGGTAGTACCCCGTTTCCTTCGTGGGGAAGCTGAAATGGAAGTCGCTGTCGGCACCGACCTCCTGCGTTTCCTCCAGCACGATGTCACCATAGCGCTCTACCTTCACGTTAACGCGTGCACCGGCAAGACTGTGTCCGGAATAGCTTTGCAGACGGCCGCTCACAGGGATGCTGTCGCCAGGCATATAGAATTCCTCCAACTGATTGAACTCCAGTTCATAGGTGGGCAGGACGAATTCATCGACCGGGAAAGAATCATAACCCATTTCATCCACCTCCAGCGCAAAATCGCCGTTGCGAAGGCCCTTGGGCAGCACGAACTGGCCCGATGCCGCGCCCCATGCGTTGGTGGTAAGTTCTTGACTGGCAAGCCGATTGCCCTCGGAGTCCAGCAGCTTCACCTCAATGGAGCGGCCTTTGCACACGGCAAGGCTCTGCGCCGGGTTCCCTTCGAACACCACCGCCTTGTAACGGACCGTATCGCCGGGATGATAAGCGCCCTGATCCTTATAGAGATAGCACTGCGTGGAACTATTATTCGAGCGTTCCACGCGAGGCTTCCGCATGCTTACCGGACGCGATTTCCGGTCTCCGCTCACCGCGATAAGCTCGTAATAGCTGTCCTTGTCCTTGAGCATGTCCTTAATAAAGGCCTCCGGCAAAACGGTGAAACCGCTGAGTTTCAGGGAGGTTTTGGCTACCTGGCGGCTGCCTTTCATCAGCAGCAGCGTTGCTTTGGAAAGCGGCTCGCCACTGTTGTAATCGGCCACATAAACGGCCGGACCGCGGCTGTCCGTGCGCGAGGCAATGGACAGCGTGTACTGAGTGTAGTTGGCCTGGTCGGTCAGTTTTCCGTTTACGGCCTCCACCGTGTAGTCCCCGTCCGCCAGTTTGGGCAGGGCCACCACAAGTGTATCCGGCACGTAAAAAGTCTCCTTGGGATTCTTTAACTTCCAGGTTTTCAGGGACTTTTTGTCCTCCCGGAGCGTAACATTCACCTGCGAAAGATTGCGCAGCAACACCTGAATCTGCCCGTCCTTCACACTCACCTCCACATCGCTGGCCGTAAGGGTTGCTATAAGGGTCTCCGCCCCGCGAGAAGCATCGGCAATGGTGGCCTCCGAACCGGTATAGGCCTTGCGTTCTTTCTCCAACGTCCGGGCCGTATTGCAAAGCGAGGCATAAGCGCTGCCCGCTCCCTTCTTCTTATCCAGGTCCTCTTTCCGCATCTGCAGCAAAGCGGCCTTCGGGAACAGGGAAACGGCTTTCCCCTCGTATTTTTTTGCCACAAGCCCCAGGGCCTGCCGGCGTTCCTCCCGTTGCTCTTCCGGATAATAGTGCGAACTCACGGCGTAATACTCCAAGGCCGCCTGCGAGGGATATCGACCCTCCACTTCTTCCAGAAGCGCCTTGTAAATATCATCTTTTTCCGAGACGGAGTGACTGGAAAGCATGCGCCAAAGGACAAATTCGCGGTCGTTGGCGATAAACAGCGGCAGGGTGCCGCCCAGGTACTCGTCCGCATCCTTGTAAAAGCCGCTTGTCCGGCCTTTGAACCCGTCCGGGTGGGCTTTTACATACTCCCAAAGCGCATCCGAAGAGGCATATTTCCATCGGCTCATCCATTGGAACGTGACGATGGGCTCGTTAAAGGAGGCCACCTCCGCTTCCAGGGCCTTGTTCAGGGCATCCCGCTGCTTCCAGTCCCGGCGCTGGACGGTGGTCACATACAGGGTGGCGGCATCGTAGAAATCCAACGCCAGATGCTGCTGCAGGGCCTCCTGCTTGATTTGCGAGAGGATTTCCGCTTCCAGTTGCGGGCGATCCGCCTTCCGGGCGGCCTCGTATTTTTTCCAAAGGGAGGTTAGGCTGTGACCGTCATTCATGGGCTGCGCAATAGCAACGATGCCAGCCAACACGGCCAGCATACAGGTTAACCATATTTTCCTCATAGTATCGCATGCTTTGGTTCAGGAGGAACAAGAACAAGTTTTATACCTATTTAAATAAAGGGAGGGCTTCCGCCACTACAAATGTGCTGCCGCCGATATAGATGAGCGGCGGAGCGGGGTTCTCTGCCGATGCGCTACGGCCCAGCTGCCGGGAGAGGTTATGGGCCAGCTGGACGGCCATTTGCACCGCGTAACGCACGGAAGTAAAGGCATAGCAACGGTGATTATGCGAAGGACGGTATTCGTTAAACCGGTCCAAAATGACGTCCGCCGGCAGGGCACGGGGCGTATCCGGTGCCGTAAATATATAGGTAGCGTTCTCCGGCATGAGCGGGAGGATGGCGTCCAGGTCTTTATCGGCCATGATACCGTACACGATGATGAGCGACGAATAGAAGCCGCTGTCGATCATGTGCTGCAACTGCTGGAAATTGTGCTGCAGCGCATGGGCGTTGTGGCCGATGTCCGCAATGACGTAAGGCTGCGTGGAGAGGCGTTCCCATCGACCATGAAAATGCATGTTGCTGGCCGTATGGAGGATGCCGTCCGTGACAGCGGCGTCGTTGCGAAGAAGCTCAAAGGCGTCCTGCTCCCGAAGGATGTCGATGGCGGCAAGGACCGTCCGCAGGTTCTTCTCCTGCACCTGCGCCTGCAGGTCCATCTGCCTGAGCATCTGCGCATGACGGGACCAGAGGGAAGGTTTGACCTCATCCGCGTAGGTGAGCGGGCAGAACATCCAGGCTTTCTCGTTGAATACGAATGAAGTTTCCTCCTGGTTCTCCCCAACCAGCGCCGGTACGCCTTCCTTGAAGATGCCGGCCTTTTCCGCCGCAATTTCCGGCAGCGTATGCCCCAAGAGGTCGCAATGGTCCATGCCGATGGATGTGACGATGGTGAGCTGCGGATGCTCCAGGATGTTGGTGGAGTCCAGCCGCCCGCCCAGGCCGGTTTCGATGATGGCGATATCTACCTGTTTAGCAGCGAACCAACTGAAGGCCAGGCCGGTAGTGATTTCGAAGAAGGAGAGCTCGTGTGCGATAATCCAGCTCATCCACTCCGAAAGGAAGGAAAAGACGTACTCCTTGGGGATGAGTTCCCCGTTTACGCACATGCGCTCACGGAAGTCGATCAGGTGCGGCGAGGTGAACAGGCCGGTCTTAAGGCCGGAAGAGGTACAGGCCGATGCCAGCATGTTAGCCACCGAGCCCTTGCCGTTGGTGCCGGCCACATGGACGCTACGGAACTGGCGCGAGGGGTTGCCCAGGGCGTCCTCAAAGGCGCGCATGCGCTCCAGCCCGGGCTTGTAAGCCCCCGGGGTGAAACCATCTTTTTGCACCGACGGAAATCTGCGGAAAATATCCTGAACTAGCCGCAGATACTCTGCTTCTGAATAATTTACTTCCATTACTTCGCAAATATACAAAAAAAGCGCGTTTGTAGTTCTGCCGAAAAATGTGTAATTTTGGACCATGGCAGATTTGCTTCATAGCAACTATATAATAGATGGTGTGCAAATGGCGCTGTCCCCGGAGCGCATGCTGCGGGAGTGCGTCGTGGAGCCCCCCATCGAACCGGACGGAGACCCGGAAACCCTGGCCGACGAAACCCTGGACCTGCGGCCGGACAACTTCCAGTTCAAGGAGAGTTCCATCGCCACTTATGCCAAGTCCATTCCGGAAAAGCGGGCTTTCCCCCTGCCCTTTGCCACGTCCTATACCGCCGGAAAGGTGGCGCAGGCACTGCTGGACGCCATCTGGATGGCCGGTCACTTCCGCCTGGGGGACCTCACCCTCAAGGCCGAATGGAAGTGGACCTGCAAACAGCTGGGAGACGCCGCCGCGTTCTATCACTCCGTAGAAAGCACCTGCAACTATCTGGATGCGCTGGGCGTTAAAATCGACAAGTATAGCCTTTGCAGCGGGCAGCCGTCCGTGAATTTCAAGGCGTTTACCGTAGCGGAGGAAGACGCCCCGGAGGAGGAAGAAGTGACGCTTCTGCGGGAACTGCCGTTCCGTACCGCCAATCCGCGCATCTCGCGGAGGCGCAAGGCATCGGCCACCTTCCTGCCGGAGAAGAGCGACTGGCTGCTGTTTATTCCCTTCGACCCTTGTGATTTCAGACTGGGTGGCAGTGCTTTAACCCAGGCAGTGGGGGTGCAAGCCGGCACGGCGCCGGACATTTCCGACGCGGATTACTTTATCGACTGCTATGAAGTGGTGCGTGAACTGGTGGAAGACGGCGTGGTAAAGGCGGGCGCAACGGTGGGCGACGGCGGCCTCATGACCTGCCTCCGCAAGCTTTCCGCCGGTGGTACGGGCGCAGACGTAAGCATCCGCAACGTGTGCAAAGCATATGGAGAGGACTCCCAGGTGCGGGTTTTGTTCTCCGAGGTGCCGGGCGTGGTGTTGCAGATTGCCGATATCGACTATGATTATGTGGATGCAGAACTCATTCTGCAAGACGTTGTATACTTCCCGTTGGGCCATCCCGTGCCCGGACGCTCTTCCGTGCGGCTCACAGAGGCCGTAGAAATTCCACAAATCCTTGAGTCACTGCTAAATACGCTGGAAGGCGAAGACTAATGGCCAAAATCTTTGTTCTCGACACCAACATTATCCTGCACGACTACAAAAGCGTGCGGCATTTCCAGGAAAACGACATTGTAATTCCCATTGCCGTCATTGAGGAACTGGATAAGTTTAAAAAAGGCAACGACGCACTCTCATACAATGCGCGCGCCTTCATGCGAGATATCAACAAACTCACTGATAAACAGGCGTTTGGACCGCGCGGCGTTCCGCTGGGCGGCAAGTTGGGATATATCAAGATCGAGCCCAACCATCCCTTTGCGCCGGAGTTCCAGGATCTCTTTAGGGACGATATCCAGGATCACCGGATTTTGGCAACCGCCATGTGGGTGCGGGACCAGCATCCGGACCAGTTTGTGGCGCTGGTCACCAAGGACATCAATTTGCGCCTGAAGGCCAAAGCCGCCGGTATGGAAGCGCAGGATTATCTGCGCGGTCGCGTGGATAACGAGGTGATGGAAAACCTTGAGCGTGAGGTGGTTGTGGTGGAAGCCTCGTCAGAGGCTGTTCAGCGGCTGGCCTATGGTCAGGACAATTGCCTGCCCTGGAAGGAGATTGCCCCCAAGGAGCCCCGGCCCAACCAGTTGTACAAGTTTTCCCTGGGCGGAGAGACGGTTTGCGGACGGTACGATGCCGGGCGCGGTGTCATCACCCTGGTGCGTGCGCACACGGCCTACGGCATCCGCCCCCGCAACGACGAACAAAAGTTTGCACTGGACGCCTGCCTGAACCCGGCTATCCCGCTGGTGTCGCTCACCGGTGGCGCCGGCACGGGCAAGACGCTGCTGGCCCTGGCCGCTGCCCTGGAGCAGGCGGATGAATATGACCAGATTATCCTGAGCAGGCCCACCGTGGTGCTGGGCGGCCAGGATATCGGCTTCCTGCCCGGCGACCAAAAGAGCAAGATGGGGCCGTACGTGCAGCCGCTCATGGACAACCTGGACGTGATCAAACGCTGCTTCAAGCCGGGCAGCAAACAGGCCCTGAAGATTGAAGCCATGCTCAAGGACGAGCGACTTTTGATTTCCCCCCTGGCTTATATCCGCGGCCGCTCCCTCGGCAAGGTGTATTTCATTGTCGATGAAGCCCAGAACCTCACCCCGCACGAGGTAAAAACCATCATCACCCGCGCCGGCGAAGGCACCAAGATGGTCTTCACGGGCGATGTCTTCCAAATCGACCAGCCTTATCTGGACCAATGGTCCAACGGCCTCACCCACCTGGGCGAGAAAATGCACGGCCAGCCGCTCTTCGAGCACGTCTTCCTCCGCAAAGGCGAACGCTCTCCCCTCTCCGACATCGCCGCAAAACTGCTGTAGGCCTTGACAAAAAAAGGTTGTGGCCCGAAAGGGTCACAACCTTTATTTTGCGAAGCAAATAGGGTTGGCCCTATTTGCTTTGGCTGATTTCAGCCTGCGCAGAAGCGAGGCGGGCGATGGGCACGCGGAACGGGCTGCAGGACACGTAGTCGATGCCGATGGTGTTGAAGAAGAAGATGGATTCAGGATCACCACCATGCTCACCGCAGATACCGCAGGTGAGGCCGGGACGTTTGCTGCGGCCCTTGTCCACACCAATCTTCACCAGCTGGCCGACAGCCTTCTGGTCAATGTGCTGGAACGGGTCGCCGTCCAGGATCTTGTTGCCAAGATAGTCACCCATGAAGGTGCCGATATCGTCACGGCTGAAGCCGAAGGTCATCTGGGTAAGGTCGTTGGTACCGAAGCTGAAGAATTCAGCAGCGCGGGCCATACGGTCTGCCGTCAGGGCGGCACGAGGGATTTCGATCATGGTACCGAACTGGTAGTCGATCATCTGGCCGCTGTGGGCCTCTACCTCTGCCTTGATGCGGTCGCAGATCACCTTCTGGAAGCTGAGCTCGCGGGCGCTGATGGTCACAGGGATCATGATTTCCGGATGCGGGTGCAGGCCTTCCTTCTGGAGTTCTGCGGTGGCGGTGAAGATGGCACGATACTGGGTTTCTGCGATGAGCGGGAAGCTCACGTGCAGACGGACACCACGGTGACCCATCATCGGGTTCACCTCGTGCAGGCTCTCACCACGCTTCTCGACTTCCTTCACGGAGATACCGAGATCCTTGGCCAGCTCTTTCTTCTTTTCTTCGCCCTGAGGAACGAACTCGTGGAGCGGCGGATCCAGCAGACGGAACACAACCGGCTTGCCATCCATCACGCGGAGGGTTTCCTTGACGGCGGCCTTCATGAAGGGCTCCAGTTCTGCAAGGGCGGCCTTGCGTTCCTCGTCCGTGTTGCAGAGAATCATCTTGCGGAGCTTGCTCAGCGGCTGCTCACTGTTGCGGCCATAGAACATGTGCTCAATACGGAACAGGCCGATACCCTGGGCACCGAACTTGAGGGCGCGGGCGGCATCTTCCGGCGTATCGGCATTGGTGCGGATACCCAGCTTGCGGAATTTGTCGCACATGCTCATGAACTTGGCGAACAGCGGGTTCTCGCTGGCGTCCATGGTTTCGATGGCACCTTCATAGACCAGACCCTTGGCACCGTTCAGGGACAGCCACTCGCCCTCCTTGAAGGTCTTGTTGACACCGGCGAAGGTGACGGTCTTGTCCTTGAAGTTGATCTTGAGGGCGTCGCAACCGACGATGCAGCACTTACCCCAACCACGGGCCACGAGGGCGGCGTGAGAGGTCATACCACCACGCTCGGTGAGGATACCCACGGAGGCGTGCATACCGTCGATGTCTTCCGGAGAGGTTTCCTCACGGACCAGGATGCACTTTTTACCGGCCTTCTGGAAGGCGATGGCATCCTCGGAGGTGAAGACGATCTGACCTACGGCACCACCCGGGGAAGCGGGCAGACCCTGTGCCAGGACGGGGGCCTTCTTCTCGGAAGCGGGATCCAGGATGGGGTGCAGGACCTCGTCCAGCTGGGCGGGAGCAACACGCATCACGGCGGTCTTTTCGTCGATGAGGCCTTCCTCTACCATATCTACTGCCATCTGCAGGGCGGCCAGACCGGTGCGCTTGCCAATGCGGCACTGCAGCATCCAGAGCTTGCCTTCCTGGATGGTGAATTCGATGTCCTGCATATCCTGGAAATGATCCTCCAGGTGCTTGCGGATATCGTCAAGTTCCTTGTAAACCTCCGGCATGGCGGTTTCCAGGGAAGCCAGATTCTTGTTCTTCTCGCTCTTGGTGGCCTCATTCAGCGGGTTGGGGGTACGGATACCGGCAACCACATCCTCGCCCTGGGCGTTGATGAGCCATTCACCATAGAACTTGTTGTCACCGTTGGCCGGGTTGCGGGAGAATGCCACACCGGTAGCGGAGGTGTCACCCATGTTACCGAATACCATGGACTGCACGTTTACAGCCGTGCCCCAGTCATCCGGAATATGCTCGATCTGACGATAGCGGATGGCGCGTTTGCCGTTCCAGCTCTTGAACACGCCGCCGATGGAACCCCACAGCTGAGCCATGGCGTCGTCCGGGAATTCTACGCCCAGCACTTCCTTGATGCGGACCTTGAAGGCCTCTGCCAGGTCTTTGAGCTGGTCTGCGGTGAGTTCAGTGTCGCTCTTGTAACCGTTGGCCTTCTTGACTTCCTCCATCATGCGGTCCAGCTGCTGGCGGATGCCCTGACCATCGGCAGGTTCAATGCCTTCTGCCTTTTCCATCACAACGTCGCTGTACATCATGATGAGACGGCGGTATGCATCGTAAACGAAGCGCGGGTTGCCGGTCTTTTTGATCATGCCGGGGATGGTCTTGGAGCAAAGGCCGATATTCAGGATGGTGTCCATCATGCCAGGCATGGAGCTGCGTGCGCCGGAGCGGCAGCTGACAAGGAGCGGATCGTTCTCATCACCGAATTTCTTGCCCATGATTTTTTCCGTAGCTTCCAGCGCTGCGGCTACCTCTGCCTTGAGTTCCGGGGTGTAGCCGCCGCCCAGCCGATAGTACTCGGTGCAGCATTCGGTGGTGATGGTGAAACCTGCCGGAACGGGCATGCCCAGGAGGTTCATCTCTGCCAGGTTGGCGCCCTTGCCACCCAGCAGCTCTCTCATCTTGCCGTCGCCTTCGGCGTGCTTTCCGCCAAAGCGATAGACTCTTTTCTTGATTTCTGCCATAAGAAAAAAATATTAAGTATTTTTAAGAATATTTGCACGTAATCATGCAAATATACAATTATTTTGGCAAAAATGGAAAAGAATATTTATTTGACTCTAAGTTGCTGTTGCGCGCCGGTCCAGCCGGCAATGTCCCAAGGCGTGAAATCGTAGGTCAGCGGTTTGCCGTAACAATGCTCGTAACAAGCTTTTTTTGCTTGATAGTCAGCCTCACACATGGCAAAGCTATTCTCCCGCGCGTTTTTGAACGGGTCCGGGAAAATGGGGTCCAGGACATGAAGGGCCAGCTTCACCTGTTTGAACTGCGGCGTCTGCTGCTGCGGGAGGTCCTGCATTTCCACAAAAGTAGGGATGATGGGAACGTTGTATTCGGCGGCAAACAGGAAGGCACCCCGCTTCTGCGGACGGGGTTTGCGGTAGTTGAACCACATCTCCTGCTCGGGGTAGATAAGGATGAAACGGTTCTGTTCCAGATGTTTACGCATGAGTTCACGGAAAGCCCCGTTCATGTAGGACGGTTCTTGGATCAAGGGAATTACGTCGATGTTGCGGAGCACGAAGCCGTTGAGGCCGGGCATCACAAAATTGGTTCCCTGGCTGATGGCGACGAGTCGGCCGTGACCGGTTTGTTTGGCGAGTGTGCGGTGTACGCCGTTGTCAAACGGATTGAAATGGTTGCTTGTGACGAAAGCAGGGCCTTTCAGGGACGAAAGTTTATCTATTCCGCAGATTTCATTGATGCCTTCGCTATAGCGGCGGACCCAATAATCTACGATGCAGCGGGCAGCCCGGTTTTTGAGTTTAAACAGCGGACTGTCCAACGTATTGACATAGGCTAGAACGTTGTCTTGTAGCTTTTTAGGGTCCCATACGGGATCGAAGGGCTCGGTTTTGTCGCTGAACCGGCCCTCCGCCGCCGCTTGGCGAATGGCAGCAATGGCCTTTTCCCGGCCTGGAGGCACTAGGAGCATAAGCGGAGCGACTGTTGACTGGCCATCAGCGTGCTGAACGAAACCGGTGCTTCTGCAAGGCGGGCAGCCATGTGAATCAGCTTTTTAATGGCAGCCTTGTAGTTTTTCATGGCGGAAGCGTCTTTCAGGAAGGCCCAGCGGCGTGAACGGATTTCCTGCTCAAAGCCGGATTGGGCGGCATATTTCCAGAAAAGTTCATCATAGGGGACGCTTTCATTAAGCCAGGGTTTGGAACCCAGGTTGAAATGAACGATTTGCGGTTCATCCATATGGGGCAAACACTCGGAGGGCATGGCATTCCATTCCGGATCCAGATAATGGATACCATGCTTGCACAGAGCGTTCAGGTAATCCTGGTCCGGAGCAACCGTTTCCAAACCATATTGAGCCACCATATCCAGGAAGCGACCGGCAAAATCCACCTCGCGAAGCCGTTTGCTGTTGAGCAGAAGTACACCGGAATTGACATAATTTTGGTGGTCAACGCCTACATATTTGTCAATATAGTGCATAAAAGGGGCTATTCGCTGGATGGAGTAATCAGCAACGGCTCCGACCAGCTTTGTGCCCAAATGTTCCTGGTAAAGTTGCGAAATATCGCCCGGAACAACCAGATCTGCGTCCAGATAAATGACTTTGTCGTATTGCGGGAATAATTCCGGAATGAAAAGCCGGAAGAAAATGGTAAGGGAAGCAAAGGCACCAAAACAGTGGTTCTGGAGTTGTTTTACGCCAGGAAGGTTGGCCATTTGCTCCGTAAGGGGATTGAATTCGATGACAAAACCCTCCTCTGCAAGTGCAGAGAGCCGGTTTCTGTTTTCCGTCGAGATGTCGTCGGTAAGAATATGTATATGATAGGTATAACACCTGGAGGCGTTTGCCTTGATAGAACAGATAGCAGTTGCCAGGAACGGCGAATAGGCGTCGTTCACGGAGAAAAAGATAGGAATGACCGTTTTCATTTTGCGCTGTTTTATTTGGTTCGCAGTGCAAAATTACGGCATATGCAAGGGCTTGGAAAATAAATGTTGTAGGGACGAACGATTTGGGGCGAAAATCTCTATTTAGGGATAAAAGTACAATTTTAGGGACGAAATGAAAAATTTTTGTAACTTTGTCCCTGTAAAATTGGGACGTATGAAAGCCATTGCAAGAACCTTTTACAAGATGCCGCCCACTGTATTGTTCTTTACGGTGGCACCCCTGTTTTTCTTCCTGTTTGTCCTGGCCTATGATCCGTTTCATATCTCGGATTTCCTTGCCGCCGGGCAAGGACGCTACACCTTAAACCTGATCATTAGCACCCTTATCGTGCTGGGCGTCATGGTGTTTTCCCGCATGTTGCTCTATCTGTTGCGTCGGGTGCTGGATCTCAACTGGTCCCTTTACGTACTCTGGTGTACGGGAGAAGTAGTTCTCATCGGCCTGTTCATGTCCATTCCCATGGGAATTGGCTGGGCGGGAGTACAAACCTATTTCACCACCATGAGCCTTTGCGTATTGTACGCGGCGGGAATTCTGGTCTTTCCCCTCTCCATCCTCACAATGGCTGTCCAACTGCATGTCCTTGGGAAAAAAGCCAGGCTGGCGCCCATGGTGGACGAGCGGACGCTCATCCGCTTCTACGACGAACAAAAACGACTCAAGATTGTGCTCAGTTCAGAAGCAATTCTATATATAGAGTCAGAGGACAACTACGTGCATATTATCTATCTGGACAGCGGGCGCGTAAAAGAGTTCACGCTACGCTCTTCCATGCGCGCACTGGAGGAGGCCGTGGAGCGCCATGGCCTGGTGCGCTGCCATCGTTCCTTCTTCTTAAACCCGGCTCACGTGGAAATGCTCAGAAAAGATGCCGTAGGATATGCTCTGGCCCAGCTGGACCGTGAAGAAGTAAAGCAAATCCCCGTTTCCAAGCGCTATTATGAGGCTCTGACCGCCTTGTTGTAAACAACTGAAATTTAATTAATTATCCTTACACTTTTAAAAATAAATTATTTTATTTAACAGAATTTGTAAGAAAAATTTGTTTTTAGAATAAATGATTGTAACTTTGCTTCGGATATCGAAGTGATTCGAGTCCATTTGTTAAGTTCGTTTTATATACCTGAACGGCACCCTTGGGGAGGGGTGCCGTTCCCATTTTGGGCAGGGCCCAAAATGGGAAGAATTCTTGCCGCGTTTACAGCTGAACGACGGTGTAGAGCCGATTTTTTGCAATCGCGGCAAACTAGAGCCGGGCTGCTACCTTAGAGAAGACAACAGTAGCAAGCTGGATGCGGCCGTCCGGGCCAATGAGGTAAGTGGCGGGAATCCAGCGAATGTTGTAGGCGGAGCCGATGGCGGAGTCTTTTTTGCCGGAGGCATCGAAGAGTTGCACGCCGCCCAGCGCGTTGTCGCGCACATAGGCCTCAAAAGCCTCAATTTTCCGGTCAAAGGAGACGGAAACAAACACTACCTTGGAAGGATTCACGGCGGCTTGGGCAGCCTTGATCTCCGGCGTTTCCTCGCGGCAATCCGGGCACCAGGAAGCCCAGAAATGCAGCACCACCTGCTTGCCACGGAAATCGCTCAGGCTCACGGACTTACCGTCGATATCCTTTAAGGTGAAATCCGGGGCAGCCGTGCCCACCTTAAGCAGGTCTTTTCCATACACAACGTCCGGATCCTCGGAGGACTGTGCAAAAGCCGCAACACCTACCAGCAGAGCGGCCACAAAAGCAAAAATTCGTTTCATATCCTTATTTATACAGGTCTATAACGCCTGTTGACTTTCCGTTGGCAAATGCGCCATAGTCGTACCCATTACGCGCATGCTCCGACTCCGGCTCCCAATAGAATATGCCCTTGAACCAGTCAAAATCCTTTACCCCATCCAGAAGGAACTGCAGGGCAGCTTTGGCTTTGTCCGGCTCACTGGCAGGCATACCAAATTCCACCAGCATAACCGGCTTGGAATAATCCGTATGCAACTGTTGGAACGATGTCATAGCCGCGTTACAATAGTTATTCCACTCAGGATAGGCCTTTTTCTTGTCATCCCAATAAGAAGGATAAAGTGACAAGCCTATCATATCGAACTTGGCCCCGCCATTGACAATGAGCGTGTAGAACCATTTGTTCTTACTCAGGTCCTGGGCATTACTGTGATGCGAAATAACCAAAGCGTTGGGATATACGGACTTAACGGCATCATACCCGGCATTGGCCAACTTAACGAAGCCGGAAACATCTTCCTTGGATACAGCCCCCACAGGCAGGCACATGCCCGTATTGGTTTCATTGCCCACTTGTACCCAAGCCACCTCCACTTTGGCATCCTTCAAGGCTTGCAGCACATCCTTGGTATGCGTGGCCAAGGCTGATGCCATGGCGTCTGCATCCATGTTTTTCCACGCTGCAGGAGGATTCTGCTTGCTGGGGTCTGCCCAGCTGTCCGAATAATGGAAGTCTATCATGATGGCCAGCCCCAGGGCCTGGGCACGTTTTGCCTTTACAAGGACATCGGCCTTGTTGCACCAGCCTTCCGACGGATTTACCCACACACGATAGCGCACCGCATTGGCTCCCAGTTCTTTCATGAGCGCAGTGCATTCTTTCTCGGTACCTGAAGACGTATAAAACTTGTAGTTTTTCTTTTCCATCTCGGTTACCCAACTGATATCCACCCCCTTGGCGAATGCGGGAACCGTAACGGAAGGCACCTCCGGTGTAACAGGTGTAACCGGCGTAGCAGGCGTGGGATCCGGTTTAGTAGGTTCCGGAGTAACGGGATCTGTTTTGGCCGCAGGGCCACAGGCAAAAACGGCGAACAAGGCCGCCAGGAGTGCGTAGTTCTTCATGGCGGCAAGTTAGCAAATAAAAGGGGAAAAACAAAGCCAATCAGCGGTAAAGTTCCCGCAGCACTGCCAGCGAACGCACCTGTATGGCCGATTCCGTATGGTAGGACAAGTACTGCAACAAGCTCTCGCAGAGGGCGTTCCGCGAGGTTCCCGTCAAAGGGATGAGCATGCTCTCACTAAAGCTCGCCTGCAAAAAAGGCTTCAGCTCCTGAAGGTGTTCCCGCGCAAACGGGGCGATGTCGTCGAAGGTGGGCCGAAAGCCCAGCGCTCCCGCCAGTTCCAGCAGGAAACGGATGTGGAAGTTGGAAAAATCGGCCTCCAGCGCATTGAGCGTTAGGATGGAGCCGACACACCATTCGTACAGTCCTTCCTCGAAGACGCCCTCCCGGACGGTGCGGAACAGCACCTCCGACAGGAACAGCGTCATCGTATTTTTGTGAAGGTTACCCCGAATGCCGGACAAGCCATCCTTAAGCAGGATATTCCGCAGGCTCCAAAGGGTAGATTTGGGATTCTCCACCACATCGGCCTCTAAAATATTCAGCGGCAGGAAAAGGCTCATGGCCGATTTTTTCCCGGGCCGGACCATGAACCCGCGCCGGCCGTACTCACGCGAAAGGGTGTGGACCACAAGCGCGTTCTCCCCCACCTTGGTGGTGGCCAGTACAACCAGTTCTACGGTGTTCACGCCCTTAGTTCCTCAGGAAGTCCGCCATGGCGCGAAGGGCCTTGCTGCGGTGCGAGATGGCGTTTTTCACTTTGTCGCCCAGTTCCGCGTTGGTTTGCGTGTAGCCCTCCGGAACAAAGATGGGATCATAGCCAAAACCGCCCTTTCCATGCTTTTCCGTGGCGATATGGCCTTCCATCACGCCGTCAAAGAAGTGATGCACGCCGCCCACAATCAGGGTCACGGACGTGCGGAAGCGGGCGCTGCGGCCGGCTTTTGCCGTACTGATGCCGTTGGTGCGGGCCATGGCGGCCTCTTTCTCGCGGCGGGCCATCTCACTCAGGAGTTTGTCCATGTTGGCGTTGGCGTCGCGCTCCGGACCGGCGTAGCGGGCCGTTTCCACGCCCGGAGCACCGCCCAGGATATCTACCTCCAGGCCGGAATCGTCGGCAAAACAATCCAGCCCGGTCTTTTTATAAATATAGTCGGCCTTTTGTTGGGAGTTGGCGCGTAACGTGGTTCCCGTTTCCGGGATTTCTTCTGTGATTCCTACTTCTGCGGGGGTAACGAGCTCAAATCCCTCGCCCAGAATGGCGGCTGCTTCCTGGAGTTTACCAGGGTTGCCCGTTGCAAATACAATCTTCATAATACATACTAATTAACCGCCGCAAAGTTAGCACATTTTTTGTTAACTTTGCGCTGTCATGAAACGAATCGTACTGTTTTTCACCGCCATTGCGGTCTTTTCTGTGGGCGCAAATGCGCAATCTAAGGACTTCTCCCTGGGAAAATGGGTGGAAGTGAACAACGCCATTTTAAAAGAACTGAACCGTTCCTATGTGGACTCGCTGCAAGTGAGCCGCATCGAGCGCGCCGGCATCAACGCCATGCTGGAGGCGCTGGATCCTTATACCTTATATATACCGGAAGAGGAGCAGGAAGACTTCCAAATGATGCTCAACAGCGCCTACGGCGGCGTTGGGGCCATCATTTACAAGCCGGACCTGCAAGGGAACGTGATCATCAACGAGCCCTACGAAGGCTCCCCTGCCGCCCTGGCGGGGCTTCGCTGCGGGGATGAGGTGATGGCGATCGACGGGCAATCCGCCGTCGGGCTCACCAGTGCCGAATGCAGCGAAAAGATGCGCGGCAAGCCGGGCACTACGGTAGTGCTCACTGTCAAGAAGTTACGCGCTGGAGAAAGTTGGAAGGCCGGCGACGTGCTGGAGGTTCCGGTGGTGCGGAAGCGCATCGTCCTGCCGTCCATGGAATACGCCGGCATGCTCAACGAGGCCGATGGCTACATCTACCTGAGTAAATTCACGGAAGGCGTAGGACAGGACATCCGCGACGCCTACAAAAAGCTGAAAGCCCAAGGGATGCAGCGCCTGGTGCTGGACCTTCGCGGCAACGGCGGCGGCATCATGGGCGAGGCCGTGAACATCGTCTCGCTCTTCATTCCCAAAGGCTCGGTGGTGGTGAGCGCCAAAGGCAAAGCCTCCACAGAACAGGTGTACAAGACCACCACGGACGCCATCGACACGGAAATTCCCATTGTCGTTTTGGTCGATAATGCCTCGGCTTCGGCCTCGGAGATTGTCTCCGGCGCCCTGCAGGACTATGACCGCGCCACCATCATCGGCACGCGTACGTACGGGAAGGGCCTGGTGCAGAGCATCCGTCCCCTGCCCTACGACGGCCAGCTCAAGCTCACTACGGCCAAATATTATACGCCTTCGGGTCGATGCGTGCAGGCTATCGACTACTCGCACCGCAACGAGGACGGATCCGTGGGCCACATCCCCGACTCGCTCACGCACGCCTTCACCACCGCCCACGGGCGCACCGTACGCGACGGCGGCGGCATCACCCCGGATTTCATCGTGAAGCCGCACAAATACTCCCGTCTCTCCTATTCCCTGGTGTATAGTGGCGTCATTGAACAGTATGCGCTGGACTATGTGCGGGCGCACGAGAGCATTCCCGCCCTGGAGGACTTCCATTTCGCTGATTATGAAGAGTTTATTACCTTTGCCAAGGACAAGGAGTTCGACTACCGTTCCTCGGCCCGGGCCCTGTTTGACGAGATGAAAAAGTCGCTGGCGGAAGATGGCCTCACGGAAGCTCTTTCCGGCGAACTCGACGCCCTGCAAAAATCCCTGGAAATGGACAAGGAAACCTTCCTGCGCCTGAAGAAGGATGAGATTGTCCCGTTTATCGAAGAGGAAATTGTCGTGCGCTACTACTTCCAGCAGGCCGGCATCCAGGTCCGCCTCCGTTACGACGACCAGCTGCGCGAGGCCCTGAAACAGCCCGCCATCAGCTGGTAAGCGCTGCGGCCAGGCTACAGGCTCGGTACCCTTCGCCAAGAGCACACCGGCCAGTGTCTGTGCTCCCGATAGGCGCAGCGCCCCTCCCTGGCCGCAATTACAAAAAATCGCGTTCCTACACCCTTCCAGCTGTAAACGTGGCAACGATTTCGGCCGATAGGGCCCTTCCCCCGGCCGCGATTGCAAAATATGGGCACTACAGCCCCCTCCAGTTGTAAACGCGGCTAAGGGATAATCAGACAGCGGCGGATTTGGTGCTCGGGGAGGTGGAATTCATTGGAGAGCTGCCGGGCAATGCGTTGCTTCTGGGTGGCGGTAAGCTGGTAAACGGACTGCACGCCATAGCCGGGCAGGATATCGTGATCAATGAGGTGACACACATCCAGGTCCTGCATGCGGCCATGTTTGAAATTGCGCCCGGACTCGTTTTTAAGCAGTTGGGCAATCGTGTTTTCATCGACCTGTTCCACATCCCGCAGGGTAATGGGCGGTCCGGTCTGGTCCTGCTGTTGCTCTTTGGCCCAACTCTCATCCGTAAGCCGGTTCATCTGGTACAGATAGTTGCGCGGCGTAACATAGTACTGTTCCACCTTCCTGATTTCCATGAAAGAACGCCGGAGGAATACTCCCTGGGCCGTCATCTGGTACTCGTCGGGGAATTCCGAGAAGCGCGGCAGGAAACTGGCAATCTCATCCCGGGTCCAGTTGGCGGCCACTTCATGCTCCATTCCCAAATCATCGGCAAACTGCTCGCGGACAGAGCAATACGGATATCCAAACGACGTAGCGGCCGCACAATGGTGCAGGCCATTCCGCAAAATGTAATTGAACACTACCAGCTGGTGATAAAACCCGTCCACTTTGGAGATGAAGGTGTATTTTTCTCCAAATCGACCCCTTCTTCCATATTTCGTATTGAACCATTTGGTATAGGACATCCGGACTTGCCCGGCAAATCGGGAGGGCTGGGCTGTTAGCACGTTCATGTGCACGTGGGTGGACATGTCCGCTTCACATTCCACTTCGGTTTCCATTGCGTAACCCCGCAGCGCCAGCAGGTTCACGAACATCCCGTGATCCTCCGCGTCCCTGAACAGAACCTCGTCGTGTGAGGTAAAGCATAGATGATACGACTCTTTCATGTCGCCAAGATACGTCCGGGAATCGGCAGAACCAAGAATCGGTTGAAAGAAAGTGTTGTTTCACATGTTTTTTTGCTGTTTCAACCGATTTGCCACCCGCCATTTTGTCAGTTTTTCCCGGAAGGCCCTTATTTTGCTATAAGGCGGAAAACAGATTTTTAGAAAAATGGGTGTTACAAAATGGATAACGGGCGTGCTGGGATGGGCCTATTTTGGTCCCCTGGGCGGCCTGATCGGCTTCTTGCTGGGAAGCGCAATTGAACAATATATAGATGTCTCCCACCAACTGCCTGGCGGAGATGCGCCTGCTGGTGGCCAGCGTGCCTATTCTGCTACAGAGCAACGGAACAGCTTTTTTGTGAGTCTGCTGGTGCTGTCATCGGCAGTAATTAAGGCCGATGGCAAAATCCACCCGGCAGAACTGAACTGCGTGCGGGACTTCTTCCGCCACAATTTCGGGGAAGATGCGGCTGTCCAGGCCATGCAGATGCTGGAGCAGCTAAATGCCAGAGAGGTGAACATCTACCAGGTGGGCGACCAGATTGCCGCCAATATGAACTATTCCCAACGGCTGCAATTGTTCCACTATCTGGTCCAGATTGCCACGGCCGACGGGACTTTCTCCAAATCGGAGAAAAGCGTTCTGGAGGCCATTGGAACGGTGATTCGGCTAGGAGGCTCCGATGTGAACTCCGTCATTGCCATGTTCTACAAGGATACGGAATCGGCCTACGCTGTGCTGGGCGTGTCTCCCACTGCCAGCAATGACGAAGTTCGGGCGGCCTACCGTCGCATGGCAATGAAAAACCATCCGGACAAAGTGGCCACACTGGGACCGGATGTCCAGAAAGCCGCCGCGGAGAAATTCCGCCAGGTTCAGGAGGCCTACGAGGCCATCAAGAAAGAGCGCGGGCTATAAAGGCCCGGCCGCGTTTACAGCCAGAAGGGGCTGTAGGGCCGATATTTTGTAATCGCGGCTGGGAAAACGGCCCTATCGGCCGAAATCGCTGCCACGTTTACAGCTGGAAGGGTGTAGGAGCGCGATTTTTTGTAATCGCGGCCGGAAGGGCTAGGTCCAGATGTAGACTTTGTCGCCGCGGCGGGGATGGACGGGGCCGGCGGGAACGGCCACGGAGCAGCGCCTGCCCTGGGGGCAGACCTCCGCGGGCTCCAGGTCCACGCGCAGGTCCTCTGCCACCACTTCCAGCGCGCCGGTGGTGCTGCCAATAAACAGCAGCGTGTCTCCGCGATGCAGCGGGGTGGCGTCCACCTGGATTTCCACCACATTGATCTTGGCGAACCAGTTGGTTACTTTGCCAATGTAAATCTTGGTCCTGGTAGCCTGGGAGCCATATTTTGCGCTCCATTCGCCCATGCGGGCCCCCAGGTAGTAGCCGTCCCAGAAGCCCCGGTTGAAGACCGTGGCCAGGCGCTCCTTCAGACGGGTGCCCAATTCCGGGGTATAGCTGCCCTCCGCCACGGCATCGGCGGCTTCCCGGTAGCACTGGGCGGTGACTTGCACGTAATCCGCACTCCGGGCACGGCCCTCAATCTTGAACACTTTTACGCCCGCTTCCACAAATTTGTCCAGAAAGTCTATAGTACACAGGTCCTTGGGGGACATGAGGTATTTGTTGTCCACGTGGATCTCGTTTCCGGTCTCGTAGTCGGTGAGGAGATACCCCCTGCGGCACACCTGCAGGCAGGCGCCCCGGTTGGCACTGGCACCATAGGCATCCAGCGACAGGTAGCACTTCCCGGAAACGGCCATGCAGAAGGCCCCGTGGGCGAACATTTCTATGCGGACGAGCGCTCCGGACGGGCCCGTAATCTCCTCAGCGACAATGGCTTCATGAATGGCCTTCACCTGCTCCAGGGTGAGTTCCCGCGCCAGCACTACTACATCCGCAAACTGGGCGTAAAAGCGGAGTGCCTCAATGTTGGAGATGCTCAGCTGGGTGGAAATATGCACCTCCAGGCCAATCCGGCGGCAATACAGAATGGCCGCCATATCCGAGGCGATGATGGCATCCACGCCCACCGCCTTGGCGGCGTCCAGGGTGTCGTACGCCGCTTGCAAGTCTTCCTCGTACAGGGTGATATTCAGGGTCATATAGGCTTTGACGCCGTTTTCCCGGCAAAGGCGCATGATCTCCGGAAGGTCCTCCCGGGTGAAGTTGCCGGCCGAATGCGAGCGCATGTTCAGGTGGCCAATCCCAAAGTACACGGAGTTGGCACCGCCCTGAATGGCCGCATGCAGGCAGTCGAACCCGCCGGCAGGGGCCATAATTTCCAATTCTTTTTTCTGCATAACGTACAAAGGTACGCATTAAATTGCTATCTTTGCGTTCGCTAACCACAAAACTTTGATGAGAAAAACCTTCCTTATTATAATGTGCCTGCTGATGACAAGCGTGCTTGCATCGGCCCAGGTAGATTATGCTGCTATTGAGGCCAGGGGCGCGTTTGTCGTGAATCAAGGGAAACCGGGCGTCAGCGCAGATTTCCTGAATGTCCAGGTAATGGGGCACATTGGCCCGTCTCTGCGTTTCCGTTTCCGCCACAGGCTTACCAAACCCATTTACGACGCCAAAAACCCGCTCAACGGCACGGACATTATTTCCCTCACCTGGGACATTTCGCCCAAATGGAGCATTTCCGGGGGCAAGCTGCCCATCTTTATTGGCGGGTACGAGTGGGATGACGCCCCTATCGACGTATATTATTACAGCGGCTTCTGCAACGGCATCCAGCAGGTGTATGGCCTGGGCGGCTCGGTGTTTTTCCGTCCCAAGGAAGGCCAGGAGCTGGAGCTGCAGGTAACGCATTCTCCGCTACATGGCGGCAATCTGACGCGCTTTAATGTGGGCCTATGCTGGAGCGGTAGCTTCTTCCCCTGGTGGGAAACCAAGTGGAGCGTGAACTGGATTGACGATTATTACCATCACATGATGGGCTATCTGGCTTTGGGCAACCGTTTCCAGATGGGCTCGGTGGTGGCCCTGGAGCTGGATTTGATGTACCGCCGCTGCCTTACACAGAAAAAGGCGCAGTTCGACGGTACCGTCATCGCCAAGATGGACTTCCGGATCAACGACAAATGGAATCTCTTCATCAAGGGATCCTATGACGAGAATGACCAGAATGTGGACGATGAAGGCAATCCCTTCGACATGACCCTTCCTCCCGGCGCCTATTATTGGGTTGCCGGCGGAGGTATGGAATTTTTCCCGCTCGGAAACAGCGACCTCCGCATCCATGCCGTGGCCTGGACGGAGAGCGCCTCCAAGAAGGTGAGCGCATCTGTCGGCCTTACCTATTACTTTGATTTTGTGAAGATTATCAACAAATACCATAAGCGCAAAGCGTCATGAAGCAGCAATCCCGTATCCGCCGCTCAACCGTAGAGGCACTCGTTTTTCTGACCGTCCTTATTGCGGTATTCTCCCTGCTGGGGTGGCGCATGGGGAGCGGCAACATGCTTAAAACCATCATGAACACGGCACACGACCTGCTGCTCAATACCGTGTTCTACCTGATGGGCATTACCGTACTCACGGGCGCGCTGTCCAAGCTGATGTCGGAATTTGGCGTGGTGACGCTCCTGGAGCGTTTCCTGCGCCCGCTCATGAAGCCGCTCTACAACCTTCCTGGCGTGGCGGCACTGGGTGCCGTGATGACTTTCCTGTCGGACAACCCTGCCATCATCGCCCTGTCCAAGGACAAGACGTTCAGCGCCTATTTCAAGAAGTACCAGCTCATTTCCCTCACCAACTTCGGCACGGCCTTCGGCATGGGGTTCGTGGTGATTATCACCATGATAGGCTATGGCCATCTGGCAGGTGCACTTGTAGGTCTTTTCGGTGCTTTTTGCGGGTCGATTATCTCTACGCGCCTGATGCAGCGCAGCTGCCTGAAGGCCTATCCGGAACTGGATACCCCGGTGCAGAACCAAGTGGCCGAAGAAATCGAGGACAAGCATGTAGAGCAGACCAAAAAGGACGGCATCTTCATGCGTTTCCTGAACGCTATCCTGGACGGTGGTAAAAATGGTGTGGAACTGGGCCTGCAGATTATTCCGGGCGTCCTTATCATCACTACGGCGGTGATCATGATTACCTTCGGCGCCGGGCCGTCCGGCGTGTACGATGGCTCATCGTCACAAGGCGTTCCCATCCTGCCCTGGCTGGCAGAAAAGATTCATTGGGTGTTCGAGTGGCTGTTTGGCTTCCAGCACATGGAACTCATCGCTTTCCCGATGACCTCCCTGGGTGCCGTGGGTGCCTCGCTGGGCCTGCTGCCCACCTTCAACGCTGCGGGCATCCTGGACGGCAACGCTATTGCCGTGTTCACCGCCAGCGGCATGTGCTGGAGCGGCTTCCTGTCCACCCACACCGCTATGCTGGACTCCCTGGGCTACCGCAAAGTCATCTCCAAGGCCATTGCCGCCCACGCCATCGCCGGTCTCTGCGCAGGCATCATTGCCCACTTCGTTTACCTGCTCGTTTCGCTGCTGTAGCGGGCCGGGCTTGCGGCTCTGCTCTGCCGTGCGGCCTTCCTGTCGCCTGGCCTTGCCCCTTAGCCGCGTTTACAGCCAGAGGGGGCTGTAGGGCCGATTTTTTGTAATCGCGGCTGGGAAAACGGCCCTATCGGCCGAAATCGTTGCCGCGTTTACAGCTGGAAGGGTGTAGGAGCGCGATTTTTTGTAATCGCGGCCGGAAGTGCCAGGCCAGGGCAGGGACCACGGCCAGGGCACCGAGCCGGAGGGCCCAGGCGGCAATTTGCAGGATTTTGCGTATCTTTGTACTCGATTTATCGAGTAATATGGGAAAACGCAATAATCGGAGCAAGAATCGCAGTTCCAGGAAGAAGAAGGCAAGGGTGGTCCCCGAATTCGTGGGGAAGGCCCTGATGTCGCGGGAAGGGTTTGTATTTGTACGCATCGAGGGCCAGGAGGAGGACGTCTATGTAAAGGCCTCCAAGACCCGCGGGGCATTGCACGGAGACACCGTGCGCGTGGCCGTGACGCAGGAGCGGACCGGCCAGGCCAAGCGGCGCAGCGGCGAGATCGTCGCCGTGGTGGAACGCTCCGGACGCCCGTTCGTGGGCATTCTGCATACGGTGGGCAAGCAGGCCTGGGTGCTCATGAGCTCCAAGACCATGCCCTATGACATCGAAGTTCCCGTTCCCAAAGGCGGCAAGCGCGGCATGAAGGTCGCGGCCGTTGTCGATGGCTGGGAGCGCGGCGCCAACTGCCCCTACGGCCACGTAGTGGATATCCTGGGCATGCCCGGCGAGAACGATACCGAGATGCACGCCATCCTGGCGGAATTCGGCCTCCCGTACAAGTTCGAGTCGCACGTGGAAAAAGCCGCGGACCAGATCCCGGACGTCATCACGCCCAAGGACCGCAAGGACCGCAAAGACTTCCGCGAAGTGCTCACCTTCACCATCGACCCTACAGACGCAAAGGACTTTGACGATGCCCTCAGCTTCCGCAAACTGGACAACGGCAACTTCGAGGTAGGCATCCACATTGCCGATGTCACCTACTACGTGCAGCCCGGCTCAGCGGTGGACAAGGAAGCCGAGGCCCGCGGCACCTCCGTGTATCTGGTGGACCGCACCGTGCCCATGCTGCCGGAGAAGCTCTCCAACAAGCTTTGCTCCCTGCGCCCCAACGAGGAAAAACTCACTTTCTCGGCCGTCTTCGAACTCACGCCGCAGGCCAAGGTCTTGAACCCTTGGTTCGGCCGCACGGAAATCATTTCCGATTATCGCTTCGATTATGAAGGCGCGCAGGCCATCATCGAAGGCGCCAAGCCGGCAGACGTACCTGAACCCATCCAGGAGGCCATTCTCACCCTCAACGGGCTGGCCGCCAAGCTCCGCGCCAAACGCTTCAAGGCCGGTGCCGTGAACTTCGAGCGCCCGGAAATGAAAGTGGATGTGGACGCTGACGGCAAACCCATCGGCGTGCACCAGAAGTTCTCCAAGGAAGCCAACTGGCTCATCGAGGAATTCATGCTCCTGGCCAACCGCAGCGTAGCGGAATATGTTGCCAAAGCCAAGAAAACCTTCGTGTACCGTATCCACGACCTGCCCAACATGGAAAAACTGAGCGGCCTGCGGGACTTCGCGTCCCACTTCGGCTACAAAGTAGGCCCCATCGAGGACGGAAAGGACGTGGCCAAAACGCTCAACGGCCTCATGAAGGACGCCAAGGACAAGCCGGAGCTGGGCGCCATCCAAATCCTGGCCCTGCGCTCCATGGCCAAGGCTTGCTACTCCACGGAAAACATCGGCCATTATGGCCTGGCCTTCCCCTACTATACGCACTTCACCTCCCCTATCCGCCGCTATCCGGACATGATGGTACACCGCCTGCTGGCCCAGTACCTCGCCGGCGGCGCATCGGCCTCCAAGGACTTTTACACGCTGGAATGCAAGCACGCCTCCGAGCGGGAGAACGTGGCGGCAGAGGCGGAACGCGAGAGCATCAAGTACAAACTGGTGGAATTCATGCAGGACAAAGTGGGCCAGGAGTTCGACGGCCACGTTTCCGGTGTCACTGAATGGGGCATTTACGTGGAAATCGAACCGACCAAAATCGAGGGCATGGTCCCCTACCGCACTATCAAGAGCGACTTTTTCATTTACGACGAAGAGCACTACCGGGCCGTGGGGCGCCGCTCTCACCGTTCCATCCGGCTGGGAGACCCGCTCCGCATCCGCGTAAAAGGCACCTCGCTGGAGCAAAAGCTCTTGGACTACGAATTGGTGGAAGAACTGCCCGAGAAATAATGAAACGCGCCCTCCTTGCTACGCTGCTGTTTGCACTGAGCCTCACTGCAGGGGCACAGGAGGGTGATTTTACCTTCCGCACCGTATCCACCCTCACCCCGGACCTCAACACCGGAATATTCCGCATCCACATGGCGGCCACCCGGCCCACGGAGGTCTTTTACGAGCTCATGGATCCGGACAGCGTCACCGTTGCCGATGCCATCTTCTCCTTCCACGGTGCCATAAGCACCCTCACGGACAGCATCCGCGCCGTGCGCCCCTGGACGCCGGAAACGCCGGACATTTACACCCTCCGCTTCACGGTGAACGGGAAAGTGAGCGAGCACCCGGTTAGCTTCTACAGGCAGGAGAATGCCCTGTTTAACGGCCGGCAGCCGCATTACAAGGGTATCCGGCTGCAAGGGGGCGCCAAGCTTCCCCAAGAGGAATTCGCCCGGATGCGCAAAGCCAACATCAACGCCCTGCAAGACAGTACCTTAACCCGGGAGCAGTGCCATGCGCTGGGCTTTTACAAAGCAATGGGCCCGGACTTCCCCGCCTGGGAAACCGTCCGCGCGGACAGCCTCCTTCTTCCTCTCAAACGAACGTACCAAAACGTAAGCATCACGCTGGAAGACCCGGAAAAGGGTCTCTGCACGCTCCATAATAAGCACGATTTCATCGACCTAAGCGCCTTCACCCTCCACTACTGGGTGGAGCGAAACGGCAAGCGTCCCTTCTGGTACCGGGAGCGGGAGCTCCGTTTCCAAACGCCTGCGCAACAGGAGGAAAGCTTCCGCGTAAAACTGCCCCGCATGCGCTGCAAGGGCGAATACCGACTCTGTTTTGAGCTCCGCAAGGGCACGGAAGTGGTGGCGCAGGAGGATTTTCTCCTCAAGGACACCACGCCGCAGGAAAAGCGCATCGTCAAAGGAAAACTGCTTTATACGGAAGGCGATACGCAAATTGTGGTCCGCGGCAGGCGCTGCGAGTGGGTGCTGGACAAGGTGAACGGGGAACTGCGCAGCTGGGTGGTCAAGGGAAACTCCCTTCTTGCGCCCGGCGCCGGACTCTCCCTGTGCCGGGAAAGGCCGCAGCAGGTGTTCGCCCGAAAAGGGCCCGCCGGCCGCGTGTACGTGTACCTGAAAGGCGCCCGGCAGCAGCGGCTCACCTTTTACCCGGACGGTGCCCTGAAGGTGGAATCGGCCCAAGGGGAAGTACGGTTTACGCCCACTCAGGGGCCGGTCCGCTACTTTGGCCGCCGGCCCGGCGGTTGCAAGCACTGCTGGGAAGGCTGCACGGAAGGCCTGCAGAAAGAGACCTCATGGCTGCGCTGCGGCCGCCTTTCGGCCGTTGCCGATGCCCCTTTTTCCTTCCGGATGAGGAGGGGACAAACTACCATCGTCTTTGACGGAAGCGTGGTCCTTACCCCAAAAAAGACTAAACAAAATTACTATGAATAAGAAGGTTGCACTTGCGCTGGCCAGTGGCGGGCCGCGCGGATTCGCTTATATTGGCGCCATCGAAGAACTCCTGGACCGCGGCTATGAGATTTCCTCCGTAGCCGGGGTAAGCGCCGGTTCGCTGGTGGGCGGCATCTACGCCGCCGGGGGGCTGCAGGCCTTCAAAGAATGGCTCTTTGGCCTGGACCCCGTAAAGGTGGTGGCCCTTATGGACTTTTCCGTAAGCAAAAACTACCTGGTAAAGGGAGAAAAAGTGATCAGCGCCATCAAGGAACGGGTGCCGGATGTGAACATTGAAGACCTCCCCATCCCCTTCACCGCCGTGGCCACAGACCTGTACACCGGCGAAGAAGTGATTTTCCGGAAAGGGCCCCTTTTTGACGCCATCCGCGCCTCCATCTCCATCCCGTCCATGTTCAAGCCTGCACAGATTGGCGGCCGCACACTGGTGGACGGCGGCATGGTGAACACCTTCCCCCTCAACCGCGTAGAACGCACCCCCGGGGACATCCTGGTGGGCTTTAACGTGAACCAGATAGACGCCGCAGAGATCCAGGGCTTCCTGGACAGCCGCGCCGCCCTGCAAAAAAGCGCCCAGGAGAAAAACCTCCTCGGACGCATCGAAACCACCCTCCAGGAGTTCCGCCTGGTGGCCGATGCCGCCGAAGACCACCTCCCGGTAAACGCCAGCGACAACATGGTGAAAATCCTCCAGCGCAGCTTTGGCATCATGAACTGCACCATTGCCCGCATGGGCATCGCGCTCACCCCGCCGGACATCCTGGTGGACCTTCCCTTCGACACCTATCACGGGGTCTATGGCTATTCCCACGCGCAGGAAATCGCCGAGCGCGGCCGGGCGCTCATGGCCCAGGCCCTGGACCAATACGAATCAAACCATGCCTAATCCCGTCACGCTCAAGGACATAGCACAAGAAGCCGGCGTCTCCGTGGCGCTAGTCTCCTTTGTGATGAACAGCCGCCTGGACGCCGACGGAAAACCCAAATATCGGGTGGGCGCCCAGACGCGGGAGCGCATCCTGGAAACGGCACGGCGCCTGGGGTACAGGCAGGCGGAGCCCACGCAGTCCGTCGTCCCCAAAAAACGCGTGGTTGGCGTTATTCTGCCGGACCCGGCCGATGCCTACTACGGCAGTCTCTCCGCGGAGCTGGAGCGTCTGGCGCTGCCACAAGGCTGCACCCTTCTCTTTGGCTACTCCCGCTGGGACCCCATCCGTTTCCAGCGCCTGGCCGATGTATTCCGCAGCCAGCGCGTAGACGGCATGGTGGTAGCCCCGCCGGAAGGCGAAAAGGAAGGTCTGGACATGCTCTGGCGGGCCGGTATCCCCTACGTGATTCCGGAAACGGGACGCGACCCGCTGGTATCGGCCCGGGGATGCGCAGCAAAACTGTTTGAATTAATGAATCAATAGCACTGATATGACACCCTTGAAATTTAATCCCATCCTGAAGACCCTGGTGTGGGGCGGCGAGAAAATCGCTCCGTATAAAGGCATTGAGACCGATCAGCAACACATTGGCGAAAGCTGGGAGCTCTCCGGCGTAAAAGGAAGCGAGAGCGTAGTGGCCGATGGCCCCCTGGCCGGCCGGAGCATTGCCTCGCTGGTGCACGAATACAAGGACCAACTGGTAGGAAAACACGTGTACGAGAACACCGGCGACGAGTTCCCGCTCCTAATCAAGTTTATCGACGCGCTCACGGACCTGAGCATACAGGTGCACCCGAACGACGAGCTGGCCGCCAGACGGCACAACGGTTCCAAGGGCAAAACGGAAATGTGGTATGTAGTGGATGCCGAGCCGGGCGCCCACCTGCTTGCCGGACTCACCCAAAGCATCACGCCGGAAGAATATGCCGCCAAGGTGGCCGATGGTACCATTACAGAGGTCCTGGCCCGCCACGAGGTGCATCCCGGCGATGTCTTCTTCCTGCCGGCCGGCCGCATCCACGCCATCTGCGGCGGCTGCTTCATTGCAGAAATCCAGCAGACTTCGGACATCACCTACCGCATCTATGACTACGGACGGCTGGGCCTGGACGGCAAGCCTCGGGAAGTACACACGGAGTTGGCCAAGGACGCCATCGACTATAAAGTATACGACAATTACCGCACGGCCTATACACCGGAGGAAAACGAGGAAGTGGAGCTGGTGAGCTGCCCCTATTTCACCACCAGCGTTTACGATCTCACGCTCCCCTACGCCAAAGACTTGTCGGAGCTGGACTCCTTCCTGGTAGTCATGTGCCTGGAAGGCAGCGGCTCGCTGGAAGTGGACGGTGAAACAGTGGACATAAAGCAGGGTGAGACCGTCCTTATACCTGCCAGCGCCGACGACATTTGCTTTGTCCCCGACGCTGGCATGAAAGTACTTACCAGTTATATTAAATAAGTCTATTCCAGTCCCCGTGCACGCATGAGGGCGGCGGGGTCGGGGTTGGCGCCGCGGAACTGCCGGTACAGCACCATGGGTTCCTCGCTGCCGCCTTTCTCCAGGAAGGTCTTGCGGAAGCTTTCCGCCGTGGCCTTGTTGAAGACACCATCGGCAAGGAATTTCTCCCAGGCATCCACGGCCAGGACCTCGCTCCACAGATAGCTGTAGTAGCCGGCGCTGTAGCCGCTGTTGAAGATGTGGTTGAAGTAGGTGGTGCGGTAGCGCGGGATAATCTCGTCCACCAGGCCCATCTCCTTGCACACTTTCTCCTCAAAGGCGCGGATGTCGTCGGGGCCGTTGAAGGCTGCCAGCTCCTCCGCAGAAAGTTCATGCCATTTCATGTCCAGGATGGAGGCGGCGCAAAGTTCGCCCGTGGTGAAGCCCTGGTTGAATTTCAGGCTCTTGCGGACCTTTTCCACCAGCTCCTGCGGGATGGGCTCGCCGGTGCGGTAATCGTTGGCATAGGCCTGTAAAATCTCCGGCACAAAGGCGAAATTCTCGTTGAACTGGGAGAACATCTCCACAAAGTCGCGGGCCACGTTGGTGCCGGAAACGCTCTTGTAGTTGCCCTGGGCCAGGAAGCCGTGCAGGGCATGGCCGAACTCGTGGAAGGCAGTAGTCACATTGTCGATGGTGAGCAGGCTGGGCCTGGCATCCGTGGGATCGTCACCCGGCGCCGGGAAGTTGCACACATTCACGATGATAGGACGCACGCCGGCCTCTTCCTCACGGAAGTTGTTCATCCAGGCGCCGCCGCGCTTGGTGGGACGCACATAGTAATCCCGGTAGAATATACCGATAAGGGTGCCGTCCGGTTCCGAAAGCTTGTACGCATTCACCGTCGGGTTATAGACCTCTACTTCCGGAGCAGGCTCGATGCAAATGCCATAGATGCGCTCGGCGGCCGTGAAAACGCCCTTGAGGACGCTGTCGGCCTGGAAGTAAGGCTTGGTCTGGGACTCGTCCAGCGCGTACTTCTGCGCACGCACTTTCTCGGCATAATAGCCCCAGTCCCAGGCTTCGATCTTGTGACCGGCCAGCTTTTCCATATCGGCCCTCTCTTCCTTGGCCTTGCGCATGGCGGCATCCATGATGGGCTGCAGGAAGGCATCCACCGTGGCGGGGTCGCCGGCCATCTTGTTGGACAGCTGGAAAGCCGCGAAGGACGGATAGCCCAGCAGCTGCGCCATTTCGGCGCGTAACTTCAGGATTTCCAGGACGATGGCGTTGTTGTCCTGGGCATTCCCGTTGTTGCAGCGGGCCGAATAGGCTTTGAACACCTGCTCACGCTTTTCACGGTCCGGGCAGGAGCTCATGAAGTCGTAATACTCGCTAACGGTGATGCCCGTAGCTTCCTTGAAGGCGTTGTTCTCGGCCAGGAGGTTCTGGCCGAACTTCTGGGAAAGGGTACCCAGACGGGTGCTGATTTCCGCGAAGCGCTTCTTGCCGGCATCGTCAAGTCCTACGCCGTTTCTCTCGAAGCTTTGGTAGAGTTTCTTTACCACCATCTGCTGCTCACGAGAAAGTGCGTCAGAAGCCTCGAAAACGGCCTTTACGCGGGCAAAGAAGGCCTCGTTCATGAAGATATCGTTCTCCAGCTCCGTTACCAGGGGAATTACTTCCTCCTCGATGGACTGCATGCCGGGGGTGGACTCACTCTCCGACAGGTTGAAGAACACGCCCTGCACCTTGTCCAGGATGGGGCTGGCGTTCTCATAAGCCAGAACGGTATTCTCGAAAGTAGGGGCCTCCGGATTGTCCACGATGGCCTGAACGTTTTTCCGGGCTTCCTCGATACCCGCCTTGAAGGCCGGCAGGTACTGGTCCTCGGTGATTTTGGAGAAGGGAGCGGTGCCGTACGGGGTGTCCCACTCCTGCAGGAAGATGTTGGTGTTGGATTTACAAGCGCTCATGGTCAAGAGCAAAGCCAGGCCCGCGAGCCTGGCTATTGTCATTAATTTATGCATGGAATTATTCAATTACCACAGAGATGGAAGGGTCATCGACCAGGGTGAACTGGGCGGCGCCGGAATAGAGGGTAATGATACCGGTGATATCCACGGGAGCACCCGCAAGGATATCCTCGTCGATTACCTTGTCCGCAAACTTGGCATAACCGCTGGTACGTACCTGTACATCGGTGGAACCCAGCTTGAAGTAGTGGGAGATGTAGTTGGCGGAGGCGTACTTGATCATGATTTCCTTGTAAGTGAGGAAGGCGTCGGAGCCGAACTTCTTGGCCACGTCGTCGCTCAGGTACTGGTTGGGCGTACCCATGATGGTACCATAGCGTGTTGCACCACTACCCACCTGGGCGGCATCCCATACACCCTCATTCAAATAGCCGATAAATCCGGCCTTGGTGCAGGCCCAGGTATCGACACCCCAGGTTCCGGCGTCGGAGAGGAACACACGGTTTTCCGGGTTGCCGCTCTTGTGGGCCATGTTGGGGTTGGGATAGAAGAGGGCGAAAATCTGGTTACCATAGGTAAGACCCTGCACCGTGATGAGCATACCCCAAAGCGGATCCTGGGTGCCTTTGCTGAGAGCTTTCTTGATTTCGTCCTCGGAAACCACGGCGGGCTTGACGGGCGTATCCTGTTCTCCCTTGAACACATGTTCGTCAATCAAGGCCTGGAGCTGGATATAGGAGGTATCGTACTCGTTGGTGGTGGTTTCGTCGGCGGCGAAGCCCAGCTGCGGCATGCCGTTGTAGCTGCCCAGCGTGAGGCCGTCGCACTTCACATAGACCCATTGTCCCAGTTTATACTCATTATACAGGGATGAACGGCCCAGCTTAAGGTCGATGGCACCACTGTCGTCCTGGAGGTAAATCTCGTTGTAGATGTTACCGCTCTGGTCGCTGGTGGTTACCTGGCCTTTGATCCAGACGTTCCCGCTCACAAGCGTAGGTTTTCCCTGGTACAAAGCTTTGAGGTCGGCAATGGAAACCCTCCGCATACCCATGTTGGTCATGTCGATATCCGTATAGAAAGTTTCCTTGGCCGGTTTGTTCTTCCCGTTGTCAAATACGGGATCCCACTCATTTTTCAGACTCTTGCAGGAAACGAGGGCCGCAAGGGCGGCAAGGGCAAATAATGTCTTTTTCATGGCTCTTAGAATCTGAAGTAAATGTTAAGCATGTAGTTGATACCCGGATTGTAGTAATAACGGGAGTCGAAACGGTAATAGCGCTCCTTGGAGGCGGTGTTGTCCACCATACGGGTTTGCTCATAACCACCGGTCTTTACGCCACGGTTGTTCAGCAGGTTCTTCACATTCAGGGAGAAGCCCAGCTGGTACTTGCGCTGGATGAACCAGGACTTACCTACGGAAGCATTCACCAGCCATGCGGTCTTGAACTGCTCCTGGGTGGTCATGTACTGGATTTCCTTGTCGGTAATCTCGTTGTCCAGACCAGCCACGGCGTAGTCCGTACGGTACAGCGGGTTCATGTCCAGATAGGCACGGTCGAAGCACTCGACATCAGCCTCGACGAACCAGTAGTTGTAGTTGTAGCTCAGGCCCAGGCTGGCAGCCGTCTGCGGCGTAGAAGGCACATAGTGCTTCTGCGTGATGGTCCCGTCCTGAAGCTGGGTCTTGGTCCAGTAAGGAACCAGGACATCCGACATCACCACGTCTGCACTGTTATCCACGGTCTGGGTCATGCGCGGCGTAGAGGTGTAGATGTACTCACCGAGGGCCAGCACACCTTGGATGGAGAGGTTGGGTACGATGTAGGTAGGCACCTTGAAGCCCAGCTCGATACCCATGTGGCGCTGGTTGATGCCGCTGATAGCAAAGTTGGAGAAGGCGTTCTGGAGGTCATCAAAGGCGCTCATCACCTTGCTCTGGTCCCAAATCTTGGTCCAGTAGCCCGTGACGCGCACATTGATACCGTTGCCGCTGTACTGCCAGTTGATGTCGGAAGCGAAGGTCTTGATGGTCTTCAGCTCCGGCACCATGGAGTTGCGGGTACGGGGACTCAGGAACACCTGGTTGAACTTGGGTGCATCGTTGAAGTAGCCCACGTTGCCATAGACACGCATGTTGCCGCCGATCACCAGGTTCAGGTTCAGCTTGCCTGCGTAGGTGAAGAATTCGGCCCGCTTGGACTTACCCAGAGAGGTGGTAACGCTACCATCGGCCTCATAGGTGGGTTCGATAATTTCACCGGTATTCGGGTCGATGAGCTTGTTGCCATTGGCATCCAGGCCCGGGAACAGACCCTTGCGGATAAGACCCTCACGCCAGAAGCTCTCATAACCGGCACGACCGGAGAGCTGGGCGCTGAAAGGACCGGCAGTGAACTTGGCGCTGAACCAGCCACCGAAGTTGCGCACCTGGGCGTAGTAGTCGTAGCCGTATTTGTCTCCCTTGGTAAGCAGGCGGGACTTACCGTTCTGGAGATAGTAGTCAAGGTCGTTCTGGGTACGGTACTGGCTGGCGGCGAAGTCGCGTTCTGCGAAGTTGTCCACATCCACGAAGTACCAACCGCCCAGGAGGTCTTCAATCACCTTATAATATTCCGTGCGGTTCACGCGGGCATCCAGGCCACCGGTGAGGGTGACGAAGTCTGCCGGACGGGCCTTGAGATGGAGATTCAGGTTCAGGTCCCGCTGGTCCGTGCGGCGCTCTTCCTGCACATACTTGGAACGATGGTTGTCCGAATTGTAGTTAATCCGGTACAGACGGTCCCAGTCAATCTGGGTGAGTTCCGGGTACATATTGGCGTGACTCCACACATTGTAGGCCGTCATGTACTTGTCCGGGTTGTTGCGGTTGAGGTCCGGCTCATATACGCCGTTCACCGTGCCGTAATAATAGCTGGGCAGGTTGCGGTAGTAATCCGGACGGGGATCCTGGGCATCGTACCAGTCCAGAGCCGTATAACCGTTGCGACCGAAACGGAACAGGGCGGTCAGGCTTCCTTCCACTTTGTCGGAAGGAGTGAAAGCCCATTTCACGATGGCCACTGGCTCATGCGTCTTACGCACGCGGGCGTTGCGCACCTTGCCGTTCTGGTAACCCCAGTTGGAGTTGTACATGTTGTCACCTACCAGGTCGTACACTTCCTGGGTGGAGGCCATCTGGGCGCCGCGTTCACCGGGAGTGGCGAAGAAAACGAAGCTCAGGGTATGCTGGTCGTTGATTTTCTTGTCAGCTGCCAGATAGTAAGCCAGGGAGCGATAGAACACGCCCTTGGTCCAGTCGTTACCGCCCAGACGGGCGCTCACGTTGGCGGCGAAAGACCAGCCGTTATCCATCATGCCGGTGGCATAGGAAGCCATCACGCGCAGACGGTACAAACTGCTGTTGGTGAGCGCACTCACCCGGAAGCCTTTACGCATCTCGGAGGCCGTACCAAAGATGTTGGTGGCGCCATTGTAACCGCCAAAGCCGAAGTCTGCGGTCTCGGCACCGTTCACGCTTTCCTTGGAACGCGTGGCCTCGTTCAGGCCGCTCCACAGGGAGTAGGGGCTGTAACCGGTGATGGCGTCGTTGAGCTTGATGCCGGCCAGATACACGTCCTGGCTCTCGGAGCTGTAACCGCGGGCGCGGAAACGCACGGAGGAGAAGTTGTAACCGGCAATGCTGTTGAACACGTCGTTGCTGCCGAACAGGATGGTGGGATTGTCGTTGTAACCGCTATCCTCCAGGTCCAGCGCAGCAAAGTTGTCTTCATCGGCCTCATTCACACGCTCCACGCCGGTGAGGGACAGGTTGAACATGTTCTTCACATAGCCATCCTGTACGGTCACCTGCACCTGGTTCTGCAGGAAGTCGGGGGCATCAATCACCAGGGTGTAATTGCCGTCCGGCAGGCCGGGGATAAGGAAGGTACCGTCCTGGGCCGATGTAACCGTGGCGATGTCTGCCGCTCCCGATTTCAGGACAAGGCGGGCATTCTCCACCGGAACACGGCCGTTGCGGTTCACCACCGTACCCTTCACGCCGCCGGTAGGTTCCTGGGCGAAGAGCATCAGGGATGCACACGCAGCCGTAATTGTCAGAATAAATCGTTTCATATGAATTACTTCTTGATTACAATGTAAGTGGGATAGTGGTCGGAGAAGCCGCCCACGAAGGCGCCACCGGAGAAGGTGCGGAACGGGGTGCCCTTGTACTGACCGCTCTGGTTGGTCATGAAGGGTTTCGAGAATACACGTCCGTAGTATTTCTTCTTCACGATGGGCTGAATCTGGAAGGTACCCTTAGGTGCATGGGCCAGGGCCTTGTTCACCATCACGATATCAAAGATGTTGCCCTCGCCCCGGTAGTACAGGGAGCTGTAGCCGTGCTTGATCATGATCAGGAAGGGATCAAAGAACTCATCGTCACCCTTAACATCCTCGATGTTGTCCTTGTCTGCATGCAGATACTGGGTCATGGAGATGTCCGTGGGGTTGTCGTTCATATCGCCCATCACCACAATCTTGATGCCCGGGAACTCCTTCTGCAGCTCCATGGCGCGGTTGTAGGCAATCTCGGCGCCGCGGGGACGGAGGTCTGCGCCCTTACCGCCCAGACGGGAAGGAAGGTGGCACACGAAGAAGGCGAACATTTCCCCGTCGATGGTGCCGCGGACCATGAGGATGTCACGGGTGCGGAAGGCATCCTTCTCCTCCTGGGTCCACTGGCTCCAGTCGATGCTGGTATTGTCGTCAAAGGTGAAAGGAATGGGCTCGGAGGCAATGTATTTGAAGATTTCCGGCCGATAGAACAACGCGCAGTCCACACCGCGGCGGTCCGGGCTGTCATAGTGCACAATCTGGTAATTGGCATCCGCGATGGCGGGCTCGTTCACCAGATCATCCAGAACGTGGCGGTTCTCTACCTCGGAGACACCCAGCACGGCATGCCAGGCGCCATTATCGTTCTTCATCTCCGCGATCACCTTGGCCATGTTCTGAAGCTTCTTGGTATACTTAGCCTCAGTCCACTCATTGCCCCCGTCCGGCAGGTACTCGTAGTCGTTGTGACCCTCGTCATGGTAGGTGTCGAACAGGTTCTCCAGGTTGTAAAAACCTATCACATAGGACTTCCCGCTTTTCTGCGCCCACAGGGAGGGACTCGCTATGAGAAGCAGGACAGAAAGTGTATATAAGAACTTTTTCATACGTCTCAGTGTTATTGTTACTTTTTCCAGAAATCGTTGGGCTCCTCAGTTTCTATGCGCATGGCTTTCTCCGTGCCCAGCTTTTTGGCCAGGTTGGGGAAAAAGTCAATGCCGGTCTGCTCCTCCAGCTCGCTGATGGAGCAGATGTAGTCGTTACAAGCGCTACTAGGAATATTTTCGTGAGGGAAAATGAAACCCGCAGCCATATAACCATCTGTTACCGCGGCACTATTGCTGCCTTTATACAGGAGGGCCTTGAAGTAGTGGGTAGGGATCTTCACATAGAAGCCGCTGTTGTTTCCGCTTGTCCGCTGGGATTTGTCAAACAAACAGCCGGTTACCACGTATAGGGTGTCCGCCTGGGCAGCGAAGTTACGCACACGTCCTTCAAGGGTAAGCCAGACGCCGGAGTTGAAGTCATACGCCTGCGGAGTCTGATTGGTAGAATAGTAGGTGGAGCGATGGGCCGCCGCATTGGATGAAGCTCTGTCAGCTGCAGGAATTTGGTGACCGCGGGTCCAGCCTCCGCCATAAGAGCCATTCCCTAAAAAAGGCTGCAAATTAGCAGGTAGGCAAGGATCTATCGCTCCCCAACCATCATTTCTACTACCGTTCCCCTTGAGGGCATTGTTGTGAGGATAGGCAACCCACAGGGACAGGTGTTCTTTATAGTCCCAGTAGCAGGACCAGTTGCGGGTGCCGCTCTTGCCCCGGTTGATGTACTTGCCGCCGGCCATGTCGTGTACCAACAGCTCCCGACCGTCGCCGGCCTTCATGGCGGGCAGTTCCAGCCAGTCCATGGGGGCAACGTCGTAGCCATAGCTGCCGCTCACGGCTTCTTCCGCCTTGGCGGCCTGCACGAGGGTGACGCGGGCTGCGGCGCCCCGGGCGGGCGTGAGCACCAGCGTTACTTCACGTACGTTCTCGGAGTCGTTGGCCGAATAGCTTACCAGGACATCGTTCTGGGAGCCGGTGCCCGAAGCGGGATTCACCGAGGCCCAGGCCGCGGCCGAGGAAGTGGAGGGATCCTCCAGGGAGAGTGTCCACGCGCCCTGCGCCACAACGCCGACAAACACACTCCCCGCCCCCGCATTGAGCGAAGTGCTGCGCGGGTTAAGAGCCACCGAGTCCTCCTTCTGGCAGCCCGTAATGGCCACCAGAAGGATACTCAGCGCTATAAGGAGATGTTTTCTGGACATGGGTTAACGATTATTTGGCAGCGTAAGTCACTTTAAGGGAGACAATACGTACCTGATTGTCTGTAGCCGTAAAGGCAACTGAGCTGGAAGAACCTTCCCACACACCATCCTTATCATTATAAGAATAACCTGCCGGTGCACCAGCGCCCCAGCAACCAGGGCCCTGTTTGGTAGTACCACTGGCCGTGCAGGTGAATTCAATCTTGGTAACCACGTAACCGGAAGCTGCGCTCACCGTAAAGGTTTGGCTCTTATAAATGCGTAATTCAGTTACCGCAGTACCGTTATAGTTGGAAGAGTTGGTGAAGGAAATCACATCATTCATGGCTACAGTTGCACCATTGTCGGCAGCAGCAGCTAACTGGCTCTTATCAAAAGAAACATTGTTTCCATCACCGCCACCGGGTTGGTCACCACCACCAGGCTCGTCACCGCCACCGGGTTCATCGCCACCACTAGAAGCAGTGGTAACACCGTTGAGGCTATATAGGTAGGCCTTGCCGCCTCCCTGGGTTTCGGCCGTGGTATTGTACTTGGCCAGAGGTCCATAAAGAACCACCTCGTCTCCAACAGCCACCTCGGCATTGCCTTCCACCCACTTCTTGCCCTCCAGGTATTCGACCTGATAGGCCTCGAAGCTGGCGTCGCTGGTCGTACCGTCATCCGTGATGAAGAAGACTGCACGGTTGTTATTGGCTATAGCGTAGTTGTAGTTGATCTTCTGGACCTTACCCTTTACATAATACTTGGTTTCGCCAGTGTTGTTGTTACCCTCAATATTAGCCATTATCCAAGCATGGGCCTCACTGGCAGTAAAAGCAGTCTCAAGCGTAAGACCATCATTGCCAGCGGGCTCGTCACCGCCACCCTGACCATCCGTGTATTCAAGGATGGCTGCATCTACAACTTCATGCTGGCTCTTGTTTGCATAATAGTCATACTTGCCAGCAATAGTGATGGTGCCTCCGTCCTTGATCTTGTTCTTCCACTCATCCGTCTTGTAGGCAGCAAGCACGCTATACACATAGATGGTGCCCGATGCGTCCGTAAGGTCGAAGCTGCAATAAGTAGGATTGAACTTAGATACCGTACCGGTGAGCTTGTAGTACGTACTCTTGTCTGCAAGCTGGATGAATTCCGCAACAGTCTTAGACGCAGCGGTGCTATAGTCATCTCCGCCGCCTTCTCCATCCGTGTACTCAAGGATAGCGGCATCTACAACTTCATGCTGGCTCTTGTTTGCATAATATTCATACTTACCAGCAATAGTGATGGTGCCTCCGTCCTTGATCTTGTTCTTCCACTCATCCGTCTTGTAGGCAGCAAGCACGCTATACACATAGATGGTGCCCGATGCGTCCGTAAGGTCGAAGCTGCAATAAGTAGGATTGAACTTAGATACCGTACCGGTGAGCTTGTAGTACGTACTCTTGTCTGCAAGCTGGATGAATTCCGCAACAGTCTTAGACGCAGCGGTGCTATAGTCATCTCCGCCGCCTTCTCCATCCGTGTACTCAAGGATAGCGGCATCTACAACTTCATGCTGGCTCTTGTTTGCATAATATTCATACTTACCAGCAATAGTGATGGTGCCTCCGTCCTTGATCTTGTTCTTCCACTCATCCGTCTTGTAGGCAGCAAGCACGCTATACACATAGATGGTGCCCGATGCGTCCGTAAGGTCGAAGCTGCAATAAGTAGGATTGAACTTAGATACCGTACCGGTGAGCTTGTAGTACGTACTCTTGTCTGCAAGCTGGATGAATTCCGCAACAGTCTTAGACGCAGCGGTGCTATAGTCATCTCCGCCGCCTTCTCCATCCGTGTACTCAAGGATAGCGGCATCTACAACTTCATGCTGGCTCTTGTTTGCATAATATTCATACTTACCAGCAATAGTGATGGTGCCTCCGTCCTTGATCTTGTTCTTCCACTCATCCGTCTTGTAGGCAGCAAGCACGCTATACACATAGATGGTGCCCGATGCGTCCGTAAGGTCGAAGCTGCAATAAGTAGGATTGAACTTAGATACCGTACCGGTGAGCTTGTAGTACGTACTCTTGTCTGCAAGCTGGATGAATTCCGCAACGGTCTTTGCCTCAGCTTTGCTGTAGTCTTCGTCGCCACCTTCACCATCCGAATATTCAAGGATGGCGGCGTTTACAACCTCATGTTGACTCTTGGCAGAATAATATTCGTACTTACCGGCAATGGTGATGGTGCCACCATTCTTAATCTTGTTCTTCCATTCATCCGTCTTATATTCATCAAGTACGCTATAAACATAGATGGTACCGGATGCGTCCGTAAGATCGAAGCTGAAATAGTTAGAACTGAACTTGGAGACCTTACCGGTGAGTTTATAGTACGTACTCTCGTCTGCAAGCTCAATGAATTCCGCAACGGTCTTTGCCTCCGCTTTGGTATAGTCATCGTCGCCGGGCGCGCCGCCTTCGCTCTTTCCATTGAGACTATAGATGAAGCTGCCGCCCTTGCTCACGGTTTCAGGCGTGTTGCCCTTGAAGTTAACCACCTTACCGCAGATAATCACTTCGTCGCCTTGTTTAACTTCGGTGTCGCCGCTCTTCCACTTACGGTTGCCCAGATAGTAAGTCTGGTATACATAGAAGCTTTCGCCGCCGTCTTCATCGACCACATAGAATGTTGCATTGCCATAGGTGCCGCTAGCCTCGAAGGTGGTGGACACCTCGGAGATCTTGCCCTCGAAGAAGATATTCTTCTCGCTGGCTTGATCGGCGGGGAGGGAACGGGTATACTCCAAGACTCCCGCTACGTTGAACGGATTCTCCAGGGTACCGTCGCCATTGTCGATCTCGCCTTCCGGACCTGCCTGCTCGATGGTGAGGGAGGCACGGGCAAAGCCGATGGTAAACACGATGGTGGCAGAACGGTTGTACTCGGTGTTCTGCGCGACAGTAATTTTAACAGGCTGGGCCTCTACTGCGGCCTTGCCGGAGGTTGCGCTGAGGGCGACCCATTCCGGGACACCGCTTACAGCCCAGTCACGGGTGGCCGTGACATTTAAGGTCTGGGAGCCACCGGCGGCCTCAAACGCAAGCGTTGTTTGGTCCAAAGCCAGTTTGGCAGGGCCCAGGTCCACTTCTTTGTTACAGCCGACGAGCATTGCTGCGCCAGCCACAACTGCCATAAAGAGGTTTCTGAGTTTCATACGGTTATTATTAAAAATAGTTATTAATGCTTATGTGCTGAAATACAAATATACAACAATTTTCTTTCTATACAACAAAAAAGCCCGGGACTCTCAAGGAGCCTCGGGCTTTTATTTAAAGAAGGGAGAACCTGTTAGTTGGCAGGAATGTGCTCTGCAACCCAGGCCTTCTTGTTGGCAGTCTCGTAGGTGGTGTTGTATTTGGTCAGCTGACCCTTGACAATCACTTTGTCACCCACAGCCGGCTGAGGATTGCCCTCGACCCACTTATTCTCAAAGCCACCCCAATACACACCGTAGCACTCAAAGTCCTTGGTGGGCTCGGTGGTGCTCTTCTTGTCGGCGGACACACCATGGGCCACACCGTCATCTGAAATCCAGAAGGTACCGGTGCCATAATTGGCGCTAAACTCGTAAAGGATAGCGGAAACGACACCGCCTACGCAAACGTCCGGGAAATCAGGAGCGGCAGTACCAGCCTCAGCAGCTGCAGCCTTGACGGCCTCGACGGCGTCGATATAGGCCTCAGCACCGGCCACGTTGAACGGAGCGTTCATGTTGCCCAGACCATTCGTGAAGGAGTCCAGGCCATTGACACCGGCCACCCAAGCATTCTTGCTGGAAGTCTCGGCGACGCCGTTGTACACGGTGGTCTTACCACAGACAAGGACGTAATCGCCAACCTCAAGCTGGCCATAGCCTTCTGCCCATTGCATCCCGGGGCCGAACCAGTACACGCTGTAGCACTCAAAGTCCTTGGTGGGCTCGGTTGTGCTCTTCTTATCCTCGGAGACGCCATAGGCAACGCCGTCGTCGGAAATCCAGAAGGTACCGGTGCCATAGCTGGCGCTGAAGTCGTAAAGGATGGCGGACACACGTCCGGCGATATATACGTTCTCGTCCAGCGTAGTGCCTCCCAGCAGGAGAGCGGCAATCTCAGAAGGAGTGTAAGGATTGGTCATCGTACCCTTCGGGTTATCCACATACTCCACAATCTTGGTGGCGATGATGTTCACGAACTTACCACCGCTGGACAGGCCGTTGAAGAAACCGGTAACGGTGATCTTCTTGCCGTCGAAGGAAGCGGCGTTAAGCGCCTCCACAGGATACACGATGGAACCCTGCTTGGTGGCGGTGTCCACACCGTCGAAGGCGATGTTCAGGTAGTTGCCGGAAACGGTGAGCGTGCCGGTGAACTTGATGTAGTCGGCCTCGGCGGCGGTATATTCGGCAATGATGGGCGTGATGTCGGCGGCTTCCGGATAAGTTACCGGATTGCCTTCGCTGTCCACGAAGATGTCGGTCAGGTCCTTGAGTTCCGGAACACCGTTGTAGGTGGTCTTCGTGGCACCAAGGCTTACGCCGTCGCCGAGCTTGAGGGCAGCGGCAGCGTCACCGTAAGCGTAGATGGCGCTTTCGCCATCGGAGAGCACGGCACCCTTGGTGGTAAGTGCGACAACCACGGTGCTGGGCAGGAGTTTCACCATAGAACCATCCTCCATGGCGATAACCTCGCTCACGGTGGAACCGGTAGCCTCAATGCCCTTCTGGGTGATGGCCACGGTCTTGAGGGCGGTAGGGCCCTGGATCAGGATGGTAGCGGTGCGCTCGGCGGTCTTGAAGTTTTCGTCGGCGTGCAGGATGTAACTGCCGTCGGTTTCAACGCCGGCAATCTGCAGCCATTCGGAATCGCAATTGAGCAGCAGCGGGCTTTCCTTGGCGGTTACCGTCATGTGGAAAGTGGTGTCGATAGCAGGGAGCTTCTCAAAGTCGAAGGGCGCTACGTCAATGAGGGACTTGGTGATGGAAACCACATAAGCGGTCTTTTCCTTGGTCTCCGGAGTGCCCTTGTAGTCCATAATCTGACCTTCGATGACAAGTTCATCACCGATGCCGAATTCATCGCCCTTGGTGAACTGCTGATTGTCCAGCCAGTAGCCACGGTAAACCTGAAGCCAGTTGTAGTCAGCCTTGGAAGAGCCGCTCATGGAACCGTCATCGGACAGATAATAGGTAGCATTACCGTACTGGGTGCTGATCTCAGTGATTTTACAGACGATACCCTTGATACGGAAGGTACCGGGGGCTACCTCGCCATCACCGAGCGGACGGATAATATCCAAAGCTTCGGCCACGGACATCACCACGGGCTCCGGCTTTTCGCCAGCTTCCTGAGTAACCTTGATGATCTGTTTCTGGCCATTGCAGATTACATAAATCTCAGTCTCGTTACCTTCCTCATCGGGCAGGGTTGCGAGCATGACTTCAGACGTTCCGGCAGCACCGGATTCAGGGGAAACGGCCAGCCACTCTTCATCGTCCTCGGAGATTTCGATGGTCCAGTTGGCAGTAGTAGTGAGCTTGATGGTCTGGGTACCGCCTTCCTTGGGGAACGTCACGAAGGACTTGTCCACCTTGATCTCGCTCAGGTAGTGATCGGCTTCTTTCTCGCAGGCGCTGAAAAGTGTGACGCCGGCAAGCAGGGATGCAATGATATATTTGAGTTTCATAAGATTGCCGATAGAAGATTAGTTAAACATGTACTTGATACCGATAGAAGCATACCAGCACTGGCCCAGGCTGTGGTAAGGGACGAAGGTCTGGGTGCTGCCGTTGATGACAGAAGGAGTGGAGAAGGTGGCATAACCATCGGCGTCGTATCCTTCGTATTTGAGGATTCTGGCCTCGGAACCGATCTTAGGATTCAGGTATTTGGCCACGCCCCAGCTGCTGTTGAACAGGTTCAGGAGGTTCTTCACATCCAGGCTGAGCTGCAGGGTGTTCTTGTTCTGGCCACACTTAATCACGAAGTCGTGCTTGTAGCTGAAGTCCAGGCGATGCAGCCAAGGGGAATACACGCTGTAAGCCTCGGCATACTGGCCCTGGTGGGAGCTCAGGTAAGGATCGTTGTGAACATAATCCATGAAGCGGTCGCGGTCGTCGTTGGAGGCGAAGCGGAACTCGTTGGCGGCAACCTGCTTGTCCGTAGGAATGTAAACAGCGTCATAGTTGTAACCGTCACCATTCATGTCGTTGGTGGTCATGAAGGAGTAGTTGTAACCGCCTCTGGAGGCCTCATAGATGAGGGAATAGTGGTTACCACCCTTGTCATGAGCCGTAGCGGAAGCCACGATACGGTCCGGAGTCACATACTGGGAGTTGTGCAGCGGAATGTAGTTGGGGCCTTCGGAAGTGGGCACATAGGTGAAAGCGGATTCAGCGGCGGAACCGGGCATACCGGTTACTTCCTTGCTCACGGTGTGGGTGTAAGCGGCCATGAGGCTGATCCACTCCGCGGGCTGCATGTTCATGGTTACGTTGGCGCTCCAGCCATAGCCCTTGCTGGTGTTCTCCAGCATGAAGGCAGAGATCTGCTTGGCCTTACCATCTACCTCGTTGCTTACACGGTAAGCACCGGCAGGATACATCGGGCGGTTGTCGGCGCCGTTGAAGCGGGTGAAACCACCTACGTTCACCATGCTCCAGTCGGAGATGGACACAGCGTTGACAGTCTTGTTGAAGATACCTTCAGCCGTGATGCTGAACGGGAAGGAAGTCGGGAAGCTATAGTCGATAGCCAGGGAGGTCTTCCAGACCTGCGGCATCTTGAAGGCAGGGTCTACTGCGGAGATGGAGGAAGGAACGGTGCCGTCCTCAGGCTTTACGGTAGTGGGATAACCCATGCTCGCGAGTTTGCTCAGGAGGGCATCCACCGTGGGCTTGCCGTCACCATTGGTGATGAGGCCGGCGAACTGGGCCATATCCACACCCTTGCCAGCGTTAAGCTGGGCCTGATACTGCACCAGACCACCGTTGGTGGGCATGTTGGTGAAGAACACCAGCGGCAGACGGCCGCTGAACAGACCGGTACCACCACGTACTTTCAGGCTCTTGTTGCCCAGCACGTCCCAGGTGAAACCGATACGAGGGGAAACGGTAATGCTGGAGTTGGGCCATCTACCGGTGTCGATATGGGTTTCCTGATAGTTCTTGGCCTTAGGATAGAAGGTGAGTTCCTTGATGGCAGCGTTGGTGAGCAGGTCCTTGTTGTCGAAGAACAGGCCGTCCAGACGCAGGCCATAGGTGAGTTTGAAACGGTCGGTGGCGTTCCACTCGTCCTGGGCGTAGATACCGGCCCTATGGAACTGCACACGGGCTGCAGGAGCCTTTTCGCCGTCGTAACCATAGGTAAGGCACACGACCTCGGGGGTGGAGTTGAACAGTGCAGCGGCATTCAGGGAACCGTTGGCATTGTACATGTCGTCCGTGAGGTTGAAGCGATAGTAACCGGAACCGTTACGCATGTACTGGTTGTCGGCCATCTGATACTCATAGCTGAGACCAGCGGTGAGTTTGTGGTTACCAAGGTACCAGGTGAGGTCATCCTTCACGTTGGCGATGGTGTTGTGCACGGCGTTGTTCCAGGTGAAGAGTTCATAACCCAGGGCCATGTAGTTGTCATCGTCCTTGGTGATGTCGATGAAGGGGAACTCGGCGGAGTTGGTGCCGCGGACATCGTCCAGCTTGGAGAAGGTGAACAGGAACTGGTTGGACATGTTGTCCGTCAGACGGCTGTTCAGATCCAGAGACCAGGTGCTCACCAGGTTCTTCATGGAGTACATGGAGTTGGCGAAGGACATGGAGTAGTCCGACATACGGGCGTGGCTCATACGGGTACCGCCGTCCATGGAGGTGGCGTTAGGAGACTGCCAGTACTTGTTCTGCGTATAGTTGTAACGCAGGGCCAGGTGATGGTTGTTGGTGATGTTCCAGTCCAGACGGGCCAGGACCTTGATGTTATTCTCGTTGGCAGGGAAATCGGTGTAGGAACCGGTGTCATAGCCATATGTGTCAGCCACATAGTCCTTCACAGCCTGCAGGTCTGCCAGCTTGGTGCGGGACAGATACTTGTTGGCATCGCCGACGCCATCCTCGGAGCCTTTCCAACGGTTCACGATGGAAGGGATCTGGATGTACTCGAAGTTGACGAAGAAGAAGAGCTTGTTCTTGATGATGGGGCCGCCGAACGTCATACCATAAGTAGTGCTGCGGTTCTTGTCGCGGGCACCGGGGATTTGCTCGCCGTCAACGGCGTCACCCTGCATGTTCTCGTTCTTATGATAAACATAAGCGGAACCCTTGAATTTGTTGGTACCGGACTTGGTGATAGCGTTGACACCACCGCCGATGAAGTTGGTCTGGCGGACATCGAAGGGGCTGATCACCACCTGCATTTCCTCAATGGCGTCGATAGAGATAGGGTTACCGCCACCAGGAAGGCTGGAGCTAAGACCGAAGTTGTTGTTGAAGTTGGCACCGTCAACGGTGAAGTTGGCAGTACGGCCGTCGGAACCGGCGAAGCTCATGCCGTTACCACCGTACGGGGACAGGCGGGTAACGTCGGTAATGCTACGGCTGACCGTAGGGAGGGAGGTGATCTGATCGCTGGCAATGTTGGTCACAGCACCGGTACGCTCCTGCGAGTTGAACTTGGAGGCGGCGTCTGCGATAACCACAGTACCCTGCAGCATTTCAGAGCTTTCTGCGATCTTGGCATCCAGGGAGAAGGTTTCGGCCAGCTGGAGGGTGACACCGGTGTAGGTGGCATCCTGATAACCCAGGCAGGTGAAATCTACCTTGTAAGGACCGCCGGTACGCATACCTTGAATGGTATAACGACCGTCTGCATTAGTCACGGCGCCGTAGATAGTACCGGAGGGCTCGTGCTGAGCCACAACAGCAGCGCCAATAACAGGCTCGCCGTTCTGGTCTACCACGCGACCGGAAAGGGAAGACGTGGTCACCTGAGCATAGGCGACAGTGCCCGCAATCAACGTAGTGAATGCGAGCAATAAGCTTTTAAAAGCGTTTCTCATAAAAGGTTGAATAGAAATAAATATTGATAGGTAGAATAATCTTTCTGCTAACCGGATGCAAAGGTAGGACTTTTTTTCAATATAAAAAACGGAACCCGCCAGGATTCCGTCTTTTTTTATCAACAACCTATGGTTAACTTATAGATTGAAAGCTTTTTTAATGGCAGGAACACTATCTAGAAGTTCCCAGCCAAAGAATTGAACAATTTTTTCTTTTCCCTGCACTTTTACCGTCTTTTTGTAAGGTTTCCGCCCCATATGGCCGTAGGCGGCGGTTGGAGCATAGATCGGGTTCTTGAGCTGGAACTTTTTGATGATGCCGGCCGGGGTAAGGTTGAACAGCTGCTGGACTTTCCGGGCGATCTCGCCGTCGGAAAGGTTCGCCTTGGCGGTTCCGTACGTATCGACAAAGACGCTCACCGGCTGGGCCACGCCAATGGCATAGGCCAGCTGCACCAGGCATTCGTCGGCCACGCCGGCTGCCACCAGGTTCTTGGCGATGTAGCGGGCGGCATACGCCGCGCTGCGGTCCACCTTGGACGGGTCCTTGCCGGAGAAGGCGCCGCCGCCGTGGGCACCCTTGCCGCCGTAGGTATCGACAATGATCTTACGTCCGGTGAGGCCGGTGTCTCCGTGGGGACCGCCGATTACGAACTTGCCGGTGGGGTTCACGTGCAGGATGAAGTCGTGGATGAGCGCAGCCGTTTCCGGAGCCAGGGATTCCTTCAGGCGGGGAATCAGGATGGTTTCCACGTCCTGGCGGATTTTCTGCTGCATGGCCAAATCGACCTTGGCCTGTCCGAACTGCTTCACGGCATTCTCGTAGGACATCTTGCCCAGGGTCCTGGGGACGAACTCGTCGTGCTGGGTACTCAGGACGATGGTGTGCACTTTGACTGGCGCATGGGTTTCTCCATCGTACTCGATGGTAAACTGGCTCTTGGCGTCCGGCCGCAGATAGGGCATGAGCGAGAGCTCGTTGTGGCGGATATCGGCCAGGATTTCCAGCAACTTGTGGCTCAGGTACAGCGGGAGGGGCATGTAGTCTTCCGTGTCGCGGCAGGCATAACCGAACATCATGCCCTGGTCGCCGGCGCCCTGCTCTTCCTCCTTGGCGCGCTCTACGCCGCGGTTGATGTCCGCACTCTGCTCATGCAGGGCGCTGAGGACGCCGCAGCTGGAGGCATCGAACATATAATCCGCATTGGTGTAGCCGATTTTACGGATGGTGTTGCGGACAGTGTTCTGGATGTCCACGTAGGCTTCCGCCTTCACCTCCCCCATCACCACCACCATGCCGGTGGAGCAAAAGCTTTCGCAGGCCACCTTGGCCTCCGGGTCCTGCATGAGGAACTGGTCCAGGATGGCGTCGCTGATCTGGTCCGCCACCTTGTCCGGATGGCCTTCACTTACGGATTCGCTGGTAAATAAGTAGTTTTGCATATATAAAAAAATTAGCCCCGGGCTATATGCGGAGGCTAAAAACACAAAACACTGATATGAAATGTTATTTTAGCATTTTTTAACGTGGTTGCAAGCAATCCAAATCTATCCACATATATTTTGGGACCGCAAAGGTAATGCTTTATTTTGAATTTGCAAAAAGAATCTTCAATATGGGCCACTGCCCTCCCCCACTCCCCGTCATGCCCGGCTCTGCTCCTCCTCATCCCGGACTTGATTCCCCTCATCCCGGCCCTGCTCCTCCTCATCCCGGACTTGATCCTCCTCATCCCGGCTCTGCTCCTCCTCATCCCGGACTTGATCCGGGATCTCCTCCCCGTCACGCCCGGCTCCGACCGGGCTTAAAGCACACCTTCCATGCCCAGAGGCCCCTCTATGGCCTTGCCTTGTGCTTTAACCACTCTTCCCGACCCCGCTTAAAGCACACCTTCCATGCCCAGAGGCCTCTCTATGGCCTTGCCTTGTGCTTTAACCACCATGCCGGGTAAAACGGGTTGGTCGGTAAGTACTTATGAGTGAGCACTTTATAGGAAATCCTCGGCGCAAACAGAGCCGAGGATTATAAGCAAAGTGTTGATTATCAGATAGATGGCGGCCATCCGGAAAATATTGGATTAATACCCATTCCGGTCCATTTCCCTCCGGAGGTCCTTGGCTTTGATGGATTCCCGCTTGTCGTACTCCTTCTTACCCTTGGCCAGGGCAATTACCAGCTTGGCAAAACCGTTCTCCGCGATAAAGAGCTTCACGGCCACGATGGTGAGGCCTTTCTGTTTATCGGCCTGCTGTAAATGCCTGAGCTCCTTTTTGTTGAGCAGGAGGCGGCGGTCCCGGACGGGCTCATGCTGGCCCCAGCTGCCCCAGTGATAAGTGGCGATGTTCATGCCACGCACAAAGAGTTCTCCGCCCACAAAGAAGCAGTAAGCGTCCTGCAGGGACACTTTGCCCGCACGGATGCTCTTGATTTCCGTACCCACCAGCTGGATGCCGGCAGTATAGGTCTCCAGGAACTCGTAATCGAACGAGGCCCGGCGGTTTTTAATCTGTATGCTGCTCTTTGCTTTTGGCATAATTGTAATCCTGAGCTTTGCCGAAGGATCTGTTTTGGGACTGCAAAGTTAATAAAAAGATTCTTCACTTCTTTCGGAATGACAAAATGTGTATTTTTGTACCAATGAATAAGCTTAACAGAACCCAATTGTTGCCGGACCGCCCCGGCATTCCGCCCATGGCTCCCATGCCTGAGCCGGAGGTGGTGGATCCCGCCGCCCTGGCCGCAGCGTATCGGCAGGGAGACATCGACCTTATCTGTGTCCTGGGTCCTACGGCTTCCGGGAAAACCCGCTACGCCGTGCAGCTGGCCCGTCAGATGGGGCATGCGGAGATTCTGTCGGCGGACAGCAGGCAGGTTTATGTGGGGATGGATATCGGCACGGGAAAGGACTTGCGGGAATATGGCGAGGTGCCATACCACCTGATCGACCTGGTTCCGGCGGGCACCAAATACAACATTTACCAGTACCAGAAGGCTTTTGCCGATGCCTATGCCGCCGTCCGCGCCTCGGAAGCCATTCCCATCCTATGCGGCGGTTCCGGCCTTTATATCGAGGCCGTTACCCGTGCGTACAAGTTTGAGAAGGAGAACGGGCTGCCGGCCTCGGCTCTTCCGGGGAACGTATATTATATAGGTACGCTGGTTTCGCGGGAGGAACGGGTGGCGCGCATCGACCGGCGGCTGGAAGAGCGCCTGCAGGAGGGGCTGGTGGAGGAGGTCCGCGGCCTCATGGAGACGGTATCGGCCCAAGACCTTATCTATTATGGCCTTGAGTATAAGTTTGTTACGCAGTACCTGTTGGGCGAGTTGAGTTATGACGATATGGTGATAGCGCTGGGCAATGCCATCCACCAGTTTGCCAAACGCCAGATGACCTGGTTCCGCGGTATGGAACGTGACGGCATCCGCATCCACTGGCTTCGCCCGTAAATCCAGTCTAGTCTCTATCTGTTTGATACTCAGCGAGATGCTGAAAATCCTCGTTCAATTTTGCGACGAGGATTTTTCGGGAAGTGACTGATATACAGCATGTTACCGATCACCCTGCGAGGAGATCCCGGATCAAGTCCGGGATGAGGAGGATCAAGTCCGGGATGAGGAGGGCCGGGACCGGGAAATGGACCGTAGCGGGAATTAATCCAGGGACTGGGAGGTGGCGGTGGCCATGTAGACCATGCGGGCGTATTCTTCCGGGGTCAGGGAGGCAAAAAGGTAATGCACCGGGTCCCGGGGGGTGCCCTTGAAAAGGACCTCGAAGTGCAGGTGGGCGGCGGCGATGGTGCTGGAAATACCCACAGTGCCAATCTTCTGGCCGCGCCGGACATGCGTTCCACGGGTCACATTCATATCAGCCAATAAACAATAGCGGGTAGTGTACCCGTTTCCATGGTCGATTTCGAGGATATTGCCCAATCCCCTACGCGAACGTACCACATGCGACACCGTGCCGCTGGCGGCGGCGTACACCGGAGCGCCCTGCGGGGCAATCAGGTCCAGGCCGTCGTGCTGCATCGGCCTTTTGAACAGCGGATGCTGCTTCATGCCCATGGACGCGCCCATCTGTACGTAGGACATATCCTTCAGCGGCAGCGTGAGCGGCGGGATGCTGTCCCGGCGAGCTTCCAGGAGACGGAAAATAAGGTCGAAATTCTTGTCCACCTGCTGGGCCATGAGCATGGTCCGGCCCGATGCCGAGGCCGCCGCCCGCTGGTAGAAGCTCTCGGACAGGGAGTCGCTCTCAGCGATAAAGTCCACCGCCGTAAGCGCATCCAGCGAAGGGGCCTCTGTATCAAAGAGTTCCCGGTAGATGGCATCGTCCTTGTCCTGCAGGCCTTCCACCACATCGCCGATGAGCCTCTCCTTGTTCTGCATTTCCTTGTAACGGCTCCGGTAGAGGATGTTCTCCTTGATGAGCCGACGCTCCTCTTCCGTGGAGAACAACAGCGCAAACACGATGTAGCAGACAATGGACACGGACAGCGTGGCCACCAGGAACCGCAGGATTCCCAGTGTCACAATCTGTGCGCGAGAGTATCTTGTCTTCATCACTTTGCAGGTTTACGGACCATTTCCATATAGTCTTTGGACGGCATATCCAAATCCATGTACCAGGCGGGATTGACGTAATTGTTACGATAAATCACCTCATAGTGCAGGTGCGGGCCGGTAATACGGCCGCTGCGGCCACTCAGGCCGAGGCAGTCTCCGCGCTTGACCACCTGACCCACCTCCACGTCCAGCCGGGACATGTGCGCATAACGCGTCACGTAACCGAATCCGTGGTCCACCTCCACATGCCGGCCATAGCCGCTGCGGTCATAGACTGCCAGAATGACCACGCCGTCACCGGTAGCATAGATGGGATTGCCGGGCGGGCAGGCGAAGTCCATGCCGGTGTGCCGTTTGGTATGCCCCAGCAACGGGTCTGACCGGTAGCCAAAGGGGCTGCTCATCCGGTACGTGGTGGGATCTGTGTTCATGGGCGAAATGGCAGGAATGTGGGAGGCCATGTCACCGGCGGTCTGCTGCACCACGGCCACATCGTCAAAGGATTTGGACTGGATGTATGCCCGTTTTTCCAGCACGTCCAGGCGGCGGGTAATATCCAGCAGTGCTGTTTCCTCCAGCGCCGCATAGCGGTACTCCCCTCCCAGGCCGGAGCCACGCACAGCTTCCGGGATTTCATCCAGGCCATAGACGGAACGGTAGATGCGGTTGTCCCGCATTTCCATGAGCGAGAGCAGCTCGTCGTACCGGTCCAATTGCTTGGACATCTGGTCCACACGGGTGCTCCAAATGGCGTTCTGGAGTTTGAGAATGGCGGTTTTGGGAAGATCGCGCCCCAAAACGAAAACATAGAGCCACATGTAGAAAAGGAACAGCACGACTCCCATAATGAAGGACATGAGCAGTTGTATGCTGCCGAAATGCTTTAATCTGCCGTTTTTTTCTACTGGAGCCATATTCTGCAAAGATAACAAAAATCCTGCCCAAATGCCAAAATAGGATATTTACAGGAAAAAATGTACCTTTGCAGGTTAAACCGAAATGAATTAAGAACGATATATGACATCTAAAGAAATCCGCCAGAAATATCTGGACTTCTTCGCCTCCAAAGGGCACACGGTAGTGCCCTCGGCGCCCATGGTCATCAAGAATGACCCCACCCTCATGTTCACCAATGCGGGCATGAACCAGTTCAAGGACATTTTCCTGGGCAACAGCGCCCCTAAGTTCCCCCGTGCAACGGACTCCCAGAAGTGCCTTCGCGTGAGCGGCAAGCACAACGACCTGGAAGCCGTGGGCCACGACGGCCGGCACCACACCATGTTCGAGATGCTGGGCAACTGGAGCTTTGGCGACTACTTCAAGGAAGAGGCCATCGACTGGGCCTGGGAACTGCTCACGGAAGTATACAAGATCGACAAGACCAAGCTGTACGCCACCGTATTCGAGGGCAGCGAGGAAGACGGCACCGCCCTGGACACCGAGGCCAAGAAGGCCTGGCTCAAGCACCTGCCGGAAGACCATGTGCTCACCGGCAACAAGCACGACAACTTCTGGGAGATGGGCGACACCGGCCCCTGCGGCCCCTGCTCGGAGATTCATATCGACCTGCGTTCGGACGAGGAAATCGCCAAAATCCCCGGCCGCGAGCTGGTGAACATGGACAACGACGAGGTCATCGAAATCTGGAACCTGGTGTTCATGCAGTATGAGCGCAAGGCCGACGGTCACCTGGAG